>NZ_JBEOSI010000012.1:262787-268049 GCF_040302845.1 Streptomyces sp. NPDC096323
CACCGCCGTGGTCACCTGCGCGATCTGGCGCACCTGGGAGGTCAGGTTCCCCGCCATGAAGTTGACGGAGTCGGTGAGCTCCTTCCATGTACCGGAGACGCCGTCGACACGCGCCTGACCGCCGAGGCGGCCCTCCGTGCCCACGTCACGCGCCACCCGGGTCACCTGCTCCGCGAACGCGGACAACTGCGCGACCATCGTGTTGACGGTGTTCTTCAGCTCCAGCATCTCGCCGGCGACGTCGACGGTGACCTTCTGCGACAGGTCGCCGTTGGCGACCGCGGTCGTCACCTGCGCGATGTCGCGGACCTGCCCCGTCAGGTTCCGGAACGCCGTGTTGACGGAGTCCGTGAGGTCCTTCCAGGTGCCCGCAGCGCCCGGCACCTCGGCCTGGCCGCCCAGCCGGCCCTCGACGCCGACCTCCCGGGCAACCCGGGTCACTTCCGAACCGAAGGACTGAAGCTGGTCGACCATCGTGTTGACGGTGTTCTTCAGCTCCAGCATCTCGCCGGCCACGTCGACGGTGACCTTCTGCGACATGTCTCCGCTGGCGACCGCCGTCGTCACCTGCGCGATGTCACGCACCTGGGTCGTCAGGTTCCGGAAGACGGTGTTCACCGAGTCGGTGAGGTCCTTCCACGTGCCCGCGGCACCCGGCACCTGCGCCTGGCCGCCGAGCAGCCCCTCGCCGCCGACCTCGCTGGCCACGCGGGTGACCTCGTCCGCGAAGGTACGCAGCGTCTCCGTCATCTGGTTGATCGTCTCGGCGAGCTGCGCGACCTCGCCTCGGGCGCTCACCCGGACCTTCTGCGACAGATCGCCGTTGGCGACCGCCGTCGTCACCTCCGCGATGCCGCGCACCTGGGAGGTGAGGTTGCCGGCCATCGTGTTGACGGAGTCCGTGAGGTCCTTCCACACGCCGGCCACGCCCGGCACTGTGGCCTGGCCGCCCAGCTCCCCCTCGGTGCCCACCTCGCGGGCGACCCGGGTCACCTCCGAGGAGAACGAGGACAGCTGATCGACCATCGTGTTGACGGTGTTCTTCAGCTGGAGCATCTCACCGGCCACATGGACGGTGACCTTCCGCGACAGATCGCCCTTGGCCACGGCCGTCGTCACCAGGGCGATGTCACGCACCTGCGCGGTCAGCCGGTACGCCATGGTGTTCACGGAGTCCGTGAGGTCCTTCCAGGACCCGGACATGCCGCGCACCTGGGCCTGACCACCCAGCTTGCCCTCGGTGCCCACCTCGACCGCGACCCGCGTCACCTGCTCGGTGAACGCGGACAGCTGGTCGACGAGGTTGTTGACCGTACGGGCGACCTTCAGGAACTCGCCGCGCAGCGGCCGTGCCGTCTCGTCCGCCGTGTGCGAACGCAGTTCCATCCGCTGCTCGAGATCGCCGTCGGCCACCGCCGACAGCACCCGCCCGACCTCCGAGACGGGACGCGCGAGATCATCGACCAGTTCGTTGGACGCGTCGATCGCGGCGGCCCAGGAGCCCTCGCAGGCCCCCGTCTCCAGCCGCTCGGTGAGCTTGCCCTCCCGGCCGACCACGCGCCGTACGCGCGCGAGCTCACCCGTGAGATGCACGTTGCGGTCGGCGACCTCGTTGAAGACCGCCGCGAGCTCCGCCATGACACCGTCGCCGGAGACGGTCACACGCCTGCGGAAATTCCCGTCGCGCATGGCCACCAGACCCGACAGCAGTCTGTTGAGTGCCGCGGCGTCGACTTCGACGGTTCCATTGCGCTGCTTCTTCACGGACTGTCCGCCTCCACTGCGCGTACCTTTTCCCCGCGCCGCCACGTCAGACTCCACCGTGTCCCTCCCGCAGGGGTTTGACCGAATCGCTCGGGCCTTGTCCGAGAGCTTGCCCAGATCCTGTATGGCTCACCGCCACAGCCCACCGTCGACGGGTGACCATGCGGACGTCAAATCGTTGAAACGTACCAGGCCGGAAGTGGTCGGGGTGGAACCTCCCATGGTTGTCCCCCATCCCTCCCGGCGGAAGCCCACACTTGTCCGTTCACCGGCCTGTTCCTGCCCGTCCGTGCCCGAACCCGGCCCTCGTGTATCCGGCACCTGCACGGAGCGTCTAGCCTGGCAGGCGAATCGAAGCGGCGAGAAACGGGCACAGGACTCGGGGAAGCGACGAGACACCATATGGGGAGTGCTGTGATCACGGCGCGCGCGGCTGCCACGTTCGACCCGGTCGGGCGCTCCGTCGCGACGGCCCGCGCCTTCGTCCGGGACACCCTCCAGGGGTGGGGATACACCGATGTCGTCGACGACGCCGTCGTCCTCACCAGCGAGCTCGTCACGAACGCGGTGGTCCATGCGGGCACCGCGGCTGACGTGCTGTGCCTGCGCACCGAGGACGGTGTCCGGGTCGAGGTCTCCGACCACTATCCGGAACGGGAGATCCCGCTCCAGTCCGCCGGCCTGGACATCGCCGGCCCCGACCGGGAGGGCGGCCGCGGGCTCCTCCTGTGCGCGGCGCTCGCCTCCCGCTGGGGCGTCGAGTACTCCCCCACCCAGAAACATGTCTGGTTCCAGCTCGATCTCCCCGCCCGGCCGGTGGGCATCCGCTCCGCCGGCCCGCTGCTCCCCGTCGCCCTGCTCCCCGTCACCGACGAACGGGTCAGGGTCGCCGTCGTCCAGATCGACAGCACGGGATCCATCGCAGCGTGGAACGACGACGCCTCGTACCTGTTCGGGCACACGGCCGACCAGGTCACCGGCAAACAGTTCACCGACTTCACCGCCTGGCCGCAGACCCCGGGCACCAACACCGGCATCGCCGACGCGCTGCGCCTCTCGCGCTGGGAGGGCAGCTACGGCATCCGTGCCGCCGACGGCCGCACGATCCAGGTCTACGGCTCGCACCTGCGCGTGCGGGACACAGAGGGCGAACCCTCGACGGTGTGCCTGCTGGTGCGCGACTACGAGCGGGCCGTGCTCCAGTCGCCGGTACGTACTCCGGTCTCGGACGCGAACACCGAGAGCCGCACGACGGACCCCTTCGAGGTCTTCATCGGCTCGCCCGCCCCCGACGACCTCGACGGGCTGCTCCAGCGCACCGTCGAGCGGGCCCGCGACATGCTCGACGCCGACGCGGCCTTCCTGCTCCTGGCGACGGACGACGAGACGGAACTGGAGGTACGGGCCACGACCGGCCTGCCCTCGGCCCGCCAGCGCTTCGCGCGCGTCCCCGTCGAGGCGGGCACCGGACGGTACGGCTCCGCGCGGATGCCCGCCGTCCATGAGGACCTGGAGGCGGTCCCCGGTGCGGTTCCGCTGCTCAGTGACACGGGCATGCGCTCCGTGGTGACCGTCCCGCTGAAGGTCGAGGGACGGCTCACGGGCTCCCTGGGGGTCGCGGCCGAGGCCGCCGGGCGATACTCGAACGAGGAGGCCCTGCGCCTCCAGTTCGCCGCCGACCGCATCGCCCTGGCCGTCGAGTCCGCCCGCCTGGGGGAACTGGAGCGTCTGCGCCGCGGCTCGCTCTCCTTCCTGGTCGAGGCCTCCGACCTGCTGGCAGGCACGCTCGACCGGGACCAGACGCTGGCCCTGATGGCGCAGATGACCGTTCCCACCCTGGCGACGTGGTGCGCCGTCTACACGATCGCCGACCAGTCCTCGGACCCCTACCTCTCGTACGTACTGCACGAGGACGAGGACCGCATCGACGGCCTCAAGGCCCTGCTCTCCAAGATCGCCCCGCCGGACCCGGTGCCGACGCCCGGCGCACGTGTCTGGTCCGCACCGTCCGAGGCCGCCCACGAGGCGGCCCTGCGCACGTCGATGCGCACCATCGGCCTCGGTGACCCCGGCGGGCTCGGCGCAGGCATCCGTACGACACTGGCCACCGCGGCCGCGGTGGGCGGGGAGACGGTGGTCCTCCCGCTCGTCGCCCGTAACCGGGTCATCGGGATGCTCACGCTCGGCAAACCGTCCGACGACCACTTCCGCCAGGAGATCCTGGAACTGGCCGAGGACCTGTCACGCAGGGCAGCTTTGGCTCTGGACAACGCCCGTCTCTATTCGGAGCGCATGGCGATCAGCCAGTCCCTCCAGCGCAGCCTGCTGCCGCCGGGCCTGCCCGACGTCCCCAACGTCGAGATCGAGGTCATCTACCGGGCAGCCGGTGAGGGCAACGAGGTGGGCGGCGACTTCTACGACGTCTTCCCGATCCGTGACGGCGCTTACGGCTTCGCCATCGGCGACGTCTGCGGTACGGGTCCCGAGGCCGCGGCCGTGACGGGTCTGGCCCGGCACGCCCTGCGCCTGCTCGCCCGCGAGGGCTTCGGCGGCCCTGCCGTCCTGGAGCGGCTCAACGCCGCGATCCTCGACGAGGGCGCCCGCAGTCGCTTCCTGACCCTTCTGTACGGCGAGTTGTGGCCCCAGGAGGACGGCAGCGCCGTCCTGAAGGTGGTCTGCGCCGGCCACCCGCTGCCGCTGCGCCTGCGCCAGGACGGCACGGTCGAGGCGGCGGCGGAACCGCAGCCCCTGCTGGGCGTCATCGAGGACCTGGAGCTGTACGAGCAGACGGTCACCCTGGACCCGGGCGACGTCCTGCTGTGTGTGACCGACGGTGTAACCGAACGCCGGGAAGGCACCCGCATGCTCGGTGACGACGGTCTGGCGGACGTGCTGGCCAACTGCACGGGCCTGACGGCGGGTGCGGTGGCGGCACGCATTCTGCGGGCCGTCGAGCGCTTCGCCGCCGAGCCGGCCTCGGACGACATGGCCATCCTCGCGATGCGCGTCCCCGAGCCCCAGGCCGCTGGATAAACCCTGCCGGTTCCGGGCAAGGCCGGATCACCTCCGGATACGCGAAAGGCCCCCGCCATTGGCGGGGGCCTTTCGTCTGTCTGAGCCCCAATGCGGAATCGAACCGCAGACCTTCTCCTTACCATGGAGACGCTCTACCGACTGAGCTATTGGGGCCTTGCTGCCCTGCGGCAACGAGCTAAAGCATACCCTGAATCGAGGGGTGTGCAAAACCGCCTGTCGCACCGTCACCGACGCGGCCCACCAGCGGTGTTCCGAGTCCCACCGACCCTCTGGGCGAGCCACGCGCGCCCACCGCGGTAGGCCGGCGAACGCGGGTCCGGAACGCAGAAAAGCCCCGTGCCACAAGGGCACGGGGCTTTCTACAATAATTGTTCGGCGGCGTCCTACTCTCCCACAGGGTCCCCCCTGCAGTACCATCGGCGCTGAAAGGCTTAGCTTCCGGGTTCGGAATGTAACCGGGCG
>NZ_JBEOSI010000013.1:0-42499 GCF_040302845.1 Streptomyces sp. NPDC096323
GAAACGCCCGAATACATCCAGTATGCGGGCGCCTCTCCGCCTTGCGATGCACCGCATCTGACGCCGCGCGCTGATCCACCAGGAATTGCGGGACAACCCTTAGCGCGGCTCGACTGACACCCGTCGGCACGAACCGGCGCACCGGCGGCAGGCACGAACTCCCGTGCCTGCCGCCGTCCGCTTGATCGAGAGGCTCAGGCTCCCTCACCCCGCGCGGGTCTGCCGGGACTTGCAACCCTGGCGACCCAAGGGTGGCGGCCGAGGCGTCACGAAGCGATTCCCGTTCGATGACACCCAGGACATGGACGACGCCCGGCGCGGGTTCATGGGAACGGCGGAGAGCGATGAGGTCAGTACGACGGACGGGACGGCCGTATGGGATCTCGATGCCTACGGATTCCTGGCGCAGGACTGCCCGCCCACCGCCAATCCGAGCCTGTGGCGGCAGAGCCGGCTGGTCGCCGGCCACGCCGCGTCGGCGGACCTCCTCCGCGCGCTGACGCTGGACCAGCTCTTCGACGCTCTGTCCATCCGGGTCGACGGTCCTCGCAGCTGGGACGCGGACATCACCGTGCGCTGGAACGTGACGGGCGGGGAGCCCCTCACCCTGCGGCTGCACAACGGCGTGCTCACCCACATCGCCGGGACCGGACCGGCCGTCTCCTCCCCCGACGTCGAGTTGGCTCTGGACGAGGCCGCGCTGCGTGCCGTCCTGCTGGGCGGCCTCCCCCCGTCGGAACTTGCCGGCCGCGCCACCATCACCGGGGACGCGGCGAAGATCACCGAGCTCCTCGGCCACCTCAGTGCCCCGGACCCGGACTTCCCCATGGTCACCCCCTGATCCGACCGGCCACGGCGGCGTGATCCGGCTCGGGCCGGTCCGCGCCCGCCCGGTCGCCGCACGGTGGGCGGCCGACAGGAAAGGGCAGATCGCGGAGGCCTCACGGGGGCCGAGGCTGCTGCCCGGCATCGCGCCCCGGGCCCGGCGAACTCAGGCTGCTCGACTAAAGTGGCACCCCCATGAACACGCAGCAAACACCCCCCACCACCGGTCACCGCGTCGCCCCTTTGCTGCGTCTGCACCTTTTCGGCCGTTTCCGGGTATCGCGTGACGGTTTTCCCGAGCCGGCCGGGCGATGGCCGCGGCTGACGGCCCAGACTCTGGTCAAACTGCTCGCTCTGACGCCGGGCCATCGGCTGCACCGTGAGCAGATCATGGACCTGTGCTGGCCGGACACCGATCCGCACGCGGCGGCCGGCAATCTCCGTGTCGCGCTGCACGCCGCGAGGCGCGCGCTGGAGCCCGAACTGGCCCCTCGCGCCGCCTCGTCGTACCTCGTGTCGGACGGGGCGATGCTCTCGCTCGACCCGGCCACCGTATGGGTCGACACGGACCATGCCGAGGAGACCGCCGAGTCC
This sequence comes from Streptomyces sp. NPDC096323, assembly GCF_040302845.1. NCBI lineage: Bacteria > Bacillati > Actinomycetota > Actinomycetes > Kitasatosporales > Streptomycetaceae > Streptomyces > Streptomyces sp. NPDC096323. The sequence goes on from NZ_JBEOSI010000013.1 coordinate 1,420, forward strand.
GCACTGGCTTCGCAAGCCCCCGGCGCCCTGAACGACGCTCTGGGCCTGTTCACGGGCGAGCTGTTGCCGGAGGACCGTTACCTTCCGTTGGCGGAGTCGCGTCGGGCACGGCTCACCGCATTGAGAGACGAGATGCGCCTGGCACTGGCTTCGGCACACCTGGAGCGGGGCGCGATCCCGGAGGCGACTGCGGCAGCGGAGCTGCTTCTGCGATCCAGCCCGGCCGAGGAAGCGGCGCACCGGATCCTGATCGACGCCTACATACGCCAAGGTCTGCGACGGCGTGCGGTCGGCCAGTACCACCTGTGCCGTGAGGCACTCGCGGCCGACCTGGGCGTCGCGCCCGGTCCGGAGACGGAGCGTCTGCACCGGCTCGCCCTGGCCACCACGCGTAAACCGGGGCCGGCCCGAGTGGCCCTGCCCGCGCCGCTGCAGAGCCCGGACGTGGCCCCGTTGCGCGGCCGGGACGAGCTGCTGCACCGGCTGCTCGCCACCGACGGTGCGCCGGTACGCATACTGACGGGCGAGGCCGGGGTGGGAAAGACCCGGCTGGTGGCCGAGACCGCCCGGCTCGCCGCCGCCTCCGGATCGGCCGTGCTGTGGGGCGCCGGCCACGACGCGGAGGGGCACACCCCCTACGGCGTCTTCGCGGAGGCGCTAGACGGCTGGCTGGCCGAACGGGACGTGACCGAACGCGCCCGCGTGGGCTCGGAGTATCCGGAACTGGCGGCCTTCCTGCCGTCGCTGGGTCAGGTGCGGTCCTTCGGCGACCGCAGCCCGGAGGAGGAACGCGACCGACTGTTCGGCGCGACGGCCGGCCTGCTCGCCGAACTCGCCGCCGTTCAACCGGTGTTGTTGGTCCTGGACGATCTGCACGCTGCGGACTCCGGTTCGTACCGACTGCTGAGCCACCTGGCACGCCACGCCTCCCGTCCCGGATTCCCGTTGCGCGTCCTGGTGACGTACCGGGCCGAGGAGCTCGCCGACTCCGGTCCTCGGGTCGGGGATCTCACCGCTCTGCTGCGGCAGCCACAGGTCGTGCACGAGACCGTCCAGCGCCTCGACCGGGAGGCGTGCCTGGCGGTGGCGCGCGATGCCGCACCCGCGGTGGGCGACGCGGCCGGGGCTGCCGCCGCGGACCGGTTGGCCCGGGTGTGGGAACTGTCTCTGGGCAACCCGCTGTTCGCGAGCGAACTCGCCCGGAACCTGGGCGTCGACGGCCCTGAGGACATGGCGCCGGACGGGGTGCGGCAGTTGGTGGCGGAGAAGCTCGCCCGTCTCGACGGGAACACGCGCCGCGTGGTGGAGGCGCTGTCCGTCGGCGGGGCCGAGACGGCACTGTCCGAGCTGCTCGACGTGGCCGCCGACGGTTTGCACCCGCCCCTTTCCGGGGCTGCGGCGATCGCGGCTCTGGACGAGGCCATCGGCGCCGCACTCATCGAGGAGCGGACCGTCGTCGTGACCGGACGGCATGAGACGGGCATCGCCTTCCGGCACCCGTTGGTCCGCCTCACCTGCTACGAGCGGCTGTCCGCCATCCGCCGCAGGCACCTGCACGGCGCCTTCGCTCAGGCGGTGCGCCGGCGCCGCCCCGACGCCGTCGACACACTCGCCTCCCATTTCGCGCGCGCGGACGACGCCCGCGCGGCCGAGTACCTGCGCCTGGCGGCGGAACGGGCCGCGGCCCTGTACGCGAACGACACGGCCGACCGCTACTACCGGGACTTGATAGCCCGGCTCGATGTCGACGCGGGCCGCGCCCGGCTCGCGCACGCTCAGGTGCTGCGCAGCATGGGCCACTTCGAGCAGGCCGTCGGCGCCCTGCGGCCCGCCCTGGCCGAGTTCGAACGGCTGGGCGATCACGACAATCGCGTCCTCGCTGCGGCACTGCTGGCGGAGATGCTGGTCAGAACGGGATCCCCCGCACCCGGCCTCGCCATACTGCGGCAGCATCCCGTGACGGAGGAGACCTCTCCCGAACCGACGGCGGGTCACTTCCTGACGCTCTCCGTCGTTCTCAGTACCCAGGGACATTACGACGACGGGTGCGCCGCAGCCGAACGCGCCCTGGCAGCGGCGGACGAGGTGCCCGGACATGCCAGCCACGGCCTGAAGGCCCGTGCCTTCGTCCTGCAGGCCAGCAATCTGGGACTCGCGGGCCACTTCGACCTGGCACGTGCAGCGGGCGACAAAGCGCTGACTCCCGCCGAGGCCTACGGCGATCCCACGCTGCTCGGGTCGGTCCTGTCGATGCTGCGCGAGAACGCGCGCCGCGCCGGCCGGCTGCACGAGGCGATCGACCGGGGAGAGCGCGCCCTCGGCCTCGCAGAACGGTCCGGCGGCCCGGCGGCCGCCGCCTTCGAGCGGGCGAACCTCGCGGAACTCCGGCTGCTCCTGGAAGAGCCCGAGCAGGCCCTGGCTCTCGCCGAGGCCGCCGTCGCGGGTGCGGAACCGGCCGAGGTCTGGTGCCTCCCGTACGCGCTCGCGGCGCTGGCCCGTGCCCGGTGGGCCCTGAACGAGGCAGCCGCCGCCGAGGTCCTTCTGGACCGCGCCCAGTCGGTCGCCACGACGCTCGGGGACCGGCGGGCGAGCCACGCGGTGCGCACCGCACGTGCGGAACTTGCCCTGCACATGGAGCGTCCCGACACAGTGCTGCGAGTGCTGGAACGTTTCGGCGACGAGGCACCGGTTCTGGCGGCCTGGGGGGAGCTCCTCTCCGGCCGGGCCGCATCCGCCCGGCAGCACGCGCTGGCCGAGGTGTCGCGGGCGGAACGTACCGGGGAACATCTGGCCGAGGTGGAGGCGCGTATCGTACTCGGCGCTTCCTTGTCCATGCTCGCCGAGGAAGCCGAGGGGGCGGAGGAGCTGGCCCGGGCCGAGTCCCTGGCCGAACGCCTTCCCTACCCGGCCGGGACGAGCCGGGCCGCGTGGGCACGAGCGCTGTTGCGCGCCGCGAAGCACGGCGGCTGAGCAGAGAAATGGCATGTCCATGGTTGGGCAAGCCGCGTGGGTAATGCCCGAGTAACGGCGTCTGCCCAGTGTCCGAGCTCCCCCGTACCGTTCCTGGAGGAGCTCCCCCGATGCACCTGTCCCCACCGCCGTGGCGTGGCCGCGCCGTCTGGGCGGCGGCCGCCTTAGGAGGGACCATGACGAAGGCAACGTGAGGGAAACATCACCGACAGCGACATCAAGGGCACCATCGGCCTGCAACCAGTTGTGCAAGACCGGTGGCACCGTCATCTGGACCCGCAACCGTGCCGCCCCGACCGAGCCCCCGGTCGCGGGGTGTGGAGTTCGAGTCCGAGCAGGGCCTGTACTTCAGCGGCCGGATCCGAGTGCTGTCCGAACTCGTGGACTGGCTCACCTCGCCCCTGGGTGACGGTCGCGGAAGAGTGGTCACCGGTAGCCCGGGATGCGGAAAGTCGGCGGTGCTCGGACGGATCGTCGCCCTTTCGGACCTCGGATACCGGGCTCGTCTCGACCTCTCCGATGTCGACGCCTCGACCGTGCTTCCCGCCGGGTGCGTCTCGGCCGCGGTCCACGCGCGGCACAAACGGCTGGAGGAGGTGGTCGAACGCATCGCCACCGCGCTGGACACCCGTACCGACGGCCCCGCCGCTCTGCTGCAGGAGCTCACCCGGCGCGGGCGTCAGGGAGCTCCCATCGTCGTTGTGGTCGATGCCGTCGACGAAGCAGGCTCGGACACCGCCGCGGACGCCGGCGGCCACGGGGAGCCCCGCCGGATCACGCGCGAGTTACTGCGCCCCATGTCGGAGATTCCCGCCCCTCTCACTTGGTGCGGCCGGACATCACTCCTACAGTGACGGCAGACACAGCCCTACCCGAAGAACGACAGACGGACCTGGCGGTTTGCATTGTCGCGATTTGTATCCACCAGGCACACCGACTGCCACGTCCCCAGTTCCAGTCGCCCCGCGATCACCGGCAGCGTCGCATGGGGCGGGACGAGGGCCGGCAGTACGTGGTCGCGGCCGTGGCCCGGGCTGCCGTGGCGGTGTTGCCAGCGGTCGTCCGCGGGGAGCAGGGAGTGCAGGGCGGAGAGCAGGTCGTCGTCGCTGCCCGCACCCGTCTCCAGGATGGCGATCCCGGCGGTCGCGTGCGGGACGAAGATGTTGAGCAGGCCGTCGCGGCCCGGGGCCGACCGGGTGAGGAACTGTTCGCAGGCGGACGTCAGGTCGGTGACGGTCTCCGTCGTACCTGTGGTGATGTTCAGGACGCTGGTGCTGAAGGCAGAGGACATGGGCTCATTGTCCTGCCCGTACCGCGGGATTGCGCGTCCACGTGTCGAGACGGCGTGGTCGCGTCGCCCGGAGGCAGACGGGAGGTGAAGGGGTGACGGGGCCCGCGGGAAGATCCTTGTCACCGATGCGGTTGGTAGAAGCGTGAACAACATTGGGGTGCGCTCGGTGGATGTCGTGGTGATCGGCGCCGGACAGGCAGGTCTGTCGGGCGCCTACCATCTGCGTCGCAGCGGTCTGGAACCGGACCGCGATTTCGTCGTCCTCGACCACGCCCCGAGTCCGGGTGGCGCCTGGCAGTTCCGCTGGCCCTCGTTGACGTACGGCAAGGTGCACGGCATGCACGCCCTGCCCGGCATGGAGCTGACGGGGGCCGACGACAGCCAGCCCTCGTCCGAGGTGATCGGGGCCTACTTCGACGCGTACGAGCGACGCTTCGACCTGAGGGTTCACCGGCCCGTCGAGGTGAGCGCGGTGCGCGAGGGCGTGGGCGGGCGGCTGCTCGTCGAGACGTCCGAGGGTACGTACGCGACGCGTGCCCTGATCAATGCCACGGGCACCTGGGACCGGCCGTTCTGGCCGCGCTATCCGGGGCAGGAAACCTTCCGCGGGCGGCAGCTGCACACGGCGAACTACCCGGGGCCCGCCGAGTTCGCCGGGCAGCGGGTGGTCGTCGTGGGCGGTGGGGCCTCCGGAACCCAGCATCTGATGGAGCTCGCCGAGGTGGCGGCAAAGACCTACTGGGTGACACGCCGGCCGCCGGTGTTCCGCGAGGGTCCGTTCGGCGCCGAGCAGGGCCGGGCAGCCGTCGCCATGGTGGAGGAACGGGTGCGGCGCGGGCTGCCGCCGCAGAGTGTCGTGAGCGTCACCGGGCTGCCACTCACCGACGCGGTCCGGCATGCCCGCGAGTCGGGGGTGCTCGACCGGCTGCCCATGTTCGACCGGATCACACCGGCCGGCGTCGCCTGGGACGACGGTCGCACCGTCGAGGCGGACGTCATTCTCTGGGCGACCGGCTTCCGGGCCGCCGTCGATCACCTCGCCCCGCTGAGGCTCCGTGAGCCCGGGGGCGGGATCCGTGTCGAGGGAACGCAGGCCGTGCGCGACGAGCGCGTCCATCTCGTCGGATACGGGCCGTCCGCCAGCACCATCGGCGCCAACCGGGCGGGGCGCGCCGCCGTGCGCGCCATCGGCCGGCTGCTGGTGAGGTCGGCACCAGTGCCCGCGTGAGCTCCTGGAGCGGGCCGCACCGGTGCCCGCGTGAGCTCCTCGACCGGAGCCGGTGTGCTGTTCAGCCGTTGCCGGCGCCACGGCGGTTGCGGTTGAACTCCGCCACGTTGCGCCGTTGCTCCGCGTAGTCGTCGGTGAAGCGGGTGTCGCCGGGTGCGACCGTGACGAAATACAGCCATGGGCCGGGAGTGGGGCCGATGGCCGCCGCCATCGCCTGCTCTCCGGGATTGCCGATGGGGGTGGGCGGGAGCCCCTTGTGTGCGTAGCTGTTGTACGGGCTGTCGATCTTCGTGTCGCCCGTGGTGGTGTCCAGTGTGCTGCGGTTCAACGCGTAGTTGAGCGTCGAGTCCATCTGGAGGGGCATGCCCCGGTCGAGCCGGTTGTGGATGACCCTGGCCACCTTGCCCATGTCCGCCACGGTGTCCGCCTCGGCCTGGACGATTCCGGCGATGGTCACCGTCTGATAGACGGTGACGTTGTTGCGCTGTGCCCCGGCCGTGATGTGGTCGGCGCCGAACCGGCTCACCGCCGTGTCGACCATGTAGCGCAGCAGGCTCTCCGGGGTCGTGCCCGAGGTGACCGGGTACGTCGCCGGGAAGAGGTAGCCCTCGGGGTTGCCCTTCGCCTCGGCCGGAAGCGGCAGGTCCGCCGTCGCGACCGCCCTCTCCGTGGTTCCCGCGGGCTCGCCGAGGGCCTTGTCCACGGCCGCGTACACCTGCGAGGCCCGCCACCCCTCCGGAATGACGAGGGTGCGGGGCTGTTCGGTCTTCGGCTCCGTGGTGAGCAGGGGTACGAGTACGGCGGCCCCCACGGCGAGGACGAGGACGGCTCCCATGAGCAGCACCAGACGGCCGCGCCGGGTCGGGCGGACCCGGCGGCCGGGCCTGCGGCGGGGAGGTACGTCCGGGGACTCGTTCACCATGCGGGCACGCTACCTCCGCGCCGATCACTCCGCCGGTACCCCGCTCGCGGCGACACGCGGTGCGCAGCATGGGGCTGCTGCGGCGCCCGGTCGGACGCGGACCGGTCAGCCGGCCACCGGGGCGAGTCGGGTGTCGTCCCTGCGGACCAGGGCCGCGTACCGGCCGTCCTGTCGCAGCAGTTCCTCGTGGCTGCCGCGCTCCGCGGTGCGGCCGGCGTCGAGGACGACGATCTGATCGGCATCCCGCACGGTGGACAGCCGGTGGGCGATGGTGATCGTCGTACGTCCCGCGGAGAGTGCGTCGATCGCCTCCTGTACCGCGAATTCCGTACGGGTGTCGAGGGCGCTCGTCGCCTCGTCGAGGATCAGCACCGGCGGGTCGCGCAGGATCGTGCGGGCGATGGCCAGGCGCTGCTTCTCGCCCCCCGAGAACCGATAGCCCCGTTCGCCGACGAGGGTGTCGTAGCCATCGGGCAGTGAGGCGATGTGGTCGTGGATCTGGGCGGCGCGGGCCGCCGCCTCGATCTCCTCGGCGGTCGCCTCCGGCTTGGCGAAGCGAAGGTTCTCGGCGACCGAGGCGTGGAAGAGGTACGTCTCCTGGGAGACCACGCCGACCGCCCGTGCGAGGGTGTCGAAGTCCAGGTCGCGCACATCGACCCCGTCGATCGTGACCCGGCCGCCGGTGACGTCGTACAGCCTCGGCACCAGGTAGCTGAGCGTGGACTTGCCGGAGCCGGTGGGACCGACGACGGCCAGGCTCGCACCGGCGGGCACGGTGATGTCGACGCCGCTGAGGGTCGGGCCGCTCTTCTCGTCGTAGCTGAAGTCGACGTCCTCGAAGCGGATCTCACCGCGGATCTTCTCCAGGCGCACCGGCTTCTCCGGCTCGGTGATGTCCACCGTGAGGTCGAGGTATTCGAAGATCCGCTGGAAGAGGGCGAGGGACGTCTGCATCTGCACCCCGGTGGAGAGCAGGCTCACGGCGGGCCGGAAGAGGCCCTGCTGGAGCGAGACGAAAGCCACGAGGGTACCGATCGAGACGTCCGGACCGCCGGACTGCAGGGCGATGCCCGCGGCCCAGTAGATGACGGCGGGCATGGCGGCCATCACGATGCCGATCGTGGACATGCGCCACCGGCCGGCCATGCTGGAGCGCACTTCGAGGTCGACCAGGCGCTCGGACTCCTCGGCGAAGCCCTGGGTGAGCGAGTCCGAGCGGCCCATGGTGCGGCCGAGCAGGATCCCGCTGACGGAGAGCGATTCGGTGACGGTCGCCGCCATGGCGGCCATCTGCTTCTGGCGCTGAGTGGTGATCTTCTTCCGCTCGCGGCCGACCCGGCGGCTGATCCAGACGAAGACAGGCAGCAGGAGCAGCGAGACGATGGTCAGCCGCCAGTCGAGCGCGAGCATCGCGACGACCGTGGCGATGACCGCGGTGAGGTTGGAGACCAGCGAGGTCGCCGTGGAGGTGACCGTGGCCTGCATGCCGCCGATGTCGTTGGCGATCCGGGACTGGACCTCGCCCGTGCGGGTCCGGGTGAAGAAGGCGAGCGGCATCCGCTGCAGCTGTGTGTAGACGGCGGTGCGCAGATCGTGCATGACCCGCTGGCCGACCGTGGTGGAGATGAGGGTCTGGAGCACGCCGAAGACGCTGTTCATCACCGCGGTGGCGATCATGCCGAGGGCGAGCAGCGTGAGCAGCCCGGTCCGCCCCTGCGGGATGGCGGTGTCCAGGATCTCGCGCAGCAGGAACGGAGAGGCGACCGACACCAGCGACGAGGCGCCGACGAGCAGTCCGACCACCGCGAGGCGGCCGCGGTACGGGTGGAAGAGGCGGAGGATGCGGCGCAGCTCGGCAGGCGGCTGGGCGGCGTCCCGGGGCGGGGGTGTCCACGTGGGTCCGTCGGGTTTCATGGGCTCCTTCGTCAGGCGTGCGACAACGGCAGGGGCGGGCGCGGGCGCCTGCGAAGCGTGCGCGTCCAGTGTGTGGGCAGGACGGCCGCCGACGGCCGTGCTGCCGGCTGTGGGTACGTGCTCTGCACGTACCGGCCAGGATCAGAGCCTAGCTCATTGTTACCTATACTCACAATGAACAAGGTCCTGATATTGTTCCCGGTATGGATTCTCCCGACCCAGACGGCGTGCTCGCCGAACAGCTGCTGCGGCTGACCCGCAGGCTCCAGCGCATCCAGAGCCGTCAGCTGGAGCCGATCGGCATCACCCCCGCGCAGTTCCGGCTGCTGCGCACCGTCGCGCATTACGACGGTCCTCCCCGCATGGCGGATCTCGCCCAGCGTCTCGACGTCGTCCCCCGCGCCGTGACCACCCTGGTCGACGGGCTGGAGGCGAGCGGCCGGGTGCGCCGGACCTCCGATCCGGACAGTCGTCGGGTGGTCCGGATCCAGATCACGGACGAGGGCATCGCAACGCTCCGGTCGCTGCGCAACGCGCGCCGGGCGGCCGCGGAGGAGATCCTCGCCCCGCTGACCGCCGATCAGCGCGAGGTGCTCGGCGGCCTGTTGACCACCCTGGTGAACGGGATGCCGGAGCGCACCTGCTGACCCTCCGGGTAACGGGATGCCGCAGCACACCTGGCTGACGGCCCTGGCCGACCGGATGCCCGCGCACCTGCTCACCGCTCCGGTCGACGGGGCGCCGCTCCCTCAGCCCTTGAGCGCGGCGCGGTCCCCCATCACCACGACCGGGTTCTGCTTCGGGTCCAGGGTGCGCAGCAGCTTCACCATGGCCGCCTTCGGCAGGCTCACACAGGCCGATGTGCCACTGCCGTGATCCATGTGGAGCCAGATGCTGCCGCCCTTGGACTGACCCTCCGGGCGGGTCGGGTCGTTCGGGGCGGTGCCTTTCACGCGGTTGTAGTCGATGGCGATGACGTAGTCGAAGTCGTGCCAGTAGGGCTTGGCCCAGTAGCGCGGGGCGCGGATGGCGGCCGATTCGCTGTACGGGAGCAGCGCGCCCGGGTCGGGCAGTGCGCCGCCCGCGTCGGTGAGGGTGAAGACGCCGACCGGGGAGCGCTTGTCGTCCTCGTGGTGGTCGGTGGTCCAGCCCTTGCGGCCGTTGTGGGCCTTCCAGCCTGCGGCCTTGTCCCAGGTGGAGCCGGTCCGGGTGTAGAGCACGACCGTGGAGTCCGCGGAGTTCCTGCCCGCACCGTAAACGGCGACGACCTGCCGGGAGTTGTGCGGGATCTTCGACCGCAGCCGGTCGCCCACGTCCGGGATCCACTTCAGGCCGGTGGTCTGTTCCGCGTCCTTGTCCTTCCGGGCGCCGGCCGACCGCGCGTCGCCCTTCTCCGGGTCCTGTCCGTCACCGCACGACGTCAGCGTCGTGAGCAGGACACCGCAGGCGGCCGCCGAGGCCACCACTCGTACCGCACCGGCTATACGCATCCGTCCATGCTCGCACCACCCGGTGTCCGCAGCCGTCCTGTCCCCGGGGTCCGGCGACATGCGTGCCCAATCTTTACTTCGCGCGCCGGCCCCGCCCGGCCCGGCCCACGCGCAAAGCCGGCACCGGACAGCCGCGGCCCCTGGCAGTCGAAGGACGGCTCCATCGACTGCCAGGGGCGCGCCGCGCGCGTCGAACCGGCCCGCAACCGCCCCCACCCCCGCGCGTAAAAGGGTTTGCCTCGGCCCCTGCGGAGAGCGAGGCTTGTACGGTTTGGTTCCCCCACGCGCTTGCACCGAACGTGCCTCCGGAGATCCCTCGCGGTCCCGGCTCCTTACAATCTTTTGGGACGTCATGCACATTCGCGATCTTCCGTACTCGGATCCCGGCGATCCCGATGTCCGGTCGGGCCCTCGCTTCCTGCTCTGGCTCGGCCGCAACCAGATACGCGGACAGCTCACGTCCATGTCGTGGGGCCTGCTGCACCAGTGCTCCATCGCGGGGCTGCCGCTCGCCGTGGGATTCGCCGTCCAGTCGGTCGTCGACCGGTCCGGCGGACGGCTGGCGCTGGCCGGCGGCATGATCGCGGTGCTCGGCGTGCTGATCGCGGTGGGCGACACCATGCTCCACCGGACCGCCGTCACCAACTGGATCACCGCCGCCGCCCGGGTCCAGCAGCTGCTGGCCCGCAAGACCGCGGAGCTCGGTTCGGCGCTGACCCGCAGGGTCGCCGCGGGCGAGGTCGTCGCGGTGTCCACCGGTGATGTGGAGAAGATCGGCTGGTTCGTCGAGGCGCTCTCACGCTTCGTCGCGGCCGCTGCGGCCCTCGTCATCATCTGTGTCGGGCTCGTCCTCTATCTGCCCTCGCTCGGCGTGCTCGTGGCGCTCGCGATGCCGCTGCTCGCCCTGGGCGTCCTGCCGCTCCTGCCCCGGGCCACCCGCCGCGCCGACATCCAGCGCGAGAAGGCGGGCAAGGCCACCGAGCTGGCCTCCGACACGGTGGCCGGGCTGCGCGTGCTGCGCGGCATCGGGGGCGAGGAGCTGTTCCTCGGCCGCTACCGGCGCGCCTCGCAGGAGGTCCGCAAGGCGGCGGTGCGCAGCGCGCGGATGTGGTCGCTGATCTCGGCGATCCAGGTGCTCCTGCCGGGTGTGCTGCTGATCTCGCTGGTCACGTACGGGGCCGCGCTGGCCCGGGACGGGAGGATCGAGGTCGGTCAGCTCGTGACGGTGTACAGCGCGGCGACGCTGATGCTGTTCCCGCTGCGGCACTTCGAGGAGATCGCCATGGCGTACTCCTTCTCCCGGCCGTCCGCTCAGCGCGCGGTCCGGGTCCTCTCGCTGAACCGGGTGGCCCGGCCGTCCACGGTGGACGCCGCTCCGGCCGGTGACCTGTACGACCCGGCCACCGGGCTGATGGCTCCGGAGGGCCTGTTCACCGCGGTGGTCTGCGGCGATCCCGACGAGGCGGGCCGCCTCGCGGACCGGCTCGGCGGCCATGCCCAGCCTGCCGTGACCCAGGAGGGCGAGGCGGAGGACGCAGCGGCGCCCGCGCTGCCGTCGGTCCTGCTCGGGGGCGTACCCCTGGACGAGCTGGAGCTGGAGGCGGCCCGGAGCGCCGTCCTGGTCCAGGACAAGGACCCGGTGCTGCTCTCCGGCACGCTGCGCGAGCTGCTGGACGTCCCCTCGTCGGGCCGGATCGCCGCCGTGGACGCACTGGCGGCCGCCCAGTGCGGGGATGTGCTGGACGCGCTCGCCCAGGCGTCCGTCGACACGGACGGCGACCCCATGAACACCCGCATCACCGAACGCGGCCGGTCCCTGTCCGGCGGCCAGCGTCAGCGGCTCGCGCTGGCGCGGTCGCTGGTGACCGACCCGGAGGCCCTGGTGCTCGACGAGCCGACGTCCGCCGTCGACTCGCACACCGAGGCGCGGGTGGCCGAGGGCATCAAGGCGTTGCGCAAGGACCGTACGACGGTGGCGTTCGCCTCGTCACCGCTGCTGCTCGACCTGGCGGACCGGGTCGCGCTGGTCCACGGCGGCACCGTGGTCGCGGTGGGCACCCACCGTGAACTGCTGCGCGACGAACCGCTGTACCGCGCGGTCGTCACCCGCGAGACCGACGAAGAGATCGCCGCGGCCGGCCCCGACATGAGCGAAGCGCTCTCCGCCGCCGGACCGGACATGGACGAAGACATCGACACGATCGGGACGATCGAGGAAATCGAGGAGAGGGCATGATCGGCGTCGCACCACCGGCGTACGACCCGGCCGCCCCGGAGTCGGCGACGACCCTGCCGGTCGGCACCCCCACGACCGTACGCACCTACGTCCGTGAGCTGATGCGGCGCCATCGGCGGCCGTTCCTCGTGGTCACGGCGCTCAACTGCGTCGCGGTGACCTCGTCGATCGTGGGTCCGTACCTGCTGGGCGGACTGGTCGAGGACCTGTCCGCCGGAGTCACCGACCTCCATCTGGAGCGCACCGCCGCGGTGTTCGCCGTGGCGCTGGTCATCCAGACCGTGGTGACCAGGATGATGCGGCTGCGCAGCGCGATGCTGGGCGAGGAGATGCTGGCGGATCTGCGCGAGGACTTCCTCGTGCGCTCGGTCCGGCTGCCGCCGGGCGTGCTGGAGCGGGCCGGGACGGGTGACCTGCTGTCCCGTATCACCACGGACATCGACCGGCTCGCCAACGCCATGCGCGAGGCGGTGCCGCAGCTGGCCATCGGTGTGGTGTGGGCGGGGCTGCTGCTCGCCGCGCTCGCCGTCACCGCTCCCCCGCTGGCGCTCTCGGTGCTCATCGCGCTGCCCGTGCTGATCATCGGCTGCCGCTGGTACTTCCGCCGGGCTCCGTCGGCGTACCGCTCGGAGGCGGCCGGTTACGCGTCGGTCGCCGCGATGCTCGCGGAGACGGTCGACGCCGGACGGACCGTTGAGGCGCACCGGCTGGGTGCGCGGCGGGTCGCCCTGTCGGACCGGCGGATCAAGGAGTGGACGGCGTGGGAGCGGTACACGCTGTTCCTGCGGTCCGTGCTCTTCCCCGTCATCAACGTCACGTACGTGACGATTCTCGGCGCGGTCCTGATGCTCGGCGGCTGGTTCGTCATCGAGGGCTGGCTCACCGTCGGTCAGCTGACGACGGGCGCGCTGCTCGCCCAGATGATGGTCGACCCGATCGGTCTGATCCTGCGCTGGTACGACGAGTTGCAGGTCGCCCAGGTGTCGCTGGCCCGCCTCGTGGGGGTCCGCGAGATCGAGCCGGACGCGGGAGACGACACGGTCGCGCCGGACGGCCGTGAGGTGTGCGCGGACGAGGTCCGCTTCGGCTACCGCGCCGGTCTCGACGTGCTGCATCAGGTGTCGCTGGACGTCGCTCCCGGTACGCGGATGGCACTGGTCGGGCCGTCCGGTGCGGGCAAGTCCACCCTGGGCCGGCTGCTGGCCGGTATCTACGCCCCGCGGACCGGTGAAGTCACCCTGGGCGGCGCAGAGTTGTCCCGGATGCCGGCGGAACGGGTCCGTACACATGTGGCGCTGGTCAACCAGGAGCACCATGTGTTCGTCGGTTCGCTGCGGGACAATCTGCTGCTGGCCCGTACCGGTGCCGGGGACGCGGAGCTGTGGGCCTCGCTGGCCGCGGTCGACGCGGACGGCTGGGCGAGGGCGCTCGACGAGGGGCTGGACTCCGAGGTCGGCTCGGGCGGTCTGGTGCTCACCCCGGCGCAGGCGCAGCAGATCGCGCTGGCCCGGCTGGTGCTGGCCGATCCGCACACGCTGGTGCTGGACGAGGCGACGTCGCTGCTCGACCCGCGCGCTGCCCGTCATCTGGAGCGGTCGCTGGCCCGGGTGCTCGACGGCCGTACGGTCGTGGCGATCGCCCACCGGCTGCACACCGCGCACGACGCGGACGTGATCGCCGTCGTCGAGCGGGGCCGGATCAGCGAGCTCGGCAGCCATGACGAGCTGGTGGCGGCGGACGGCGCGTATGCGGCGCTGTGGCGGTCCTGGCACGGCTGACGGGACCGGCACGTCCGGGTGTTCCCGGGTGGCGCTTTCCAGCTTCCAGCCTTTCCGGCTGAAGGCTGGAAGGCGCCACCTTCGGCATGCAACGACCCGGAGACCGCGGTGTGCCTCAGATGACGTTCATGGCGGCGGCTCCGCCCACTCCCCCGAGCACCATGAACACCGGCATCAGCACCTTCAGCTCCACCCAGCTGCCGGCCCTGAACCGCATGGCCTTCGGCGGGCCGATCGGATACCAGCGCTTGCGGCCGACCGGGATCGGCCACAGGATCGGGCAGCCGGAGACGGTCAGCGCGTCGCCGATGTCATGGACGAGGGCACCGAGCACGATGGGCAGGCCGAGCCAGAGGTACTCCTGGCCGGGGGCGTCGAAGAGCCAGTCCGAGCCGTTGCCCGGCTTGTCCAGGACACCGGCGAGAATCCACGCGCTGGTCGCGCCGAGCAGCCACACCAGGACGTCGCTGGACATCCGGGCGGCCCGCCAGAGCAGCCCTTCGACGGCGAGCACCAGATGGATGAAGAGGATCGCCAGCACCGCCCACCGGCCGCCGGTGATCGCAGCCGCGGAGGCGCCCGCACCGATCAGGACCGCCCACAGCCAGGTGTGGGTCAGCGTCCGGTGTCCGCCGCTGCGGTTCTTGTCGCCCCGCATCTTGGTGGCCTTGTAGACGGCGTGCGAGAGCTTGTCGACGATCTCGCACAGTCCGCGTGAGATCGGTCCGAAGGCGCGTGAGATGGTCGCCGACTTGTGGTCGAGGTCCGGGGCGAGCGCCGCGCCCGCGGTGATCAGCGCGCCGACGACCAGAACGGGCCACGGCATGGTGTGGCCCGCGGCGGCCGCGGCCGCGCCCACCCCCAGCCAGGCCGCCGCCCCTGACAGAGAGTGTGCCGGTCCCATCATGGCTGTCCGCCCCCGTAGCTGTGGTGAGGTGCGCCGGGTCGTGCCCGAGCGCGAGTTCCGGCCACCATCGGTGCGGTGCGGCCGAGTTGAGTGGGAAGCGTATCGTCCGTGATCTTTCTGCCGTCGTCCGGTTCCCTCATCGGGGTGGAAGACAGGCAAGATGGGGGCGTGACCCTTATCGATCAGCTGCCCCCGACCGACGACCCCGACGCCCTCTTCGAGGCTTTCTCGTCATGGACCGAGACGCAGGGGATCACCCTCTATCCCGCTCAGGAGGAGGCGCTGATCGAGGTGGTCTCCGGGGCGAACGTGATCCTTTCCACCCCCACCGGCTCCGGAAAGAGCCTGGTCGCGGCGGGTGCGCACTTCACCGCTCTCGCCCAGGACAAGGTCACCTTCTACACCGCCCCGATCAAGGCCCTGGTCTCGGAGAAGTTCTTCGACCTGTGCAAGCTGTTCGGTACGGAGAACGTCGGCATGCTCACCGGCGACGCCTCGGTCAACGCCGACGCCCCGGTGATCTGCTGCACCGCCGAAGTCCTCGCGTCCATCGCGCTGCGTGACGGGAAGTACGCGGACATCGGCCAGGTCGTCATGGACGAGTTCCACTTCTACGCGGAGCAGGACCGCGGCTGGGCGTGGCAGATCCCGATCCTGGAGCTGCCCCAGGCCCAGTTCGTCCTGATGTCGGCCACGCTGGGTGACGTCCGGATGTTCGAGGAGGACCTGACCCGCCGCACGGGCCGGCCCACCTCCGTGGTGCGCTCGGCGACCCGTCCGGTGCCGCTCAGTTACGAGTACCGGCTGACGCCGATCACCGAGACGATCACCGAGCTCCTGGACACCCGGCAGTCGCCGGTCTACATCGTGCACTTCACGCAGGCCGCGGCCGTCGAGCGGGCGCAGTCGCTGATGAGCATCAACATGTGCACCAAGGAGGAGAAGGAGAAGATCGCCGATCTCATCGGCAACTTCCGCTTCACCACCAAGTTCGGCCAGAACCTCTCGCGCTATGTGCGCCACGGCATCGGTGTGCACCACGCGGGCATGCTCCCGAAGTACCGCCGCCTGGTCGAGAAGCTCGCGCAGGCGGGTCTCCTGAAGGTCATCTGCGGTACGGACACGCTCGGCGTCGGGGTCAACGTCCCCATCCGCACGGTGCTGTTCACCGCCCTCACCAAGTACGACGGCACCCGGGTGCGAACGCTGCGTGCGCGTGAGTTCCACCAGATCGCGGGCCGGGCCGGCCGGGCGGGCTTCGACACGGCGGGCTTCGTCGTCGCGCAGGCGCCCGAGCACGTCGTGGAGAACGAGAAGGCGGTCAAGAAGGCCGGTGACGACCCGAAGAAGAAGCGCAAGGTCGTCCGCAAGAAGGCCCCGGAGGGCTTCGTCGCCTGGTCGGAGACCACGTTCGACAAGCTCATCCAGTCCGATCCCGAGCCGCTGACGTCCCGTTTCCGGGTCACGCACACCATGCTGCTGGCGGTGATCGCACGTCCTGGCAACGCCTTCGAGGCGATGCGGCATCTGCTGGAGGACAACCACGAGCCGCGCAAGGCGCAGCTGCGCCACATCCGCCGGGCCATCGCGATCTACCGCTCGCTGCTCGACGGCGGCGTGGTGGAGCAGTTGGACAAGCCGGACGCGGAGGGCCGCATCGTGCGGCTCACCGTCGATCTGCAGCAGGACTTCGCGCTGAACCAGCCGCTGTCCACGTTCGCGCTCGCCGCGTTCGAGCTGCTGGACGCCGACTCGCCGTCGTACGCGCTGGACATGGTCTCGGTGGTGGAGTCGACGCTCGACGACCCGCGCCAGATTCTCGCCGCGCAGCAGAACAAGGCGCGCGGGGAGGCGGTCGGGCAGATGAAGGCCGACGGCATCGAGTACGAGGAGCGGATGGAGCTCCTCCAGGAGGTGACGTACCCGAAGCCGCTGAGCGAGCTGCTGTGGCACGCGTACGACGTCTACCGCCAGAGTCACCCGTGGGTGAGCGACCATCCGGTGTCGCCGAAGTCGGTGATCCGCGACATGTACGAACGCGCGATGACCTTCACCGAGTTCACGTCGAACTACGAACTCGCGCGCACCGAAGGCATCGTGCTGCGCTATCTCGCGAGCGCGTACAAGGCGCTGGAGCACACCATCCCGGACGACATCAAGTCCGAGGACCTGGAGGACCTCATCGCCTGGCTCGGCG
Source organism: Streptomyces sp. NPDC096323 (assembly GCF_040302845.1). Classification (NCBI taxonomy): domain Bacteria; kingdom Bacillati; phylum Actinomycetota; class Actinomycetes; order Kitasatosporales; family Streptomycetaceae; genus Streptomyces; species Streptomyces sp. NPDC096323. The sequence goes on from NZ_JBEOSI010000013.1 coordinate 18,353, forward strand.
AGATGGTCCGCCAGGTCGACTCCAGTCTGCTCGACGAGTGGGAGCAGCTCGCCAATCCCGAGGTCGAGACGGCCGAGCAGGCGCAGGAGCGTGCCGACGAGGTCAAGCCGGTCACGGCCAACCCCCGCGCCTTCCGGGTGCTGGTGCGCAACGCGATGTTCCGCCGGGTCGAGCTGGCCGCCCTGGACCGGGTCCGTGACCTCGGGGAACTGGACGGCGACGCGGGCTGGGACGAGGACGCGTGGGGCGAGGCGATGGACGCGTACTGGGACGAGTACGAGGAGCTGGGCACCGGCCCGGACGCCCGGGGGCCGAAGCTGCTGAAGATCGACGAGGACTCCGAGCACGGCCTGTGGCGCGTCCGGCAGACGTTCGCCGACCCGAACGGCGACCATGACTGGGGCATCAGTGCCGAGGTCGACCTGGCCGCGTCCGACGAGGAGGGCCGGGCGGTCGTCCGGGTCACCTCCGTGGGCCAGTTGTGAGCGCGTCCGTACCGGAGGCGCCGCTGCGAGAGTGGAGAAGAAGCGCATGACGAACCCCGCCGAGCGTCTGGTCGATCTGCTCGACCTGGAGCGGATCGAGGTCAACATCTTCCGCGGCCGCAGCCCCGAGGAGTCCCTGCAGAGGGTCTTCGGCGGGCAGGTGGCGGGGCAGGCGCTGGTGGCGGCGGGCCGCACCACGGACGGGGACCGGCCGGTGCATTCGCTGCACGCCTACTTCCTGCGGCCGGGCCGTCCCGGGGTGCCGATCGTCTACGACGTGGAGCGGGTCAGGGACGGCCGGTCGTTCACCACGCGCCGGGTGACGGCCGTCCAGCAGGGCAGGACGATCTTCAATCTGACGGCGTCCTTCCACCGCCCGGAGGAGGCGGGCTTCGAGCACCAGTTGCCGCCGGCCCGTGTGGTGCCGGATCCCGAGGACCTGCCGACGGTGGCCGAAGAGGTGAGCGAGCACCTGGGCGGTCTGCCGGAGGCGCTGGAGCGGATGGCGCGGCGCCAGCCGTTCGACATCCGCTACGTCGACCGGCTGCGCTGGACGCGGGAGGAGATCAAGGACGCGGACCCCCGCAGCGCGGTGTGGATGCGCGCGGTCGGCCCGCTGGGTGACGATCCGCTGGTGCACACCTGCGCGCTGACGTACGCGAGCGACATGACGCTGCTGGACGCGGTGCGCATCCCGGTGGAACCGCTGTGGGGACCGCGCGGCTTCGACATGGCGTCGCTGGACCACGCGATGTGGTTCCACCGTCCGTTCCGGGCCGACGAGTGGTTCCTGTACGACCAGGAGTCCCCGGTGGCCACCGGAGGGCGGGGTCTGGCGCGCGGCCGGATCTATGACCGCGAGGGCAATCTGCTGGTGTCGGTGGTGCAGGAGGGGCTGTTCCGGCGGCTGGGCGAGAAGCCCGCCTGACCCCGCTCCGCCTGGCCGCTCTCCCGGCTCTGCCGGGCGCAGCAGTGCTCGCCGCTCAGGTGCCCGGCAGCGGGTCCTGCTCGACCTCGTGCCGGCGGGTGCGGATGCCGGGCGGGGCCGGGTGGAGCTTGGCGTCGCAGGTGGGGCCGAGGCCGGTGCGGCGCGAGGACGTGCCGGTGAGCGGGCGTCCGCACACGCGGCAGCGCACCGGGCGTCGGCCGGTGGCCGCGGTGGTGCCGGGCAGCGGCTCGGCGTCGGGGGCGGGTTGCGGTGGTTCCACGCCCTGATCTTCGCAGGTACCCGGTGCGGACACGGCCTTAGGCTTCGACTTCCGACCACACCGACGGAGGAACCGTACGTGACCAGCGCCCTGAAAGTGATGGCCCTTCCCAAGCCCGGGAAAGCCCGGCCCGAGGTGCGGCCCGGCGTGGCCGAGGGTTTCGACCACGTCGTCGTCGACGAGTCGCAGGGCCCGTTCCACGTGGTGGCGTATCTGGAACGCGAACTGCCGGCGGGCGGCATACCCGCCTACCTCGCGGCGCGGAAGGACGGCGCCCGCTCCTTCGTGCTGTGGGCCGAACCCGAGCGCCGTTCCCGGGTGGCGACGCTCGTCACCACGTCGGCGGGCGGGGGCGTGTCCGAATATCAGGTGTGGGGCGGGCAGGGGGAGCTCCTCGGCACCCTCGTCCGGGAGAAGGCCCTGTCCGGCAAGGGCCTTCGCACGCGCTGGACGGTGGCCCAGACCGGCCGTCCCGTGGCCGTCGGGCTCAAGGGCCGGATCTTCTGGTGGTACGCGTGGTGGCTGCTGTCCCCCCTGTGGGTGGCCATCGGAGTGGGAAGCCTTTTCGCCGGCGGCGGCGACGTGCCGCGCGGGCCGCGGCGCATCGTCTGGCGGGCGGACGGCGAGACCCCGCTGGAGTACCGGTCCGAGGACAACGTCCTGGTGCACGCCCCATGGGCCGACTGGCGGCTGGCGGCCGCGCTCACGGCGGTGGTCCGCTCGTTCGACAGCTGGCTCGGCACTCCTTGGGACGAGAAAAAGAAGTGATCCCCGCCCCCGTGACTAGCCCATTGGATGGATAGGACAGCCTCGTACCCGCCCCCCGGCGCGCGCCTGACCGTCGTGCCGGGCCGACGCCGCGGAAGGTGGTCGCGCGCGGTGTTCCGCGGGCCGCGACCGCCACCCCGGCGCACCGCGGGATGTCGTCCGAGGAGGCACGGTCATGACGGCCGATCAGGTGCTGGTGGGTCTGGGTCTGATCGTGGTGCTCGCGGTCGCCTCGCAGCTGCTGGCGAGCCGGCTGCGCGTCCCGGCGCTGCTCGTCCTGCTGCCCGTCGGCTTCACCGCCGGGGCGCTCACCGACACGGTCAACCCCGAACGGCTGCTGGGCGCCACCTTCTCGCCGCTGGTCTCCCTTGCGGTGGCGGTGATCCTGTACGACGCCGGGCTGGGCCTCGAGCTCAAGCGGCTCACGGGACACACGCGGCGCGTCGTGGTCCGGCTGCTCTGGCTCGGAACGCTGCTCACCCTCGTGTCCGCAGCCCTGTTCGCCGTGCCGGTCCTGGACATGTCGATGCGGGCGGCGGTGATGCTCGCCGCGATCCTGGTCGTCTCCGGTCCGACCGTCGTCGGGCCGCTGCTCAACTTCGTCCGGCCGGCCGAGCGGCTTCAACGCGTCCTGATCTGGGAGGGTTCCCTGATCGATCCGGTGGGCGGCATTCTTGGGGCTCTCGTCTTCCACGGTGTGATCACCAGCGGCCGGCAGGGTTTCGGCAGCCAGGTCGGGGGGTTCCTGATCAGTACGGCCGTGGGGCTGGCCGGTGGTGCGGTCGGGGCGGCGGTGCTGTGGCTGGTGCTGAGCCGGGTGCGGCTGAGCGAGGAGCTGGGCACATCCGTGCAGATCGCCGCCGTCATCGGTGTGGCCGCGGCCTGTGACGCGCTGCGCGACGACACGGGTCTGATCTCGGCGGTCCTCATGGGGATGGTCATGGCCAATCTGCCCGGCCTGGACATCCCGGCCAGACGGCCGTTCTTCGAGACCCTGGTCTCGCTGACCATCGGTCTGCTGTTCATCTCGATCTCGGCCACGGTCACCCCGGCGTCGCTGCGGCACGTGGTGCTGCCGTCGCTGGCACTGGTCGCGCTGCTCGTCCTGGTGACCAGACCCCTGGTGGCCCACCTGGCCACGCTGCGTACGGATGTACCGCGCGGGGAACGGTGGTTCATCGGCTGGATGGCACCGCGCGGCATCGTCGCGGCTGCGACGGCGTCCACGTTCTCGGCCGAACTGGTCCACAAGGGCATCGCGGGCGCCGAGCGCATCCTGCCCGCCACCTTCGTCGTCATCGTCGCCACGGTCACGCTGTACGGCCTGACGGCGTTCCCGGTCGCCCGGCGGCTCGGGGTGCTGCGTCCGGCACGGTCCAGGCCCCTGCTCGTCGGCGGCGCGCCGTGGGCGGTCGACCTGGCGCGTGCGCTGAGTTCGGCGGGGCTGGACGTCCTGATGTGGGCCGGTGCCGAGCGGGAGCGGGAGCGGATCGCGGCGGCCGGGCTGAAGCTGGCGCCCGGCGAACTGCTCGCCTCGGCCACCGGCGCCGGTGCGGAACTCGAAGGAATCACCGGGGTGCTGCTGCTCACGGACGAGGACGACTTCAACGCCCTCGCCTCGACGACGCTCCGCGAGAGCGTCGAGGGCCCGGTGCACCGTCTCGCGGCGCCGTCCGCGAACCACGGGGTGGTGGCTCCGTACACGGGTGGGGAGTCACTGTTCGGCGGCGGGCTCACCGGCCCCGAGCTGGCCCGCCGGTACGAGGCGGGTGCCCGTGCGGTGGCGCGGCCGGCCGGCGACGCTCTCCCGGCCGGTCACCAGCTGCTGTTCGTGGTGCGGCCGGAGGGACGGCTCGCGCCGGTCACGGACGCGGGAATCCCTGCCACGGAGCCGGGCGACACCGTCGTCCTGCTGGGCCCGCCCAGCGGCTGACCCGGCCCGCGGGCCAGGCGTCCACAGGAATCCCGAGCGAGGAGAGAGAACGAGCATGTCGGACGAGCCCGCCGGAGCGCCCGCCGCCCGGCCACCCGATCCCGCCGCCCTGATCCGTACCCGCGGCTACGCGGTCCTGCTGGTGATCGTGGCGGTCCTGGGGGTCCCGATCTCGGCGGGGGCCTTCGGCTTCCTCGCTCTCGTCTCCGAACTCCAGTCGCTGACGTACGACGATCTGCCCCAGGGCCTGGGCTTCGCCGGGACACCCTCGTGGTGGCCGGTGCCGCTGCTCGGCGTGGCAGGGCTGCTGACCGGACTCGCCATCCGGTATCTCCCCGGGGGCGGCGGGCACAAGCCGGCCGAGGGGCTGGTCAGCACCGGTCCCCCCTCGGTCGCACACCTGCCCGGCATCGCGCTCGCGGCAATCGCCTCCCTCGGCCTCGGCGCGGCGCTCGGCCCCGAGGCGCCGCTCATCGCACTGGGCGGGGGCGCGGCCGTGTACGCGGTGCGGCTGATCAAGCCGGACATCGATCCGGGGGCGAGCGCGGTGGTGGGAGCCGCGGGCAGCTTCGCCGCCGTGAGCGCACTGCTGGGATCGCCGCTGATCGGCGCGTTCCTGCTGATGGAGGCGTCCGGCCTGGCCGGACTGATGCTCGGGGTGGCGTTGGTGCCCGGGCTGCTGGCGGCAGGGATCGGAGCGCTGATCTTCACGGGGCTGGGTTCGTGGACCGGTCTGGGCACGTACTCGCTGGCACTGCACCATGTACCTCCGGCCGAAGGGCCCACCGTCGCCGAATTCGGCTGGGCCGTCGCCCTCGGCCTGGGCGCCGCGTTCGCGGGGGCGGCAGTGCAACGGCTGTCGCTGTTCCTCCAGCCGCGGGTCGAGCGGCGGAGAGTGCCGGCGACCGTCCTGATGGGCCTCGCCATCGGTGTGCTCGCGTACGCGTACGCGGAGATCACCGGGCACTCCGCCTCGCAGGTGCTGTACTCGGGCGAGCACGCCCTGGATCCCCTGCTGGCCGACAGCGCGCGGTACTCGGCGGCCGCCCTGGTGGTGCTCATCGTCTGCAAGGCGCTGGCCTACTGCGCGTCGTTGAGCGCTTTCCGGGGCGGCCCCGTCTTTCCGGCCATGTTCGCCGGCGCGGCGGGGGGCCTCGCCCTGGCGCATCTCCCCGGGCTGAACCCGACGTCCGGATTCGCCATGGGGATCGGGGCGATGTGCGTGTCCATGCTGAAACTTCCGATGACATCGGTGCTGCTGGCCACGCTGCTGCTGGGGACCGAGGGCCTCACGGTCATGCCGCTCGTGATCGTCTCGGTGGTGGTCGCCTACGTCCTCACGCTCAGGATCACGCCCCCGGTGGCCGCGTTCTCGACGCGGCCACCGGGGGCGTGAGCATCCCGCGAGGCCTTGCGGTCAGACCTCTTCCCTGCCGCGGGGTCCGGCGCACAGTGCCCAGATGATGAAGATGTCGATGGCGATGAGCACGATGGACCAGAACGGATAGTGCGGCAGCCACAGGAAGTTGGCGAGCGCGCCGAGTCCGGCGAGGAGCACGCCGACGGCGCGCGCCCAGAACGCCCCGGTGAACAGGGCGCAGCCGGCGAGCACGATGACGATGCCGAGAATGAGGTGGATCCAGCCCCAGCCGGTCAGGCTGTACTGGAAGACGTAGTTGCGGGTGGCGACGAAGACGTCGTCCTTGGCGATGGCGGCGATCCCCTGGAAGATCGTCATGGCCCCGCCGAAGATCATCAGCACGGCGGCGAAGGCCGTCCAGCCCGTCTGGAACGGGTGGGTCTTCGAGGCAGTGGTGCGCGCCGCTCTGGGTTCGTTGCTCGTTCCGGCCATGCCGGCCTCCTCGGTAGCGGAGTTGCCCAGCAGGACCGGAGCGCCCGGCCGGGCATCCCCCCGTCCAAGCGTTGCATGACGGCACCCGACCGGCAGCCCGAGCGACGTTCACCCGGATCACGCAGCCCCTCTCTCCGAATGGAGATATCCTCTCCGATGTGAGAAACACTGACAGGGGCGAAGGGACCGTCGAGGCCGGGCTCGCGGCACGGCTCGGCGAGCTGCGCGTCGAGCGCGGCTGGTCGCTGGACGAGCTGGCCCGGCACAGCGGGCTGAGCCGCTCGACGCTCTCCCGGCTCGAACGGGGCGAGCTGAGCCCGACCGCCGCCCAGCTCGGCACCCTGTGCACCGTTTACGAGCGCACCATGTCCCGGCTGCTGCTGGAGGTGGAGGCGCAGCCGCCGCAGCTGGTACCCGCCGGGCGTCAGACGGTCTGGCGGGACGAGACGTCGGGCTTCGTCCGCAGATCCGTCTCGCCTCCGCACGCGGGTCTGCGCGCGGAGGTCGTCGAGGGCATCCTCGACGCGGGCGCCGTGATCGCGTACGAGAATCCGCCCGTTTCCGGTCTGGAGCAGCACATCTGGGTCCTGGAGGGGACGGTGGAGATCACCGTCGATGCCACCGTGCACACGGTCGGCCCGGGCGACTGCCTGCGGTTCCGGTTGCGCGGCCCCTCGCGCTTTCGTTGTCCGGGCCCGGAGCGGGTCCGCTACGCACTGATGATCGTCGCACCGTGAAAGGGTCTGTCCCATGACCGAGATCGTCCCGGTGTCCGGACCCGAACTGGTCACGTACGCCGATGAGCTGGCCGCCCTCCTGGTGGAGACGGTCGAGGGCGGCGCCTCCGTAGGATTTCTGGCGCCGCTGGACCGGGAGGCCGCCGCGTGCTGGTGGCGGGAGCGCGCCGCCTCCGTGGAAGCGGGGAGCCACCGGGTGTGGATCGCCCGGGACGCCGAGCGGATCGCGGGCACCATCGGCCTGTCCCGCGCGCCGCTGCCCAATGCCCGCCACCGCGCGGAGGTCGCGAAGCTGATGGTCCGTCCGTCGGTACGGGGCCGGGGGCTCGGGAGGCAGCTGCTCGACGCGGTCGAGCGCTCGGCGGCCGCCGACGGGGTCACGCTGCTGATCCTGGACACCGAGAGCGGCAGCCCCGCCGAGCGGCTGTACCGCGCCGCCGGCTGGACGGAGTCGGGATCCATTCCGGACTACGCCGCCGACCCGGCCGGCGTCCTCAAGCCGACCACCTTCTATTTCAAGACGGTCGGCGGCTGACGGCTTCGTACCGATGAACCGCCGGGAGTGACAATGGCCGTGGAAGACACCGACGAGGAGACACACCCATGACGCTGCACGACATCCCGCTCCACACCCTCACGGGCGAGCCGACCACGCTGGGCGCCTACCGCGGCCAGGCGGTCCTCCTGGTGAACGTCGCCTCCAAGTGCGGGCTGACCCCGCAGTACGCCGGTCTCGAACGGCTCCAGAAGGAGTACGGGGACCGCGGCTTCACCGTGCTCGGCGTGCCGTGCAACCAGTTCGGCGGCCAGGAGCCCGGGAGCTCGGAGGAGATTCAGACGTTCTGCTCGACGACGTACGGGGTGAGCTTCCCGCTGCTGGCGAAGACCGACGTCAACGGCGCGGGCCGGCACCCGCTCTACGCGGAGCTGACCCGACTCGAGGACGCGGACGGTGAGGCCGGGGACATCCAGTGGAACTTCGAGAAGTTCCTCATCTCCCCGGCGGGCGAGCCCGTCGCCCGGATCCGCCCCCGCACCGAGCCGGAGGCCCCGGAGGTCGTCGCGGCCATCGAGGCCCAGCTCCCCGCCTGAATGGCCAGACAGCCCAGTCCCTGTCCGCGTGGACAGGGACTGGGCTGCAGGCGCGGCCTCAGCGGATAGGCATGCCGGACAGCGTGCGGGCGATCACCAGGCGCTGGATCTCGCTCGTTCCCTCGAAGATCGTGTAGATCGCGGCGTCCCGGTGCATCCGCTCCACCGGGTACTCACGGGTGAAGCCGTTGCCGCCGAGGATCTGGATCGCCTGAGCGGTGACCTTCTTGGCGGTCTCGCTCGCGTACAGCTTGGACATCGAGCCCTCGGCCGAGTCGAAGGGCTTGCCGGCGGTCGCCATCCACGAGGCGCGCCAGACCAGCAGGCGCGCCGCGTCGATCTGGGTACGCATGTCGGCGAGCTGGAAGGCGATGCCCTGGTTGTCGATGATCGGGCGGCCGAACTGGGTCCGGGTCTTCGCGTAGTCCAGCGCGACCTCGTACGCGGCACGCGCGGTGCCCACCGCCATCGCGCCGACGGCCGGGCGGGACGCCTCGAAGGTGGCCATCGCGGCGTTCTTCACGCGCTCGCCGCCACCGGCGGCGGCGCGCTCGCGGGCGCGCGCGAGGCGCTGGTCCAGCTTCTCCTTGCCGCCGAGCAGACAGTGGCCCGGGACGCGCACGTCCTCCAGGACGACCTCGGCGGTGTGCGAGGCGCGGATGCCGTGCTTCTTGAACTTCTGGCCCTGCGAGAGGCCCGCGGTGTCCGGCGGCACGATGAAGGAGGCGTGCCCCTTGGAACCGAGCTCGGCGTCGACGACCGCGACCACGACGTGGACGCCTGCGATGCCGCCGTTGGTCGCCCAGGTCTTGGTGCCGTTGAGCACCCACTCGTCCTTGGCCTGGTCGTAGACGGCGCGGGTGCGCATCGCGCCGACGTCGGAGCCGGCGTCGGGCTCGGAGGAGCAGAAGGCGGCGACCTTCACATCGTTCGCGTCGCCGTACATCTGCGGGATCCAGGTGCCGATCTGCTCCTCGGTGCCGTTGGCGAGGACGCCGACGGCCGCAAGGCCCGTACCGACGATCGACAGGGCGATGCCCGCGTCGCCCCAGAACAGCTCCTCCATCGCCATCGGGATGCCGAGGCCCGTCGGGTCGAAGAACTGCTGCGCGTAGAAATCGAGGGAGTAGATTCCGACCTTGGCGGCCTCCTGGATGACGGGCCAGGGCGTTTCCTCACGCTCGTCCCACTCGGAAGCGGCAGGACGGATCACGTCTGCGGCGAAGCCGTGAAGCCAGTCGCGGACCTGCTTCTGGTCGTCGTTGAGCTCGAGCGTGAACTCGGCCATGTTCCCCTCCACGTACTGCCGTCGGAAACCGATTGTTACTTGCGGTAACCACAGTCTGTTACCGGCAAGTAGCCTCTGTCAACCGCCCGGACGGCGATCCTCGCACCGCTGGACAGGGTGTTACGTTGCGCAGGCAGGACGGACACGCAGGGGTCAGGGGTGGGAGAAACGACATGGAGACCACACGACAGGCCGAGCGACAGCGGACCGCGGCCGAACGCCGCCGCCGCGAGCTGCTGGAGGCCGCCGACCGCGTGGTGCTCAGGGACGGCCCCGGGGCCTCGATGAACGCCATCGCCGCGGAGGCGGGCATCACCAAGCCCATCCTCTACCGGCACTTCGGCGACAAGGGCGGCCTCTACCGCGCCCTCGCCAAGCGGCACACCGACGCACTGCTGAGCGCCCTGCGGGCCGCGCTCGACGCCCCCGCCGACCGCCGGGCCCGCGTGGAGGCGACGCTCGACACCTATCTCGCGGCGATCGAGGCGCGTCCGCAGGTCTACCGCTTCCTGATGCACCCCTCCGACGACGCGGCGCCCTCGTCCGAGCAGGGCTTCGACGTCGGGCGCCACTCGGCCCCGCTGCTGCGCCGCCTCGGCGAGGAGCTCGCCACGGTCATCGCGGAGCGGGTGGATCTGGGCCCGGACAGCCAGGAGATGGCCCGGATCTGGGGTCACGGCATCGTCGGCATGATGCACGCCGCCGGCGACTGGTGGCTGGGCGAACGCCCCTGCTCCCGCGAACAGTTGGTGCGGAGTCTGGCCGATCTGCTCTGGGGCAGGCTGGCCGCGGCGGGCGACCGCCCCGGCGGTCCCGGGTTCTGAAGGACGCCGGTCAGCCGGCGCGCCCCCAGGGCGCCCGGCGGGCCGCACGCAGCGCGCGCGCCCTGCGCAGTCCGGTCAGCCGGTCCGTGTAGACGGCGCCGTCGAGGTGGTCGCACTCGTGCTGGAGGCACCGGGCGAAGAAGCCCGTCCCACTGATCCGCACCGGCTCCCCCTCGGCCGTCAGGCCCTCGACCACGGCATGGTCGAAGCGCTGAGTGCCGGCCTCGATCCCCGGAAGCGACAGACAGCCCTCGGGGCCGCGCACGGTGATGCCGTCCGCCTCGACGAGCGTGGGGTTGACCACGTGCCCCAGGTGACGGACGTCCTCGTCGTCGGGGCAGTCGTAGACGAACACGCGCAACGGGACACCGACCTGGTTGGCGGCGAGCCCGACGCCCTGCGCCTCGTACATCGTGGCGAACATGTCCTCGACCAGCCGGGCGAGCGACGGCCCGAAGTCCGTGACCGGCTCGCACGCGGAGTGCAGCACCGGGTCGCCGAGCAGGCTCATGGTCCGGACGAGGCCGGAGCTGCCGGGGATGGGGCGGTTTCGCATGACCGACATCGTACGTTCCACCAGGACGCCCGTCACAGGGTGCGACCGCCTCCCCCCTCGTCGGGGCGGGAAGCGGCTCCGAGCAGGCGCTGAGCGGAGGGCGAGAGACATCACGCACGGTCAGGTTTCCCGGCGCCGCTGGGCCCGGCAGGAATCCGGGGCCGCGCCTGAAACCGACGAATCACCTCTGACCTGTATGTTTGCCAGATCAGTACGTGGGTGTTATTTGGCCCGCCGCACGTTCCACCGCAACTCCACGGCCCCGGCGGTGCCGCCGTGCCTCCGCCGCGCCGGACATCGATAGGCTGGGCGCGGACCGATGCAAGGAGGATCTAGGACGATGGCAGGCAACACGGAGCCGTTGTCGCCGCGGGCCAAGCTGGCCGTGACGGCGGGCAAGGCCGCTGCGGCGGTGTCGCGAGCGGCCGGGCGGGGCAGCGGATCGGTGATCGGCGGCCGGGTGGCGCTCAAGCTCGACCCCGACCTGCTGGGGCGGCTGGCGCAGCACCTGGACGTGATCCTCGTGTCGGCGACGAACGGCAAGACGACCACGACACGACTGATCGCCGAGGCGCTGCGCGCCGCGGGCCCGGTCGTGTCGAACGCGCTCGGGGCCAACATGCCCGCGGGCATCACCTCGGCACTGGCCGGCGGCTCGGACGCGCAGTACGGCGTGATCGAGGTCGACGAGAAGTACCTCGCCGGCGTCGCCCGGGACACGACGCCCAAGGTGATCGCGCTGCTCAACCTCTCGCGCGACCAGCTGGACCGGGCGGCCGAGACCCGGATGCTGGCCGAGAAGTGGCGGGAGGGGCTGTCCGGCTCGAAGGCCGTGATCGTCGCCAACGCCGACGACCCGCTGATCGTCTGGGCCGCCTCCTCCTCCCCCAACGTGGTGTGGGTCGCGGCCGGACAGGCGTGGAAGGACGACGCCTGGTCCTGCCCGTCCTGCGGCGGCGTGATGCAGCGTCCGGGCGACGACTGGTTCTGTGGCGAGTGCGGCTTCCGCCGCCCGCCGCCCAGCTGGGTCCTGAACGGCGACTACGTGCTCGACCCGCACGGATCGGCGTGGCCGATCCACCTGCAGCTGCCCGGCCGCGCCAACAAGGCCAACGCCACCAGCTCGGCCGCCGTGGCCGCCGTCTTCGGGGTGCCGCCGCAGGTCGCACTGGAGCGGATGTACCAGGTGCAGGCCGTGGCCGGCCGCTACGACGTGGTCACCTTCCTCGGCCGCGAGCTCCGCCTGCTGCTGGCGAAGAACCCGGCGGGCTGGCTGGAGACGTTCTCCCTGATCGATCCGCCGCCCACCCCGGTGATCCTCTCCGTGAACGCCCGTGGCGCGGACGGCACGGACACCTCGTGGCTGTGGGACGTGGACTACACCCAGCTCGCGGGCCACCCGATCTTCGTGCTCGGCGACCGGAAGCTGGACCTCGCGGTCCGCCTCGAGGTGGCCGGTCTCGACTTCCGGGTCTGCGAGAACCTCGACGAGGCCGTCCAGCAGGCACCGCCCGGACGCATCGAGGTCATCGCCAACTACACCGCCTTCCAGGATCTGCGCCGTCGTGTCGGCAACTGACCCCGGCCCCGGGCCCCTCAGGAGAGGACGAAGCATGAGCAACAACAGCCTGCGGCTGGTGTGGGTCTACCCGGACCTGCTGAGCACCTACGGCGACCAGGGCAACGCCCTCGTGGTGGAGCGCCGGGCCCGTCAGCGCGGTCTCGACGTGTCGCGCGTCGACGTGCGCAGCGACCAGCCGGTCCCCACGTCCGGTGACATCTATCTGATCGGCGGCGGTGAGGACCGGCCGCAGCGGCTCGCGGCGGAACGGCTGCGCCGCGACGGCGGGCTCAGCCGGGCCGCGTCCAACGGCGCGATCATCTTCTCGGTCTGCGCCGGGTACCAGATCCTGGGCCACGAGTTCATCAACGACCTCGGTGAGCGCGAGCAGGGTCTCGGGCTGCTCGACGTGGTCTCGACCCGCGGTGAGGGGGCCCGGTGCGTCGGCGACGTACTCGGGGACATCGACCCCCGGCTCGGACTGCCGCCGCTGACCGGTTTCGAGAACCACCAGGGCATCACGCACCTCGGGCCCACGGCACGGCCGTTCGCCCAGGTGCGGTTCGGCCGGGGCAACGGCACGGGCGACGGCACGGAGGGCGCGTACAACGACACCGTCTTCGGTACGTACATGCACGGCCCCGTGATGGCGCGCAACCCGTTCATCGCGGATCTGCTGCTGAAGCTGGCCCTCGATGTGAACGCCCTGCCGCCCACCGACGACCGCTGGTACGAGGCGCTGCGCGCCGAGCGGATCGCCGCGGCGACACAGCCCGCCTGATGAGGCGTTATCCGCTCAGCTGAGCGGAGTCCAGCAGGCGGACGCCCGGTTCGGTCCCGCCACCCTGCGCCGGTAGGGTGGCGGGGATCCAACCGGACGACGTGGTCCGGTCGTCGGCCCACGTTGCAAAGGTTTCCCGGGCAATGCGAATTGGTGTGCTCACCTCAGGCGGCGACTGCCCCGGCCTCAACGCCGTCATCCGTTCCGTCGTCCACCGCGCCGTGGTCGACCACGGCGACGAGGTCATCGGCTTCCACGACGGGTGGCGGGGCCTCCTCGAGTGCGACTACCGCAAGCTCGACCTCGACGCGGTCGGCGGCATCCTCGCCCGCGGCGGCACGATCCTCGGCTCCTCCCGGGTCCAGCCCGCGCATCTGCGCGGCGGCGTGGAGACGGCCAGGGGCCATGTCGCGGACCTCGGTCTCGACGCGATCATCCCGATCGGCGGTGAGGGAACGCTGAAGGCGGCCAACCTGCTGTCCGAGGCGGGGCTGCCGATCGTCGGCGTACCGAAGACGATCGACAACGACATCGCCTCCACGGACGTGACCTTCGGGTTCGACACCGCGGTGGGCGTGGCCACCGAAGCGCTCGACCGGCTGAAGACTACCGCCGAGTCCCACCAGCGCGTCATGATCGTCGAGGTCATGGGACGCCACACCGGCTGGATCGCGCTGCACTCCGGCATGGCCGCCGGCGCCCACGCCATCGTCGTTCCCGAGCGCCCCTTCGACATCGACGAGCTGACCGAGCTGGTCGGCCGGCGCTTCTCGGCCGGCAAGAAGTTCGCAATCGTCGTGGTCGCCGAGGGTGCCAAGCCGCGCGAGGGCTCCATGGAGTTCGACACCGGCGTCAAGGACATCTACGGCCACGAGCGCTTCGCCGGCGTCGCGACCCAGCTCTCCATCGAACTGGAGCAGCGTCTGGGCAAGGAGGCGCGCCCGGTGATCCTCGGCCACGTCCAGCGCGGCGGCACGCCGACCGCGTACGACCGTGTCCTCGCGACCCGCTTCGGCTGGCACGCGGTGGAGGCGGCGCACCGCGGCGAGTTCGGCATGATGACGTCCCTGCGCGGCACGGACATCACGATGGTGCCCCTCGCGGACGCCGTGGAGACCCTGAAGACGGTCCCGGCCGAGCGGTACGCCGAGGCCGAGTGCGTGCTCTGAGACACACCACGACCTGATACCGCCCCCGGCCGCAGCTGCGGCCGGGGGCGGTTCTACTCTGGTCGGGACAACCGGCACGAAACGGGAACGTCCCCGGCGTTCCCATCGGGAGTGAACAGATGGATCACAGCGGGCACGGCATGAACACGGATCTGCCGCCGTTCACGCTGGGACGCGGGCTCCAGTTCTCCGCGGACCCGTTCTTCCTGATCGGCTGCGTCCTCGCAGTGGTCCTTTACGGGTACGCGGTGCTGCGGCTGCGCAGGCGCGGGGACGGCTGGCCGGTCAGCCGGATCGCCTTCTTCGTCGTCGGGGTGCTGACCATCGCGCTGGTGATGTGCACCCGGCTGAACGACTACGGCATGGTCATGTTCAGCGTGCACATGGTGCAGCACATGGTGATCAGCATGCTGTCGCCGATCCTGCTGCTGCTCGGCGCGCCCGTGACGCTCGCCCTGCGCGCTCTGCCGGTCGCGGCGCGGGGCGCCAAGGGGCCCCGTGAGCTGCTCCTCATGCTGCTGCACAGCCGCTACATGAAGATCGTCACGCATCCCGCGTTCACCATCCCGCTCTTCATCGCCAGCCTGTACGCCCTCTACTTCACCCCTCTCTTCGATTTCCTGATGGGTTCGACGGCCGGGCACCTGGCGATGATGGTGCACTTCCTGGCGGTCGGCCTGTTCTTCTTCTGGCCGATCATGGGCGTCGATCCGGGGCCGCACCGCCCGGGTTATGTGATGCGGATGCTGGAACTGTTCGCCGGAATGCCGTTCCACGCCTTCTTCGGTATTGCGCTGATGATGGCGAGCGAGCCGATGGTGAAGGTCTACGAGAACCCGCCGGCCTCGCTCGGCATCGACGCCCTGTCCGACCAGAACGCGGCGGGCGGCATCGCGTGGGCGTTCAGCGAGATCCCCTCGGTGCTGGTCCTGGTGGCCCTGGTGTTCCAGTGGTACCGCTCGGAACAGCGGACGGCCAAGCGCTCGGACCGTGCCGCGGACCGGGACGGCGACCAGGAGCTCCAGGCGTACAACGCCTATCTCGCCTCATTGCAGGCACGCGGACGGTAGCGGTGGAGGGGCCTTCGGGGGGACGATGGCACCCACGGCCGCGCGGCCGGACGAGGAGGTGCGCGCATGTCCGCCACGAAGACCATGGGGGCGCTCACGGTAGGCGCCCTGGTGACCGTCACCGCGTACACGGTGGCGCTGGGCAGCAACGGCTGGCTCTGGTTCGGCTGGGTGGTGCTGGGGCTGATCACGGTCGGAATGGTCGCCACCCGCGAGACCTGAGCCGCACGCCTGCAGGGCCCGTCCGGTTCCGTACACCCGGACGGTGGCTCTGGGCGGCCCTCCCCGGGTGCCTGCCGGGGGGTCGGGCCGGTGCGCCCCTACTGTTCGGGCCACGGTGCCGCCGATCCGGCGGCCGGGCCCGAGGAGTTCGTGATGGGGAACCGCGCAGGGGCGGACGCTGTACCTCTGGGAGGCGGACACCGGCTCCGAGTCCACGCGTGACGGCGACTGTTGCCACTGCCTGGCCACCCGCGACGGTCACCGGAAAGCCCGTGGCCGGCAAGGGCGTGCAGGCCTCCCTCCTCGGCACCACGAAGCGTGCCGACGGCCGCACGGAGATCACCTACAACGGCCACCCGCTCTACCGCTACGCGGGCGACACGCACGCGGGCGACACGCACGCGGGCGACACCAACGGTCAGGGATCGAACGGCTTCGGCGCCGCCTGGTATGTGCTCGACCCGGCCGGAAACAAGGTCACGAAGAGCCCGCCCCCGCCCTCCTCCTCACCGTCTCCTGGCGATGGGGGGTACTGAGCCGTGCCTCGTCTGCTCCCCCTTCCCGCCCGTGCGCGCATCGCCGTCGTGCTCTCGGTGGCGTGTGCCGCAACCCTGGCCGGCTGCTCCGGCGGCGGCGGTGGCGGCGGCTCCTCGCCCTCGGCCTCCTCCACCCGGTCCACGGCGGCGCCGTCGGCAGCCGGCGCCCTGACACCATCAAGGACTTCGCGTTCCATCCGGCGGCGCCGACCGTCGCCCCGGGTACGAGGGTCACCGTCATCAACAAGGACGGGGCAACCCACACAGTGACGGCCACCGGCAACAAGGCCTTCGACACCGGTGAGGTGAAGTCGGGGCAAACGGTCACCTTCCGCGCTCCGGCCCGGCCGGGATCGTATCCGTACATCTGCACCATCCACCCGACGATGCACGGCTCTCTCACGGTGCGCTGAGACGGGATCCCGCGCCGTCTCGCGCGGCCGGCGCTCCGGCCGGGAGGCCGGCCGCGTACACCATCGCGTACGGGGACGGGGCGTCCGGGGGTCTCATGAGTCGCTCCCGGCCCCGGCCCTTCGTTACTCTCCGCTGACCCTTGTTACGCGCCGGTACCAACCGAGCGGAGACTTCACCGGAGGGTCACAGCCACCACCCCGCGCCCAGATGTCCAGCAGGTTCGCCATCGGGCCCGCACCTGGCGCCCCTCTCGTCACCGGCCCTCCGATGACCGTCGCCCGGACAAGCGGGCCTCGCCGTCCGTCACGCAACGTGCGTCATCGCGGCGGCGTCCACGGCACCCCACGCAGCCGTGCGCACGCAATCGCGAACGCGCCCCACCTGCCCCGTCGACACCTTCACCCCCACGGCGCCCGGAGCGTTCAGGCACCGGCGGGGGTGCTCCGCTCGACGGGTACCGCCGGCACCTCGCGGGGCGGCCGGCCCCACCGCTCCCGTCGTCCGTTCGACGTGTGGCCGAGTTAACGCGCTCGTAAGGCAGTTGTGATTTAAGTCTTGACAGGTGCCCATCACCACGCCACCTTGGGAGCGCTCCCACAATCAAGACTTGCACACTCCACTCCCCTCCCTTCTCCCCCAACACCGGGCGGCGAAAGGGGTGTTATGGGGCGCAGCCGCGCTCCCCGTAGCACCCGCCGCCAGGCCGAGGAAGGCGTTTGTCATGGATCTGGTGAAGCGCTGTAGACACAGCCGTACAGGTGGGCTCCCGACCCTCCTGGCCGGCGCCCTGGCCCTCGCCACCACCCTGATGGCCGGACCGGCTCACGCCGCCCAGCAGGGCACGTTGCACGAACTCGCCGCGGCTCAGGGCAAGTACTTCGGCTCCGCCACCGACAATCCCGAACTGCCCGATGCCGCCTACGCGGCCACCCTGGGCTCCGAGTTCG
This sequence comes from Streptomyces sp. NPDC096323, assembly GCF_040302845.1. Taxonomy (NCBI): domain Bacteria; kingdom Bacillati; phylum Actinomycetota; class Actinomycetes; order Kitasatosporales; family Streptomycetaceae; genus Streptomyces; species Streptomyces sp. NPDC096323. The sequence goes on from NZ_JBEOSI010000013.1 coordinate 35,796, forward strand.
GGCAGATCACCCCCGGCAACTCCATGAAGTGGGACACCACCGAGCCGGCGCAGGGACAGTTCAGCTTCGCCAAGGGCGATGTGGTCGCCGACTTCGCCCAGCAACACGGCCAGACGGTGCGCGGCCACACCCTGGTGTGGCACAACCAGCTGCCCGGCTGGGTCGGCGCGCTCCCGTCGGCCCAGGTCGAGGCCGCCATGACGCACCACATCACCGAGGAGGCGACGCACTACCGCGGCGTGGTCTCCGCGTGGGACGTGGTGAACGAGCCGTTCAACGAGGACGGGACCTTCCGCGCAAGTCCCTTCTACACAGCCATGGGCAGCGACTACATCGCCACCGCCCTGCGTGCCGCCCACGCCGCGGATCCGGACGCCAAGCTGTACATCAACGACTACAACGTCGAAGGGCTCGGCGCGAAGAGCGACGCCATGTACGACCTGGTGAGCGAGCTGCTCGACGAGGGCGTGCCGCTCGACGGCGTCGGCATGCAGGCGCACCTGGCCGTCCAGTACGGCTTCCCGTACCAGATGCAGGCGAACATGCAGCGGTTCGCCGACCTCGGTCTCGACGTGGCCGTCACCGAACTCGACGTGCGCATGCCGCTGCCCGCCGACGCCGCGAAGACCGCCGCGCAGACCTCGTACTACCGGCAGGCGACCGAGGCCTGCCTGGCGGTCGCACGCTGCGTCGGTATCACCGTCTGGGACTACACGGACAAGTACTCCTGGGTCCCGAGCACGTTCCCCGGTGAGGGGGCGGCCAATCTGTACGACGAGAACCTGCTGCCGAAGCCCGCGTACTCCGCCGTGCGCACCGCGCTGGGCGGAGACGACGGGGGCGGCGAGGGCGGCGACCCCGGCGCCCTCAAGGCGCAGTACCGCAGCAGCGACTCCTCGGTGGGCGACAACCAGATCAAGCCCGGTCTCCAACTCGTGAACACCGGAGCAACGGCGGTCAGCCTGACGGACGTGACGGTGCGTTACTGGTTCAGTTCCGAGAACGGGGCCTCCACGTACAGCAGTTGGTGCGACTGGACCCCGATCGGCTGCTCCACCGTGACCCACCGTGTCGTCGCCGTGAGCACCCCGAAGGCCGGCGCCGACCACTACCTCGAAGTGGGCTTCGGCAGCGGGAGCCTGGCACCGGGCGCCACCACCGGAGAGATCCAACTGCGCCTGAACAAGACGGACTGGTCGAACTTCAACGAGTCGGACGACTACAGCCACGGCACCGGAAGCTCCTACGCGGACGCTTCCCGGATCGCCGTCTACGCCGGTGGCGAGCTGATCTGGGGCATCGAGCCCTGACCGCCGGCCACCCCGGCCCGCACCGCGCTTCCGCTCCCCCACCACACCTCCCCACTCCTTCGCCACCGCTCCTTCCCCACCGCATCCCGCTCCACCCCCGTCCCCCTCTTTCGTCCCCTCCTTCCCCACCGACACCCGCCAATGGAGGATTTGTGTCGATATCACGTAGAACATTCAGCAGCGCCCTGGGCGGCAGCCTGCTGGCCATGGGCATGGCGCAGGGCACCGCCATCGCCGAGTCCGCTTCCCCGGCGGCCGGCACCGGCGCCCGTGCGGCCGCGGCCGACGACCCGTACACCCAGGCCTTCCTCACCCAGTACGGCAAGATCAAGGCGTCCGCCAACGGCTACTTCAGCCCGGAGGGCCTGCCGTACCACTCGGTCGAGACCCTGATGGTCGAGGCGCCCGACCACGGCCACCAGACCACGTCGGAGGCCGTCAGCTTCTGGATGTGGCTGGAGGCGGCGTACGGACGGGTGACCGGCGACTGGGCGCCGTTCAACGCGGCCTGGGCGGTCGCGGAGAAGACGATCATCCCCCAGCACGCCGACCAGTCGACCGCCGGTTCCTACAACCCCTCGGCCCCCGCGACCTACGCCCCGGAGCACCCGCTGCCCGACGGCTACCCCTCCGCCCTGGACCCCTCGGTCAAGGTCGGCACGGACCCGCTCGCCACCGAACTCGCCTCGTCCTACGGGACGATGGACGTCTACGGCATGCACTGGCTGATGGACCTGGACAACGTCTACGGCTACGGCAACAAGCCGGGCACCGGCGGCGAGTCCGGTCCGGGCGCCGGGGCCTCCTTCATCAACACCTACCAGCGCGGCGCGCAGGAGTCGGTGTGGGAGACGGTCCCGCAGCCCACCACCGATCTCTTCAAGTACGGCGGACCCAACGGGTATCTCGACCTGTTCGTGGATGACGCGAGCTACGCCAAGCAGTGGAAGTACACCAACGCGCCGGACGCCGATGCCCGCGCGGTGCAGGCCGCCTACTGGGCCTTCCGCTGGGCCTCTGCGCAGGGCAAGGCGAGCGACGTGTCGGCCTCGGTCGCGAAGGCCGCCAAGATGGGCGACTACCTCCGCTACGCCATGTTCGACAAGTACTTCAAGCGGGTCGGCGACTGCACCGACCCCGCCTCCTGCCCGGCCGCCACGGGCCGCGACTCCCAGCACTACCTGCTGTCCTGGTACTACGCCTGGGGCGGCGCGGCGGCTGGCAGCGGCGGCGGCTGGGCCTGGCGCATCGGTGACGGCGCCTCCCACCAGGGCTATCAGAACCCGCTGGCGGCCTGGGCCCTGTCCAACGTGCCGTCACTGACCCCCAAGTCGGCGACGGCCAGGTCCGACTGGTCCAAGAGCCTGACCCGGCAGCTGGAGTTCCTGACCTGGCTGCAGTCGAGCGAGGGCGCCTTCGCGGGTGGCTGCACCAACAGCTGGGAGGGCAGCTACAGCAAGCCGCCGGCCGGCACTCCCACCTTCTACGGCATGGCCTACGACTGGCAGCCGGTCTACCACGACCCGCCGAGCAACAACTGGTTCGGTTTCCAGGCCTGGGGCATGGAGCGCCTGGCCGCGTACTACCACGAGACGGGCAACGCGAGCGCCGAGGCGGTGCTGTCCAAGTGGGTCGCCTGGGCCTCGTCCGAGACGACGGTGGGCGCCGACGGCAGCTTCCGCTTCCCCTCCACGCTCAACTGGACGGGACAGCCCGACACCTGGAACGCGGCCTCCCCCGGGGCCAACGCGAATCTCCACGTCACGGTCGTGGACTACGCCAACGACGTCGGCGTGGGCGCCGCGTACGTCAAGACGCTCACGTACTACGCCGCCAAGTCGGGTGACGAGGACGCCGCGGCGCTGGCCAAGGCGCTGCTGGACGCGATGGCGCTGAACGCCACGGACAAGGGCATCTCGGTGCCGGAGACGAGGAGGGACTACAACCGCTTCAACGACGAGGTGTACATCCCGGCCGGGTGGTCGGGCACGATGCCCAACGGCGACACCATCGAGCCGGGTTCGACGTTCATCGACATCCGCAGCTGGTACAAGGACGACCCGGACTGGCCGAAGGTACAGGCCTACCTGGACGGCGGTGCGGCGCCCACCTTCACGTACCACCGCTTCTGGGCGCAGGCGGCGCTCGCACTGGCCTTCGCGATCTACGCGGAGCTGCTGGTGGACGGCGGCGGCACCGGCGGCGACACCGAGGCGCCTACGGTTCCGGCCGGCCTCACCGTGACGGCGACGACCAGCAGCAGCGTCTCGCTCTCCTGGTCGGCCTCCACCGACAACGTCGCCGTGACCGGCTACGACATCTACCGCAACGGGGTGCTGGTGGGTAACGCCACCACCCGGACGTTCACCGACCCGGACCTGGCCGCGGCGACCGCCTACAGCTACGCGGTCGCGGCACGGGACGCGGGCGGCAACACCTCGGCGCTGTCGGCCGCGGTCACCGCCACCACCAAGACGGGCGGCTCGACCGGCACCGGCGCGGTGAAGGTCCGGTACAAGAACAACGACTCGTCCACCGGCGACAATCAGATCAGGCTGGGGCTGCAGGTGCAGAACACGGGCAGCGCCCCGATCGACCTGTCGACGGTGAAGCTGCGCTACTGGTTCACCGCCGACGGCGGCCCGAACACCTTCGGCACGTACTGCGACTACGCCGCGCTCGGCTCGTCCAACGTCACCCACTCGGTGGTCGCCGTCTCCAGCCCGAAGACGGGCGCCGACCGCTATCTGGAGATCGGCTTCACCGGCGGTGCGGGCACCCTGGCGGCGGGCGCGTCGACGGGTGAGATCCAACTGCGTCTGAACAAGAGCGACTGGTCCAACTTCAACGAGACCAACGACTACAGCCGCGCCACCAACACCGCGTACGCCGAGTCCTCCAAGGTCGGCGCCTATGTCGCCGGCACCCTCGCATGGGGGGTCGAGCCGTGACAGGCCCGAGACTCCCGGCACTGGCCGGGGCCGCGGCGGCGCTCGTGCTGGCCGCTGCCTCGATGCTCACCGGTGCGCCTGTCGCGTCCGCCGCGCCGGTCACCGACTGCACCCAGTGGGGAACCACCGAACTGCAGGGCGGGGAGTACCTCTACCAGCAGAACGAGTGGAACTCCGAGACCGAGCAGTGCGTCAGTGTCGACCCGGACACCGGTGCGTGGAGCGTCACCAAGTCCTCGTTCAACCTGCCGACGAACGGTGCCCCGGCGACGTACCCCTCCAGTTACAAGGGCTGTCACTGGGGGGCGTGCACGACGGACAGCGGGCTGCCGCTGCGCGTCGACGAGCTGGGCAGCGTGACGACCGACTGGTCGACCACCCAGGTCGGCTCCGGCGCGTACAACGTCTCGATGGACATCTGGTTCAACTCGGCGCCGGTCACCGACGACCAGCCGGACGGCACCGAGGTGATGGTCTGGATGAACCACCGCGGCGGAGTCCAGCCGATCGGGTCCCGTACCGCGACGGTGCAGCTCGACGGCCGTAACTGGGACGTCTGGACGGGTCCCGGCGCCTCGGGCTGGAAGGTGATCTCGTACGTCCTCCAGGGCGGGGCCACCGAGCTCGCCGACTTCGATGTGAAGGACCTGATCGACGACGGCGTCGGCCGCGGATCGATCAACCCGGCGCACTACCTCATCGACGCCGAGGCCGGGTTCGAGATCTGGCAGGGCGGTCAGGGGCTCGGGATGAACCGGTTCTCCTTCGAGGCGAGCGCGGAGTCCGGCGGCGGGGGCGAGGACACGCAGGCGCCGACGGTGCCGGCCGGCCTGGCCGTGACCGGGACGACCAGCAGTTCGGTGTCCCTGTCCTGGACACCGTCGACGGACGACACCGGTGTCGCCGGGTACGACGTCTACCGCGACGGGGCGAAGGCTGCCTCCACCACGACCACCGTCTTCACCGACACCGGTCTCGCCGCCTCGTCCTCGCACAGCTACACCGTGCGCGCCCGGGACGCGGCCGGGAACACCTCCGCCTCCTCCGCGGCGGTCAGCGCGACCACCGCGGCCGGAGGCGGGAGCACCGGCTCGCTCAAGGCGCAGTACAAGAACAACGACTCCTCACCCGGCGACAACCAGATCAGGCCCGGCCTCCAGTTGGTCAACACCGGCACCACGGCGGTGGACCTGGGCAAGGTCACCCTGCGCTACTGGTTCAGCGGTGAGTCCGGCTCCGCCTCGTACGGCACCGCGTGCGACTACGCGGTGATCGGCTGCGGCACGGTCACCCACCGCGTGGTGACGGCCGGTACCGCCAAGCCGGGCGCGGACCACTACCTGGAGGTCGGCTTCACCGGCGGCAGCCTGGCCCCCGGCGCCTCCACCGGGGAGATGCAGCTCCGGTTCAACAAGGCCGACTGGTCCTCCTTCAACGAGACCGACGACTACAGCAGGGCCGCCAACACGGCCTTCGCCGACGCCTCGAAGGCCGGGGTGTACGTCAACGGCACCCTGTCCGCCGGGACCGCACCGTGACCGGCCCCTGAACGGCCGGCCACCCACCCACTCCCGATGGCGGGCTTCCATTCACCCCGCTCCGCCCGCCATCGGGGAACCACCCCCTTCCACCCCGTCCTCACCGACGAACCACGGGTCGCCGTCCCCGCTGACGGCGGCCCGAGGGGCCCCGGCCCCAGGCAACACCCCCACGACCCGTCTGCGGGGAGCTTCCGCAGGCGTATGAGAGGAGCACGGAGCCGCAATGAGTACCAGAGGCACGACCACGCGCGGGCTGCGCCGGAGGCTGGCCGCAGTCTCCGCCCTGGCCATGGGCGCAGCACTGATGGTGGCGATTCCCACCCCCGCGTCGGCAGCCGCACGCGTCGACAACCCCTACGTGGGCGCCAAGGCATACGTGAACCCGGACTGGTCCGCCAAGGCGGCGGCCGAACCGGGTGGCGCCGCCATCGCCGACACGCCGGCCTTCGTCTGGATGGACCGCATCGCGGCCATCGGCGGCTCGGCCTCCGCGATGAGCCTTCGGGATCACCTCGACACCGCTCTGGACCAGGGGGCGAACCTGTTCCAGGTCGTCATCTACGACCTGCCGGGACGCGACTGTGCCGCGCTGGCCTCCAACGGTGAGCTCGGTCCCACCGAGCTCGACCGGTACAAGAACGAGTACATCGACCCGATCTCCGACATCCTCGCCGACCCGGCGTACGCGAGCCTGCGGATCGTCACCATCATCGAGCCGGACTCGCTGCCCAACATCGTCACCAACGCGGGCGGCACCGCCGGTTCCACGGACGCCTGCGCGACGATGAAGGCGAACGGCAACTACGAGAAGGGTGTCGGCTACGCGCTGCACACCCTCGGTGCCATTCCCAACGTCTACAACTACATCGACGCCGCCCACCACGGCTGGCTGGGCTGGGACA
>NZ_JBEOSI010000013.1:42596-177069 GCF_040302845.1 Streptomyces sp. NPDC096323
CGAGAAGGGTGTCGGCTACGCGCTGCACACCCTCGGTGCCATTCCCAACGTCTACAACTACATCGACGCCGCCCACCACGGCTGGCTGGGCTGGGACACCAACATGGGTCCGGCCGCCACGGAGTTCAAGAAGGCCGCCACGTCCGAGGGCGCCACGGTCAACGACGTGTCCGGCTTCATCGTGAACACGGCCAACTACTCGGCCCTCAAGGAGCCGAACTTCAAGATCACCGACTCGGTGAACGGCACCACGGTCCGCCAGTCCAAGTGGATCGACTGGAACTACTACACCGATGAACTGTCGTTCGCCCAGGCGCTGCGCACGCTGCTGGTGAGCCAGGGCTTCAACTCCAACATCGGCATGCTGATCGACACCGCCCGCAACGGCTGGGGCGGCACCGCCCGGCCCACCGGTCCGGGCCCGCTGACGAGCGTCGACACCTACGTCAACGGCGGCCGCGTCGACCGGCGCATCCACGCCGGCAACTGGTGCAACCAGAGCGGCGCCGGCATCGGCGAGCGTCCCACCGCGGCCCCCGAGGCCGGCATCGACGCGTACGTGTGGGCCAAGCCCCCGGGCGAGTCGGACGGCAACAGCGCCCCCGTCGAGAACGACGAGGGCAAGGGTTTCGACCGGATGTGCGACCCGACCTACACCGGTAACGGCCGCAACGGCAACAGCCTGACGGGCGCCCTGCCGAACTCCCCGCTCGCGGGTCACTGGTTCTCCGCGCAGTTCCAGGAGCTCGTGCGCAACGCCTACCCGCCGATCACCGGCGGCGGTGGCGGCGACACCCAGGCGCCCACCGCGCCGACCGGTGTGACCGCGACCGCGAAGACCAGCAGCAGCGTCTCGCTGTCCTGGACGGCCTCCACCGACAACACCGCGGTGACCGGCTACAACGTGTTCCGCGGCGGCGTGCAGGTGGGTACCTCCACCAGCACCTCGTACACCGACTCGGGTCTGACCGCCTCGACCGCCTACAGCTACACGGTCAAGGCGAAGGACGCGGCCGGCAACATCTCGGCGGCCTCCACCGCGCTGTCCGTCACCACGTCCGCCGGCGGCGGTGGCGGCGACACCCAGGCGCCCACCGCGCCGACCGGTGTGACCGCGACGGCCAAGACCAGCAGCAGCGTCTCGCTGTCCTGGACCGCGTCGACCGACAACACCGCGGTGACCGGCTACAACGTGTTCCGCGGCGGCGTGCAGGTGGGTACCTCCACCAGCACCTCGTACACCGACTCGGGTCTGACCGCCTCGACCGCCTACAGCTACACGGTCAAGGCGAAGGACGCGGCCGGCAACATCTCGGCGGCCTCCAGCGCGCTGTCCGTCACCACGTCCGCCGGCGGCGGCACGGGAACGGGCGCGCTCAAGGCCCAGTACAAGAACACGGACTCGTCCGCGACCGACAACCAGATCCGCATGGGTCTGCAGCTGGTCAACACCGGCACCACCGCGGTGGACCTGTCCACGGTGAAGCTGCGCTACTGGTTCACCCCGGAGGCCGGTTCCTCCACCTTCGGCACCTCGTGCGACTGGGCGGTCGTCGGTTGCGGCACCCTGACGCACAGTGTGAAGACCGCCGGTTCGGCGGCCGGTGCCAGCCACTACCTGGAGGTCTCCTTCGGCAGCGGCACCCTGGCGGCGGGCGCGTCGACGGGTGAGATCCAGATGCGGGTGAACAAGAGCGACTGGTCCAACTTCAACGAGGCGGACGACTACAGCCGTTCGACCTCGACGAGCTACGCCGACGCGCCGAAGGTCGGCGTGTACGTGACCGGCACGCTCGCCTGGGGCACCGCGCCCTGACCCCGCCGTCCGGACCCCTTCCCCGTGCTGACACGGTGACGGGGTCCGGACCCCGGGTTTCCCCTACGGACCTGCCCCCTGCCGGAAAGCCGGCAGGGGGCGGTGTCATGTCGCCGTCTCGTACGACCTCAGGGGGCGGTGTCGAGTCACCGTCTCGTTCGGCCCCTCATCCCCCGCCCGGTCGCGGACGGTTACACAAGGCGCCGGACGGCTCTAGGCTGTCCTCATCGAGACATCCGCTGACCTGGGAAAACGCAGTCCCGGAGCCGATCCGGCAGAGCTTGGAGCCGCCCGTGTTCTATTACGTGCTCAAGTACGTCGTCCTGGGGCCGCTGCTGCGGCTGTTCTTCCGTCCCGTCATCAAGGGCATGGAGCACATCCCGGCGGACGGCGCGGCGATCATCGCCGGCAACCACCTGTCCTTCTCCGACCACTTCCTGATGCCCGCGATCATCAAGCGGCGGATCACCTTCCTCGCGAAGGCCGAGTACTTCACCGGCCCCGGTGTGAAAGGCCGTCTGACCGCGGCGTTCTTCCACAGCATCGGCCAGATCCCCGTCGACCGCTCGGGCAAGGAGGCCGGTCAGGCGGCGATCCGCGAGGGGCTCGGGGTGCTGAGCAAGGGCGAGCTGCTGGGCATCTACCCGGAGGGCACCCGTTCGCACGACGGCCGGCTCTACAAGGGCAAGGTCGGAGTGGCGGTGATGGCCATCCGGGGGCAGGTGCCGGTGGTGCCGTGCGCGATGGTCGGCACGTTCGAGATCCAGCCGCCCGGCAAGGTCGTCCCCCGCATCAAGCAGGTCACCATCCGCTTCGGCGAGCCGATGGACTTCTCCCGCTATGCCGGCCTGGAGAACGAGAAGGCGGCGGTCCGGGCGGTCACCGACGAGATCATGTACGCGATCCTCGGCCTTTCCGGTCAGGAGTACGTCGACGAGTACGCGGCCAAGGTGAAGGCGGCCGAACAAGCGGAGAGCCCGGGGAAGTTCCCGAAACGGCAACGCTGACGGCGGATCCGCGCTCGGTGAACCACCCTGGTCCCGGCGCCGTGCGGACCCTAGCCTGCGGTGCATGAGCAAGGGACACGCATGGGTGCTGGGAGCGACGGGACAGATCGGACGGGCCGCGGTGCGCTCGCTCGTGGAGGACGGCTGGGAGGTCACCGCGGCCTCGCGCGGCGGTGACCGCGACGGGAGCTGGGACGAGGGCGTGCGCACGGCGGCACTGGACCGCGACGAGGACGGTGCGCTCGCGGCGGCGCTCGGTGACGGCTGCGACGTGCTGGTGGACATGGTGGCGTACGGGGAGCCGCACGCCCGGCAGCTGACGGCGCTCGCGGACCGGATCGGCTCCGCGGTGGTCGTCTCCAGCGGGGCGGTGTACGAGGACGACCGCGGCCGCGGTTTCGACACGCAGGGCGACCCGGACGGTGCGCCTCGCTATCCGGTGCCGCTTGCGGAATCGCAGGCCACGGTCGCGCCGGGCGGGGCCACGTACGCCACGCGGAAGATCCGGCTGGAGCGCGACCTGCTGGCGGCGGGTGACGCGCTGCCGGTCACGCTGCTGCGGGCGGGCGCGGTCCACGGCCCGTACTGCCGCTCACCCCGCGAGCTCTACTTCGTGAAGCGGGCCCTGGACGGCCGGGCGCGGCGGGTGCTGGCCTACGGGGGGACCTCTCGCTTCCATCCGGTCCACGCGGCCAATGTCGCGGAACTGATCCGGCTCGCCGCTCGGAAGCCGGGCTCGCGGGTGCTCAACGCCGCCGATCCGCAGGCACCGACGGTCGCGGAGATCGGCGAGGCGGTGGACGCGGTCCTGGGTCACAGCGCGCGGACCGTGCTGATGCCGGGGGACGCCACGCCGGAGGGTGTGGGTGAGACGCCCTGGAGCAGCCCGCATCCCATCGTCTACGACATGAGCGCCGCGGAGCGGGAGCTCGGGTACCGGGCGGTGACGGGCTATACGCAGTCGCTGCCGGAGACGGTCGAGTGGATCGTCGGGCAGCTGGCGGGGCGGGAGTGGACGGACGCCTATCCGGCGATGCTGAGGTCCTACGGCACCCGGCTCTTCGACTACGCGGCGGAGGACGCCTGGCTGGAGCGGTACGACCGGGAGGCGTGAGCCGGCCGTGGTAACGGGGACGGGCCGCCGGTGACGTACCGGCGGCCCGTCCCGTCATTCGCCTGCTTCGGACACGGCCTACGGCTTCGGCGTGGCGTGCGGGGTGCACGTCACGTCGTGCCGGTCGGTCTTCCCGGTGAGCAGGTAGCTGTCCACCCGCTCGTTGACGCAGGGGTTGACCAGACCGGTGACGCCGTGCGAACCGGCGCCCTCCTCGGTGATGAGGCGTGAGCCGCTGAACCGCTTGTGCAGCTCGACGGCGCCGTCGTACGGAGTGGCGGCGTCACGCGTGGACTGCACGATCAGCACCGGGGGCAGGCCCTTGCCGGTGCGGACGTTCAGCGGGGTCTGCTGCTTGGCTCCCCAGGTCGCACAGGGCAGGTTCATCCAGGCGTTGGCCCAGGTCATGAACGGGTAGTCCTTGTGCAGCCGGGTGTTGTCCCGGTCCCACGTGCGCCAGTTGGTGGGCCACTTGGCGTCCGCGCACTCGACCGCGGTGTACACGGCGTTGCTGTTCTCGGACCGGATGTTGCCCGCCGTGTCGGACAGGTCGGGCGCGGCGGCGTCGATCAGTGCCTGGGTGTCACCGGCCCGGTAGGCGCTCCAGGTCCGGGCGGTGGACGCCCAGGCGGAGTCGTAGTACGGGGCGCTCTGGAAGAAGCCGATGAGTTCGGCGGGGCCGACGACGCCACCGATCGGGCTCTTCTTCGCGGCCGCGCGGAGCTTCAGCCACTCCTCCTCGACCTGCTGCGGCGTGTTGCCGATGTGGAAGACGGCGTCGTTGGCGGCGACCCAGGTCTTCCAGTCGTTCCAGCGCATCTGGAAGGCGATGTCCTGGTTGAGGTTGGCCTGGTACCAGATGTTGTCCTTGGCCGGGTTGACGACGCTGTCGACGACCATGCGGCGGACGTGGGACGGGAAGAGGGTGCCGTAGACCGCGCCCAGGTAGGTGCCGTAGGAGACGCCCAGGTAGTTGAGCTTCTTCTCACCGAGCGCGGCGCGGATGACGTCCAGGTCGCGTGCGGTGTTGGGGGTGGTCATGTGCGGCAGCATGTCGCCGCTGCGCTCGGCGCAGCCGTCCGCGTACTCGGCCGCGAGCTTGCGCTGGGCGAGCTTGTCGGCCTCGGAGTCGGGCACCGGGTCGGCCTTGGGCGCCTTGACGAACTCCTGCGGGTCGATGCAGGAGATCGGCGCCGAGTGGCCGACGCCGCGGGGGTCGAAGCCGACGAAGTCGTAGGCCTTCGCCGCGTTGACCCAGAGCGGGTTCTTGGTGACGATCCGCTTGGGGAACGCCATGCCCGAGCCGCCGGGGCCGCCCGGGTTGTAGATCAGGGCGCCCTGGCGCTCGCTGCTGGTGCCGGTGCTGACGTGGCGGTCGACGGCTATCTTGATCTGCTTGCCGTCGGGCCGTGCGTAGTCGAGCGGGACGGTGACCCATCCGCACTGGATCGGCGCGGATATGGCCCAGTCGGCCGGACAGTCCGCCCAGTCGATGCCGGCCCTGGCCGCGCGTGCCGCGGCGAGCTGGACGCCGCGTGCCTCGGAGCCGTTGTGGTGGCGGCCGTCGGCGGTGGCAGCCGGTGCGGCTATCGCGCCCGCTATGAGCGTGCCCGCGATCAGAGCGCCGGCCGAGCCGAACGCTGCTGTGCGTCTCAAGTGGAACCTCCCCCATGGTGAAGCGCCTTTGGGTGCGGCGCTGTTCAGTAGGAACCTCCCGCGGATCCTGTCGTCTGCGGGCGTCCTGGCAACAGGGCGTCCACGTACTTCTTTACCGAATCGATAACCGGACACCGGAGTCCTGCCAGCGGTGTTCAGCCGCTCGCGTGGTCCGCCAGTTCGTCCGCCGCCCGGTCCAGCACCGTGCGCAGCTGCCTCGCGTCGGGGGCGAGCGCGGTGACCAGGACGGCGGGGCCCACGAGCCGGGTGAGTACGGCGGTGGGGCCGAGTAGCCGGGTGCCCGGGCCCTTGTCGTCGAAGGCCGGATCCACGACGAGCAGTTGGCCGACGGCCCGGTGACCGCCGAGCACGGCCGGGCCGTCCCAGCCGCCGCCTGCGCCCGGCCCGTATGCCATCTGCTGATCGAGGAGCGGGCGTCCGGCGCGGTGGACGGTGAGCCGGCTCAGGAGGGTGCCGGTGCTCTCGCCGTGCCGGCCGAGGATCTGTTCCTCGCGCAGCATCAGCCGTGCGGTGGGGGCGAGTTCGGCCACGGTGGTCATGTGGAGTTCACTGCCGTGTGCCGAGACGAGCTGCTCGGGAAGCCAGTCGAGCCCGGCGCCCTCCTCCACCTTCAGCATGATGTCGTAGCGGGCCGGCACCGCCGCGGGACCGGTCCCGGGCAGGGCGATGGTCGCCGCCGCCGCGCCGACGCCGAGCCGGGTGCCCTGCCCGGCCCGCACCTCGATGGCGAGCCGGTCGCCGCCGAGCGGGGCGCTCATCGCGCCCACGACCGTGACGCGCGCGGCCCCGGGAAGGGTGGCTCGCGTCCGGCGCAGGGCGAGTGGTCCGTCGCTCTCCAGGACGGGGAGCGTGGTGGCGCCGCGCCTGTCGCGTACGGCGGTGATCCGGGCGGTGGCGCGGACGCTCACGCGTTCCAGGAGGCGAGTCGCCCCCGCACCCAGTCGGCGACCGGGCCGACGCCTTCGCCGGAGGTGAGCGAGGTGAAGGCGACGGGCAGTTCGCCGCGCTGCTGTGCGGCGTCGCGGGCCATCCGGCCGAGGTCTGAGCCGACGTACGGCGCCAGGTCGGTCTTGTTGATCACCAGCAGGTCCGACGTGGTGACGCCCGGGCCTCCCTTACGGGGGATGTCGTCGCCGCCCGCGACGTCGATGATGAAGATCTGGGCGTCCACGAGCCCCTTGGAGAAGGTGGCCGTGAGGTTGTCGCCGCCGGATTCCACGAGGATGAGGTCGAGCGGTCCCACACTGTCCTCCAGGTCCTCGACGGCTTCGAGGTTGGCGGAGATGTCGTCACGGATGGCGGTGTGCGGGCAGGCGCCCGTCTCGACGGCCTGGATCCGCTCGGGCGGCAGCACCGCGTTGCGCAGCAGGAACGCCGCGTCCTCGCGGGTGTAGATGTCGTTGGTGACGACGGCGAGGGACAGCTGGTCGCGCAGGGCCCGGCAGAGCGCGGCCACCGTCGCGGTCTTCCCGGATCCGACCGGTCCGCCGAGACCGATGCGCAGGGCCCGCCGGGTGCCGTCGGGGCGTGCGGCGTCGGCGCCGACGGCTGCCGGGCCGTCGTGAACGTGGTCGAGGTGCATGGTGCGGCTCCTGTGCTGTGCGGGCGGGGCGGTCCCCGGGGTCAAGGGGTGCGGCGGGTCATGAGGCGAAGAGCCGGACCGGTCGTCCGGCATGGGCCTCGGCGGCGATGTCGAGCAACGGGGACGATCCGGCGGGCAGTTCGCCGAGCGGACCGCGCGCGGCAGCGGCGGCCCGTTCGGCGACGCGGTCGAGTTCGGGGGCGAGCCGGGCGAGTACGGCGGTGGCGTCGAAGGGGTTGAGGGAGAGCAGCCTGACGACGGCGGTGGCCGGTCCGCCGACCGCCTCGTAGGCCGCGCAGTGTGCGGCGTCCTCGGGCCCGAGCCCCGCCGCGCGCGCGGTCAGGCCGAGGACGACCGGCTGGTGGGCGCCGCGCGGCCTGGCCAGCGCGAGGGCGTCGAGCTCCTCGCTCGGCCAGGTCGCGCGGGCCGCTCTCATCAGCTGCCGGCCCAGCTTGCGGGCGACCGCCCGCAGGGCCGGTGAGGGCGTACGGGCGTCGGCGGCCTCGTCCAGGGCCAGCGGGTCGTGCCCGTGGGCGGCCGCCGCGGCGAGCGCCGCGGCGGTGAGCCCGGCGGTGTGGAGGCGGCCCCGGCAGAACGCGGCGAGGTCGTCGGCGTTGCGGATACGCCCTGCCACGACGGCCGCCTCGGCGCCGCCGGAGTGGGCATGGCCCCCGGCGGGAAAGCGGCCGTCGGCCAGGACCAGCAGAGCGGCGCGGCTCATCGGCATCCGTTCTCAGAAGAGGAAATAGCGCTGGGCCATGGGGAGTTCGGTGGCGGGCGCCGGCTCCACCGGGTCGCCGTCGATCGTCACGGCGAAGCTGTCGGGGTCGACGTCGACCCGGGGCAGCGCGTCGTTCTCCCGCATGTCGGCCTTGGTCACGCCCCGGGTGCTGGTGATCGGCACGAACCGCTTCCCCAGTCCCAGCCGCTCGGGCAGCCCGTCCTCGATCGCCGCGGCCGACACGAAGTTGAACGAGTTGGCGGCCGGGGCCCTGCCGGTCGCCCCGAACATCGGGCGGGGCAGCACCGGCTGAGGGGTGGGGATGGAGGCGTTGGCGTCGCCCATCTGCGCGTACGCGATCTGGCCGCCCTTGACGACCAGGTGCGGCTTGACCCCGAAGAAGGCGGGCTCCCACAGCACCAGGTCGGCGAGTTTGCCGGTCTCCACGGAGCCGATCTCCCCGTCGAGGCCCTGGGCGACGGCCGGGTTGATGGTGTATTTGGCGACATAGCGACGGACCCGGTGGTTGTCGGCGCGCCCGTCGCCGGGCAGTGTGCCGCGCCGCTGCTTCATCACATGGGCGGTCTGCCAGGTGCGCAGGACGACCTCGCCGATGCGCCCCATGGCCTGCGAGTCGGAGGAGATGATCGAGATGGCGCCGAGGTCGTGCAGGATGTCCTCGGCCGCGATGGTCGAGGGCCGGATCCGTGACTCGGCGAAGGCCAGGTCCTCCGGCACGGCGGGGTTCAGGTGGTGGCACACCATCAGCATGTCGAGGTGTTCCTCGATGGTGTTGACGGTGTGCGGCCGGGTCGGATTGGTCGAGCTGGGCAGGACGTACGGCTGGGAGACGACGCTGATGATGTCGGGAGCGTGCCCGCCGCCCGCGCCCTCGGTGTGGTAGGCGTGAATGGTCCGCCCGGCGATGGCGGCCAGGGTGTCGGCGACGAATCCGGCCTCGTTGAGCGTGTCGGTGTGGATGGCGAGCTGGGCCCCGGTCTCCTCGCAGACGCCCAGGCAGGCGTCGATGACGGCGGGTGTCGCGCCCCAGTCCTCGTGGATCTTGAACCCGAGTGCTCCGCCGCGCAGTTGGGAGTGCATGGCGTCACGGGACATCGTGTTGCCCTTGCCGAGCAGGCCGATGTTGACGGGGTACGCCTCCAGCGCCTCGAACATCCGGGCCAGGTGCCAGGGGCCGGGGGTGATGGTGGTGGCCTTGGTGCCCTCGGCGGGACCGGTGCCGCCGCCGACCAGGGTGGTGATGCCGCTGGAGAGCGCCTGGTCGATGAGGGTCGGCGAGATGAAGTGCACATGTGCGTCGATGGCGCCCGCGGTCAGGAACTTCCCGTTCCCCGCGATGATCTCGGTCTCGGGGCCGATCACCAGGTCCGGATGGACGCCGTCCATCGTGTCCGGGTTGCCGGCCTTGCCGATTCCGGTGATCCGGCCGTCGCGGATGCCGATGTCCGCCTTGACGATGCCCCAGTGGTCGATGACGACGGCCCCCGTGATCACGGTGTCCGGAGCTCCTTCGGCGCGGGTGGTGCGCGCCTGGCCCATGGACTCACGGATCACCTTGCCGCCGCCGAACACCGCCTCGTCGCCCGCGCGTCCGGGGCCGCCGCAGCGGTCCTCCTCGATCTCGACGAGCAGCGCGGTGTCGGCGAGACGGATCCGGTCGCCGGTGGTGGGGCCGAACAGGTCGGCGTACACGGCGCGGTGGAGCTCAGCCATCGAGGGGACCTCCGGTCTCTGCGCGCAGGCCGGGGACGATCCGCCGGCCGGCCAGCGGGACGAGTTCGACGTCGACGGGGATGCCGGGCTCGAACCGGACGGCGGTCCCTGCGGCGATGTTCAGCCGCAGCCCGCGGGCGGCTCCGCGGTCGAACACGAGGCCGGGGTTGGCCTCGGCGAAGTGGTAGTGCGACCCGACCTGGACCGGCCGGTCGGCCGCGTTGAGGACGGTGAGGCCCGTGACGGGCCGGCCCGCGTTGAGCGACACGGGCCCGTCCGCGTACAGAATCTCTCCCGGGATCATCAGCGGCCCCCGTCAGACGATCGGTTCGTGGACGGTGACGAGCTTGGTGCCGTCGGGGAAGGTCGCCTCGACCTGCACGTCGTGGATCATCTCGGCGATGCCGTCCATGACGTCGTCGCGGGTGAGCACCGTGCGTCCGGACGCCATGAGCTCGGAGACCGTACGCCCGTCGCGCGCCCCCTCCAGCAGGTGGGAGGTGATGAGGGCGACGGCCTCGGGGTGGTTGAGCCGCAGGCCTCGCGCGCGGCGTTTCTCGGCCACGTCCGCGGCCACATGGATGAGCAGGCGTTCCTGCTCGTGCGGGGTCAGTTGCACGTGTCCACCTCATAGTCGTCCGCCCGGTACCGGCCCCGGGTGCAGCGAGACACTAGCCCCCTTCAACAGCTTGTTGAAGGATGAACCGGTGCCGCGCGGCGAGGTATTGCACGTTAGAGCCGAAGTTTTTCCGGCGCGTTAACTGACCTTTTGCGGATTCATGGTCATCAGCCCGCGCAGGCCGTTCTCGAGAAGGTCCGGCCCGCGCCTCCGAGATCCACCGTTACGCCTCCGAGGCCGCCGCCCGCACCGCGATCAAGGGCCGGTCCGTATACGGAGCGGTTCTCGCCTTCCGAAGAGCCCCGCACTGCTGACCGCGTCCGCCGAGGCGGGGGCGCACGGCCTTTGTGCGTGCGGTCAGTCGCCCGGGCCCTGCACGCCCCGGTGTTCGGCGGCGATCCCGAAGCGGCGCCGTTCGCCGGGAGCGGACGCCGAGGAGCCGATCGAGGAGACCGAGCTGATCACCTGCTCCCGCTCCGCCGCCTCCTCGCTCTCAAGTCGCTGCAGGTCAGCGGCCGATACGAGCGCCACGAGCGGCTTGCCGTGCCGCGTCACGACCACTCTCTCGCCGCCGTAGACGACTCGGTTGATCAGTTCGGCGAGCTCAGCCCGGGCTTGCGTCACCGGAATCTCGTAGGCCATGCTCCCATCATAACCTTCCGTACGTCCTGTACATTTTTTACAGAGCGTGCCGCGGGCGCCTTCGCGGCCCCGCCGCACCCCGGAGGAGAGGCCCGCCATGCACCGCCCCGCTGCCCGCTACGTACTGCCCGAGTTCACCGAGCGCACGTCCCAGGGGACCCGCACGCTCGACCCCTACTCCAAGCTCCTGGCCGAACGCGTCGTGTTCCTCGGCACGCCCGTGGACGACACGGCGGCCACCGACCTGGTGGCCCAGTTCATGTACCTGGAACACGACGCGCCCGACCGGCCGATCCAGCTCTACATCAACTCCCCGGGTGGGTCGTTCGGGGCCATGACGGCCATCTACGACACGATGGCGTACCTCACCTGCGAGGTGGAGACCTTCTGCCTCGGCCAGGCAGGCGCCGGCGCGGCCGTGCTCCTGGCAGCCGGCGCGCCCGGCCGACGGCACGCCCTGCCGGGCGCCCGCGTAGTCGTGCAGCAGCCCGAACTCGCCGAGCCCGTACAGGGGCAGCCGTCCGACCTGGAGATCGAGGCCCGGGAACTGGACCGGATGCGCGAGACGCTGACCGGCATGCTGGTCCGTCACACCGGCCGCACCGCCGCGCAGATCACCGCGGACACCGAGCGCGATCTCATCCTCGACGCCGAGGACGCCAAGGACTACGGGTTGATCGACCACATCGTGCAGAACCGCGGACTGTCCGTCCCGCCGCACCCGGCGCGGTGAATCCGCGATGGAGCCACCGGAGTTCGCGCCACTGCCCGCCCTGACCCGCGCGGAGGGCGAGTTCATCGACCGCTATCTGCAAGTCCTCGACCAGGTGGGCCGGATCAATCCGGCCCACGGATGCGACACGTACAGCGCCCTGCGCGCCGCCCAGGCGCTGGCCTCGCACGCGGCCGCCCTGCGGGACGCGCTCGCACTGATGCACGAGCGGGGCGAATCCCGGATCCACGCGGCCACATTGACCAGGGCGCTGCGTGTTCTCGACGGCGAGCGGCGCTCGCGGCGGGTCGCCCTGCCGCCCGACCCGCCGAGTTGACCGGTCTGTCGGCGGCACGCCCGACGTTGATCAGCCCGTCGGCCGACACGCCCGACGCGGCGACCGAATTCTCTCCCTCGTTCGGCGTAGGCGCTACTTCGCACGAGGGACAGCTCGATTTGCGCTTTCGAGCCGGACCGTGGGTGAGATCTGCCGTTACGTCGCTGGTACGGCATCGGTCGACGCATGGCGACAGCGCCCCGGAGGGCATCTCGCCACCCGAACAGGTCATTCGTGACGAGGGTCACATATCGCCGTTTCACCTCGGAAATCCGGCACGCGGTGAGTCAAGATCCCTGGGACGACAAGCCCCCGCCACCGCGGCGGGGCGGTCCGGGCGGACGCCGAGTCCTGCCGCCGTCCGGATGCCTGGTCGACAGGAGTGGATCGGCAGGAGTGGAGGACCCAGCACAACGGGCCGACCGGATTTCCGGCCGACCCTCGGGGTGAAGCCGCGTATGCGGCCGGGCCACTTCGCCGGCCCGAACCCGACAGGTCATCCTTCACAGGCGGCTGACGAAGGGTTGCGCATGACTGCGCAGGTTCATGTCCCGTCTCTGCTTGCCCGGGCCACTACGGCCTCGGCCATGACTCTCGCCGCCGTCGGCGGCACGCTGTTCGTTCCCGGCGCCGCGACCGACGCCCAGGCCGCGACGCATTCGATGAAGGCGCTCAACATCGCCGCGTCGAAGAAGGGGGCGCCCTACCGGTGGGGCGCCACCGGACCGAGCCGCTTCGACTGTTCCGGGCTGACGCTGTACTCGTTCAAGAAGGCGGGCAAGAAACTCCCGCGCACGGCCCAGCAGCAGTACAACAAGACCCGCCACATCTCGCCCTCCCAACGACAGCGCGGCGATCTGGTCTTCTTCCGTTCCGGCCGCAGCATCTACCACGTGGGCATCTACGCGGGCAGCGGCAAGATCTGGCACTCGCCCAAGACCGGGGCCGTGGTCCGCCTGGAGAAGATCTGGACGAGGAGCGTCTCCTACGGACGGGTCCGTTGAAGCCACTCCCCCGTACCCGAGCGCGCGCCCGCGTCAGTGCAGCAGCGGGCCCGTCACCAGGACGAGTCCCAGTGCGGTGAGTGCCGCGCCGCTGCCGCCCTCGATCGCCCGGGCGGTACGCGGCCGGCGCAGCCACCGGCCGAGGCGGTCCACCAGGAGCGCCACGGCCGGGAACCAGATCAGCGCCATCAGCACGACGATCGCGGCGAGGAGCAGCGTCCTGGGCAGGGGGGCGGCCCCGGCCGGGACGAACTGCGGCAGCAGGCTGAGGAAGAGTACGGGCGCCTTGGGGTTCAGCGCGTTGGTCAGGAACCCCTGGCGCAGTGCGCGCCCGGTTCCCCTCGCGGCCCGCTCATCGTGCCCGTTGTCCTGCCCGGCCTCCGCCCCCTGCGCGCCGCGCCGCCGGGCCGCGTACAGGGCGCTGAGGCCCAGGTAGAGCACGTACGCACCGCCCAGGACCTGGACGGTGCGGAACAGCGCGGGCACCGCCACGAGCACGGCGGCCAGGCCCGCCACGGCGAGCGCGGTGTGGACGAGAAGACCCCCGGCGACCCCGAGGGCCGTCGCCACCCCCGCCGCGCGCGAGGCGAGGGCGTTGCGTACGACGACGGTGAAGTCCGCGCCCGGCAGGGCGACCATGGCAGCGGCGACTCCGACGAAGGCGGTCAGTTGGGTGTCCATGGGCTCCACTCTGGACCTGGAGAGCCTTTAGCATGTACTTGCAATCTCTAGGGCCTGCCAAAAGGAACGCTTAATGTACGACCCCACACGGCTGGCGGCGCTGGTGGCGGTCGCCGAGGCCGGTTCGATCACCAGGGCCGCCGTCCGCCTGGGCTACACCGCCCCGGCGCTCTCCCAGCAGCTCGCCAAACTGGAGCGGGAGGCGGGGGCGCCGCTGCTGGTACGGCATCACCGGGGCGCCCGGTTGACAGCGGCGGGCGAACTTCTCGCGGGGCGCGCACGGCGGGTCCTCGACGAGATGGAGCAGGCCCGCCACGAACTGGCGGGCCTGGCCGGACTCTCCGGCGGACGCCTGAGGGTCGGCACCTTCACCACCGCAGGCATCCATCTGCTGCCCCCGGTGTTGAGCGCGTTCCGCCGGGCGCACCCGGACGTCGAACTGGTCGTCACCGACTACGAGCCGCCGGGCGGGGTGGCCGCGGTCGCGGCCGGCGAGGTGGATCTGGCCCTGAGCCACGCCTATGAGCCCGCCCCCGCGTCGCCGCCGCCCCCGGGTGTCGTCTCCGAGCCGCTTTTGGTCGAGGAACTCGTGCTGATCACGGCCGCCGGGCAGGTTCTGGCCGACGGCAGCGGGCGGCTCCCGGTGACGGAGCTCGCGGGCCGGCCCCTGATCAGCAGCGCGCCCACGCATCCGCCGCGTCGCGGGGTGGAGAGCGCACTCGCCGAGGCGGGGGCGCTGCCCGCGGTGGTCTGCGAGTCCCCCGGCTATGCGCTGGTGTGCGCTCTGGTGAGTGCGGGCATCGGAATGGCGGTGGTTCCCGAGATGGTGGCCGCGATGTCGCCGACGCCGCTGTCCGTCCGCCGGCTGGATCCGGCCTCGTTCCGCCGGACGATCTCGGTGGTGCACCGCGGAGACCGTACGAGCGCCGCGGCGGCGACCTTGCGGGCTCTGCTGCGCAGCGGATTCGGGCGGGCCGCGGCGTCACAGTGACGGCGAGTGCGGCGCTCGCCGGGCAGGGGCGGAGGCGCGTCAGTGCTCGACGGGTACGGATACGGGCACGTGCCAGGGCAGCGCGATCCAGACGGTCTTTCCGCCGTCCGGGGTGGGGGTGACGGTCAGCCGGCCCCCGTACTCCTTGGCCAGCGAGCGGATGATCACCATGCCGCGGCCGTTGTCCTGCTGCACGGCCGCCGGGAGCCGCTGGGGCCGACGGGGGTGACTGTCCGTCACTCCGAGGCGCAGTTGCTCCTCACGCTCCAGGCGGAGATCCACGGTGAAGGTGGGCGACTGTCCGAAGGTGTGCTGGACCGCGTTGGTCGCGAGCTCCGAGACGATGAGCCGGACGGTCTCGCCCGTGTCCGTACCCGCGGGCAGTCCCCATTCGGCCAGTACCTGTGCCACATACCTCCGGGCCGCGGAGACCGAGACCGGCTCGCTCGGCAGAGTGACGCTTGCTTCTTGATGGTCTGCCATGGCGAGCCGTCCCTTTCCCACCCGGAAGCGACCCCGCGATCGATGGTCCGGGTTGTGCTTCGCGCCAGATTGCCACTGATGCTGCCTTCTGTAACGACGATCCACCAAGATATGCATATATCTGTCGCTCAAAGCGGTGAACTCTGCCCCGGATGCCCCGTAAGGGCGGCACACTGTCCGCTCGGCGGGAGTGGGAGGGAGGCGCCCCATGCGGCACGGCCCCGCGGTGCGACGCCGCAAGCTCGGGGAGGAGCTGCGGAGTCTGCGTCACGCGTCGGGACTCACGAGCCGGGACGCGGCTCGTCTGCTCGGCTGGCACCAGTCGAAGGTCAGCCGGATCGAGACCGGCGTGAGCGGAGTCCGGCCCCGCGATGTGGCCCGGCTGCTCGACGTGTACGGCACGGACGACCCGACGCTGCGCGAGGTCCTGGAGGCGCTCGCGGGTTCGGCGGGCGGTGGGGGCGCGGGGTGGTGGCACGCGTACCGCGGTCTCATCCCGCCGCAGTACCGCGACTTCATCAGCCTGGAGTCACAGGCGCGCACCGCCCGCACCCTGGAGACGTCGGTGGTGCCGGGTCTCCTGCAGACCGCCGACTACGCCCGCGCGGTGACCCGGGCCTCACTCGACGGACTGCCCGTCGGACAGCTGGACTCGCTGGTGGAAGTGCGGCTGGCGCGGCAGGGAGTCCTGCGGAGCGACCCTCCGCTGAGGCTGAGCGCGGTGGTGGACGAGGCGGTACTGCGACGCGGGGTCGGCGGCCGCCGGGTGATGCGGGAGCAGTTGCGGCACCTCAGCCGGGTGGCCCAACTCCCGCACGTGTGCTTCCAATTGCTGCCCTTCTCGGTGGGCGGCTATGTGGGCCTCACCGGACCTTTCGTTATCTTTTCCTTTCCGAACACCTCTGATCTGGATGTGGTCGTTCTCGACCATTTGACGAGTAGCCTCTACCTGGAGCGGAAAGAAGACCTTGAGGCGTACAGCTCGGCCTTCCGCACCTTGCAGGCACACGCGCTGTCGCCGGAGCACTCGTTGGACCTGATCGCCGCAATGAGCGACGGTCGGTGACCCTGACTGCCCGAGGGGGGCGTCATGCCGGATGGCCTCGCACAGCACGCGTTACGTTGGCGGCGCAGCAGCCGCAGCACGGGAATGAACAACTGCGTGGAGACCGCGCGCTTCGGCGGCCGGAGACTGGCCGTGCGTGACTCCAAGGACGTATCCAGGCCGCCTCTGCAGTTCTCCGGCGCGGCCTGGACGTCCTTCGTCACCGCCCTGAACGGCGGTTCGGTCCGCTGAGCCGACGGCCCGGCGTTCCGGCGTTCCGGCATGGCGGTTCCCCGGCGGGTCAGCCGGCCGGCGCGGTCCGCCGTACGATCCCCACCGCGTGCGCGATCTGCTCGTCCGTCAGGTCGGCGCGCGCCGTCAGCCGCAACCGGGAGATGCCGTCCGGTACGGACGGTGGCCGGAAACATCCGACCGCCATGCCGGCCGCACGGCAGTCGGCCGCCCAGCGCACGGCGGCCTCGGCCGAGGGCGCGCGCACCGAGACCACCGCCGCGTCGGGACGGACCGCGGTCAAACCGGCCGCGGTCAGCTGCCCGTACAGCGCGGTCGCGACCGTACGGGCCCTGGCGGCGCGTGCCGGTTCACGCCGCAGGAGCCGCAGGCTGCCCAGGGCGGCGCCCACGGCGGCCGGGGCGAGCCCGGTGTCGAAGATGAACGTCCGGGCGGTGTTGACCAGGTGGTCGATGACCCTGGCCGGACCGAGGACCGCCCCGCCCTGGCTGCCCAGGGACTTGGAAAGGGTGAGTGTGGCGACGACGCCTTCGGCGCCGGCCAGGCCGGCCGCGGCGAGCGCGCCCCGGCCGCCGTCCCCGAGCACTCCGAGGCCGTGCGCGTCGTCGACGAGCAGGGCGGCGTCCTCCGCGCGGCAGGCGTCGGCCAGTTCGGCCAGAGGCGCGGCGTCGCCGTCGACCGAGAAGACCGAATCGGTGACCGCCAGCGACCGGCCCCGGTGCGCGCTCAGGGTCTTGCGCACCGCCTCCGGATCGGCGTGCGGCACGACCGCGGTCTCGGCCCGCGACAGCCGGCAGCCGTCGACGATCGAGGCGTGATTGCCCGCGTCCGACACGATCAGCGCGCCCCGGCCGGTCAGGGCGGTGAGCGCCGCGAGATTGGCGGCGTAGCCGGAGGAAAGCACCAGGGCCGCCTCGAAACCGCAGAAATCGGCCAGTTCTCGTTCGAGCTCGGCGTGCAGCGCGGTGGACCCCGTGACCAGCCGGGAGCCGGTGGCGCCGCCGCCCCAGCGGCGCGCCGCTTCGGCCGCCGCGGCGGTCACCTCCGGGTGCCGGGTCAGGCCGAGGTAGTCGTTGCTCGCGAGGTCCAGCAGTTCCGGTTCGGCGGGCCGCGGCCGGAGCGTCCGGACGAGTCCGGCGTCCGCGCGGCGGCGCGCCTCCTCGTCGATCCAATCGAACGGGGCGAAGGACATGGGCGGGTCCCTTTTGTAGGCAGCTCACAGACCCTAACCGGGGGCGCGGCCGGGCAGGGTGTGGCCATGCACACACCCTCTGCGGGCTCTGTTGTCCGGTTCCTCCTTGGCTCGGAGCGGTGCCGTGCGTCAGGATCATCGCCATGGACCTCCTGAACACGCTGGTGGACAAGGGGCTGCGGCGCGAGCTGCCGACCCGTGAAGAAGCGCTCGCCGTACTGGCGACCCCCGACGACGAACTGCTCGACGTGGTGGCCGCGGCCGGAAAGGTGCGCCGTCAGTGGTTCGGACGGCGGGTGAAACTGAACTATCTGGTCAACCTGAAGTCCGGGCTCTGCCCCGAGGACTGCTCGTACTGCTCCCAGCGGCTGGGATCCAAGGCCGAGATCCTGAAGTACACGTGGCTGAAGCCCGACGAGGCGTCGAAGGCGGCGGCCGCCGGAGTGGCCGGGGGCGCCAAGCGCGTCTGTCTGGTCGCCAGCGGCCGGGGCCCGACCGACCGGGACGTCGACCGGGTGTCGCAGACCATCGAGGCGATCAAGGAACAGAACGAGGGCGTCGAGGTGTGCGCCTGCCTCGGTCTGCTCTCCGAAGGCCAGGCCGACCGGCTGCGGTCGGCGGGCGCCGACGCGTACAACCACAACCTCAACACGTCCGAGGGGACGTACGGGGACATCACGACCACCCACACCTACGCCGACCGGGTGGAGACGGTGCACCAGGCGCAGGCTGCCGGGCTCTCCGCCTGTTCGGGGCTGATCGCCGGGATGGGCGAGAGCGACTCGGACCTGGTCGACGTGGTCTTCGCCCTGCGCGAGCTCGACCCGGACTCGGTGCCCGTCAACTTCCTGATTCCCTTCGAGGGCACGCCGCTGGCCAAGGAGTGGAATCTGACGCCGCAGCGCTGTCTGCGCATTCTGGCGATGGTCCGGTTCGTCTGCCCGGACGTGGAGGTACGGCTGGCGGGCGGGCGCGAGGTGCATCTGCGTACGATGCAGCCGCTGGCCCTGCATCTCGTCAACTCGATCTTCCTGGGCGACTATCTGACCAGTGAGGGCCAGGCGGGACAGGCCGACCTCGACATGATCGCGGACGCCGGCTTCGAGGTGGAGGGCGCGGGCACGACGACGCTGCCCGGCCACCGGGTGGACGCGGGCGCCGGCTGCGGATCGCATGCGGGCGGGTGCGCGCCCTGCGGCGACGGCCCGGAAGCGGAGACCGCTCCGGCGGAGGCCGCTTCGACGAAGGCCGCCTCCACGGAAACGGCTGCAGCCCAGGCCGCGCGTACGGACCTGGTGACGGTCCGGCGTCGCGGCGCGGGTACGGATCTCGCCCCCAATGCCTGAGCCGCTCACCCCCGCCGGGCTGCGGGCCCTGGACCGGGCCCATGTCTGGCATCCGTACGGTCCCATGCCGGGCCGGCAGGAGCCGCTGGTCGTGGAGTCCGCGTCCGGCGTACGGCTCCGGCTGGCCGAACCCGCACAGGGGCAGCACGAGTTGGTCGACGGGATGTCGTCCTGGTGGTCGGCCGTGCACGGCTACAACCACCCGGTACTGAACGAGGCGGCACACGACCAGCTGGGCCGGATGAGTCATGTGATGTTCGGCGGGCTCACGCACGAGCCCGCCGTGCGGCTGGCGGCCAGGCTGGTCGAGATCACCCCGGAGCCGTTGCAGCACGTCTTCCTCGCCGACTCGGGCTCCGTGTCGGTCGAGGTCGCCGTGAAGATGTGCCTCCAGTACTGGCGCTCGGCCGGACGGCCCGCCAAACAGCGCCTGCTGACCTGGCGCGGCGGGTACCACGGGGACACCTGGCAGCCGATGTCGGTGTGCGACCCCGAGGGCGGCATGCACGAGCTGTGGTCGGGGGCGCTGCCCCGCCAGGTCTTCGCGGACGAACCACCGGCCGGCTTCGACGCGGAGCCGGACGACGCGTACGCGACGCATCTGCGGGAACTCATCGCCCGGCACGCCGACGAGCTCGCCGCGGTGATCGTGGAGCCCGTGGTGCAGGGAGCGGGCGGCATGCGTTTCCACTCCCCCGCGTATCTGCGGGTGCTGCGGGAGGCCTGCGACGAGCACGGCGTGCTATTGGTGTTCGACGAGATCGCTACGGGCTTCGGCCGTACGGGCAAGCTGTTCGCGGCCGAGCACGCCGGCGTCTCACCCGATGTGATGTGCGTGGGCAAGGCACTGACCGGCGGCTATCTGACGATGGCGGCGACCTTGTGCACGACCGCGGTGGCCGACGGCATCTCGCGCGGCGAGGTGCCGGTGCTCGCCCACGGGCCGACGTTCATGGGCAATCCGCTGGCTTCCGCGGTGGCCTGCGCCTCGATCGATCTGCTGCTCGGCCAGGACTGGGCGCAGGAGGTCAAGCGGATCGGGGCCGGTCTGCGGGACGGCCTCGCTCCGGCCGCCGAGCTGCCCGGGGTCCGTGACGTGCGGGTTCTGGGCGCGATCGGTGTCGTCCAGCTCGATCACGAGGTCGACATGGAGTCCGCGACGCGGGCGGCTGTACGCGAGGGTGTGTGGCTGCGGCCGTTCCGCGACCTCGTCTACACCATGCCGCCGTACGTCACCGGGGACCAGGACGTGGCGCGGATCTGCCGCGCCGTGTGCGCTGCGGCGCGGGAGGGCTGAGATGAGCATTCTGGTCGTGACCGGGACGGGCACGGAGATCGGCAAGACGATCGTGACCGCGGCCGTCGCGGCGGCCGCCGCGGGCCGTCGGGTGGCGGTGCTCAAGCCGGCCCAGACGGGGTTGGAGCCGGGTGAGCCGGGCGACGCCGTCGAGGTGGTGCGGCTGGCGGGCCGCCATGTGACGGCGGTGGAACTGGCCCGGTTCCCCGAACCGTTGGCGCCCGCGACCGCCGCCCGGCGGGCCGGAATGACACCTGTCCGCCCCTACGAGATCGCCGAGGCCGCCGAGAAGCTGGCGACCGAGCATGATCTGGTCCTCGTCGAGGGCGCGGGCGGCCTGCTCGTACGGTTCGACGACGACGGCGCGACCCTGGCGGACGCGGCCCGGCTGCTGGCCGCGCCGGTCCTGGTGGTGGCGCCTGCGGGGCTCGGCACGCTCAACTCCACGGCGCTGACCTCGGAGGCGCTCGGTGCCCGCGGGCTGGACTGCCTCGGGGTGGTGGTCGGGAGCATGCCCGCCGAGCCGGACCTGGCGGAGCGCTGCAATCTGGCGGACCTTCCGGTGGCGGCGGGCGCCCCGCTGCTGGGTGTGGTCCCGGCGGGCGCGGGTGCTCTCGATCCTGCGGACTTCCGCGCCCGGGCCGGGGGTTGGCTGGCCGAGCGGCTGGGCGGGAGCCGGCCGGCGGGCTGAACGGTGCAGGACACAGGACGGGGTGCGGCGGAGGGGGCAGAATCGAGATAGCCGAACCTTTCAGCCCTTCCGGCCGAGCGGGTCCGCGAGGCGTACGCCCTCGCCCCCGCCCGGCGGGCGGGCGCCCGTCGAGGAGGTCCGTCATGTGGTTGCGAAGCACGAAGATCCAGCAGGACGCGGTGCATCATCCCGTCTTCGCCCGTTTCTACGCCCGCATGAGCGTGGCGGCGGAGTCCGCGGCGGGCATGGCCGGGGTGCGGGCCGAGCTGCTGTCGGGACTGTCGGGCCGGGTCATCGAGATCGGGGCGGGCAACGGGCTGAACTTCGCTCATTACCCGCCCGCGGTGTCCGAGGTGGTGGCGATCGAACCCGAGCGCGCGTTGCGGCAGTTGGCGGTGCGCTCCGGGCTGCGCGCCGGTATCCCGGTGGACGTCGTGCCGGGTACGGCGGAGGCGCTGCCGGTGAAGAGCGAGGCGTTCGACGGAGCCGTCGTCTCGCTCGTGCTGTGCACCGTACGTGATGTCCAGCAGTCGCTCGCGGAGATCCGGCGCGTCCTGCGGCCGGGTGGCGAGCTGCGCTTCTTCGAACATGTGCGGGCCGACGGCCGGGCCATGGCAGCGACCCAGCGCGCCATGGACCGGACCTTCTGGCCGCTGGTGGCCGGCGGCTGCCGCACCTCGCGCGATGCGCTCGCCGCCATCGAGGCGGCCGGGTTCGTGGTGGAGGCGTACCGGAAGGTCAGGATGCCGGAGGGCGGGATCACCCTCCCCACGTCCTCGTGCGTCCTTGGTACGGCTCGACGGCCGGCCTTGGTGGACCGGGGGCCGCGGGGGCTGCGGTGACCGGCCCGCGGGGCTCGGGCGCGGACCCGCGATCACCGGTACCGGTGCACCCGCACCGGGTCATCGCGCGGGCCCGGCCCTGCCGGTGTCACAGGCTCCACTGGCGCAGTTCGTCGGCGATGGCGCGGACGTCCGCCTTGCCCTCCTTGACCAGCAGGGCCAGGTCGCGGACCTGTTCGGGAGAGGTGATCACCTTCAGCCCCGAGGCGACGAGGTAGCTGTAGGCGACGGCCGAGGCGAACATCGCGTTGGAGCGTTCCAGCGCCGGCACGTGCAGCAGCAGTTGCAGCAGAGCCGCCGCTCTGGAGTGCGGGTCGCTGTAGACCGGGCTGCCGAAGATCTCGGCCTCGTGCCGTGCGACCGCGGCGACCAGCGCGCCCCAGTCGGTGACCTGAGGGTCACCGGGTGTCTTGTGCTCGGCGACCATGAGCAGCCAGGAAAGGTGGATCCGGAGGTTCAACGGGTGCCTTCGCGCTCCGGGCCGAACTCCTCGGCGAACACCGTCTCGTACTGCTTCATGAAGTCGGCGGCGGCCTCGACGAAGGTGTGGCCGACCTCGCCCGCGTCCTGTTTGACGAGTTCCTCTATGTAGCGGTTCACGCTCATCCCCCTCTGGAGCGCGCGCTGCCGCGCGGCCTCGGCGGTTGACTCGTCCACTCGAACGTTCAGCTGCGTCTTGGGCACCCCCTCACGCTAGCGCGGGATCGCTAGCACCGGCAAGGGGAACAGGACCGGCCGCACCAGGGCGACCTGCCGGAACCGGTCCGCCTGGTCGCCGCCGGCCCCGGTGCACCCCCGCGCACCGCTGCCACCTGGCATATCACCGCCGTCTGCCGGCCCGGGCACGCCACCGCCGGCACCCGTACCGTCGAAGGATGAGCGACAGATACCGCACCCGGCCGCCCCCTTCTCCGAACAAGTGGTCATAATTCCTGGTCAGGCAGCCGAAGTCAGCGCAGTCGGCCACGTCCTGGCGGCGAATGCCTGCCAACCGACCAGATCTCGCGACGACTCATGGAGTGCACATTGAGTACGACGTTCCGTTCCCGTATCACCGCCCGGCTCGGGCGCACCTACCTGGCCAGGATCCAACGGCACGGAATCGGCTCCTCCACGATCAAACTGCTGCCGGAGGAACTGCTCATGCTCCTGCGCCGCGACGGTCTCGATCCCGTGAGCCGCGTGGCCACGACCCGGGCGAGCGCCCCGGTGTCCAGGGTGTCGCTGCCGTTCGGCATGGACGCCTGGGTGGTCACCGGGTACGAGGAGTCGAAGGCCGTGCTCGGTTCCGCCGAGGGGTTCAGTACGGACTTCGCCCACCTCGCCGGCAACGCCGGGATCGCGGCCGAGCAGAGCCCCGGCGGGCTCGGGTTCAGCGATCCGCCGGTGCACACGCGGCTGCGGCGCATCCTGACGCCGGAATTCACCATGCGCCGCCTGCGACGTCTGGCCCCCCGCATCGAGTCCATCGTCGAGGAACGCCTGGACGCGATGGGCGGCGCCCGCGGGCCGGTCGACCTGGTGCACGAGTTCGCGCTGCCCGTCCCCTCGCTCACCATCTGCGAACTGCTGGGCGTGCCGTACGAGGACCGGCACGACTTCCAGCAACTGGCCATGGACCGCTTCGACCTCTTCGGCGGGACGACCGCGCCCTTCGGCGCCATGTCCGCGTCGCTGGACTACTTCCGGGACGTGGTCAGGGCACAGCGCCAAAAGCCCGGGGACGGGCTGCTCGGCATGATCGTGCGGGAGCACGGAGACAGCGTCGACGACGAGGAGCTCGCGGGGCTCGCCGACGGAGTACTCACCGGCGGATTCGAAACGACGGCCAGCACGATCGCGCTGGGCTCGCTGGTCCTGTTGCAGAACGAGGACGTCCTCGACCGGCTGCGTGCGGACGACTCGATGACCGCGCCGTTCGTCGAGGAGGTGCTGAGGTACCTCTCGGCGGTCCAGATGGCCTTCCCCAGGTTCGCCCGTGAGGACATCGAGATAGCCGGGGTGGTCATTCCGCGCGGTGACATGGTCCTCTGCTCCCTGAGCGGCGCCAACCGCGATCCGTCGTACGTCACGGACGACGGCGGCTTCGATCCGCACCGCGCGACCGCCTCGGGTCATCTGGCCTTCGGCCACGGCATCCACCGCTGCATCGGGGCCGAGCTCGCACGCATGGAGCTGCGCGTGGCCTACCCGGCGCTGGCCAGGCGGTTTCCCGGCATGCGGCTCGCCGTCCCGCGTCAGGAGCTCAGCTTCCGGAAGCTGTCGATCGTCTACGGCATCGAGTCCCTGCCGGTGCACCTGCGCTGAGGGGTGCGGCGGGGGTGCACGGCTTCACGGCTGGGGGCGTGCGGCTGGGGTCGAGGCGGGCGACTGGGGGCGCGTCCGCGCACCTCCGTGTGGATCCGAAATCTGTTCGCCCGTCGGATCGGTGTTCTGCTTGGGTTGCCCCATGAGTGACCTTCACATTCGCTGCGCCGGCCCCGGCGACATCGACGACATCCTGCGGTTCTGGCCCGAGGCCGCAGAGGGCACGAGCATCAGCGACGACCGCGACGGAGTGTCGCGGCTGATCGTCCGGGATCCGGAAGCCCTGCTCCTCGCGGAGCGGGATGGCCTGCTCGTGGGAACGGTCATCGCCGGCTTCGACGGATGGCGCTGCCATGTCTACCGCCTGGCCGTGCATCCCGGATTCCGCCGGCAGGGCATCGCCACGGCGTTGCTGGAAGCGGTGGACGCCCGGTTCACCGCGCTCGGCGGCCGCCGGGCCGACGCCATGGTGCTGGAGGCCAACGCACGCGCACACCAGGCATGGGCCGCGGCCGGCTACCACCGGGAGGACCACTGGCGGCGGTGGGTGAAGCCGCTCTGAGGGCCGGGCGGGGTGGGAGCGGCCGGATTCGGAAACACTGTCCGGGAGCCCGGCACCCCTGTCCCGGCGCCCGGGACCGCCATGCGCGGTCCCGGCCCCACCACTCCACTTTGCCGGTCCTTTACTATGGGTGCTCCTCTGTCGATCCTTCCGAAAGGTGTGAGCGTCCGCCCATGGGCGAGCCTCCCAGTAGCCGATATCGCCGAGATCGCGCGATCCTCCCGCCCCTGCCCGATCATGGGACGGAGGTGAACCGATGACCGAAGTGCTTCTGCTGCTCGTGGCCGTACTGCTCTCCGTCGCCTGCGGCGCCTTCGTCGCGGCGGAGTTCTCCCTGACCACGGTCGAGCGCGGCCAGCTCGAACGGGCTGTGGAACGGGAGGAGCGCGGCGCCGCGAGCGCCATGAAGGCGGTACGCAGCCTCACCTTCCAGCTCTCCGGGGCCCAACTGGGCATCACCGTCACCAACCTGGTCGTCGGCATGCTCTCCGAACCGTCCATCGCGAAACTGATCCGTGGCCCGGTCGAGGCCGTCGGCCTGTCGCCCGGCGTCTCGTCGTCCGTGGCGCTCGTCATCGGCACCGCCCTGTCCACCGTGTTCCTCATGGTGGTCGGCGAGCTCGTCCCGAAGAACTGGGCCATCTCCTCGCCGCTCGCCATGGCGAAGGCGGTGGCCACCCCGCAGCGGGCCTTCACCGCTGTCTTCCGGCCCTTCATCAGCCATCTCAACAACACGGCCAACCGCATGGTGCGCCGCTTCGGGCTCGAACCGGCCGAAGAACTGGCCTCCGCCCGCAGCCCGCAGGAGCTGGTGGCGCTGGCCCGGCATTCCGCCAAGGCGGGCGCTCTCGAGGCCGACACGGCCGAGCTGTTCGTGCGCACCCTCAAACTGGCGGAGCTGACCGCTGAGAACGTGATGACGCCGCGGGTGCAGGTCACCGCGCTGGAGGCACAGGCGACAGCGGAGGATGTCGCCAACGCCACGAGGGCCACCGGACTGTCCCGGTTCCCCGTGTACCGGGGCAGCCTCGACACCGTTGTCGGTGTCGTCCACATCAAGGACGTACTGGCCATCCCTGCCGAGCGGCGGCCCCGCAAGCGGGTCTCGGACATGCTGCGCGAGCCGCTGCTCGTGCCGGAGACGCTGACCGTGGACCGGCTCCTGGACCGCCTCTCCGGCAAGCTCGCCATGGCGGTCGTCATCGACGAGTACGGCGGCACGGCGGGCGTCGTGACGCTGGAGGACATCGTCGAGGAGGTGGTCGGCGAGGTGCGGGACGAGCACGACCCCCACGAGACGCCTGATCTCGCCCCGGCCGGTGAGGACGCGGACGGACGCCGGCTGTGGTCGGCCGACGGCGCGGCCCGCACCGACCAGCTGGAGAGGATCGGACTGAGAGTGCCGGACGGACCGTACGAGACCCTCGCCGGTCTGATCGCCACGGAGGTGGGCCGGATCCCGGCCGTGGGTGACTCGATCGAGTTGGCCGGCTGGCGCCTGGACGTGGTGGA
Organism: Streptomyces sp. NPDC096323; assembly: GCF_040302845.1. Classification (NCBI taxonomy): domain Bacteria; kingdom Bacillati; phylum Actinomycetota; class Actinomycetes; order Kitasatosporales; family Streptomycetaceae; genus Streptomyces; species Streptomyces sp. NPDC096323. The sequence continues at coordinate 68,763 of NZ_JBEOSI010000013.1, forward strand.
CGCCGCCGGCCGGCGCGCCGCACGGGCTCTGCTGCACGCGCCGCTGCCCGGTTCCGACGAGCCGTCGGAGGACGAGCGATGACCGCCGTACAGCTCTTCATCGGCCTGCTGACCCTGGTCGTGAACGCCTTTTTCGTCGGTGCGGAGTTCGCTCTCATCTCGGTACGGCGCAGCCAGATCGAACCGCAGGCGGAGGACGGGAACCGGCGGGCGCGCAGCGTCATCTGGGGCCTCGAACACGTCTCGGCGCTGCTCGCGGCGGCACAGCTGGGCATCACCCTGTGCACGCTGGTCCTGGGCATCGTCGCCGAACCCGCCATCGCGCACCTGCTGGAGCCCGTCTTCGACGCTGTCGGGGTGCCGCACGGACTGGTCCATCCGATCTCGTTCGTGATCGCACTGTCGGTCGCGACCTACCTCCACATGCTGCTCGGCGAAATGGTGCCGAAGAACATCGCGCTGGCCGAGCCCGTGAAGACCGCGCTCCTGCTCGGGCCGCCGCTGGTGACCCTGGCCCGGGCGCTGCGTCCGGTGATCTTCGCGATCAACGCCTTCGCCAACGCGCTGCTGAAGCTGCTCAGGGTGGAGACGAAGGACGAGGTGTCGGCCACCTTCTCGGACGACGAGCTGGCCCGGCTCGTCAAGGACGCGGGCGACGCCGGGCTGGTCGACGACCGAGCGGCCGAGCGGCTGCACCACGCACTGGAACTGGGGCGCAGGCCGGTCCGCGATGTGGTGCTTCCGGTGGACCGGGTGATGTACGCGAGGGTCGGGACGACACCTGAGGAACTGGAACGGCTCTCGTCCGAGACGGGATTCTCGCGGTTCCCGGTCATGGACAGCGAACAGCGGATCCTGGGGTACCTCCATGTCAAGGACGCCCTGGACGTGGCGCCCCGCGACATGCCCTTCCCGGTGACAGCGATGCGCCCCATCGCGCGGGTACGGGCGGCGACACCGCTCGACGACGTGCTGACCGCGCTCCGGCGCAGCCGCACGCATCTGGCCGCCGTGCTGGACGAGGACAACCGGCTGGCCGGCATGGTGACGATGGAGGACGTGCTCCGCGAGTTGGTGGGCCGGCCCCGGTCGCGCTGACCTTGCACCACGGTTCCGCACCCTTCCTGAGGGTGCGGGACCGTCCCCGGCCCGGGCTGTCCGGGGCCTGCCGCCGCATCCGGGGAGGGTCTGCCCGCGCCGCGATACGATCGCAGAGCCATGGAAATAAATGCCGAATACACCAGTCTCGTCGCGGTAGGCGATTCGTTCACCGAGGGCATGTCGGACCTGCTGCCCGACGGTTCCTACCGGGGCTGGGCCGATGTCCTCGCCACCCGGCTGGCCACCCGCGCCCCCGGGTTCCGGTACGCCAATCTCGCCGTACGCGGCAAGCTCATCGGCCAGATCGTGGACGAACAGGTGGACGTGGCCGCCGCCCTGCAGGCGGACGTGGTGACGCTGGTGGGCGGGCTCAACGACACTCTGCGGCCCAAGTGCGACATGGGCATGGTCCGCGGCCGCCTGGAGGAGGCCGTGGAGCGTCTCGCCCCCTCGTGCAAGAAGCTGGTCCTGATGCGCAGTCCCGGTCGCAACGGACCGGTGATGGAGCGCTTCCGACCACGGATGGAGGAGCTCTTCTCCCTCATCGACGACCTCGCCGCACGGCACGGTGCGGAGGTCGCCGACCTCTACGGTGCGCCGGCGCTCGGCGACCCCAGGATGTGGGACGTCGACCGGCTGCATCTGACCGCCGAGGGCCATCGCAGGGTTGCGGAGGCCCTCTGGCAGACGCTGGGTCTGCCGCCGGAGAACGACTGGCAGACACCCCTGCCCAGCGAAGCCCCGCCGCGCTGGGCAGCGCGGCGCGTCGACGACGTGCTCTTCGCCCGCCGTCACCTGCTCCCCTGGATAGGACGGCGTCTGACCGGGCGCTCCTCGGGTGACGGCCGTTCCGGGGCGCACTTCAGCTCCGAGCTGGGGCGGGCCTACTGGGTCACCCCAGCGGACACCGATGCCCCGGGCCCCGTCGCCACGTGGCAACGCGTGGACGCGGGGGAGTAGCCGGCCGCGGTCTCCTGCGTCCGAGCCTGCGCGCTCGCTCGGGCTCGTAGCAACGCACAAACCGGGGGCGGCGTCGACCTGCATAAACCGCCAGTAGAATCTGCACACGTGACTGCTGTGTCTGCGAAGCCTCGCATCCCCAATGTCCTGGCCGGCCGCTACGCCTCTACGGAGCTGGCTGTCCTCTGGTCCCCCGAGCAGAAGGTGAAGCTGGAACGTCAGCTGTGGCTGGCGGTGCTGCGCGCCCAGAAGGACCTCGGGATCGAGGTACCCGACGCGGCCCTCGCCGATTACGAGCGTGTCCTCGACCAGGTCGACCTGGCATCGATCGCCGAGCGCGAGAAGGTGACCCGGCACGACGTCAAGGCCCGCATCGAGGAGTTCAACGCCCTCGCCGGCCATGAGCAGGTCCACAAGGGAATGACTTCCCGCGACCTGACGGAGAATGTCGAGCAGCTCCAGATCCGGCTGTCGCTGGAGCTGATGCGCGACCGCACGGTTGCGGTCCTGGCCCGGCTCGGAAGGCTCGCCGGTGAGTACCGCGAACTGGTCGTCGCCGGCCGTTCCCACAATGTCGCCGCGCAGGCCACGACGCTCGGCAAGCGCTTCGCAACGGCGGCGGACGAGCTGCTGGTGGCCTACGGACGGCTGGAGGACCTGCTGGGCCGCTACCCGCTCCGCGGGATCAAGGGCCCCGTCGGCACGGCACAGGACATGCTGGACCTGCTGGGCGGAGACGCCGCGAAGCTCGCCGAACTGGAACAGCGCATCGCCGGTCACCTCGGCTTCGCGCAGGCCTTCACCTCGGTCGGCCAGGTCTACCCGCGCTCGCTCGACTACGACGTGGTGACCGCCCTCGTACAGCTCGCCGCGGCGCCTTCCTCGGTCGCGAAGACGATCCGGCTGATGGCCGGCCACGAGCTGGTGACCGAGGGCTTCAAGCCGGGCCAGGTCGGCTCGTCGGCCATGCCGCACAAGATGAACACCCGCTCCTGCGAGCGCGTCAACGGCCTGATGGTCATCCTCCGGGGTTACGCGTCGATGACCGGTGAGCTGGCGGGCGACCAGTGGAACGAGGGCGATGTGTCCTGCTCCGTGGTCCGTCGGGTGGCGCTGCCGGACGCGTTCTTCGCGTTCGACGGTCTGGTGGAGACCTTCCTGACGGTGCTCGACGAATTCGGGGCGTTCCCTGCGGTCGTCGCCCGGGAGCTGGACCGCTACCTGCCCTTCCTCGCCACGACCAAGGTGCTGATGGGCGCGGTGCGCGCCGGTGTCGGCCGCGAGGTCGCCCACGAGGCCATCAAGGAGAACGCGGTCGCGTCCGCTCTCGCCATGCGGGAGCAGGGCACGGAGCGCAATGAGCTGCTGGACAAGCTGGCGGCGGACGAACGTATCCCGCTCGACCGTGCGCAGCTGGATGAGCTCATGGCCGACAAGCTCTCCTTCACAGGCGCGGCGGGCGACCAGGTCACCGCGCTCGTCAACCGGATCGAGGAGATCACCAAGCAGCACCCGGAAGCTGCGGGATACACGCCGGGCTCGATCCTCTGACGCACCGGGGCACCCGCCGATGACACCCGAAGAGCTCCTGGCCGCCCGTGACCGCATTGTTCCCGATGTGGCCGCGGGCGGCCTGCGCGTACTGTTCTGCGGAATCAACCCGAGCTTGATGACAGGTGCCACGGGCCACCACTTCGCCTTTCCCGGTAATCGTTTCTGGCCGGTGCTCCACCGGTCTGGGTTCACTCCGCGCCTCCTCAAGCCGAGTGAGCAGTCCGAACTGCTCGGCTATGGACTGGGCATCACCAATGTGGTCGCCAGAGCCACGGCCCGCGCCGACGAACTGTCCGCGGAGGAGTTCCGCGCCGGGGGACGGCTCCTCACCTCGAAGGTCGAGCAGTTGCGGCCGCGATGGCTGGCCGTCGTCGGGATCACGGCCTACCGGACGGCATTCGGAGAGCGGCAGGCCCGCATCGGGCCGCAGGACCGGCAGATCGGCGGGGCCCGTGTCTGGGCGCTGCCCAACCCCAGTGGTCTGAACGCCCACTGGACCGTGAGCTCCATGGCCGACGAGTACGGACGCCTCCGGTCAGCCGTCGACTCGGACGCCGCAATCCCGTGACGCTGCCGCTGCCGCTGCCCGGTGCCCCCGTCGCCCCACGACCGAGGTCACGGTCGCCCCGCCACACAGGTCACGGAGGATCGATCTCGGTCACCACCACGCTGAGCTCGCACCCGGGTCCCTCCTCCTCCAGATACAGGGCCAGGGCAATCCACCGGGTCTCCATGTGCCAGAGCCGGAGATATTCGCACCCCGCAACGGCCTCCGCCCACGGGTCGGGTATCTCCTCGCCGGACATCATTCGCTCCTGAGCACTCCACAGGCTGATCAGCTGTGGATCGCCCCAGCGTGCACCCAATACGGTGACCAGTGCCTCGTGCTCCGCGAGACACTGCGCACGGTGCTCCAGCCGCCCCGCCTCGTCGTCGTCCCAATGATCGTCGTCGGCGTGCAAGGACACCGTGTGGTAGCCGGGCCCGCTGACTCCCGAACCCGATCGGACACGATCCGCGGGAAACTCTCGCGTGCGCATCCCGTCGATGAGGCGGAGGTGATGTGCGGTGGTCATGCCGTCAGTAAACCGTCCGGCACTGACAACGGCAGGGTCGGCCTGCATTTTGAGATGCTTTCAGCCACCTTCGATCACCGCTGTCCTCAGCCCATGCGCTCTCCAGCCGCAGGACCTTCGGACGGCACCGGCCCGAAAGGCCCTAGGCATCCCGGCGTCGCAGTGCCCACCATCCGGCCAGCAACGCCGCCCCGGCCCACGCGGCGGTGACGGCCAGACCCGTCCACGGCCCGACGCTGCTCTCCGGATGCTGGTGCAGTACCAACTGCCCTGCGCGGTCCGGAAGGTAGTCAGCCGCACCGCCGGCGACGTCACCCACGACGAACGAGACGATCAGGATGAAGGGGATGAGCAGGCTGAGGACTGCAATCGCACTGCGCAACAGGACAGTCAGACCGGCGGCGAGGAGAGTCATCAGGGCGAGATATATGCCGCCGCCGACAGCGGCCCTCAGCGCGCCGGGTTCTCCCAGCCCGATGGCGTACTCCCCCATGAACCGCTGGCCGACCAGAAACGAGCTGAAGCTGGTGACCAGTCCTACGGCCAGGGCAGTCCCCCCGAGGAGCGACATCTTGACTGCGTAGAAGAGAGTGCGGCGCGGAACCGCAGCCAGCGACATACGCAGCGCACCGTTGACGTACTCGGACGAGATCGCTGTGGCTCCGAAACTTATGGCCGCGATCTGCCCGAAGTTCAGTGCGTAGAAGGCTCCGAAGACGAGATCCGCATCCGCGTTCTCCGCCTCGGCCCGGCCTACGGTGGCAAAGCTGAGGACGGTGACGCCCATGGTGGCGAGGAAGACCGCTGTCAGAGAGCCGGCGACGGAACGCACCGATCTGATCTTGATCCACTCGGAGTGCAGGACTGCAGTGGGTGACATGGTCAGGCCTCCTGTCGGGTGGTGGGGGCAAGAACGGCGGACTCGAACTCCGCAGCCCCCGCGGTGAGATCCAGGTACGCCTGTTCCAGCGTGGTCTGCTCGTCCATGAGCTGAAGAACCGGGATGCCCGCCGTCGCGGCGAGCGCGCCGATCTCGTGAGCTCTCGCCCCTTCGACGGTCCAGCCCCCGTCCTGGCTCTGATCGGGCCGGTATCCGTTGCGGCTCAGGGCCGCTTCGAGCCGAGCCGCATCTGACGCGTGTACCCGCACGCGCACCCGGAGCCGGCTCCGGGAATCGAGGAACTCCTGCATCGGGACGTCGGCCAGCAGACGGCCCCGCCCGAGGACGATCAAGTGGTCGGCGAAGGACGACGTCTCGTTCATCAGATGGCTGGAAACCAGGACCGTGCGGCCCTGCCGTGCCAGCCGCTTCATCAACTCCCGGATCCAGATGATGCCTTCCGGATCCAGCCCGTTCGACGGCTCGTCGAGCATGACCACCTCCGGGTCACCGAGCAGCGCCGCCGCTATGCCGAGGCGCTGGCGCATTCCGAGGGAGAATGACTTGATCCGCCGGCCCCCGACGTGAGCGAGTCCGGCCTCATCGAGGACTTCCTCAACTCGTGTCCCGCTCATACCGTTGCTCGTGGCCAGCGCGAGCAGGTGATCGCGCGCCGTGCGTGAGCCGTGGGCGGCCTGCGCATCGAGCAGCACCCCGACACGGCGAAGCGGATCATCCAGCGCCGCGTAGGCGCGCCCACCGATCGTGGCGGTGCCGCCGGTGGGCCGGTCCAGACCGAGGACCAGCCGCATGGTGGTGGACTTTCCCGCCCCGTTCGGCCCGAGGAAGCCGGTGACCCGGCCGGGCCGCACGCTGAACGTGAGACGGTCCACGGCGCGAGTCGCGCCGTAGTCCTTGGTGAGCTCGTTGACGTCGATGCTGGTCATGTCCTCAGCCTGGCCGCCGTACCGGGCGGTGGTCCTCCCCCGCTGGTGGGGATCATCTCCCTCGCTCGGGGGAGCCGCCGCACCGAGTTCGCTGGCACGATGGCAGCATGTTCAGCTTCCTCCGCCGCCCATTGACCTCACCGGTCACCTACACCCGGTGGCTGCATCTCCTTCTGCCCGGCGCCGCGGTGAGTGTCTGGCTGTTCATCTCGACGGACACACCGTGGGTGCCGGTCGTCCTCGCGGCTCTGATCGGGCTGATTCCCGGCATGCGCCTTGCCGAGGGGGTCCAGGCACAGCTGCTGCTCACGCCCGAGCAGCGCGGCGACCCGGAGGCGACCATCTCGGCCGCTCCCTCCACTTCGTGGTCCGAGCGGTGGCGGACCTCGCTCTGGCTGGAGATACGGCTGGTATGCGCCGCGCTGGCGGGGATGGCGACGGTGTGGCTTTCGGCCACGGCGGTCGACCTCATCCGCTCAGCGGTTGGTTCCGAACCGAGCGCCGAATGGTTCGCCGCCGGGCTGGGCACGCACTGGTGGGCTGCGCTCCTCGCGCCGGTTCCCTTGGTGATGCTGCTCGCCGTCGTCGTGAGCTGCGGAGAGCTGATCACCGCTGCCGCCCGATGGCTGCTCGGACCGACCCCGAAACAGCGGATGACCGCGCTGGAGGAGCGCACGGAGCAGTTGCTCGAGCGTAATCGGATCGCGCGCGAGCTGCACGATTCGATCGGGCATGCCCTCACGGTTGCCGTCGTTCAGGCGGGAGCGGCCCGGGCGGCGCACGACCCGGAGTTCACCGAGCGGGCGCTGGTGGCGATCGAGGAGACGGGCCGCGATGCGCTGGACGACCTGGAACGGGTACTGAGGGTGCTGCGTGAGTCGGGCACTCCGTCCGGGCAGCGGCCGTCGTTGAGCGAGGCGGATCGCCTGCTGGACTCCGCGCGCGGTTCCGGGGCGAAGGTCGATGCTGATGTGTCCGGTCCGTTGGAGCAGGTGCCGGCGCCGGTGTCCCGCGAGGGCTACCGCATCCTGCAGGAGGCGCTCACGAATGTCCTGCGTCATTCCGAATCGGTTGCGGTCCGTGTCCGCATCACCGTCGCCGGCGGCCGGCTTGAACTCCAAGTGACGAATCCGCTCGCGACTTCGACCGACACCACCGGGGGCGGAAACGGGCTGAGGGGAATCAGGGAGAGAGCCGCCCTGCTGGGCGGCAGCGCCAAGACGGGACCGTACAAGGGGGAATGGATGGTGCACGCGAGTCTTCCTCTGCACCACATACCTTGACCGGCGGCCCTCTACCTGGTGGAGGCCGCATACCTGACCGGAAGCCGCATACCCTGCCTCGGGTGCCGCATACCCTGGCCGGATGCCGGTTACCGTTCTTCTCGTCGGCGACGAACCTCTGGTCCGCGCAGGACTGCGCGCGGTCCTGGAAGCCCAGCCCGACATCGAGGTCGTGGGTGAAGCCGGTGACGGCGCCGCAGTGATCCCGTTGGTGCGTCAGCTGCGTCCCGACGTGGTGGCGATGGATGTCCGTATGCCGCTGATGGACGGCATCGAGGCGACTCGGGTGGTGCTGCGAACGGTCCCTGATCCGCCGAAGATCCTGGTCGTGACGACGTTCGAGAACGACGAGTACGTCTACGAGGCGTTGAGAGCCGGCGCTGACGGCTTTCTCCTCAAGCGGGCCCGGCCGGCCGAGATCGTGCACGCGGTACGGCTGGTGGCGGAGGGCGAGTCCCTTTTGTTCCCGGCCGCCGTCCGGCAGCTGGCCGCGGAGTACGGTACGAGCAAGGCGCGGGAGGCCATGGAGCGGGCTTCCCTCACCGAACGCGAAGCGGCCGTGCTGCGGCTGATGGCAAGGGGCCTGTCCAATGCCGAGATCGCCACCCGTCTCGTCGTGGGCGTCGAGACGGTGAAGTCCCATGTCAGCGCCCTTTTGGCGAAGTTGGGCGCTCGCGACCGCACCCAGGCGGTCATCGCCGCCTACGAATCCGGATTCGTCGCTCCCAGCTGACACCGGGTCTTGCCCGGCGGCCTTGCCGCCCACGGTCGCCCCGCCCTTGGGCAACGAGTACCATCCGCCTGACATGCGCACGAGCTGGGAGGACACACCGTGGGCCGGCTGACCGGTGGGGACCCGTCGTTGCTGCGTCGGATCAATTCCGCTGTGGTCCTGCATGCCCTGCGAGGTGCAGAATTCCCGACCCTTACCGACCTGACCCGGATCACGGGCCTTTCCCGGCCCACGGTCGAGGGCGTCATGGAAGGACTGTTCGAAGCCGGACTGGTCGTCGAATCAGCTCCGGACGGCGCCGAGGCGCGACGCCAGGGGCGTCCGGCCCGCAGATTCCGCTTCCGGGCGGAGGCGGGGCACCTCCTGGGCATCGAGATCGGCCCGCACCGGGTCTCGGCGTTGCTGTCGGGGCTGGACGGCCGGATCATCGGCGCCGGTTCGCGCGAGGTGTCGGAGACCGCCTGCGCCGACGACCGTCTCGAAAAGGTGCGGACCGTGGTCGCGGACGTCCTGCGGCGGACGGGCGTGGCCCGCAGCAGTCTGCGGGCGGTCGGCGTGGGCAGCCCCGGCATCGTGGAGGCCGACGGCACCGTCCGGCTGGGAACCGCCCTTCCGGACTGGACGGGGCTGGCACTCGGCGAGCGCCTGAGACGCTCGTTCCGCTGCCCGGTGCTCGTGGAGAACGATGCGAACGCCGCGGCGGTCGCGGAGCACTGGAAGGGTGCGGCCACGGAGTCCGACGACATCGTGTTCGTACTGGCGGGCCTGAGCCCGGGGGCGGGTTCCCTGATCGGCGGGCGGCTGCACCGCGGGTTCGGCGGGGCGGCAGGTGAGATCGGCGCCCTGCACCTCCTCGGTCGTGGTGCCACGCCGGAGAGACTCCTGTCGACGACGGACACCCCCCTCGACCCGCTCGACGAACATGCGGTCGCCGCGGTATTCGCCAAGGCACGGCGCGGCGACAAGCAGGCACAGGCGGCTGTCGAGCGGTTCATCCAGCGTCTGGTGCACGACGTGGCGGCGCTGGTCCTCGCGCTCGATCCGGAGCTGGTGGTCATCGGCGGCTGGGCCGCCGGACTGGACGGAGTCCTGGATCCACTCCGCGATGAGCTGGCCCGCTACTGTCTGCGGCCCCCGAGGGTGACCCTGTCGCTGCTCGGCGAGGCCGCCGTGGCCACAGGTGCACTGCGGCTGGCCCTCGACCACGTCGAGGAACAGCTCTTCGCCGTGGAGGGAACGGTGACGGCCCGACGCTGAAGGCGACGGCCATACGGTGCCCGCCCCGGCGCCCGGTCATCCGGGAATCCGGACAACCACGGATCCGGACAACCGGAGGATCCGGCACCCGGCACCCGGCACCCGGCACCCGGCACCCGGTCAGGATGCCTGGCGGGGCCTGTCCTGGGGGCTGATCTCCACGTCGCCCGAGTCGCCGAAGGTGAGGCGGCAGGTGTCCGCCCGGTACGTGGCGACGGAGACGGCCGCTGTGCCGCCGGCCGCAAGGTAGCGGGTCGTCACGACGAGGACAGGGGCGCCGGGGAGCCGGTCGAGCTCCTTGGCGTCGTCCGCGCGCGCCGAACCGAGCTCGACGGAACGGTCCTGTCCGTCGAGGCCGAGCCGGTGCAGTTCACGTACGACGCTGCGCGCCCTGGCGGGGCCGGACGGGGTCTCTATGGCCGAGAGGTCCGGAACGGAGGTCTCCGGTACGTACAGCAGTTCCGCCGCGACCGCCTGGCCGTGCGTGAGGCGGATTCTGCGCACGATGTGGACGGGCTCGTCACCCGCCACGTCCAGCATGTCGGCCACGACGGCCGGCGCGGCTGCCGTCCGGCAGTCCACCGACTGCCACGCCTCGCCCGCGCCGCCCCCGGTCCAGTCGTGCTGAGCCGTGGAGACGGCGACGCCCACGCGCGGCGGGGCGACCGTGGTGCCCACTCCACGGCGGCGTTGCAGCCTGCCTTCGAGTTCGAGCTGCTCCAGCGCCTGCCGGAGCGTGGCCCGGGCGACGCCGAACCGGGCGGCGAGCTCGCGCTCGTTGGGGAGGATCTCCCCCACCGCGAAGTCCGAGTCGAGTGCCTCACTGAGCACGGTCTTGAGGTGCCAGTACTTCGGCTCCTGCACCGTTTCCAGCTGCGTGGTCCCCACCCTGTCCTCCGCAATCGCCCAGCGGCTTTTCCGCCACGTTATTTATTAAAGGTTCCTGTCTTAACGTGGAGACCATAGGACGGCGCACCCCCTTGGTCAAGACCAATCCTCGGGCCGCGGGTGCACGGACCGGCTATTTGCCGCGAAACGTTCACAGGACGTTCGTGGAAGACGTGCGCGACGGCGGGCTGAGGGCAGGGCGATCCGGCACGGTGAGCCGACTGGCTGGAAGTGGTCTGCGACAACAGCGACTCCTTGCTCCGCCCGTTCGCCAGCCCGTTCGGCCGCCCGTTCGCCAACGTTCGTTCGTCCGTCGGGCGACTACTCGCCAGCCGGCGTGGGGAGTTTGTCGGGGTTGCGAACGATGTGGACGCATTGGGTGACTTCGTCCCGGACATCCACCTGGACCATGGAGTCCGGTTTTCCGCCGGAGAGCATGAGGCTCTCCGGGATCCGCAGCGGCGTCTCGACCTGCCGCCGCTGTCCCCGACGAGCCGCACGTCCGGGGCAAGCAGCGCGGCAACGCGTCGATGTCGCCGCCCGCGACGCGCCGCAGCGCGTCCGGTTCCTCTGCCCCGCACCCTTGAACTGCAAGCTACCTGGCGGTAATTGTTGCTGACGGAATGTCTAAGCCGCTCGCAGGCGCGGAATCCTCGTGTCTCATCACCCGGGAGCACCTCCATGGCCACCACGGTCTCGTTCACCGTCGAGTCACCCCGAGGACCGCGGTCCGTGTCCGTCGCGTACGAGCGGTCGGGTTCCGGTGAGCCCCTGCTGCTGCTCCACGGGATCGGCCACCATCGTCAGGCCTGGGACCCGGTGATCCCGGTTCTGGCGCTGGAACGGGACGTCATCGCGGTGGACCTCCCCGGTTTCGGCGTCTCCCCCGGACTGCCCGAGGCTCTGGCATACGACCTGCCGACCGTGGCGCCGCTGCTCGGGACCTTCTGCGAGGCGATCGGGGTGGAACGCCCCCACGTGGCGGGGAACTCGCTCGGCGGGCTGCTGGCGCTGGAGCTGGGCCGCCGGAAGCTCGCAGGCTCGGTGACCGCGCTCTCGCCCGCGGGCTTCTGGACGGATCCCGAGCGCCGGTACGCCTTCGGTACGCTCCGCGCCATGCGGCTCGCGGCGGAATCGATGCCGCTGCCCCTCATCGAGCGGCTATCGCGCACCGCCACCGGTCGCACCGTCCTGACCAGCACCATCTACGCCCGGCCCGGGCGGCGCTCCCCGGACGCCGCCATGGCCGAAACCGTGGCGCTGCGGCACGCGGCCGGGTTCCACCGGACGCTGGCCGCCGGACGGGACGTCCGGTTCACCGACGACCTGCCGGGGCTACCGGTGACCATCGCCTGGGGCGGCCGCGACCGGCTGCTCCTGCGACGCCAGGGAATCCGGGCCAAGCAGACCCTCCCCGGCGCCCGGCTGGTCCGGCTTCACGCCTGCGGCCATGTCCCGATGAGCGACGACCCCGCTCTGGTGGCGCGGGTGATTCTCGATACCAGCCGCTGAATCCACCACCCGATCACGGCTCCGGCGGTTCAGGACGCCCGAGCCGATCGCCACCCCGGCCCCCACCAGGCAGCTGCCCGCCGCCTGCGCGAGGCCGTACGAGCCGGAGCCGACGAGCGGTGCGGTGAGCGCGGCGGCGACGGGGATCAGCCCGAGGAACAGCGTGGCGCGCTCCGCGCCGATGCGCTGCAGCCCTCGGTACCAGCAGACGAACCCGACCACGGTGACCACACCGGCCTGCCAGACCAGCGCGGCCGCCTCGCCGGGCGTGGGCACACGCACGAATGCCGCGCCGTCGACCAGCAGGCCGAGAACCGTCGACTCCACCGCGGCGATCGCGCAGACCGTGGCGGACAGCAGCTTGGGTCCCAGCGGACGCAGCACCGGCACGGCGATCAAGGCGAAGCCCACCTCACCGGCGAGCGCCCCGACGGAGAAGACGATGCCCGCCGTGTCGGTCTGCCCCCAGCCCTGCACGGTGAACGCGCCGATGGCGACAAGCCCCGCGGCACAGAGAATCGCACGCGTGGGCCTGCGCCGGGACACCAGCGGCACGAGGACTGCCACCAGGATCGGTGCGCATCCGACGAACACGCCCGGCACGGCCGGCTCCGCCGACCGTTCGGCGGCCAGGACTGCCAGGTTGAACCCGACCATGCCCACGGCGGCCAGCAGCGCGAGCCTCCCCCACTGCCTGCCGTTGAGGCGCCGGAGCGCGTCGGCCGGCGAGGGCTCGCCGGCCCTGTTCAGGAGCGGCAGGAGCAGCAGGGCGGCGAGGCCGTAACGCAGCGCCTGACCACCGGCATAGGGATAGTCGCCGAGGACACTGCTCGCGGTGAAGGAGGCGCCGACGAGGACGGCGGCGAAGGCGGCGAGGGACGCGCCCCGCAGATAGGTCACATTCATGGCATTGACGCTAGGCAGCCGGGCGGCCCGGTTTAAGGTCCACATTCATGACGCCTTCGGGGACCACTTCGACATCGGGCACAGCCGGAAGCGCCGAGGAGTCGTCCTCGCCGGACACAGCCGGAAGCGCCGAGGAGTCGTCCCCGCCGGACACAGCCGGAAGCGCCGAGGAGTCCGCGCCGGACACCATCGGCAGCGCCCAGGCATCCGTCTCGGCAGCATGGGAGCTGCTGCTCCCGGCCGCGTCGGCCCCCGCGCGCGGGCGTGGCCGGGCCCTGCAGTCCGCGCTGCGCGAAGCGGTCCGCTCCGGCCGGCTGGTGCCGGGCACGCGTCTGCCGTCAAGCCGTGCGCTCGCCGCCGACCTGGGCGTCTCCCGCGGTCTGGTCACGGAAGCCTACGAGCAGCTGACCGCGGAGAGCTATCTGCGCAGCGGACACGGGTCGGGGACGTGGGTCAGCGGGTCGGTGCGGGCCGCGAAGGGCAGGGCGCGCGATCTCGCCCCGCGCGCCCCCGGCACTCGCATCGACTTCAGGCCGGGCACGCCGGACCTCTCTCTCTTCCCTCGCAGTGCCTGGCTCGCCACCCACCGTTCGGTCCTCGGACGGCTGCCGCACAGCGCGCTGGGCTATCCGGATCCGCGCGGACTGCCGGAGCTGCGTGACGCCCTGGCCGCGCTGCTGACCAGGCGCCGCGGTGTCGTGGCCGATCCGGAGCGGCTGCTGGTGTGTTCGGGCGTCGCCCAGGCCACCACCCTGCTCGGCTTCGTCCTGCGCGGACGCGGTCTCGACACCGTCGGTGTCGAGGATCCCGGGAGCCCCGAGCACGCCGCCCTCTTCGCGTCGGCCGGACTGGCCACGGCACGGCTGCCGCTCGACGACGAAGGGCTGGTGATCGGGCCGCTCGAACGCTCCGGCGTACGCGCCGTCGTGACCACGCAGGCTCATCAGTTCCCCACCGGAATCGCGTACTCCGCCGCCCGCCGCAGCCGGCTTCTGGACTGGGCCCGGGAGACCAACGGCGTGATCATGGAGGACGATTACGACGGCGACTTCCGCTACGACCGTACCCCCGTCGGCGCTCTCCAGGGCCTCGACCCCGAGCATGTCGCGTACACCGGCTCGGTGAGCAAGTCCCTGGCGCCCGGCCTGCGGCTGGGCTGGCTGCTGGCGCCGGCCTCGATGACGGACGAGATCGTCGACCGCAAGCGGACCATGGACCTGGGCAATCCGGCTGTCGACCAGGCGGTGCTGGCCGAATTCGTCGTCCGGGGAGGCTACGACCGGCAGTTGCGCCGCTGCCAGCGCGCCTACCGGGAGCGCCGTGACGTCCTCACCACGGCGCTCGCCGAGCACTTGCCGGGCACCGAGGTCAGCGGCATCGCGGCGGGACTCCATGTCATCGCCCGGCTGCCCGCACGGTACGGGCCCGAGGCGGAGTTCGTGAGCCGCGCGGCGGAGAACGGAATCGCCCTGCGGCTGCTGAGCGACTGCGGCGACGCACGGTCCACCGACGGATACGTGGGCCTGGTGATCGGATACGCACACCTGCCGCCGGCGGACATCGAGCGTGGCGTGAAACTGCTGGCCGCCTGCTCGGACAGCGGCCGCTGAACGAACCTCAGTGCGTGCATGGGCCCGGTATTCATCTGGCGTTGGTGTACCCGCCTCCGTCGGACGCGAGGGTGGGGCGGTCGCTCAGCAGTCCGTACGCCCGACCCGCCGGAGGCCCTCCGATGCCGTACCGTCCCCGCGTCCCGTCCACGAACCGCCGCGCCTTGCTGCGCGGCTCGCTGGTCGCCACGGCCGCCCTCACGCTCCCCGTGGCGGGTGCGACGGCCCCGGCCTTCGCACGTTCCGGCCGTCCGGACGCGGCCTGGGGTGTGCAGGTGGGGGACGTCACGTCGTCCTCCGCCCTGGTGTGGGTGCGCTCCGACCGGCCGGCCCGGATGGTGGTGGAGACATCGGCGACGGAGTCCTTCCGGCGTGCCCGCGTCCGGCACGGTCCGCTGCTGGGTCCGGATACCGACTTCACCGGGACGACGCCGCTGTACGGGCTGCCGCCCGGCGAGCAGGTGCACTACCGGGTGACGCTCGCGGCCCCGGACGACCCCCGCCGCACCGGTCAACCGGTGTACGGCACCTTCCGGACCGCTCCCGCGCGCCGACGGGACGGGGTGCGCTTCCTGTGGTCCGGCGACATCGCGGGCCAGGGGTGGGGCATCAACCCCGACATCGGGGGCTACCGGGTCTACGACGAGATGCGCCGCCTCGACCCCGACTTCTTCCTGTGCAGCGGGGACAACATCTACGCGGACGGGGTCATCGAGCCGCGTGTGGCTCTGCCGGACGGGCGTGTCTGGCGCAACGTCACCACCGAGGAGAAGGCGAAGGTCGCCGAGACGCTCGCCGAGTACCGGGGCAACTTCCGCTACAACCTGCTGGACGACAACCTCAGGAAGTTCAACGCGCAGGTGCCCTCGGTGATCCAGTGGGACGACCACGAGGTGCGCAACAACTGGTACCCGGGGCAGATCCTCGACGACGTCCGGTACACCGAGAAGAACGTGGATGTGCTGGCGGCACGCTCGACGCAGGCCTTCCGTGAGTACTTCCCGGTGTCGACCCTGCACGGCTCCCCCGGCGGGGACCGGGTCCACCGGGTGGTGCGGCACGGTCCGCTGCTCGACCTGTTCGTCCTGGACATGAGGACCTTCCGCAACGCCAACTCCCCCGGCCGTCAGGCCGACGACACCACCGGAATCCTGGGCGCCGCGCAACTGGAGTGGCTCAAGCGCGAACTGTCGAAGTCCCGGGCGGTGTGGAAGGTGATCGCCGCCGATATGCCGCTCGGTCTGGTCGTCGCCGACGGCGCCACGGACTTCGAGGCCGTCGCGCAGGGCGATCCCGGAGCTCCGCTCGGCCGCGAACTGCAGATCGCGGAACTGCTCCGGTTCATCAAGCACCGCAGGATCACCGGCACGGTGTGGCTGACGGCGGACGTGCACTACACCTCGGCCCAGCACTACGCTCCCGAGCAGGCGGCGTTCAAGGATTTCGCGCCGTTCTGGGAGTTCGTCACGGGCCCCCTGGCGGCCGGCCAGTTCCCTGCCAACGCACTCGACGGCACGTTCGGACCCGACCGGGTGTTCGTCCAGGCCCCCGGCCGGGCGAACGTGTCGCCGATGGAGACTCCGGCCCTGTTCGGTGAGGTCGACATCGACGGTGACAGCGGCGAGTTGACGGTGCGCCTGCGCGAGCAGGGCGGATCCGTCCTGTTCAGCAAGGTTCTCCAGCCCGGGCGAGTGGGGCAGTGAGCCTGCGGCACCTACCTCCGGTGAACGCGCCAGGGGCTCGGCCCCACGCCGCCCCCACGCCGCCCCCGGGCCGCCTGATTTCACTGGAAAGCAATGCGCCAACCGGCCAAAAACCGACTAGATCCACACTTAACCCATCGGTCACAAGGCGTTCGTGATCAGGCAACACCGCTCGGTCACAGTGGGGTCATGACTGATGTGACCTCCGCGAAGAGTGCCCGCCGTCCCCACCACTGGCGGCGGGACCTCATTGAACTCGCCGCCCTGTTCACGGCCGTCGCCGTCGCCGACGCGATCGCCAACCTGATCGGACACCAGCCGGGCGGCCCGTCCCTGCTCATCGCCTCGGCGGTGGCGCTGAGCGCCACCGCCGCGTTCCACACCTGGTGGGCACGGCGTCACAGCCACGCACCGCCGCCGCCGGATGCCGACGACCCGGCCGCGCAGCCGGTCACGGCGGCCGGCGCCCCGTCGCCCGACTCCGCGGCCGACGCCGAGACGGTCCTGTGGCGGATGCGCACCACGGTCCGGGACGCTCCCGGCAGCCTGGCGGCGCTCTGCACCGTGCTGGCCCGCCACCGGATCGACATCCTGACCCTGCAGACCCACCCGCTGGCGGACGGCACAGTCGACGAGTTCCTGCTGCGTGCCCCCGCCTCGTTGCCCGCCGCTCAGCTGACCCGGGCGATCTCCGAGGCCGGTGGCCGCTCCACGTGGATCGAGCGCGCGGACACCCATGACCTGGTGGACGCTCCGACCCGGGTGCTCGGCCTTGCCACCCGCACCGCCCTGGACGCCGCCGAACTTCCGCTGGCCCTGCGCCAGCTGCTCGGCCGGTGCACCATCCACTCGCTGCCCGCCGTGTCGGTCACCGGACGCGCCACCGGCGAGAGCGCACCCGTGGAGGGCGTACTGGAGGAGACGGTGATGCGGCTGCGCGATCCGTCGGGCGGTGTCATCACCGTCGAGCGCCCCTATCTGCCCTTCACGCCGACGGAGTTCGCCAGGGCGCGCGCCCTGGTCGAGCTCGACGCCCGGCTCGGCCCCCGCGTCCCGCGCAGCGAACAGGTATTGACCCTGCCCGAGGGCAACGCGATCACCGTGCGCCGGGCGGACGGCGGCGACCTCGAAGCGGCCAGGGCCATGCACGACCGGTGCTCGGAACGGACCCTGCGGCTGCGCTACCACGGACCGGTCCGTGACGCCGACCGCTATCTCGAGCACCTGCTGAGTCCCCGCTTCGGGCGGACCCTCGCCATGCAGACGGCCTCCGGCCGGACGGTGGCCCTCGGCCATCTCCTCTGGGACGGCGACGAGACGGAGGTCGCGCTGCTCGTCGAGGACGACTGGCAGCGCCGCGGCATCGGCTCCGAGCTCCTCGGCCGGCTGGTGGCGCTCGCCGTCGAGGCGGGCTGCGAGAGCGTCTACGCCGTCACCCAGGCATCGAACACCGGGATGGTCGCCGCGATGCGCGCGCTCTCGCTGCCGCTCGACTACCAGATCGAGGAGGGCACGCTCGTGATCACCGCCCGACTGGGCGCGACTGCGGTACGTTCCCTGCCGCCGTACGAGCAGGCCGAGCGCTGACCACCTGCCGCACGGGCTCCTCGCCGCTCAGGGCCTGACACAGATCGGCCCACAGGTCCTCGACGTCCTCAAGACCGACCGACATGCGCAGCAGCCGGTCGCCGACCCCCGAGGCCTGCCGGTCTCCCTCATCCACGATGCGGTGGCTGATGGAGGCCGGGTGCTGGATCAGGGTGTCCACACTGCCGAGACTGACCGCGGGCGTGATCAGGCGCACCGCGGCGATCACCCGGTGCGGGTCTCCGTACACCTCGAAGGAGACCATCGCGCCGCCCAGTTCCGGGTAGTGCACGCGGGCGATCCGCGGGTCGGCGGAGAGGCGGCGGGAGAGCTCCGCGGCGTTGGCGGACGCGGCCCGGACGCGTACCGGAAGCGTCGCGAGACCGCGCAACAGCAGGTACCCCGCCATCGGGTGGAGGACCCCGCCGGTCGCGAACCGCACCTGGCGCAGCCGTGCCGCGAACTCCTCGTCGCAGGCGACGACCCCGCCCATCACGTCCCCGTGGCCGCCCAGGTACTTCGTCGCGCTGTGCAGCACGATGCGGGCTCCGTGCTCGACGGGCCGCTGGAGGATCGGGGTGGCGAAGGTGTTGTCGACCAGCAGCGGCACCGAGCCGCAGGAGTGGGCGACCGCCCGGATGTCCACCTCGGCAAGGGTCGGGTTGGCGGGAGTCTCGACGATCACCAGGCCGGTGTCGGGGCGGATGGCCTCGGCGATGCCCGCGGGATCCGTCCAGGTCACCTCCGTACCGAGGAGCCCGGCACCGAGGAGGTGGTCACTGCAGCCGTAGAGGGGGCGGACGGCCACCACATGGCGCAGTCCCATGCTCGCGCGGGCCAGCAGGACGGCGGTGAGCGCGGCCATCCCGCTGGCGAACGCCACGGCGCTCCCGGTCCCTTCGAGCCGGGCCAGGGCCGTCTCGAAACGGGCGGTGGTCGGGTTGTCGAGCCGTGCGTAGACGGGCGGGCCGTCCAGCCGGGCACCCGTGGAGGCGAAGGAGTCGATCCGTTCCGCCTCACCCCTGGAGTCGTACGAGGGGTAGGTGGTGGACAGGTCGATCGGCGGGGCGTGCAGGCCGAGAGCCGCGAGGTCGTCGCGTCCGGCGTGCACGGCTTCGGTGGCCTGCGCCCGGTACGGGGGTGTCGCCGAGGGCACCATGGAGGATTCGTTGTCCATGCACCCCACCCTGAACAACGACCGGCACAAACGGATCGAAGCCCGTGCTACGTTCGGCGAATGACCGATTCCGTCGCTCTTGACACGGTGGATCTGCATATTCTGCGGCTGTTGCAGAACGATTCCCGGACCACGTACCGCGAGCTCGCCGCCGAGGTCGGGGTCGCCCCCTCGACCTGTCTGGACCGGGTCACCCGGCTGCGCCGCACGGGCGTCATCCTCGGCCACCAGTTGCGGCTGGATCCGGCCAGACTGGGCCGCGGTCTGGAGGCGTTCCTCTCCGTGCAGGTCCGGCCGCACCGCCGGGAGCTCATCGGCCCGTTCGTCGACCGGATCAGGACGCTGCCCGAGTCCCGCGCCCTCTTTCATCTGACCGGCCCCGACGACTACCTGGTCCACGTGGCGGTGACCGACACCGCGGATCTTCAGCGTCTGGTCCTCGACGAGTTCACCTCGCGGCGCGAAGTGGCCCGCGTGGAGACGCGGCTGATATTCCAGCAGTGGGAGTGCGGTCCGCTGCTGCCGCCGGCCCGGACGGCCGAGGCCGTTCCGGGTCAGGTCCATGGTGCCGATCGGTAGTGACGCGGAGGCCCTTCCCGTACGAGGATGTCCACATGTCAGACACTTCCAGCAGCGCGCTGCCCCGCCAGGTCGCCGACACCTATGTCGACGCGTTCATCGAACTCGACCCGATCTCCGGCACCTATCTGGGTGTCGCGGAGAGCTCGCGCCGCCTTCCCGACTTCTCCCCCGCCGGCCAGGAAGCCCTGGCCGAGCTCGCCCGCACCACGCTCGCGCGGCTGGACCGCGCGGAGCAGCTTCCCGGCGCGGCCGATGACGCGGAGCGTCGTTGCGGCCGTCTTCTGCGCGAGCGCCTGACGGCGGAACTCGCCGTCCACGAGGCCGACGAGGCACTGCGGGCCGTTTCCAATCTGCATTCGCCGGCCCACTCGATCCGTGAGGTGTTCACGGTGACGCCCACCGAGACGGACGAGGACTGGGCGGCCGTCGTCGAGCGGCTCGGGGCGGTTCCGGCGGCGCTGTCCGGCTATCGCGAGTCCCTCGCGCTCGGCCTGGAGCGGAAGCTGTACGGCGGTCCGCGCGCCACCGCCACCTTCATCGGTCAGCTCGACGAGTGGGTCGGGGACGGCACGACGGGGTTCTTCCGGGACTTCGCCGCCGCCGGCCCGGACTCGCTGCGCGCCGTTCTGGACGCCGCCGCCGCGGAGGCCACCCGGTCGCTGGACGAGCTGCGGCAGTGGATGCGCGAGGTGTACGCGCCCGCGATCGAGGGTGAGCCGGACACGGTGGGCCGCGAGCGGTACGCCCGCTGGTCGCGCTACTTCAACGGCACCGACCTGGATCTCGACGAGGCGTACGCGTACGGCTGGTCCGAGTACCACCGGCTGCTCGCCGAGATGCGTGACGAGGCCGGAAAGGTGCTGCCGGGCGCGGGCCCCTGGGAGGCGCTGGCCCACCTCGATGTGCACGGCAAGCACATAGAGGGGGTCGACGAGGTCCAGGCGTGGCTGCAGGGTCTGATGGACGAGGCGATCGAGGCCCTGGACGGTACGCACTTCGAGCTCGCCGAGCGGGTCCGCAAGGTGGAGTCCCGGATCGCTCCGCCCGGCGGCGCCGCGGCGCCGTACTACACGGGTCCCTCCGAGGACTTCTCGCGGCCGGGACGCACCTGGCTGCCGACGATGGGCGAGACCCGGTTCCCGGTGTACGACCTGGTCTCCACCTGGTACCACGAGGGCGTGCCCGGCCATCACCTCCAGCTCGCCCAGTGGGCCCATGTCGCCGAGAGCCTCTCGCGCTACCAGGCCTCCATCGGCATCGTCAGCGCGAACGCCGAGGGCTGGGCGCTGTATGCGGAGCGTCTGATGGACGAGCTGGGCTTCCTGCCCGACGCCGAGCGCCGGCTGGGGTACCTGGACGCCCAGATGATGCGGGCGTGCCGGGTGATCGTGGACATCGGCATGCACGCGGAGCTGGAGATCCCGGCCGATTCGCCGTTCCACCCGGGCGAGCGGTGGACGCCGGAGCTGGCCCAGGAGTTCTTCGGCAACCACAGTGGCCGGCCCGCCGACTTCGTGGAGAGTGAGCTGACCCGCTACCTCTCGATGCCGGGTCAGGCCATCGGCTACAAGCTGGGCGAGCGTGCGTGGCTGCTCGGCCGGGAGAACGCCCGCGCGGCGCACGGGGACGCCTTCGACCTCAAGGCGTGGCACATGGCCGCCCTGTCCCAGGGGCCGCTGGGCCTGGACGACCTGGTCGACGAGCTGTCGAAGCTCTGACCGGAGTGTCGGCCGGTCCGGGGCGCAGTGCCCCGGACCGGCCGGACGGTGCCGGCGCCGTGTCGGCGACGGACGGTGTCAGCACCCGCAGTCGCCGGACGCGTCCGGTGCGGTGAGCGGGTCGGCGGTGCGCCGCTCGCGCCCCTGCCAGGTCTCGAACTCGAAGCCCTCGCGCGCCCAGTACTCGAAGCCGCCGAGCATCTCCTTGACCTGATAACCGAGTTCGGCGAGGGCGAGGGCGGCACGGGTGGCACCGTTGCAGCCGGGGCCCCAGCAGTAGGTGACCACGGGCACGGCGGGGTCGAGCAGTTGAGGGGCCTGCTCGGCGATGAGGGCCGTCGGCAGGTGTACGGCGCCGGGAACGTGCCCCTGGTCCCAGGACGCCGTGGAACGGGAGTCGAGGAGTACGAAACCGGGGTCGCCGGCGGCGGCCAGGGCCGCGGCGACGTCCGAGACGTCGGCGTGGAAGGCGAGCGAGGCCCTGAAGTAGGCGGCGGCCGCGGCCGGAGCGGCGGGCGGAACGCGCAGTACGGGGTTGGGGGCGAGGGCAAGGACGGTGGGCTGCGTAGTCATGGTGGGAAATTTACGGTCGGCGGCTGCCCACCGGAAGGAGAGATCCCCGGTACATCTCTTGATCTGCCGGGCAATCCCCTGTTTCCTCTTACCATGACCGACTATTCCCCGGACGACACCGACTGGCGCATTCTGGACGTCCTGCAGGGCGAAGGGCGCTCGACGTTCGCCGAGCTCGCGCGGGCCGTCGCGATGTCGTCGAGCGCCGTGACCGAGCGCGTACGCCGGCTGGAGGAGGCCGGGATCATCAGGGGGTACGCCGCGGTGGTCGATCCGGAACGCCTCGGTCTGCCGGTTCTCGCCTTCGTACGGCTGCGGTATCCGAACGGCAACTACAAGCCGTTCCACGATCTCCTCGACACGACGCCGGAGATCGTGGAGGCCCATCATGTGACGGGCGACGACTGCTTCGTACTGAAGGTGACCGCCCGTTCCATGAAGCATCTGGAGACGGTGTCCGGGAAGATCGGCGCCCTCGGATCCGTCACCACCAGCGTCGTCTACTCCTCGCCACTGCCGAGGCGGGCCATCAGCCGCTGACCCCGCCCCCGGCCCGAGGCCCGTACGCGGGCCGTCATTCGCCGGCCCCGTCGGCCACCCGGTGCCGGACGGCCGATCCGTGCCGCTCCTTCACCACCTCGAGCTGGGCGGGGATGCGGCGGCGCAGATCGCCGACGTGACTGACGATTCCGACGCTGCGGTCCCGCTCGCGCAGCGAGTCCAGCACGTCCAGGACCTCGTCGAGGGTCTGCTCGTCCAGGCTCCCGAAGCCCTCGTCGATGAACAGGGTGTCCAGCCGCACGCCCCCCGCTTCGTCGGTGACCACGTCGGCGAGACCGAGGGCCAGGGCGAGCGAGGCGAAGAACGTCTCGCCGCCGGAGAGCGTGGCCGTGTCGCGTTCGCGCCCAGTCCAGGCGTCGATGACGTGCAGCCCCAGTCCGGCCCGGCGGCCTCCCGCCCGGGCGTCCGAGTGGACGAGCTGGTAGCGGCCGGCGGACATCCGCCCGAGCCGGGCGGTGGCGGCCGCCGCCACCTGTTCGAGACGGGCCGCGAGCACGTACGACTCCAGTCGCATCTTGCGCTCGTTGTCCGCGGACGTGCCCGCGGTGAGTCCGGCGAGCCGGGCGACCCGTTCGTACTCCAGGCGCACCGGTCCCAGAGCCCGCACCTCGTCGGCAGCGCGACGGGAGAGCCTGCCGAGCTCGGCGCAGCGTTCCCGGGCCGCCGCGCGCGCCGCCGAGGCGTCCCGCAGCAGGCGCTCCGCCGCGTCGTACACCCGCTGCGCGTCGTCCGGCGCGGCCGGTGCGCGGCGGGCGGCGGCCCGGGCCTCGGTTTCGGCGAGCCGGTCGGCCACCGCGGCCGCCTCGGCCTGCCAGGCGTCGATACGGTGCTGGAGCGCGCGCTGCGCGGAGTCGGCGAGCAGGGTGTCCGCCGCGGACTGCGGTGTGTCGAAGCCGGCCCGGAACGCGGCATCCGCGAGCCGGTCGTCGGCTTCCTTGAGCCGCGCCGCCGCGCTCTCCTCCTCGCGCACCGTCGTGGCCGCCTCGACGAGCAGAGCGACCCGGTTCTGCAGCACGGTGGCGTGTTCCGCGACGCTGTCCGACTCTCCGCGCGCTTGCGTCAACACCTCCTGGAGGGTGGCCTGTTCGGCGTCGAGGCCCTCGCGACGGGAAGTGCGGGCCGAGGCCCGGCGCTCGGCCTGCTGCCGGTCCTCGGCCCGCTGCGTGTGCTCGCGTTCGGCCGCCGCCAGTGCCTCACGTGCGGCGTGCGTGCCGGCTGCGGTCCGGTACGCACGCGCGTGCTCCCGGGTCAGCGTGTCCACGAGGGCGGAAAGCGCCTCCGCCGTCGGGTCGGCCGCGGCGCCCGTGTCCGGGTCCGCCGCGCTGTCGGCGCCTGCCGCCTCCACGGCCTCCGCCCGGGCTGCCGCATACCGTTCGCGTACGGCTCCGAGCGCGTGCTCCGCCTCGGCGCGGGCCTGCTCGGCACGCCGGTGGGCGGCCTGCGCGGCGTCCTCCGTCGCCTGGTCGACATGACCGTCTCCCGCGCGGGCCGGCTGCGGGTGGTCGGCGGAGCCGCAGACCGCGCAGGCCCGGCCGTCGACGAGTTCCCGCGCGAGTTCGGCCGCGATGTCGCGCAGCCGTCGCTCGCGCACGTCGAGCCAGTGCTCATGGGTGTCCAGGGCCTGTTCCCGGGCCTCACCCAGCCGGCGCTCGGCGCGGGCGGCCTCGTCCGCCAGCGCGTCGCGTCGGCGGGCGGCGTCCAGGCGTCGCCTGGCCGGGTCCAGCCGGCCGGCCAGCAGCTCGGCGCGGGTGGCGGCCTCCTGCGCCGCTTCGATCCGGGCGAGCAGCTCGCCTCGCCTGTCTTCCCAGCCGGCCAGCCAGCCCTCGGCGTCGCGGATCAGTTCGTCGTCCGCCCGGGCCTGGCGTTCCAGCGTCGCGCGCTCGCCGTCGATCTCCGTGCTGCGCCGCTCGGCGCGGCGGGCGGCGTCCAGTCCGCCGAGTTCCTCGCGCAGTCTGCGTTCCAGAGCGTCCAGTTGCTCGGCACCGGCGTCGGCCACGCTGTCCGGCAGCCGGGTCCGGGAGCGGTCGCGGGCCTCGCTCGCGCGTCGGTACACCCGTTCCGCCTCGTCGCGAAGCTCCAGCGCCGGGGCGACGCGGTCCGCCCTGCGGGCGCGCGCCAGCTGTTCCTGGGCTTCCTCGTGTCCGGGCCGGCCCGCCTCGGACGCGGCGGCGCGGCGCGTGGTCTCGGCGTAGCGCTGCTGGAGTGCGGCCAGTTCCCGTTCCGTGTCCAGGGTGAGCCGGGCGGTCGCATGGCGGCTCTCGGCCGCGGCCAGCACCGCGTCGGCGATGTCGAGCCGTTCGCGCGCGCCGCTGCGGGCCGTCGCGGCCCACTCCAGGACGGCGTCCGCGAGGCCGGGCTCCCCCGGCTGCGTCGTCGGCATGGGGGCTTCCCGCCCGGCCGGGCCGGCGGCCTGGGCGATCCGCTGGGCGAGGGCGAGGATCTGTTCGTCCCCGGCCCTGACCTGGTTCTCGGCGATCCGGCGGAGGTCGGCGAGCCGCTCCTCGACGGCGGCGAAACGGCGGGTGTCGAAGAGCCTGCCGAGCAGCCTGCCGCGGGCCTCGGCGTCGGCCCGCAGGAAACGGGCGAAGTCGCCCTGCGGCAGGAGGACCACCTGGCAGAACTGCTCCCTGCTCATTCCGATGAGCTGGGTGATCTCCTCGCCGATCTCCTGGTGCGAGCGGCTCAGCGCCTGCCAGCCCTCCTCGGGGTCGTAGGCGCGCAGCCGGCTCTGTGCCTTCTCGGTGGTGTGGCCGCCGCCTCGTTTCTTGGGGCGGGGCTGGGCGGGGCGCCGGGTGATCTCCAGGCGGCGGCCGCCCACGCTGAGTTCGAGCCGGACCTCGGTGGGCAGGTCCGCGGGGGCGTGGTCGCTGCGCAGCGAGGTGCCGGGGCTCTGCCGGGCTCCTGGCACGGCCCCGTACAGGGCGTAGCAGACGGCGTCGAGGACCGAGGTCTTGCCGGCGCCGGTCGGGCCGTGCAGCAGGAAGAGCCCCGCCGCGGAGAGTGCGTCGAAGTCGATCTCCTGGGGGGCGCCGAACGGGCCGAAGGCCGTGATGCCGAGCCGGTGGAGCCTCATCGGTGCACCTCGCGCACGGTGTCGTCGACGCGCACGTGGTCGAAGGCGCTGCGCAGCACCGAGCGCTCCTGTTCGTCGGTGCCGTACCCGCCGCGGACATGGGCCACGAAGTCCTCCGCGATGCTCTGGTCGTCGCGTCCCCGCAGCCGCTGGGCGTAGGAGGTGTGCGGGTCGTCGGGCGCCCGGTTCGGTTCGAGGACGAGGCTGAGCGTGTGCGGGAAACGCTCGGTGAGACGGGCCATCGGCTCGGCCGGGCGGACGGGGTCGGTGAGCGTGGCCTCGACCCAGGAGTGCTCGTGCCGGTCGAGGGCGGGGTCCTCGAGGAGGGCGTCGAGCCTGCCGCGGAGCCGGGCGAGGGGCCGGGGCACGGGGCAGTCGATCCGCTCGGCGGCGATCGCGCCGGTGGCGTCGAGGTCGATCAGCCACATCGTCTTGCGGTGGGCGGCTTCCGAGAAGGAGTACGCGAGCGGGGAGCCGGAGTAGCGGACGCGCTCGGTGACGCTCTGGCAGCCGTGGAGGTGGCCCAGCGCGACGTAGTCGACACCGTCGAAGACCCCGGCGGGGACGGCCGCCACTCCGCCGACGGTGATGTCGCGTTCGCTGTCGCTCGGCTCGCCGCCCGCGACGAAGGCATGGGCGAGGACCACGGACCGGGTGGTGTCCGGCCGCTCGGCGAGATCGGCGCGGACCCGGTCCATGGCGGCGGTCAGCACGGCTTCGTGCCCGGCCCGTTCCGCCTTGAAGAGGTCCTTCACGAGGGCGGGTTCGAGGTACGGGAGTCCGTAGAACGCCACGTCGCCGTGCGCGTCCGGGAGGACGACGGGGGTGGCGCACCGGGCCGGGTCGGTCCGCAGGTGGATACCGGCCCGCCCGATGAGTCCCGCGCCGACCCCCAGCCGCCGGGCCGAGTCGTGGTTGCCGGAGATCATCACGGTGGGCACGCCCTCGGCGGCGAGCCGGTGCAGCGCGTCGTCGAAGAGCTCCACGGCGGACAGGGGCGGCACCGCCCTGTCGTACACGTCACCCGCCACGACGACGACGTCGGCCTCCCGCTCGCGCACGGTGGCCACCAGGTGGTCGAGGTAGGCGGCCTGCGCCTCGTGCAGCGAGACCCGGTGGAACGACCGGCCCAGGTGCCAGTCCGATGTGTGCAAAATCCTCAAGAGCCGGCTCCGACCTGCATGTTTCGCTTCCTCGTCCCCCGGGTCCCGGGCGGCCGCGCACCACGCCGGCCCGGGCGACCGGCGACGGCACCCGCCACGCCCGCGCTCCCGCGCCCCTGTTCCCTCACGCGCCACAGTCTCCCATCACCGGGGACGCCGCCGGGGCCACAGCCGGGAAGACGGCTCTCGCGGCTGGCGCGCGTGCTCAGGAGTCCCCGTACGCCTCGTCACCCAGTTCCAGCTCCGCCTCGCCCGCGGTGGCGTCGGCCAGCCATCGCCGGAACTCCTCGACCTCGGCGTCCGGCAGCCCGATCTCGATGGTCACCGCCTCCGCGTACCTGACCTCGCGCACCGCGTGTCCGGTGGCCCGCAGTTCGTTCTCCAGCCGGCCCGCGCGCTGATGTGCGACGGTGACCGTCGCGATCCGGAACCGCCGGCGGGTCAGCGTGCCCAGGGCGTCGAGTGCCTCGCCGACCACACCTCCGTAGGCCCGGATCAGTCCACCGGCGCCGAGTTTCACCCCGCCGTAGTAGCGGGTGACGACGGCGACGACGTACCGCATCTCGCGACGGGTGAGCATCTGCAGCATCGGCACTCCGGCCGTACCGCCGGGTTCGCCGTCGTCACTGGCCTTCTGTACGGAGGCGTCGGCGCCGATCACGTACGCGAAGCAGTTGTGCGAGGCGGTCGGATGCTCCCTGCGGACACGGGTGACGAAGTCCTGGGCGTCCTGCTCGGTGGCGGCGGGGGCCAGCGCGCAGATGAATCGCGACCGGTTGATCTCGGTCTCGTGCACGCCCGCGCGGGCGACGGTGCGGTACTGCTCCTGCATCCGGTCACCCTATGCGCAGCCGCGGGAATGGCCGGGAGCGGGCGCCGGTTGTGCGGATCATGTACGCAGACACGGAGACGATCCGCAGGATTCTCAAGGACACGGGCGACACCTGGGCGGTGGTGGGGCTGTCCGGCAACCGCTCGCGCGCGGCCTACGGGGTGGCGGAGGTGCTCCAGCGCTTCGGCAAGCGGGTGGTGCCCGTCCATCCCAAGGCGGAGCGGGTGCACGGCGAGGAGGGCTATGCCTCCCTGGCCGACATCCCCTTTCCCGTCGACGTGGTGGATGTCTTCGTGAACAGCGAGCTGGCCGGCGCGGTGGCGGACGAGGCGGTCGCGATCGGCGCCTCGGCGGTCTGGTTCCAGCTCGGTGTGATCGACGAGGAGGCGTACGCGCGCACCAGGGCGGCCGGGCTGGACATGGTCATGGACCGCTGCCCCGCCATCGAGATCCCAAAGCTGCGCGGCTGACCTCCGGGGCTCGCAGGACCCGCTCGCATGTGCGGGGTATCACACCCCGCTCCGGACTGGGAGAATGACCGGCTGTGAGTGCTGCCCACGCCGCGGGCGTGTCGACCGTTGAGCACGGCCGGGCCCGTCTGGCCGGGCAGCTGACCGCGCTCGGCGTCAGGCGCGGTGGCGTGCTGATGGTGCACGCGTCGCTGCGCGCGGTCGGGGCGGTGGACGGCGGCGCGGATACGGTCGCCGCCGCCCTGCGGGATGCGCTGGGCCCCGCGGGCACGCTGGTGGTCCCGGCCTTCACTCCGGAGAACTCGGACACGTCCGCGCACTACCACGCCCGGGTACGCGGACTCGACGATGAGCAGCGGGCGGCCGTCCGGGCGGCGATGCCCCCCTTCGACCCGGCCACCACCCCGGCCCCGTCGATGGGCCGGCTCTCCGAGACGGTGCGCCGCACCGCCGGCGCCGTTCGCAGCACGCACCCGCAGACCTCCTTCGCCGCGCTGGGCCCGCTGGCCGACCATGTGGCGACGGGCCATCACCCGGACTGCCACCTGGGCGAGGACTCACCACTGGCCCGCCTGCACGGACTGGGGGCCCAGATCCTGCTGCTGGGCACCGGTTTCGCCTCGTGCACCGCCTTCCACCTCGCCGAGTACCGCGTCCCGTCCCCGCCCCGTCGCACCTACCGCTGCGTGGTGCGGGACGGCGGCGGGCGCCGGTGGTGGGAGTACGAGGACGTGGCCCTGGACGACAGCGACTTCACGGCGCTGGGCGCCGACTTCGAACGCTCCGGTCACGGCACGGCCGTCCGCACGGGCCCGGTGGGCTCCGCCACGGGCCGCCTGTTCGGCTTTCCGGCCGCGGTCGCGTTCGCGTCGCAGTGGCTGCCGGCGCACCGCGGCAGGGAGCCTGCATGATCACCGAACGTCCAGGCGGAGGCCATCTGATTCGTATGCGCGACGCTGACAGGCCCTGCCCTTTGCCCGGTGGGTGTCTCATCTGACGGGCGGGATGGATACGGCCATGGTGGCGTCGACGGGCTCGGAGCCCTCGTTGCGGTAGGCGTGCGGGTGGTGCGCCTCGAAGGTGGCGGAGGTGCCGGCGGGCACGGCGTACGGGGTGCCGTCGACGACGAGGGTGAGGGTGCCCGCGGTGACGTGGAGGAGTTCCACGGTGCCTTCGGGGTGCGGGTCGGAGTCGCTGCCCTCGCCGGGCATGAGGTGCCAGGACCAGAGTTCCAGCGGGCCCCGGGCGTCGGCTCCGACCAGCAGGGTGGTGGCGCTGCCCGCCTCGGTGGACCACATGCGGACGGCCTGGCTCTCGTCGACCAGGCGGACGGGCGCGCCCTGTTCGTAGTCGAGCAGTGTCGTGATGCTGATCCCGAGCGCGTCGGCGAGCTTCACCGTGGTGCCGACGCTGGGGTTGGTGCGCGCCTGCTCGATCTGGATGATCATTCCTCGGCTGACCCCGGCGCGGGAGGCCAGTGCGTCCAGAGTGAAACCCCGCTCACCCCGCCAGCGCTTGAGGTTCCGGGCGAGGGACTGCGTCAGCTGGTCGAGATCCGTCACATTCAGTCCAATATTCTGTATTGCAGTCGAAGATAATGAACTACGGTCCGGTGTACCCACCCGTTCATCGCACTGTACTGCGAGGCCGCTCATGACCGCACTCTTCGCCCTGGCAACCAGCCTGTTGTGGGGCCTGGCCGACTTCGGCGGCGGGGTGCTGACCCGGCGTCTGCCCGCGCTCACCGTGGTGGTCGTCTCGCAGGCGGTCGCCGCGGTCGTGCTCGGTGTCGTCGTGATCGCCACCGGCGCCTGGAGCGAGGCGGACGGCCGGCTCTGGTTCGCCGTCGCGGCGGGCGCGGTGGGGCCGGTCGTGATCCTGAGCTTCTACCGGGCCCTGGCGCTCGGCCCGATGGGGGTGGTGGCGCCGCTCGGGTCGCTGGGCGTCGCCGTGCCGGTGAGCATCGGGCTGGCCGTCGGCGAGCGTCCCGGGCTGCTGCAGGGCGCCGGGGTGGCCGTCGCCGTGACCGGCATCGTGATGGCTGGCGGGCCGCAGCTGCGCGGCGCACCGGTGCAGCGCCAGGCGGTCCTGCTGACGTTGTTCGCGGCGTTCGGCTTCGGGGCCGTGATGTCCCTCATCGCCGAGGCGTCCACCACGGTGACCGGACTGTTCCTCTCGCTCTTCGTCCAGCGGATCGTCAGCGTCTCGGTCGGTGGCGCCGCGCTGTACGTCTCCGTGCTGCGCGGGGCCCGCGCCCTGCCCGAGGAGGGCGGCGGCGCCGTGGTGTTCGCCGCGCTGCCGGCGCTGACGTGCGTGGGCCTCACGGATGTCGCGGCCAACGGCAGCTACGCGATCGCCGCACAGCACGGGCCGGTGACCGTCGCCGCCGTGCTGGCCTCGCTCTACCCGGTGGTCACGGCCCTGGCCGCGCGCGGAATCCTCGGGGAACGGCTGCGCGGGGTGCAGGCCGCGGGAGCCGGGCTCGCTCTACTGGGAACAGTGCTGCTCGCGACCGGATGAGGGGTGCCGCACGGAGCCGTCGGAGCGAGGGCGGGCCTCAGCTCTCCTCGAGCTCCGCGACGGCCAGCAACTGTTCGGGGGTCACGCCCGCCGGGATCGGAACCGGGGCCGGTGTCCGCAGGGGAGGCTGCCACCCCTTGTCCGCGTCCCAGCTCCGTACGACACGGGCCGGCGCCCCGGCCACCACCGCGTGGTCGGGCACCTCGCCCCGTACCACCGCCCCCGCGGCCACCACCACGTTGCGGCCGAGCGTGGCACCCGGGAGGATCACCGCTCCGGTGCCGATCCAGCAGCCGGGGCCGATGGTCACCGGCTCCATCCGCGGCCACTGCTTGCCGACCGGCTGCCCGGGGTCGTCATAGCTGTGGTTGGTCGAGGTGATGTAGACGTACGGTCCGCAGTACGTGTCCGAGCCGATCGTCACCGTGGTGTCGGCGACGACATGGCTGCCGCGGCCCAGCACCACGCCGTCGCCGAGCGTCAGGACGGTGTCGGATCCGAGATCCAGGCCGGGCATGAGCCCCGCGGTCAGAGTGACCTGCTCGCCGATGATGCAGTGGGCGCCCAGCTCGATCCACGGCTCGCCGAACACCGTGCCCTGCGGGAAGGCCAGCCGGGTGCCCTCGCCGATCCGGCCGAACCGCAGCCCGCCGGGATGTGCCGCGGTGATCGCGCCCGTCTCCTGCACCCAGCGCCGGCAGCGGTGGACGGCACCGGACAGGGCGCGCCGCCGCCAGGCGGTGAGGGAGGAGAACGTGTTTCTGTTCTTCGGCACCCGCACACGGTAGTCCGCGGGCCCACGGGCGGCCGCCGCACCCGCCTGTGATCTTCACCCCACCGGATCACGCGGCGGCCCTCGCGTCGCATACCGTTTCCCGGGCGGGCCGTACGACGGCGTTCGGACGACCGCGATCCACGGCACCGGAGCTCGGAAGGACGCGCGATGGCAGAGCAGGCGTTGATCACGGCCATGGGCGGCAAGAAGCCGGTCATCGACGCGGATGCCTTTACCGCACCGACATCGGTCGCGATCGGGGACATCACGATGGCCGCCGGCTCCAGCCTCTGGTACCACGCGGTACTGCGGGCCGACTGCGGCCCGATCGTCATCGGTGCCGGCTCCAACATCCAGGACAACTGCAGCGTGCACGTCGATCCCGGCTTCCCCGTCACGGTCGGGGAGCGGGTCTCGGTCGGGCACAACGCCGTGCTGCACGGCTGCACCATCGAGGACGACGTGCTGGTCGGCATGGGCGCCACCGTACTCAACGGCGCCCACATCGGCGCCGGTTCGCTGATCGCCGCCCAGGCCCTCGTCCCGCAGGGGATGCGGGTGCCCCCGGGCTCGCTGGTCGCGGGCGTGCCCGCCAAGGTCAAGCGTCAGCTGACCGGGGAGGAGCTGGAAGGCATCAAGTTCAACGCGGTCGGTTACGTGGAGCTGGCCAAGGCCCACCGACAGGCGCACGAGGACTGAACAACCGGCCCCGGCCGCACGGCCGGAGCTCCGCTCCCCGTCAGTCGGCGACCGGGACGGCCGACGGTTCGGACGCGGCCTCGGCCTCGGCCCGCGCGGCCGCCTTCTTGGCCCGGTTCTTGATGATCAGCATCGAGCCGAGCCCGAGCAGGACCGCGATCGCCAGTCCCAGGTACGAGAACCGCTTGAGCCAGGCCTCGGCGACGACGCCCACCGAGTAGATGACGGCCGTGGTGCCGCCCGCCCAGGCGATCCCGCCGAGCACGTTGGCGGTCAGGAACTTCCAGTAGGGCATCTGCAGAACGCCGGCGAGCGGTCCGGCGAAGATGCGCAGCAGTGCGACGAAGCGGCCGAAGAAGACGGCCCACATGCCCCACTTCTGGAACGAGCGCTCCGCCAAGGCGATCTGGCTCTCGCCGAAGTGCCGGGGGAACCTCCCGCCCAGCCAGGCGAGCAGCGGCCGTCCGCCCTTGCGGCCGATGGCATAGCCGATCGAGTCGCCGATCACCGCCCCGGCCGTGGCGCAGGCACCCAGGATCCACGGGTTGATGCCGTCGTGCCCCGCCGCCAGCAGCGCGGCGCTGACCAGCACGATCTCGCCGGGCAGCGGGATGCCCAGGCTCTCCAGCCCGATGACGACGCCCACCAGGAGGTACACGCTGATCGCGGGGACGGTCTCCAGCCACTCCTGGATGTGCAACGCCGGTTCCTCCGTAGTGATGTCCTCATCGCCCGCCTGACAACTCCACGGCGCACGGCGAAAGCCTACCGGTCGCCGCGTCGCGGCGGGCAGGGCGAAGGGCCGCCGGCTCCCTTGCGGGTGCGGGCGGCCCTGTCCGGGGGCTGCGGGATCAGGCGTTCGGGCGCAGCGTCCAGAGCACGGTCATCTCGCCGGTCACGGCGCCGTCCGCACGCCGGATCTCGATCGCCACCGGGAATTCGGGGCGCCCGCCGGCGTCGAGTTCGGCAACGACGTCGGCCACCGGACGGCCGAGGGTGGCGGTCGCGGTGACCTCCCCCATCGCGAGCTTCTTGTAGGCGATCCGGGCGTTCACCGCGAGCGGGACGGCCCGTGTGAGCTGGTCGCCGAACGCGGCCATGACGATGGCCCCGCTCGCCGATTCCGCGAGGGTGAACATGGCGCCGGCGTGCGGGCCGCCGACGTGGTTGTGGAAGTCGGGCTGGTCCGGCATGCGGACCACCGCGCGGTGGTCCGTGGACTCCAGGAATTCGAGGTTGAGGGTCCGGACCATCGGAACCGACGCGGCGACCATGTCGCCCGCGGTCATCTGTTCAGCGCTCATGAGCCCGATGTTACTCACGAGTAGTCACGTTTGGCCATGGCCCGGCGGCCACCCGCTCCGCCCCGCCCGCATCTCTTCACCGTCCGCTCACGGGGGCGGCCGTAGCCGCTCGGGCGGCGCCCCTCTATCGTTACTCGCCATGTGGCCAGGACAGCAGCCGCCCGGGGGCGAGCAAAACCCGCAGGACCAGAACCAGAACCCGTACCAGCAGCCGGGGTACCAGCAGCCGAACCCGTATCAGCAGCCGGGTTATCAGCAGCCCGGCCCCGAGCAGCAGCCCGGGTACGGCTATCCGCAACAGGGTCAGCCGGGGCAGCAGCCCGGTTACGGCTACCCGCAGCAGGGGCAGCCGGGATACCAGCAGCCCAATCCGTACCAGCAGCCGACCGTCCCGCAGTACGCGGTGCCCGGCGGGCCCCAGCCCGGCAACGACAAGAAGAAGACCACCGTCGTCGCCATCGTCGCGGCGACCGCGGTCGTGGTGGCCGCGGCGGTCACCGGTGTCGTCGTGCTGAACAAGGACGACGAAGCGAGCGGCAAGAACGTCGCCGAGGGCAAGAAGTCGTCCGCGCCCGCCAAGCCCTCCGAGGCCGCGTCCTCGCCCGAGGCGAACCCGCGCGGCACCGACGGCGACGCCAAGCCGCTGATCCCGGGCTGGAAGGTCGTGACCAACCCCAAGTGGGGCACGCAGTTCGACGTGCCCGGCGACTGGGAGGTCGGGTCCCCCGGCACGTTCTCGTACTTCGAGGACGACGCGAAGGATGACGGCTCGCCGCTCATCGGCTTCTCCGCACCGGCGGACTTCAAGCAGAAGTGGTGCGTCGACGACTTCGACAAGGACGGCACCAAGGAGAACTACAGCCTCGCCGGCACCGGCACCCGCGGCGCGGAAGGCGCCACGGACGCCGCCCTGAACGCCCGGAACGAGGCGGGCACCTGGGCGTGGGGCGCGTACGCCCAGCACATGCCGAAGAAGACCATCAAGATCAGCAAGGCGAAGCAGTACACCACCAAGTCCGGGCTGACGGGCAGCGTGGTCACCGCCACCGCTCCCAACGTCACCAAGAAGAAGAAGTGTGACAGCGACGGCAAGACCATCGCCTTCACCTTCAAGAACAGCAGCGGGGCGTTCTCCTCCTGGGTGCTGTACGCCGCCGCCGGTGTCGAGGGCGAACTGCCGGACGCGACGGTCCAGAAGATTCTGAGCACGGTCCGGCTGGTGAAGATCACCAAGTCGTGACCGGGCGGGCGGCCCCGCGGGGCTGACCCTGCGGCACTGCCACTTGCGGGATTGACCAGCGGGAATGCATTTGGCACAACGGGGTCGCTGCCGCGATAGTCCCTGAGTGACTGAAGCAGCCGATCCCGCACCCCTCTCGGACCGCCCCGCCCCGGCGGGCCGCAACTACCGGCTGCTGACCGCCGCCGCGATCATCACCGGCCTGGGCACCCATGGCGCGCTGATCGCGGCGGCGTTCGCGGTTCTGCAGGCGGGCGGCGACGGCGGGGACGTCGGTCTGGTGGCCGCCGCGAGGACCGCGCCGCTGGTGCTCTTCCTCCTGATCGGCGGGGCGATAGCCGACCGGCTGCCGCGCCACCGCGTGATGGTCGCGGCCAACGCCCTCAACTTCCTCTCCCAGGGCGCCTTCGCCTGGCTGGTGCTCGCCGGCGACCCCCAGCTCTGGCAGATGATGCTGCTGACCGCGCTGTGCGGCACCGGACAGGCCTTCTTCAACCCCGCGGCCGAGGGCATGCTGATGTCCAGCGTCAGCGGTGAACAGGCCGGCCGCGCCTTCGCCCTGTTCAGGATGTCGATGCAGGGCGCGGCCATCGGCGGCGCGGCACTCGGCGGGGCCATGATCGCCGCGATGGACCCGGGCTGGGTGCTGGCCGTCGACGCCGCCGCCTTCGCCGTGGCGGGTGCGCTGCGCGCCTTCCTCGACGTCAGTCACATCCCCTCACGGGAACCGGGCGGCGGTCTGCTCGCCGATCTGCGGGAGGGCTGGCAGGAGTTCGTCGGGCGCCCCTGGCTGTGGGCCATCGTGGCGCAGTTCTCGGTGGTCGTCGCCGCCGTGGGGGCCGCGGAGGCCGTCTACGGGCCGCTGGTGGCCCGGGACGAGCTCGGGGGCGCCCGGCCGTGGGGATTCGCACTCGCCGCCTTCGGTGTCGGCACGGTGGCCGGGGCCTTGCTGATGATGCGGTGGAAGCCGCGGCGGCTACTGCTCGCCGGAACGCTCTGCGTCTTCCCGCTGGCCCTGCCGTCGGCCGGGCTCGCCGTCCCGCTGCCGGTGGAGGGGCTCTGCGCGGTGATGTTCGTCAGCGGGGCGGCCATCGAGGTGTTCGGGGTCTCGTGGATGACGGCGATGCACCAGGAGATCCCTGAGGAGAAGCTGTCACGGGTCTCGGCGTACGACTGGTTCGGCTCGGTCGCCATGGTGCCGGTCGCCACCGCGCTCGCGGGTCCGGTGGAGTCGGTGGTCGGCCGCGGTCAGGCCCTGTGGGGCTGTGCGGGTCTGGTCGTGCTGGTCACCGGCGCGGTGCTGTTCGTGCCGGACGTACGCAACCTGACCCGACGGACCTCGTCCGCCGAGGAGCCGGCCGTGGTCCCGCCCGTGATCCCGCTCGTGTCAGCCGATGCTGAAGGCGCCGTCGGGCGGCTCGGGTGAGGCGACCGCCTCGTCGTCGCCGACGGGCCGGGCGCCCTTGAGGAGAGCGGCCACCGCGTCGCCGTACTCCACCCGGGCGGGAAACGCGTCGGCGGCGCAGCGACGGGTCAGGACGGCCGTGTCGAGGGGGGACCGCGACGCGACGAGGACCACGTTGCCGAAGCGCCTCCCGCGCAGCACGGACGGCTCGGCGATCAGTGCCAGCTCCCCGAAGACGGTCGCGAAGGTGGCCAGCTGCGAGCGCAGGAAGCCGAAGGGCGCCCCGTCCGCCAGGTTGGCCGCGTAGATCCCGTCCGCGCACAGAGCCCGTGCCGCGGCCCGCGCGTAGGGCACGGACGTGAGGTGGGCGGGCACCCGCGAACCGCCGAAGACGTCCGCGATCACCAGGTCCACCGAGCCGGGGGCGGTCTCCTCCAGGAGTTTTCGGGCGTCCGCGGCGTGCACGGTGATCCCGCTGCGGTCCGGCAGCGGAAGGTGCCCGGCGACGAGGTCGAGCAGTGCCCGGTCCGCCTCGGCGACCTCCTGCCGGGAACCGGGCCGCGTCGCGGCGACGTAGCGGGGCAGCGTGAGGGCGCCACCGCCGAGGTGGAGGACATCCAGCGGTGCGCCCGGTGCGGCCGCGCAGTCCACGACGTGGGCGAGCCGTCGCGCGTACTCGAATTCGAGGTGCTCGGGCGCGTCCAGGTCGACGTACGACTGGGGTGCGCCGTCGACCGTGAGCAGCCACGCGCGCTCCCGGTCCACGTCGGGGAGCAGCCTGGCGGTGCCGTGGTCCACGTCGCGCACGACGGGTATCGACTCGTTCACTCCCCCATTGTGCTGGGTGGGACCGGCTGTTCCGACCGTGAGGGCGCACGTCGACGGGGCCGACTCCCGCGGGTACGGGAGGCGGCCCCGGAAACGGCCGTACGCCTCAGAGCAGTCCGGTGACGGTGCCCGCGCCGACGGTGCGGCCGCCCTCACGGATGGCGAAGCCCAGGCCCGGCTCCAGCGGCACGTCCCGTCCCAGCTCGACGGTCATGGTGACCGTCTCGCCGGGGCGCGCGACCGCCGCCGCCCCGAGGTCCACGTCGCCGACGACGTCGGCGGTGCGGATGTAGAACTGCGGCCGGTAGCCGGTGGTGACCGCGGTGGTGCGGCCGCCCTCGCGCCCCGACAGGACGTACACCTGCGCGGTGAAGCGCCGGCTCGGGGTGACGCTGCCGGGCGCCGCCACGACGTGTCCGCGTCGCACCCGGTCGCGCTCGACCCCGCGCAGGAGCAGGGCGACGTTGTCGCCGGCCTCGGCGGACTCCATCGGCTTGCCGAAGGTCTCGAGCCCGGTGACGACCGTCTCGATGTCCGCGCCGAGCACGGACACCCGGTCGCCGACGCGCACGGTGCCGCGCTCCACGGCGCCCGTGACGACCGTGCCCCGGCCGGTGATGGTCAGGACGTTCTCCACCGACAGCAGGAAGGGCGCGTCGGTGTAGCGCACCGGCATCGGCACATACGTGTCGACCGCGTCGAGCAACGCCTCGACGGCCGCGGTCCAGCGCGGGTCCCCCTCCAGCGCGCGCAGGCCCGACACCCGCACGACGGGGACGGCGTCGCCGCCGTACCCGTGCGCGGACAGCAGCTCGCGCACCTCCAGCTCGACCAGGTCGGTCAGCTCCGGGTCGCCCGCGTCCGCCTTGTTGAGGGCGACGACGATGTGGTCGACGCCCACCTGGCGGGCGAGCAGCACGTGCTCCGCGGTCTGCGGCATGATCCCGTCCAGCG
The DNA here is from genome assembly GCF_040302845.1 of Streptomyces sp. NPDC096323. Classification (NCBI taxonomy): domain Bacteria; kingdom Bacillati; phylum Actinomycetota; class Actinomycetes; order Kitasatosporales; family Streptomycetaceae; genus Streptomyces; species Streptomyces sp. NPDC096323. The sequence goes on from NZ_JBEOSI010000013.1 coordinate 106,634, forward strand.
CGGAGACGACGAGGATCGCCCCGTCGAGCTGGGCGGCGCCGGTGACCATGTTCTTGATGTAGTCGGCGTGTCCGGGCATGTCGACGTGCGCGTAGTGGCGGGTGCCGGTCTCGTACTCGACGTGCGCGATGTTGATGGTGATCCCCCGCTGCGCCTCCTCGGGCGCCCGGTCGATGCGGTCGAACGGGACGTAGGAGGTGCTGCTGCCGGAGCGGTCGCTGAGGACCTTGGTGATGGCGGCGGTCAGAGTGGTCTTGCCGTGGTCGACGTGGCCCATGGTGCCGATGTTGAGGTGCGGCTTGGTGCGCACGTATGCCGTCTTGGGCATGGTTCATTCCTTGGGATACGAAGCTGTGTGAGGGGACCCCGGGGCCCGGCCGACCCTCCCCTTGCGGGGTCCGCCGGACAGTCGGGGGAGGGTCAGCTTCGGGCGCCGCCGAGGGGCGCTGCGGCAGCGTTGAACGCTGCCGCGGCCACTGCTGCGAGGGGGCTCACGGCAGCCTTCGGCGTGTCCGCGACTGCGGACTGCGCTGCGAGGAAGGCGTACCGGAACATGGCTCGATCATCTCCGACGGCTGCCGGACCGTCGAGCGAATTACCGCGGACCGTAGGGAGGTTGGGCCCGGCCCTCCTCAGAGGTGCTTGGTGGCCTCTCGTACGGACAGCGGCGCCAGCCGGTCCCGGGCGCCGTCGACGAAGTCCCGTACGGCCTGCGGGTCCGTCCTGGCGTACTCGCGCAGGGCCCAGCCGATCGCCTTGCGGATGAAGACGTCGGGGTGGTCCGCGCGGCGCAGGCAGTGAGCGAAGAGCCGCTGCGGGTCCGTGGCTTCCCCGAAGCGGAGTTGGTGCAGGAGCGCCGTGCGGACGATCCAGAGGTCGTCGTCCTCGATCCACTCGTCCATGACCGGCCGCAGTTCCGGGTCCGCGGCCACCAGCGGCCCCGCGGCATGGACGGCGAGGATGTCGACGGTGTCCCACCAGGAAACGGTGGTGACCAGCTGCCGCAGCACCGGCATGAATCCGGACGAACAGCGCGCGATGTGGCGGCGCAGATAGTCGGCGGCGAAGTAGTGGTACTCCCGCTCGGGCAGGGCCCAGCAGCGCAGAGCGATAGCGGCGCAGTCCGTCGCCTCGGGGCGGGCGGTCCCTTCGAGGACGGTGCGGGACAGGGCCCGGCGGCGGGGTGCGGGGATGCCGAGGAACGGCGCGACGTCCTTCATGTACGCGGCGGCCGACCGTGCACGCACGGGGTCGGCGGCCGTCGGATACAACAGCGTCAGCCGCTCCAGCACGGTGTCGGCGAGAGCGCTGCGCGGCGGGCCGGGGGCTGCCTCGGCACGCTCCCGGGCCGGTTCGGCTGCGTGGCTCACAACATCACATTACGACGATCGGATACGGGATTCGGATACTCTCCCCGAATGCTCGACCCCGTCCCCGTCCCCGCCCCCCGGCCCGCCGGTGGCCTCGCCGTGCGCTGCACGCGCGTGCTTCTGTCGCCCTGGTCCCGGTTCTCCCTGCTCGTGGCGGTCCTGCTGGGCGCCGCGACGACGATGCTGCTCCTGGAGCCCCAGCGGCTGCTGACCTCGGGCTGGCCGGCCCAGCTGAGCGGCGGGACCGCCGCGGCGGTGCTCTTCGGCCTCGCGTACGGCGTCTGCACGGTGGCCTTCGTCCCGAGACCCCTGCTGAATCTCGCCGCCGGTGCGCTGTTCGGCTCCCAGGCAGGGCTGGCGGCGGCCCTGGCGGGTACGGTCCTGGGCGCGGGCATCTCGTTCATGCTCGGCCGGGTCCTCGGCCAGGAAGCGCTGCGTACGCTGCTGCGCGGGCGCTGGATGCGGGCGGCCGACGGGCAGCTGAGCAGGCACGGTTTCCGTTCGATGCTGGCGCTGCGGCTCTTCCCCGGGGTGCCGTTCGCCGCCGCCAACTACTGTGCCGCCGTCTCGCGCATGGGGTACCCGCCCTTCCTCGTCGCGACGGGCCTCGGCTCGATCCCGAACACGGCCGCGTACGTCGTGGCGGGAAGCTCGGCCTCTTCGCCGACCTCGCCCGCCTTCCTGGCCGCGATGGGGTTCATCGTGCTGACGGGGGCCGGCGGGGCCGTCGTCGCCTGGCGCCGGCGCCACCGGCTCGTCGCGGAGTGATGCGGGGAGCTGCGCGGGGGCAGTCGTCACCGTGTTCATCCGGGGGCGATACGCTGCCCGCGACCGACTGACGATCTCCGGGCCCGGTGCGGCCCTGTCATCACACGACCGCAATCCGCACGCAGCCGGCGGCTCGACGCCGTCGGCCGATGCATGATCACTCCGGGATGGCCCAAGCCCCATGAGCTGGTTCGAATCGTTCGTCCTCGGCCTCGTTCAAGGACTGACCGAGTTCCTGCCGATCTCCTCCAGCGCGCATCTGCGGCTCACCGCGGCGTTCGCCGACTGGCACGATCCTGGCGCGGCGTTCACCGCGATCACCCAGATCGGCACGGAGGCGGCGGTCCTCATCTACTTCCGCAAGGACATCGTCCGCATCGTCTCGGCGTGGTTCAAGTCGCTGACGGACCGGTCGATGCGAGGCGACCATGACGCGCAGATGGGCTGGCTGGTCATCGTCGGTTCGATTCCCATCGGCGTCCTCGGTGTGACGTTCAAGGACCAGATCGAGGGCCCGTTCCGCGATCTGCGGCTGATCGCCACCACCCTGATCGTGATGGGCATCGTGCTCGGCGTCGCCGACCGGCTGGCCGCACGCGACGAGGCGGGCGGCAAGCACCGGGCCATCAAGGAGCGCAAGTCGCTCAAGGAGCTCGGCGTCAAGGACGGCCTGATCTTCGGCTTCTGCCAGGCGATGGCCCTCGTCCCGGGCGTCTCCCGGTCGGGCGCGACGATCAGCGGCGGTCTGCTGATGGGCTACACCCGCGAGGCGGCGGCGCGTTACTCGTTCCTGCTCGCCATCCCGGCGGTGCTCGCCTCGGGCGTCTTCGAGCTGAAGGACGCGGGCGAGGGCCACGTGGCGTGGGGCCCGACGATTTTCGCGACCCTCATCGCGTTCGTGGTGGGGTACGCGGTCATCGCCTGGTTCATGAAGTTCATCACGACCAAGAGCTTCATGCCGTTCGTGATCTACCGCGTAATCCTCGGGGTGCTGCTGTTCGTCCTGGTGGGAGCCGGCGTACTGAGTCCCCACGCCGCTGAGTCCGCGGGCTGACCGGGTCCGCTTCAGCGGATTTCTCAGGCTCGCGGCTGGAGCCGCTCGCAGGTGCCGGCCGTGTCCACTTGACTGAAGCAGGGAGTTGGACGTGCAGGACGATGCCGTCGACCCGAGCGCCCACAACCGGGCAGCCTGGGACAAGTACGTCCAGAAGGGCAACGAGTGGTCGCGACCGGTGAGCGCCGATGACGTCGAGCGCGCCCGCAGGGGCGACTGGTCGGTCGTTCTCGTCGGGCGTGAGCCGGTCGACCGCTCCTGGCTGCCGCCGGACCTGACCGCCACGGACGTGTTGTGCCTGGCCTCCGGTGGCGGCCAGCAGGGTCCGATCCTCGCCGCCGCGGGGGCGAGGGTCACCGTGTACGACAACTCGCCCCGCCAGCTCGGCCAGGACCGGATGGTGGCGGCGCGCGACGGACTCGAACTGCGCACCGTTCTGGGTGACATGGGCGACCTCGGCGCCTTGGGCGACGCAGCATTCGATGTGGTGTTCCACCCGGTCTCGAACCTGTTCGTACCCGACGTGGCACCGGTGTGGCGTGAGTGCTTCCGCGTCCTGCGACCGGGCGGAACCCTGCTCGCGGGCTTCCTCAACCCTGATGTGTACTTGTTCGACCACGAGGCCCTCGACGAGCGCGGCGAGCTGGTCGTCGTGCACAAGCTGCCCTACAGCGATGTCACGCACTACTCCGCCGAGGAGCGTGCCGCGAGGTTCGGCGCGGATGCCGCGCTCGAATACGGTCACACCCTCACCGACCAGATCGGCGGGCAAATCGCCGCGGGGTTCGTCGTCACCGGCTTCGCGGAAGCACCGGACAAATCCAACGCATCCGCCCCCTACCTGTCGAGCTATTTCGCGACGCGGGCGGTCAAGCCGGGCTGACCGGCTGAGCCGGGGCGACGGCCGCGCCATTTCGACCATGGCTCCTGCTGTCGATGAGCTCGCCCCGCTCGGGATCTCGTCGAGTGTCGCCGAGGCCGCCTCGACCGCCCGCTTGCCGCGCTCCTCGATCACGATCAGCCGGGCACGGCCGTCCGTAGGGTCGGGGACCCGGCGGACCTGGGCCGTGTTTTGGAAGTGGCTCCCGTGTCTCGCCTCGTACCGTGATGATCTCGGTGTGGGGCGAGGGGATCTTTCTGATGATCAGTGGGCAGTGTTGTGCCCGTTGCTGCCGGTCGCGATGTTGGGCAGGCCGTCGGTGTGCCAGCGGAAGCTGATCAACGGGATCCGCTGGCGGGTTCGGACCGGGGCCCCGTGGCGGGATCTGCCGGCGGAATACGGTCCGTGGCAGACGGTCTACGGGCTCTTCCGCCGCTGGCAACGCGATGGGGTCTGGTCGTCGGTACTGACCAGGCTGCAAGCGCGGGACCTTCGCCCGTGCTGCCCTCGACCCAGGTGATCAAGTCTCCCTCACCATCCCGTCGGCAGACTGCTGAGGAACGGGGCAAGCCGGTCGGCGATCACCCGGTCATCGTGAGCCGAGGTGTGCCCGTCGCATCCGAGGAAGTCCAGGCCCGTCTGATCGAGGAACCAGTAGTGGACCCCGCTGTCGCCGGCGTCGTTGCACGCCTCGACTACCTGCCGCACGTGCTCGGCGTTTCTGTCGAAGCCGACGGCCACGAGGGTGGTGCTGGCACCGTAGCGCGTCCGCAGTTTCCGGAGGAACTCGCCGTAGGCGGTGCGGTAGGTGGCCGCGAGGCTGTCGGGCGTCCACGGTTCACCGGGGGTGAGGTCGGTGAAGTCGTTGGAGCCGAGGTTGACCACCACGATCTGAGGGCGCCACGTCCCCGGGTTCTGCCAGACGTCGCCCTCCACGTTCAGCAGGGCGCGGTCGTAGTAGGTCCGGTACGTGACGTCCGGGATGATGCCGGCCACGTTGCGCACCATGCCGAGGCCGGAGAAGCCGTTGATCTGGTAATCGGCGTCCAACTGCTGGGCAGTGAGGGCACCGTGGCTCACGTCGCTGTTGGTGTTCCGCTTGACCTGCTCCGGGTTGCAGTCGCTGGTGCCCGACATATTGCCGTAGCCCACGGTGATGGAGTCCCCGATGAACTCGATCTGGCGGTCCCGGGGCGCCGGCTTGCTCAGTACGGCGCCCCCGGGCGCGGCGACGAAACCTCCGAACGTGCTGGTCTCCCCCGGGGTGTCGTTGCGCTTGACGACCCGGACCGTGTGCTCGCCGTCCCGCAGGCCGTTGATCCAGTGTGTGGTGTCACCGGGTGCGACCAGCGTGGCGACGGTGGCCCCGTCGACCTGGACGTCGTAGTCGGCGGCCGCGCACTCGAGTACCACCCCGAGGCCAGTCCCGCGGAAGCGGCCCTCGAAGTACACCCCAGGCCAACTGAACTGCACCGTCTTCCCCAGGTCCCTTATCCGCCCTGCGGTGTGCACCTGCTCCGAAACGCTCTTCACGGAGACCAGTTGACTCAACTCATACCGCGAGCCCGCGTCCACTGCAGCAGGCGCCGCCGCGCGCCTCCCGCGCTCTGGCTTCGCGTTCCCTCCTCTGAAAGTCATCTGTGTGCCGTCTCTCCGTCCCAGTGGCGCATCGGTGGGTCACGGCTGAACGTCCGACATTCCACCCCGGCATGTCAACCAATTTGCAGGTACGAAAAGATCAATAGGCGTCTCTTTGAGACGACTTGCGGGGCGGGCTGTGACCAGCGTGCGCCAACACTTCAGGTCCGCGAAGCCGTGCTCCAGCAGGGCCCGGACGGCGGCCCGGGGCCTTGGTGTATTGACCCACACCGTCGCGACGCCCGGCACACCGAGAACACGCGCCGAACGCCGCTACACGGGGACTTCTAAAACACGGCCTGGCCCAGGCGTTCCAGCTGGTCGACCAGCACGCCGGCGCTCTGCTTGCTCATTTGCGCCTGGTCAGCGAGGTCCGTGAGGCGCGAACCGTCCAGGGCGACCCGTTGGAAAACCCGGCACTGGGCGAGGGTCCAGTCGTCGAACCCGGCATCCTGCTGGGCCCGGAACATCCGGTTTTCGGTGTACCGGGGCCCACCGGCAAGGGCCGGGAGGCGGCGTTCTCCGGCAGGGCGGTCTGGTTCACCGGTGCGACGTTCTCCGGCGGAACGGGGCAGCTTCACGTGGGCGTCGCTTGCCGCGGGCCGGCAGGCGCCGCGCCCCCTGGACCGGTTCAGTGGTCCGGGTGCGCGTCTGTCTTCAGCGCCCATGCACGGCCCGTACAGCCCGCAGGGAACGGCGGGAAACGGTGCCCCTTCACGTCCGTACTCCAGTGGTGGCCCGCACCGCAGTCGCACTCGTAGATTCCGCTCTCGGGCACGATCTCGCCCGAGTGCCATGTCGTCCGGTCCTCGCTCATACCTTCTGTGTACGTCCCACGGCGACCTCCCGCGACCCAGGGAGGCCCTGCGGCCCGCCCGTCTCCGAACCGGATGCGGGCGAGGGCGCCCGGGGCCACGCTGGATGTATGGCTACTCCCCCGATTGTGATCCACCGACCGACACCGTCCGGCGCACGGCTCGTCACCGTGCACATCGCCGGCCGCGAGGAGAGGCTCGGGCTCGCCCACAGCGATCACGATGTCATCGTGTTCCTCGCCGACGCCGGGATGGCGGACCCGGCGCGGGCCCTCGACACCCCGTCCCTCGTCGAATGGCAGGGCGCCGCCGCCCATGACTTCGCGGCCGCCTGAGCCGCGGCGGGAGCACCGGATACCGCGCTGCCCCCGCCCCGCCTGAGCGGGTACGGGGGCAGCGCGGGCCTCGACTCGGGCGGTGTCACTCGGTCTCGACGAAGGGCGGAAGATCGGGTTCGACGAACAGCCCCTGGTAGCGCGGTGTCGGCATGGCCTCGACACGGCCGGGGGCCTCGGACGCCGAGCCCGCCTCGCTCTCGTCCGAGCGCCGCTGCACCTGGCGGGGCGGGGTATCAGCCATCGGGTCTCCTGTTGCTTCGCAGTTGCTTATGAGGACCCCGGGACGCCGTCCGGAACTCGGAACGCGGCGGCGACGGGGTGTGGCACCGTCCCGGCCCCACACCCACCAGGGCACCGGTATCCGACGAGGCATGCTGAGAGTATCCGTTGTCGCGGGCCGGGCTGTCGGCACCGTCGCCCGGGCCGCTCGTCATTCGTCTGCTCAGCCGCGTCGGCGGGCGTCGCTGTCCTCCTGCCACCGGGTGTACGGGACGCGGGAGATCTCCCGGACGCCTCCGAAGGTGCCCCACTCGTCCTTGCCGAGCCGGGTCAGCGGGCGCAGCGCGGTGACCTCCGGATGCCCGTCCGTCATGACGTCCTCGTCGACCGCGGCGTGCAGGACCCGGCCGAACACGACGGTGGAGTCGCCGAGCAGGACCGTGCTGTGCAGCTCGCATTCCAGCGCGACCGGCGATCCCGCCACACGCGGCGGCTTCACCCGTAGGCTGGGCTCCTGCGCGATGCCCACGGCCTCGAACTCGCTGACGCCGCGCGGAAAGTCGGTCGCCGTGGCGTTGATCTGCTCGAAGAGGTGCTCCGGGGCGAAGTTCACCACGAAGGAGCCCGTCGCCTCGATGTTGCGCAGGGTGTCCTTGCGCCCGACCGAGGTGAACTGCACGACGGGCGGGCTGACGCAGGCGATCGTGAAGAAGGAGTGGGGGGCCAGATTGGCCGTCTCGCCGTCCGGGGTGACGGTGGAGATCCACGCGATGGGCCGGGGGACGACCACGGCGGTGAGCAACCGGTAGAAGGCCGAGGACGGCATGGTCCGAGGATCGAAGTCGACGCGCATGAGCAGCAGTATCCCGCGCGGCCGACACCTGTCCTCTGCATGGTGATGGACGCCACGCGCCCTGCGGACACCTGGCATCTGTCGACCCGCACCCCCACCGAGTGGGGTTTCCCCTCCGGGCAGATCCCCGCCAACTCCCCCAAGGGCTCCGCCGATGTGCCGATGCCGCTGCCCGACTACGGCGTCGCCACCGGCATGCGCGGTGACGTACGGGCGGGGCGGCCCGTCGCGGTGACGCTCTCCGGCACCACGCAGGAATGGCTGACCGACTCCGTGAAGGCCGACGCGGCAACACTGTCGCCTTCGGCCTGAGTGACGTCAGGTGGAGCGGGGGCCGGTCGCGCCGAGGTGGGGAGCGCGACCGGCTCCGCGCGTTCAGCGTGTGACCCAGCTCTGTTCGTACGCGTGCCGGCCGAGCTGCATGCGGCTGCTGACGCCCTCGGCGGTGCTGCCCGCCGGTGCCGCCATGCCGCGGTCCTCGAGCGTCCGCAGGAGTTCCGCCGTCTTCGCTTCGTGGGCTCCGAAGTGGCGCGCCAGATCGGCCGGCGTCGGCTGACGCTCACGGGGATCCACAGCGGCCCGACCGGCGACGCACCTGCATCCGTGCGCGGCCGTCCGGTCCGCCGCCCGCCTACACCTCCGGCTCTCCCGGGTCTCCCGGTCCCTCGGCGCCGAACTGTTCCGCCCGCAGGGCGAGGTCCTGGAGCACGTCGGCGGACGACACGTCCGTCTGTCCCGAGTCGTGCACCTGCGCCAGCATCGCGAACGCCAGGGTGAACGCGCCGACGAGTTGCTCCACCGCGCCCCCGACCTCCCGGCCGACCAGGACCACCACATCCTCGATCGTGGCGTCCTCGGGGATCGCGATCCGTGGCATCGTCTCGTTGAGAAGGGCGGTCACCACGGTCGAATCGGTGCTGGGGTCGTCACGGTCCGGGTCCTCCTCCAAGAGGCGGCGCATCTCGCCCGCTTCGGTGAGGATGCCGATCACACGTTTCACGACTTCGCTCTGCTCCATTCCGCGAGCATAAGTGCAGGCGCACCGCCCGACGAGGACAACCGGCCGCGGCCGTCCGCCGTGCCGGGCACCGCACGGCACTTGGCCCCTGGCGTCCGTGGGCCCACACTGACCCGATGACGCAGCGTGTGGACCTCTCGACCGTGATGGACCGGCTCTCCATCGACGCAGTGATCACCGGCTACGCGGTGGCGGTGGACGACGGTGCGTGGAAGGACTACCTGGCCCTGTTCACCGCGGACGGCCGCGCCGACTACCGCACCGCGGGCGGCATCGAGGGCCCCGCCGGAGATGTCGCGCAGTGGCTGTCCGAGACGATGCGGATGTTTCCCGTACGGCAGCACCTCATCGTCAACCGGCGTCTGGACCTCCAGGACCTCGGCGGCTATCCCGGCGACCGCGCCCGGGTGCAGGCCGACTACGTCAACCCCATGCGGCTCGTGAGCGAGGGCGCCCGTTCCGAGGACCGTCCCGCCGCTCCGAACTTCGTCTCCGGCGGGCGTTACGCCTTCGAACTGCTGCGTACCGACGGCGGCTGGCGGATCGAGAGCGTGACGGTTCATGAGAAGTGGCGGAACCTGCCGGGGTCCCTCGCCGGGTGATCCGCTCCGGCCCGCTTCGGCTGCCCCACACTGGGGGAACAAACAGCAGGAACGGGTTCCGGATGATGCCTGCCGCCTGGCAGGACGAGGAGGCGCGGTATGCCGAGCGGTTCCGTGGGGCACGCGTGGGGCGGGCGGATACTCGGCTCGGCCCCGCGGCGCGCAGGCGCCGCCCTTCTGGCCGGCGCGTTGCCCGCGCTCGCCTTCCCCGCGCCGGGACTGTGGTGGTTCGCGTACGCCGCCCTGGTCCCGTTGCTGCTGCTGATCCGGTCCGCCGGCACGGGGCGCAGGGCGGCGCTCGACGGCTGGCTCGGCGGGACGGGCTACATGCTGGCGGTCCACCACTGGCTGATGCCGAGCCTGCATGTGTTCATCGTGGTGCTCGGGGCCCTGCTCGGTCTGCTGTGGGCCCCGTGGGGGCTTCTGGTCTTCCGGCTCCTGCGCGGGCGGGCGTCCGGGGCGGGCGTCGTGGCGGCCGTGATCGTGGTCCCGTGCGGATGGCTGATGATCGAGGCGGTCCGGTCCTGGGAAGGGCTCGGCGGCCCCTGGGGGCTGCTCGGAGCGAGTCAGTGGCAGGTGACGCCCGCGCTCAGGCTTGCGTCGGTGGGCGGGGTGTGGCTGGTGAGCCTGCTGGTCGTCGCTGTGAACACGGTGCTCGCCCTGCTGCTCACGGCCCCCGCCGCCCGCGGGGCGGGCGTCGGCACGCTCGTCGTGGGCGCCGTGGCCGTGGGGTCGGTGGGGGTGTGGGCGCCGCAGCCCGAACGCTCGGGGACGGCCCGGATCGCCGTCGTGCAGCCCGGTGTCGTCGAGGGGCCGGGCAGCGTGCAGCGCCGTTTCGCGCGGAGCGAGGAGCTGACGCGCTCGCTGGCGGGCCGGGAGCTCGATCTGGTCGTGTGGGGCGAGAGCAGCGTCGGCGTCGATCCGGCCCGGCGGCCCGACGTCACCGCGCGGATCGCCGCGCTGTCGCGTCTGGTGGGCGCGGACGTGCTGGTGAACGTGGATGCCCGTCAGACCGACGCGACGGGCCGGACCGGCATCTTCAAGAGCGCCGTGCTGGTGGGCCCGGACGGGCTGACCGGGGACCGTTACGACAAGATGCGCCTGGTCCCGTTCGGGGAGTACATTCCCGCCCGCTCGGCGCTCGGCTGGGCCACCTCGATGGGCAAGGCGGCGGGCGAGGACCGGCTGCGCGGCGCGGGGCCGGTGACGATGACGACGCCCGGCGCGCGCGGCCTGCGCATCGGTCCGCTGGTCTGCTTCGAGTCCGCGTTCCCCGACATGAGCAGGCGGCTGACCCGTGACGGTGCCCGGCTCCTGATCGCCCAGTCGTCCACGTCCTCGTTCCAGAACGGCTGGGCACCCGGCCAGCACGCCTCGCTGGGCGCGCTGCGGGCCGCCGAGAACGGCCGCCCGATGGTGCACGCGACGCTCACGGGCGTCAGTGCGGTGTACGGCCCGCAGGGGCAGCGCGTCGGGGCTCCGCTCGGTACGGACACGCGCGCGGCCGCGGTATACGACGTACCCCTGGCCCGTGGCACGACGCTGTACGTCCGGCTGGGCGACTGGCCGCTGTACGGCGCGCTGGGCGTGCTGGCGGCCTTCTGTGCCGTCGAGGGCCTGCGGGCCGTGCGCAGGCCCGGGGCGGTCGGGCGGATGGGGGCGGTGGGGGCGGTGGGGGCAGTCCCCGCGCCGCTTCCGGCCGGCGGCTCGGCGGCGGTGGGCTCCGCCCGTACGGCCGAGGAGACCCCGGCGGGGCCGGCGCCGCAGTGAGCCGGCTCGGTCTCGGGCGGGTTGCGGATCTCCGGCGGTGCGGGCTCCGGGTGTCCCGACCGCAGGCGCGCGGACCCGAGGCCCGCGGACCCGAGGCAGGTGGGCCGAAGCAGGCGGACCCGAAGCAGGTGGGCCGAAGCAGGCGGACCCGAAGCAGGTGGGCCTGAGGCAGGCGGACCCGAAGCAGGCGGGCCTGACGCGCGCTACGCGCAGTCCAGGTCCCGCAGGACGCGCTCGCACAGCTCGTGCGTCTCCAGGGCATCCCGGGCGCTCAGCAGCTTTCCGGCCCGGACGGCGTCCAGGAACGACAGCACGCTCTGCTCGATACCGCGCTGACGGGCCACCGGCACCCAGTCGCCACGCCGGCGCAGGCTCGGCTGGCCCTTGTGGTCGATGACCTCGGCGAGGTTCACCACTTCGCGCTTGGAGTCCTGGCCCGAGACCTCCAGCCGTTCCTCGGTCGAGCCGCTGAGCCGGTTCATCGCCCCGATGGCGGTGAAGCCGTCCCCGGACAGCTGGAGCACGACGTGATGCATCAGGCCGTCACGGATCCTGGCCCGGACGACGGTGTGCTCGACCGGGCCCGGCGCCAGGAAGCGCAGGGTGTCGACCACGTGGATGAAGTCGTCGAGGATCATGGTCCTCGGCTCCTCCGGCAGCCCGACCCGGTTCTTCTGCATAAGGATCAGCTCACGCGGGTGCTCGACACACTGCGCGTAGCCGGGCGCGACCCGGCGGTTGAAGCCGACGGCCAGGGCGACACCGCGTGCCTCGGCCAGCTCCACGAGGCGCTCGGAATCGGCGAGTTCGTAGGCCAGCGGCTTGTCGACGTATGTGGGGACGCCCGCTTCGAGCAGTCGGGCGGTGATCTCCGGGTGCACGGCGGTCGGGGCGTGCACGAACGCCGCGTCCAGGCCCTGGGCGAGCAGCGAGTCGAGGTCGGTGTGGCACTGCCCGGCGGGAATGCGGTGGGCCGCGGCGACCGATGCCAGGGTGGCGGGGGTGCGGGTCTGCAGATGCAGTTCGACCCCCGGCAGGGTGGTGAGCACCGGCAGGTACGCCTTCTGCGCGATGTCGCCGAGCCCGATGCAGCCGACCTTCACAGGGTCTCCTTCTCGCTGTTCAGCGCGGCACGTCACGGTGATCTTTTGTGGAGACCGGCCGCGGCAGGGCACGCGCGTCCTTCGTCCGGGCAGCATACGTGTGCTGTGGCGGCCGCCAGTCGGCGATGCCGTCGAAGGTGCGCAGGACGAGCCCCGGCCCGAGCCGGGAGAGCCTGGACATCACGAAGTCCCGTGCGGCGACGGCGGGGGCGGAGGTCAGGCGCATCAGCCGGCTGACCTGTGCGGCCTTGCGGACGACGGCGGTGGTCCGCGGCAGCCGGTCGGCGGTGTATCCGGCCAGGCCCGCGCCAAGGTCCGCGCCCGGTGCCACGTGGTGGGCGAGAACGATCCCGTCCTCGATGGCCTGGTTGCCCCCCTGACCCAGGGTGGGCGCCATCGCGTGGGCGGAGTCGCCCAGGAGGACGGTGCGGCCGCGGTGGTGGGCGGGCAGCGGTCGGGTCATTTGGTACACGTCGTTGCGCAGGAGGCCCCCGGGCCGGGCGGCGGCGATGATCGCCGGGACCGGGGCGTGCCAGTCGCCGAAGCGGCGCAGCAGTTCCGCCCGTTCGTCGTCGGCGCGTTCCCCGGCCGGGGTGGCGGCCGCGGCATACGCGTAGGTGCGGCCGTCCTTGAGCGGCTGGGTGCCCCAGAGGGCGCCGCGGCCCCATGTCTCGTGCGGGGCGAAGGGCTCGGGGGGTGCGGGGACGACGACGCGCCAGGTGGTGAATCCGGCGTAGGACGGGCCAGGGTGGTCCGGGAAGAGAGCCCCGCGTACGGCGGAGTGGATGCCGTCGGCGCCGACGACGAGATCCGCCTCGATCGTGCCGTCCGACGTCCGAATCATGGCGCGCCTGCCTCCTGCGACGCCCGGGTCCACGAGGTAGGCGGGGCAGCTGGTGCGGAGGGCCGATTCGGGCAGCCCGGAGGCGAGGCAGTCGATCAGGGTGGCCCGGTGGACGAGGACGAGCGGGCCGCCGAACCGCTCGGCGGCGGCGGTGCTGTCCGTCCGGGAGAGCCAGCGGCCGTCGGGCCTGCGCATGCCTCCCTCCCCCTGCCAGGCGGCCAGGGACCTGATCCTGTCACCGAGCCCGATGACGTCGAGCGCGCGCTGGGCGTTGGGGGCGAGGCCGATGCCGGCCCCGACGGGCTCGAGCGAACCGGCCCGCTCCAGGACCGTGACCCGCCAGCCGGAACGGTGCAGCGCCACCGCTGCCGTGAGCCCACCGATTCCACTGCCAATGACGACCGCACGGGGAGCGTCCATGGCTCCTCCTCCCGCCAGCAACTACACCTGTAGTGACACGACCACGTTACTACAGCTGTAGTGACAGCAGTAGATTGGCCCCATGTCCCCACGCACTCCCGCCGGTTCCTCCCGGGCCACGCTCATCACCGACGCCGCTCTCGCGCTTCTCGCCGAACGCGGCATGCGAGGACTGACCCACCGCGCGGTGGACGAGCGCGCGGGCCTCCCGCAGGGGTCGACGTCCAACTACGCCCGCACCCGACAGTCCCTCCTGGAGGCGACGGTACGACGGCTGGCCGAACGCGAGGCCCAGGTGCTCGCACCGGGGGATCTCCCGGTGCCCGGCGAGCGGCGGGCGGCGAGCGGCACGGCGTCGGCACCGGACGGCTCAGCCGGAGCCGCACGGGAGCCCGCCGCCGCGGCCACGCCCGGCGAGCCGGCCGGACCGGCCGCCGCCCCGGGCCCCGACGCCCTGATCGCCGCTCTCGCACTGGCCCTCCACCGCTACCTGACCCACCATGCGGACCTGCTCGTCTGCCGCTACGAGCTCGCCCTGGAGGCCACGCGCCGCCCCGGACTGCGAGCGTTCTACGACGCGACGGGCCGGCAGTTCCGCGAACCGCTGGAGGTACTCATGGCGGCGGCCGGATCGCCCGAGCCTGAACGGCACGCACTGTCCCTGGTGGCCTGGTGCGAAGGCCTGATGTTCTCGTGCGCGGCGGGCGCCTACCACCGCTCCGTCCCGACCGAGGCGGAACTGCGCACCGGCTTCGCCGAACTGTTGAGCGGCATGCTGGGGGCTGCTGACGCCCCCGGCCGGGCGGAGCCGCCCGAAGCGGCGACACGCGGGGCGTCACGCTGACCGGGTCACTCGTGCGGATCAATCCGGGCTCACCGGTTCGCCCGAGGGCCCGTCCGCACCCCAGAGTGGATCAGGTGCATCGAACCAGAACCACCGTGAAACTCCTGGTCGGCGTGGCTGTCACGGCCCTGTCCGGGTGTGTGTCCGTACCACCGGAGCCGAGCGCACCGCCGCGCCCGGAGAGCAGCAGGCCGGCGCGGGACCTGGCCCCGCAGGTCGTCCAGCCCCCGGTACGCGACACCCTGGAAGCGCTACCCGGTCCGAGGCCCTCACCTTCGGCCTCCCGGCGAGCGGTCCCGGCGCCTCCCGTGACGCGGCGCGAGTCCCCACGACCCCCGCAGCAGCCGCGCCCCCGTCAGGTCCGCCCGCAGCCGCACCGGGCCGCGCCGCCCGTCCCCGTTCCCGCCCTGCGGGCGCCCGTCACCGCGGCGGATGTCTGTGCGCTCGGCCGGGGGTACGGACACTGGCCCGCGGGCAGCCCGCAGTCGCGGATCTGCGACGACGCATACGGCCACCGCTGATACGGCAGATCCGCAGGAGGCGGCCGGCGGTCAGAGCTCCAGCAACCGCCGCTCCAGCCGTCCGATGGCCGCCCGGACGCCTCCCCCGTACCCGTCGTCCATCCCGTCGTCCGCGAGGACGCCCGACGCCGCCCGGGCCCGGTCCAGGTGGATCCGGGCGGCGTCGGGGCGCCGCAGTTTCACGTAGTCCGCCGCGAGGCTGAGATGCAGCGACGGGAAGAAGGCCCGCACCGCGAGCGCGTCCCGGTGCCGGGCCATGCCCTCACCGGTCAGTGCCTGCGCGGCCGAGAAGGCCCGCAGGTTCCAGACGAGCGCGTCGGCCGGATCGTCCTGGGTGTCGGCCATGTAGTGCGCGAGAGTGCACCGGTGCAGGACGTCATCGCTCTCGCCGATCTCCGCCCAGAGGGCACCGAAGCGATTGCGGGCCTCCTCCCGGTCACCACCGTGGAGCAACATGATCGCCTGGCCGATTCTGGTCATGACGACGTCCTGCGACGCCTGCTGCTGCTCCGTCACGCGGTCTCCCTCGAACCTGTCCCGCCCACGTCCGGCCGACGACTTCGGCCTCCTCCGGCCAACACCTGACAGATCGCGTCATTTATGCCGATTCAGTCTGGTTACAGCCGGTTCGACGCTAGCCTCCGCGGCGGACATCCGCACTCAGGCTCCGGCGCGCCCTCATCCCAGGTCGGGGATGCGCCAGTCGATGGGCCGGTGCCCCTGCGCCGCGACCGCCTCGTTGATCTGCGTGAACGGGCGCGAGCCGAAGAACTTCTTCGCCGAGAGCGGCGAGGGGTGCGCGCCCTTCACCACCACGTGGCGCTCCTCGTCGATCAGCGGAAGCTTCTTCTGGGCGTAGTTGCCCCAGAGCACGAAGACCGCCGGGTCGGGCCGTGCGGCGACGGCGCGGATCACGGCGTCGGTGACCTTCTCCCAGCCCTTGCCCTTGTGGGAGTTCGCCTCACCCGCGCGCACCGTCAGCACCGCGTTGAGGAGAAGCACGCCCTGCTCGGCCCACGGCATCAGATATCCGTTGTCCGGGACCGGCAGGCCGAGCTCTTCCTTCATCTCCTTGTAGATGTTGCGCAGGGAAGGCGGTGTCTTCACGCCCGGCCGCACGGAGAAGCACAGGCCGTGCCCCTGCCCCTCGCCGTGGTACGGGTCCTGGCCGAGGACCAGGACCTTGACCTTTTCGTAGGGGGTCGCCTCCAGAGCCGCGAACACCTGCTCCCGGGGCGGGTAGACCGGCCCGTCGGCCCGCTCCTTCTCGACGAATTCGGTGAGCTCCCTGAAGTAGGGGCTCTCGAGCTCCTCGCCGAGGACGCCGCGCCAGGAATCGGGCAGCGGGTAGGTGTCGGTCACGTCAACAACCTCCGGTAAGCAATCGTTTCTTGCCTCAGAACCTACCGGGGGCCACTGACAACGGACTCCGGGGAGCCCGCGGGGGCCGGGAACGACGGGCCCCGGCCCCTCAGGGCCTGTCCGGCGGACAGGCCCTGGCCCGCTACCAGCTGGCCTTGCGGTACAGCTCCCACATCTGCATCACCGTCTGCGGGTCCAGCGCGCGCTCACCACCGCCGATGTCCTCGCGCGCGGCCACGTAGAGCTTGCCCTGCCACAGTGGCAGCAGCCGGACGTCGTCGACCAGGATCTCCTGGGCCCGTTCGAACTCCTGGCTGACCGCTCCGCGGTCGCTCTCCTTGCGGGACTGGGGCAGCAGCTCGTTCGTGATCTCGTTCTTCACGTAGGGCAGGCCCGTGACGCTGTCCTTGCCGACGAACGGGGCGATGAAGTTGTCGGGGTCGGGGAAGTCCGGGAACCAGCCTCGGCCGAAGACGGGGTACTCACCCTTGGTGAAGCCCTCCTGGAAGGTCTTCCAGGGCTTGCTCTTCAAAGTGATCCTGAACAGCCCCGAAGCCTCCAGCTGACGCTTGAGTTCGGCGAACTCGGGCGCCGTCGACGAGCCGTAGCGGTCGGTCGTGAACCAGAACGTCAAGGCGACGGGCTCGGTGATGCCCGCCTTGGTGAGGATCTTCTTCGCCTTTTTGCTGTCCGGGTCGCCGAAGGTGTCGAAGAAGCTGGTCGTGTGGCCCGCGATGCCCTTGGGGACCATGGAGTAGAGCGGCTCGGCGGTCCCCTGGTACACCTTGGCCACCAGGGCGTCGCGGTCCACGAGCTGGGCTATCGCGCGCCGGACGGCCGGGTTCCCGGCTGCCGGGTCGTCCGGGTTGAACACCAGGAAGCGGATGTCGGCGCCGACCGTCTCGACGAGCTGGAGGTCGCTGTTCTTGTCCTTGTTGTCCTCCAGATCGACGACCTCCTCGGCGGACAGCCCGCGGTAGGTGGCGTCGATCTCGCCCTTCTTGAGGGCCGGGACCAGAGCGGCGGAGTCCTTGAAGTACCGGATGGTCACCGCGTCGTTCTTGCGGTCGGCGAAGCCCTTGTAGTCGGGGTTCTTCACCAGCTCCGAGCGGTCCCCCGCCTTGTAGGCGTCCAGCAGGTAGGGGCCGGACCCGGTCACCTTGCCGTCGTCGCGGATCTTGTGCGCCGAGTACGCGCTGGGCGCGACCAGCGACATGGCGGGCGTGGCCAGCACGAACGGGAAGGTGGCGTCCGGCTTGCTCAGATGGAAGATGACGACGTCGTCGCCCTTGGTCTCCACCCGGTCGAGCGAGCCGAGCATTCCGAGCGGGCCGCCCTTGACCCCGATGGACTTGATCCGGTCGATGGAGAACTTCACGGCCTCGGCGTCGAGCTTGTCCCCGTTGGAGAACTTCAGACCCCGGCGGAGCTCACAGCGGTAGGCGGTGCTGGTGAGGTCCGTGAACCGGCAGTTGTCGGCGGCGTCGGGCTCGGGGCTCGTACTGCCGGTGGGGAAGCTCACCAGGGTCTGGAACACGTTGCGCATCAGCTCCCAGGAGCCGTCCCAGGCCGCGGCGGGATCGAGCGTGGACGGCGAGCTGGTGGTCCCGACCGCCAGCTTCTGTTCCACGTCCGAACCACCGCCCGGAAGCAGACCGCAGCCGGCCAGCAGAGAAAGGGAAGCAAGGGCTGCAGCAGCCTGCAGACTGGCCCGGTAGAACACGCGCACGCTCCTCGATCAGCCATGGGTCGGCAGACCATACCGCAGTGCCCCGCCAGGTCAATCCGGTGGCCCGGCGGGGCACTTGAGTCAATCAGGGCCAAATCGGCCCAGGCCGATCTCAGCCCACGCCGGCATTCAGGAAAATCCCGCCGTCGACCACGAGGGTCTGTCCGGTGATCCAGTCGGACTGGCCCGACGTGAGGAAGGCCGCGGCCCCGCCGATGTCCGCCGGGACACCGAGCCGGCCCAGGGGATAGGCGGCTGCCGCCTCGGCCTCACGGCCCTCGTACAGCGCCTGCGCGAACCGGGTCTTCACGACCGCGGGAGCAATCGAATTGACCCGGACGACCGGCGCGAACTCGTGCGCGAGCTGCAGGGTCAGATTCACCATGGCCGCCTTGCTCATGCCGTACGCGCCGATGAAGGGCGAGGCGGAGACACCCGCGACGGAGGCGATGTTGACGATCGCCCCGCCGTTCTCCTTCTGCCAGGCCTTCCAGGTCTGCTGGGCGAAGCCGAGCGCCGAGATCACGTTCGTCTCGAAGACCTTGCGGGCCACGTTGAGATCGAGCTCGGCGATCGGTCCGAAGACCGGGTTGGTGCCGGCGTTGTTGACCAGGAAGTCGACCCGGCCGAACGCCTCCATGGTGCGCTCGACGGCCGCCGCCTGGTGCGCCTCGTCGTGCGCCTTGCCGGGGACCCCGATGACCCGGTCGGAACCGAGCGCCTCGACGGCCTCCTTCAGCGCGTCCTCGCCGCGCCCGGTGATGCACACCCGGTCGCCGCGGGCGACGAGCGCCTCGGCGATGCCGTAACCGATCCCCCGGCTCGCACCGGTGATCAGCGCGACCTTGCCACTGTCCTGCACAGTCATGATGTCCGTAGCCCTTCGGGTCAGTTGAGCGGTCCGCCGGCGACGTACATGACCTGACCCGAGACGAAGCCCGCGTCGTCGCCCGCGAAGAAGGCGATGGCGTTGGCGACGTCCTCGGGGAAGCCGACGCGCTGCACCGGGATCTGGGTGGCGGCGGCGGCCTGGAACTCCTCGAAGCCCATACCGACGCGCTCCGCCGTCTGCGCGGTCATCTCGGTGACGATGAAGCCGGGCGCGACGGCGTTGGCGGTGACGCCGAACTTGCCGAGCTCCTTGGCGAGCGTCTTGGTGAAGCCCTGCAGACCCGCCTTGACGGCGGCGTAGTTGGCCTGGCCGCGGTTGCCGAGGGCCGAGGAGGAGGACAGCGAGACGATCCGGCCGAACTTGGCGTCCACCATGTGCTTCTGGACGGCCTTGGCCATCAGGAACGCGCCCTTGAGGTGCACGTTCATCACGATGTCCCAGTCGGACTCGCTCATCTTGAAGAGCAGGTTGTCGCGGAGCACGCCCGCGTTGTTGACGAGGATCGTCGGGGCACCGAGCTCGGCGGCGACGCGCGCGACGGCGGCCTCCACCTGGGCGCTGTCCGACACGTCGCAGCCGACGGCGAGGGCCCGGCCGCCGGCGGCGGTGATCTTCTCGACGGTGTCCTTGCAGGCCGCTTCGTCGAGGTCGAGTACGGCGACGGCGCGGCCCTCGGCCGCCAGGCGTACCGCGGTGGCGGCACCGATACCCCGTGCGGCTCCCGTCACGATGGCTACGCGCTGCTCGGTGGTGGACATGCTTTGGCTCTCCTCGCCCTTGGGTCGCGGCTCAGCGGACGTCAGGTCATTCCCACGAGAACGTTCCCGATAACTGAGCAACCGCTTAGTACCTTCAGCAGACGAGACGCTAGAAGCCCTGGCACCCGGTGTCAACGGCCCACGGACGCAGCGGCGCATGTCACACCGGACGGCGCCGCCCCCGCGGAGTCCGGGGGCGGCGCCGAAGGGCTGCGCTCAGCGCACCAGCAGGTCGAGGAGCCGTTCGACCTCGGCGGCCGGATCGGTGGTGAGGCCGCTGTGCACCGGACTCGGCTGGATGACGGTCGAGCGCGGGGCGATCAGCCAGCGGAAGCGCCGCCCGGCATCGTCCCCGGCCGCCTGGCCCGCGTCCGTACCGCCGCGGCAGACGCCCTCGACGGCGTGCAGTGCGGCCCGTACCCCGGTCACGTCGGCGCCGGGGTCCAGGGCCCGGAGCTTGCCCTCGTCGAGTGCGGTGCGGGCGGCGACGAACCCCTTGGCGCGGCAGTAGACCACCACGCCGGCGTTGAAGAACTCGCCGCGCTGGACGCGTGGCACCACGCGCAGGAGGGCGTACTCGAAGACATCGCGCTTGCTCACGGCCGGCCGCCCTTTTCGCTCTTCTCGTGGTCGTGCCGCGGGGGGAGGCGTTCGGTGAGCCAGCCCGGCGCCCGGGACGGCTTGGACGCGGTCGGCGCGTCCAGGGTGATCCGCTCGTGGATGGTGGCGGCGCGCGGCAGCAGCGCCTCCACATAGGCACGGCGCAGCTGGTCCGTCGACGCGAAGCCCGGCTCGTCCACCAGCCACTCGTCGGGGACGTCGGCGGCGACCTCGGTGAGCAGTTCCTCGGTGACCAGCGGGGCGAGCTCGGCCGCGGCCGACGCGATGTCGGGTCCGAAGGGGGCGAGCGCGTGGTCGGACGCGTTGTACGGCTTGGCGGCGGACGCCTGGGCGCCGGGCCAGTTGTGGTGCCAGATCATGGTGGCCCCGTGGTCGATGAGCCAGAGGTCGCCGTGCCAGATCAGCATGTTCGGATTGCGCCAGGAGCGGTCGACGTTGTTGATCAGCGCGTCGAACCAGACGACGCGTCCGGCCTCGCGCGGGTCCACCTGATAGGCCAGCGAGTCGAAGCCGAGGGATCCGGGAAGGAAGTCCATCCCGAGGTTGAGCCCGCCGCTCGCCTTGAGGAGCTCCTGCACCTCCTGGTCGGGTTCGGCGAGACCGATCACCGGGTCCAGCTGGATCTGTACGAGATCGGGGACGCGCAGCCCGAGCCGCCGCCCGAGCTGTCCGCAGATCACCTCCGCGACGAGCGTCTTGCGGCCCTGCCCGGCTCCGGTGAATTTCATGACGTACGTACCGAAGTCGTCGGCCTCGACGATCCCGGGGAGCGAGCCGCCCTCACGCAGGGGTGTGACGTAGCGAGTCGCTACGACCTCTTTCAACACTTTTCCAGGCCACCCATCTCTTCAAGCTAACAATCCACGGACGTCTCCACCGGGGCCCAGAAGCAGGAATTGCCGGTCAACAGCGCTGGGGAGAATCTCGGGAGTCGCGGCCGGCGAGCCGGGCTCCCCGCTCCCCGAGCAGACCGCCGATGGCGCCCCCGCGCCCCTTGGTGCCGGACTCCGGCATGAAGTGAAGTGAGCATAGTAACCGAGGGTGATCGCCGACGCAGGTGTGCCGAACCGCGTGGGAGCCATCCTCCCCGCCTGGACGTCGGACGCAGCCGGACCGTCCACTGACACGGGGCCGCCCGTCCGGCCTCGGCGACAGTGGATCTACGGCATACGGCTCCGACGCCTTTGGGCCGCAGCTGGTTCTGCAGCCAGTCCGCCACCTGCTTGGTCAGGCGTTCCTCGATCTACGCCTGGCAGTGGCAAGCGACGAGAGCGCGACCGGCTGACCATCCCGCGTCCACCGGGCCGGTGGTCAGTCCCGGGGCAGGAGACTGCCGAGCGGCCCGAGGTCGAGGTTGAGATCCTCCGGACGCACTCCGTGCTGCTCGCAGAGCTCCGTCATGCGCTGGTCGAGCATCATGAGCGTCGTGCCGATCTCGTCGGTCTGTTCGTCGGTGAGGTCGCCCTGGTCGATACGGCGCAGGGCCTGGCGTTCCATGAGCTGACGAAGCAGCTCGACGACGGTGAGGACCAGCGTGACGAGGTCCCGCCCCATCTGCTCGGAGTCGAGGTCGACGCGTGAGGACGTCACAGCGGCCCGCTGTCCGCCCACGGGGCAGGTACGCGTTCGTTGACGGACGACAGCAGGGCGTGCAACGACAACCGTACGAGCGGGACATCGGCGATGGCGATCACCAGGTCCCCGCTGATGACGACCCCGGTCGCCAGGACCCGGTCCAGCAGATCGACCAGCGGCACGCCGATGGGCCCGCTGAGTGCGCTCGGACTGTCCCATGGAACGACGTCGTGCGTCATGAATCACACCTCGCCCACGAAGGAGTACGGAACCCACGGGCCTGAGAGTTCGATGTCCGCGCCGGTGCGTGCTCGCAAACCGGCTGCCAAAGCCTGAAGTTCGTCGGACCGGTCCTCGGCGACCAGGTAAGTGGCGTTGAGCACCTGGACCCTGGGCCCGCCCGCGCTTCCCTGACCGTGCGGCCGGAGGCGGCGGGATGCCTTGGCGATACGGCTCACGGCCGCGTCCACGGCTTCGGCGATGCGAAGGGAGTCCTCCTGCCGCTGTTCGCGCTGCGCGCGCTGGTTCCGTTTGCGCTCGAGATACGCCAGCCCCCCTCCCGGGGCCGGACGGGCCCGGTCGACGGGTGCGCTCGGCCGGGAAGCCGGAGCGGCATCCCCGCCACCCGGCAGCAAGGGCGCGAACACCTTCACGCCCCACTCGGCATGGTGCTCGATCCGCTTCAGGGCGGTGTGGAAGCGCGCCGCCTCGTCGTTGAGCGCGCGTCTGGCCCGGTCTTCCCCCTGGTACAGCGTGGCCAGCGGCAGAGGCACCGTGGGCGCGTGGCCGGCGACCGCGGAGACGACCGCGTGGTGGGCCCGGGCGTACCGCTCGAGTTCGATCGCGTCCGAGAGCCGCTCCTGCCAGGCCGCGTCCGTGAACTCGGCCGCCGCCACGGTCTGCACGACCGCGGTGAGAGACCCCAGGGAAAGCGTACGTACAGGCTCGTCCCGGGTGACCCCGGTGACCGCACCGAGGGCCAGTGGGGCCTCGGTACGGCAGACCGCGTACACGTAGATGGCGTGCGCGCCCTGCGCACCCGAAGTCCCGGGGCCACGCTCCGGCATGTGCTTCCGTCCTTCCTCGGTCATCACTCTGACGAAGACCTCTCGTCGGACTTGGATTCGAGTGCCTCCAGGCGCTCACGCAGTTCGCGGTTCTCGTCCTGCAGGGCGTTACGTGCCGCCTTGGAGCTGAGCGCCGGATCGGTCTCCCACCAGTCGATGCCGGCCTTCTTCGCGGTGTCCACGGAGGCCACGAACAGGCGCAGCCGGATCGTGAGCAGCTCGATGTCGAGCAGGTCGATCTTGATGTCGCCGGCGATCACGATCCCTTTGTCGAGGACGCGTTCGAGGATGTCGGCGAGATTGGTGGTCTGCGGCCCCGGGACGGGAGGGGACAACTCGTGCCTGAAGTCGAGGTCAGTCACCGAGCCCTCCGCGATCGCTGCTTGGCCGACCGCCTCCTGGGTGGCGCCTCGTCCTCTTCGTCTTCGTCCTCTTCGTCTTCGTCCTCTTCGTCTTCGTCTTCGTCTTCTTCGTCCTCGTCCTCGTCCTCGTCCTCGTCCGTCAGCTGGTCACCCTCTTCCTCCTCTTCGTCCCACTCGCCCTCGCCCTCGTCCTCGTCCTCGTCCTCGCCCTCGTTCTCGTTCTCAGCCCGGTCCTCGTTCTCGTCGTCCTCGCTCTCCGGCCCTTCCTCGTCCTGCGCTTCTTCCTCTTCCATGGCCTCGTCGTGGGACTTGACGACCTCTCCGTCGCGGATCTCACCGCGCCACGCTTCCGGTTCCTCGTCGGTGAGGCTGACGTATCGCTGGAAGTGCTTGAAGTCGAGTCGCACACGGCGCCCTTGTGCGCGCCAGAGGTTGCCCGTCTTCTCGAAGAACCCGGACGGGTAGTACTCCATGACCAGAACGATGCGCGTGAGGGACGGTGCGAGCTCGTGAAAGCTGACGGCGCCTCGCGTGGTGCCCTTGGCCCCCTCGGACGTCCACACGATGCGTTCGTCGGGCACCTGTTCCTGAACGGTGGCCTTGAAACTGCGTGACGACGGACCGACCTTGACCTTCCAGTCGCTGGACGTCTCGTCCTCCGTCGAAACGTCTCGCACGCCCTTGGCGAAGCTGCTGAACTTGTCGTACTGCGTCCAGTGGTCGTAAGCGGTCCGCAGGGGCACTCCCACATCGAGCACCTCGATGATGTTCATCACCTTGCCACCGCTCGCCTTGCGCTTGCCCTTTCCCCCACCGCCGAAGGCTTCCTTCGCCTTGTTCGCGACGTTGTCCTTGACGCCCTTGGCCTTCTCCGAGACGAACGCCTTCACCGGGGAATCTCCCTGGAGCATGCGCGAACCGATAGCCGGCAGACTGCCGCTCTCCGCGGAATCGGTCAGCTGACCCGTGATGTCCGTCAGCTTCTCCCCCGCCCTTTCGGCGAGTTTCTCCGCCTTCGCACTGACGAATGCGGACAGTTCCTCACGGAGCCTGTCCACGCCGGACTCTTCTGCCTCGGGCTGTGCGTTCTCTGTCCTGGCCATGACTCGCTACCTCCGAGGACTCGTGCGCTTGGATGCAGCCCGCTTCGCTGACGACGAACCACCCGCTGCTGTTTTCTTGGCAGCCGTCTTCCTGGCTGCGCCCTTCTTGGCCGGGGCGGTCTTCTTCGCCGTCGTCTTCTTAGCAGCCGTCTTCTTGGCCGGGCCGGACCTCTTCGAAGCCGCCTTCTTGGCGGGGGCCGACTTCTTGGCTGCCCCCTTCTTGGCCGGGGACGTCTTCTTGGCCGGGGCGGACTTCTTGGCCGGCGCTGTCTTCTTCGCAGCTGTCTTCCTGGCCGGGGCGGACTCCTTCGCTGCGGCCTTCTTGGCCGGGGAACCCTTGCTGCTCTTGCGGCTCTTGGCCGTCTCCGAGTCGGTCTGCCGGGAAGAGCGCCTTCTCGGCCGTGTCGCGTCAGGCTCCTCCTCGCGCTCCTCCTCCAGCGGCTCCTGGGGCTCGTCCTCCTCGTACTCGTCCTCCTCGTCCTCCTCGTCCTGGTACTCGTCCTCCGAGTCGCCCTCGTCCGCGGGTCCCTCTTCGTCCTCGTACTGGTCGTCCTCGCCCTCGTACTCGTCGTCGTACTCAGCGCCCTCGTCGTCCGGCGCCTCTTCGTCCTCGTACTCGTCGCCCTCATCCTCATCGCCCTCGTCGCTCGGCGGTTCGATGAGGCGGGCCGTGCGGTCGCTGATCGCGTCGGCCAGCGAGCCCATGCTCCGGTTGGCGGCGGCGGTCACGGCCTTGCGGCCGGCGTCGAGAACCTCGCCGCGGAGCTGGTCCTGCAGTTCCGCGAACTGGGGAACCTCTCCGAGACGGCGCATACCTTCCGCGGCCAGCTGACGGGGCTCCAGGCCGAAGCGCCGGCCGGCCAGATAGGTGGCGACCGTGAGAGCCAGCCGCCCCTTCTTGGTCCTGCCCAGCACATAGCCGCCCACCACTGCTGCCGCGAGCGTCACCTTCGTCTGGTCTTCCATGAGCACGTCACCTTCTATCGATCTGAGCCGGACCGACCCGTACGGCCTCGAGCCGGTCAAGCAACCGTTCCTCTTCCCGTTCGAACTCCTCCTGGCTGATGTCTCCGGCCTCGAGTTCCTGATTGAGCATGGCCAACTGCGCACGCAGCACGGCCGGATCGTGCAGCTCACGCTGCGCGGCGTCGTCGAGCTTCTCCGCCACCCAGATCACGCCACGGACCGGCGCGAGGGGAAGCGTGAGGAGGCCGGTGATGAGTCCCACCGTCATCCCCCTCCTACCGGTACGGGGCGTGCCTCGGCAGTCACGAAGCTGTAGCACGGGAGCGGGCCCGCCAGCCGGAGTTCCACCTGCTCACGATGGGCGTCCGCGAAGCTTTGCGCCCGGGCGAGAAAGGCGGCGGCGTCGCTGTGGTCCACGAGGAAGGACATGTTGAGTGCGCACCCCGGGACCTCAGGACCCGGGGCGACAGCACGGGCTTCCGGCGCGAGCTCACGCATCAGCCGCTGGCCAGCCGCGGCCGCCCTGCGGGCGAGCGCGGAGGCGATGGCCTCGCCCAGCCGGAGACTCGCCTCGTAACCCGGGTGCCGCCGAGCGGCCTCGCGGAGTCTGCGTACGTTCTGGTCCTCGGCGACGAGGGCCGGCAGCGCGTCCTGGGCGGGAAGCGCCTTGACGTTGATCTCGATGCGGCCGGCGAGCTGGTCCAGGGTGGCGACGTGTCCGCCCTCGGCCGCGGCCAACTGCCTGAGGACCGTCTCCTCGTCCGGCGCCACCATGCCGAACCGCATGGGCAGTACCGGTCCTTCGTCCGACAGGCGCAGCAGAAGTTCCTGGTGTGCCAGCAGGTCGCGGCGCCGTGCGCGAAGGTGTGGGGGCGCGTCGCTGACGACCGCGCCGAGAAGTCCCTGCCTGATCACGCGGACGGCCTCGGGAGGAGACCCCACACCTCCGGCTCCCTCGGGGAGCGCCGTTCCCGCCCGCAGGATCGCGTAGACGTAGATGCCATGGGCCACCACGGTCATGCCTCCGCGCGTCGTCGGCTCGTGCCGCCGCGAGCCGGAGCCCGCCGCTTCTTCGGCCGCTCGCGCGGCTCCTCCTCGTCCTCGTCCTCATAGCTCGTACCGCCGCCCACGGCCTTCTTCACGGTGTCGCCGACCGTCTCGGCGGCGGAGCGCACCTTGCGCTTGCCGACGGACCTGGCCACGCCGCCGCCGAGGAGTTCGGGGATGGTGGTACTGCCTGAATCACGTTCCAGGTCAAGCCGGTTGCACGCCTCGGCGAACCTGAGGTAGGTGTCCACACTCGCGACGACGATGCGCGCGTCTATCTTCAGAATCTCGATCCCGACCAGCGAGACGCGGATGAACACGTCGATGACCATGCCGCGGTCGAGAATCAGTTCCAGTACGTCGTACAACGTGCCGGCGCGAGGCGGGCAGGCCACTACCTCGTCGGAGTACGTGGTCGCGCTCATGGAACGTCCTTCCAGCAGGGGAGCGGAAACGGATCACTCGTCGGCTGCACCACGTCGGTAGCGCCGGACCCTGCGGTATTCCAGGAGTTCACCGGCCCGATCGAGCTGCACCTCGTACGAGGCGAGGAGGCTTGTGGTGTCGGGGATCCGTGGGACCTCCAGAACGTCCACCACCACACACCAGCCGTCGTCGGAACGCCGGACAGCGGACACACCCTCCGTGGGGTGGCCAATCAGCCTCTCCAGGCTCTCGCAGGCAGCGTTGGCCGCATGCTCGGGTCCCCGCGCAGATCCTGCGCGGCGAGCGGCCGCCGTCTTGGAGCTCCCGGCATGTGTGCGACGTTCTTCTGCCATAAGGCCAAGTCTGGGCACTCCGGCCCGCCGCGCATCTTGAGCGATGCCATCGGAGCGGGAGCTCAGGTACGGCGGCAGCGACGCGTGTGCGAGCGGACGTGCCGCCGTGTGTCAGGAGGCGCCGTACACCGGCTGCGGGGGCTCGGCCGCGGCCAGCAGAGCGGTCACCGCCTCGCCGGCCCCGGCCGGGGTCCAGCGGGCGCCCTTGTCGGCGGTGGGGCCTGGCCGCCAGCCCTCCATCACGGTGATCCGGCCGGCCTCGGCCTCGAACACCCGGCCGCTCACCCCGGCGGACGCGGCGGAGCCCAGCCATACGACGAGCGGGGAGACGTTCGCCGGGGCCATCGCGTCGAAGGCGCCCTCTCCGGGTGCCGCCATCGTCTCGGCGAACGTCGCCTCGGTCATCCGGGTCCGGGCGGCCGGGGCGATCGCGTTGATCTGGACTCCGTAACGCCCCATCTCGGCGGCGGCCACCAGGGTCAGGCCGACGATGCCCGCCTTGGCGGCCGCGTAGTTGCCCTGCCCGACGCTGCCCAGCAGCCCCGCCCCGGAACTGGTGTTGACGACCCGGGCCACCGGCGTCCGGCCGGCCTTCGCCTCGGCGCGCCAGTGCGCCGCCGCGTGCCTGAGCGCCAGGAAATGCCCCTTGAGGTGGACGCGCATCACCGCGTCCCAGTCGTCCTCGTCCAGGTTGACCAGCATCCGGTCGCGGAGGAATCCGGCGTTGTTGACGAGCGTGTCGAGCCGGCCGAAGGAGTCGAGCGCGGTGGCGACGAGCGAGGCGGCGCCCTCGGACGTGGCGATGTCCCCGTGGTGGGCGACCGCCTCGCCGCCTGCCGCGCGGATCTCCTTCACGACCTCCTGGGCCGGGCCGGAGCCCGGGCCTGAGCCGTCGAGGCCGACGCCGAGATCGTTGACGACGACTTTCGCGCCCTCCGCGGCGAGGGCCAGGGCGTGCGCACGGCCGAGGCCGCGGCCGGCGCCGGTGACGACGGCGACACGGCCGGCACACAGGGCGGCGGCGGTCGGTGGGGTCATGACGAGGGTCCTTTCGGAGGATGGCGGTGAGCGGCGGGCGAGCGGAGGGAGCGGGGCGCCGGTGCCGGGGAGTGGCATGACGCCCTCCCGCGGCGTTCGTATCGCTGCTACCTTGTGGACCTAACAAACGTTAGGTCGAAAGGCGGCACTGGAAAGGTAGCTGATCCGCCCATGGGTGTCTCCACCTCCGTCCCGCGCGAGGGCATCGCCGTCGTCACCGTGGACTACCCTCCGGTCAACGCCCTTCCCGTACAGGGCTGGTACGACCTGGCCGCGGCGGTACGCGCCGCCGGGGCCGACCCGGACATCCGCTGTGTGGTCCTCACCGCCGAGGGGCGCGGCTTCAACGCGGGCGTGGACATCAAGGAGATGCAGCGGGCCGACGGACCCGAGGCCCTGATCGGCGCCAACCGCGGCTGCTTCGAGGCCTTCGCGGCGGTCTACGAGTGCGAGGTCCCGGTCGTCGCCGCCGTGCAGGGCTTCTGCCTGGGCGGCGGCATCGGCCTGGTGGGCAACGCGGACGTGATCGTGGCGGCCGACGACGCGACCTTCGGCCTCCCGGAACTGGACCGCGGGGCGCTCGGCGCCGCCACCCACCTGGCCCGGCTGGTCCCGCAGCACCTGATGCGGACCCTGTACTACACCTCGCGCACCGTGCCGGCCGGGGAACTGCACCGGCACGGCTCGGTGTTCAGCGTCGTGCCGCGCGAACAGCTCACCGGGGCCGCCCTGGACCTCGCCGGGGAGATCGCCGCGAAGGACGGCTCCCTCATCCGGCTGGCCAAGGCCGCCATCAACGGCATCGACCCCGTCGACGTACGCCGCAGTTACCGCTTCGAGCAGGGCTTCACCTTCGAGGCCAACCTCAGCGGCGTCGCCGACCGGGTGCGCGACACCTTCGGCGCGGACAAGGAGCAGCGGACGTGACCCAGGACAAGACGATGACGGCCGACGACGTCGTCGGCCGGCTGGAGAGCGGCATGACGATCGGCATCGGCGGCTGGGGTTCGCGCCGCAAGCCGATGGCCCTGGTACGGGCGCTGCTGCGCTCGGACATCACGGACCTGACCGTGGTGTCGTACGGGGGCCCGGACGTGGGTCTCCTCGCGGCGGCGGGGAAGATCCGCAAGCTCGTCGCGGCCTTCGGGACGCTCGACTCGATACCGCTGGAGCCGCACTTCACGGCGGCCCGGCAGCGCGGCGCCTTCGAAATGGTCGAGCTGGACGAGGCGATGATGATGTGGGGCCTGACGGCGGGGGCGCAGCGGCTGCCGTTCATGCCGGTCCGCGCCGGACTGGGTTCGGACCTGATGGAGGTCAACCCGGCGCTGCGTACGGTCACTTCGCCGTACGACGACGGGGAGACACTGGTCGCGGCCCCGGCGCTGCGGCTGGACACCGCCCTGGTCCACGTCAACCGTTCCGACGCACAGGGCAACGGCCAGTATCTGGGCCCGGACCCGTATTTCGACGATCTGTTCTGCGAAGCGGCCGACCAGGCCTTCGTCTCCTGCGAACGGATCGTGGAGACGGCGGATCTGCTGAAGGAGCAGGGGCCGCAGACGCTGCTGATCCAGCGGATGTTCGTGGACGGGGTCGTCGAGACGCCCCACGGCGCGCACTTCACCTCCTGCGTGCCCGACCACGACCGCGACGAGTCCTTCCAGCGCGCCTACGTCCGGGCCGCCCGCGACCCCGAGGCCTGGCCCGCCTTCGTCGCACGGTTCCTGTCCGGGGACGAGACCGCCTACCAGGCGGCGGTCACCGCGTTCCACCAGGAGGAAGCATGAACGGCACCGGGACCACCGGCATCCCCACGGCGACGCGCGCCGAGTACTGCGTGGTGGCCTGCGCCGAGGCATGGCGGGGTGCGGGCGAGATCCTCGCCGCCCCCATGGGCACCGTCCCGGCCATCGGAGCCCGCCTGGCGAGGCTGACCTTCTCCCCCGGACTGCTGCTGACCGACGGGGAGGCGCTGCTGATGGCCGACACCCCCGCGGTGGGAGTGCGGCCGGGCATCATCGAGGGCTGGCTGCCGTTCCGCCGCCACCTGACGCTGACCGCCACCGGCCGTCGGCACGTGATGATGGGTGCCAGTCAGATCGACCGGCACGGCAACCAGAACATCTCCTGCATCGGGACCTGGGCCCGGCCCGCGCGCCAGCTGCTCGGGGTGCGCGGCGCACCGGTCAACACCCTGAACAACCCGACGAGTTACTGGGTCCCCAGGCACTCGGCGCGGGTCTTCGTCGAGCATGTCGACATGGTCAGCGGGGTCGGGTACGAGCGGGCGGCCGAGGCCGGTCCCTCCGCGACCCGCTTCCACCGCATCCCTGAAGTCATCAGCGACCTGGGCGTCTTCGACTTCGAGACCCCCGGCCGCACGATGCGGCTGCGCTCGCTGCACCCGGGGGTCGGCGTCGAACAGGTCACGGGTGCCACCGGGTTCGCTCTCACCGTTCCCGACCAGGTGCCCTTCACCCGCGACCCCACGGAAGACGAACTCCGGCTGATCCGCGAGGTCATCGACCCCAAGGGGCTGCGCGAGCGCGAGGTCCCCGCATGACCGGGCCCGCGCCGTTCCCGACCGCGCTCACCGAGCTCACCGGGGTGCGGTACCCGATCGTGCAGACCGGAATGGGCTGGGTGGCCGGCCCCCGGCTCGTGTCTGCCTCAGCGAACGCGGGCGCGCTCGGCATCCTGGCCTCCGCGACGATGACGGTCGAGCAGCTCCGCGAGGCGGTCCGCGAGGTCAAGTCCCGTACGGACGCACCATTCGGTGTCAATCTGCGGGCGGACGCGGGTGACGCGGGCGAGCGGGTCCGGATCCTCATCGACGAGGGGGTCCGGGTGGCGTCCTTCGCACTGGCCCCCTCCAAGGATCTCATCGCCCGGCTCAAGGACGCCGGCGTCGTCGTCATCCCCTCCGTCGGCGCCCGCCGGCACGCGGAGAAGGTCGCCGCGTGGGGAGCCGACGCGGTGATGGTGCAGGGCGGCGAGGGCGGCGGGCACACCGGCGACGTGGCCACCACGGTGCTGCTCCCCCAGGTGGTGGACGCCGTCGGCATCCCGGTGATCGCGGCGGGCGGCTTCCACGACGGCCGCGGTCTCGTCGCCGCGCTCGCCTACGGGGCGGCCGGCGTCGGCATGGGCACCCGCTTCCTGCTGACCTCCGACAGCACCGTCCCCGGCGCGGTGAAGGCGAGGTACCTGGCCGCCTCCGTCAAGGACGTCACGGTGACGGACCGGGTGGACGGCCTGCCGCACCGCATGCTGCGTACCCCCATGGTCGACTCACTGGAGCGCTCCGGCCGGGCCGCCTCCCTGCTGCGGGCGCTGCGGCACGCCTCGGCTTTCCGGAAGGAGACCCGTGCGAGCTGGCCCCGGCTGGTCCGCGACGGGATGGCGATGAAGCACGGCAGGGAACTGACCTGGAGCCAGGTCCTGCTGGCCGCCAACACCCCGATGCTGCTCAAGGCTTCATTGGTCGAGGGACGCACCGATATCGGCGTGATGGCCTCGGGCCAGGTGGTGGGCGTGATCGAGGATCTGCCGTCCTGTTCGGACCTGGTCGCACGGATCATGGACGAGGCGCGGGCCGTGCTGAAGACCCTGCCGGGGGCGGGCTGACCCGGGCATCGGCGTGGCGTTCCTCGCGGCACCGCGCTTGGCGTCCATACGGTGGTCCGTACGCCGGAGCCAGAGCCAGACGGCCTGCGAGGCCGGCGCAGTGCCGCAGCAGCAGCCCGCAGCCGGACCGCCGCCGAAGGGGTCACGGCGCCGTGCTACCGGAGGGGGATGTCGGCCCCGTGTTCGTGCGCGGGCCGGGGGCCGTCAAGACGCCTGTCGGCTCCCACGATGCCGATGTCATTGATGCTTGCCTCGCGGCGCCGCATGAGACCGCGCTCGTCGAACTCCCACAACTCGTTGCCGTAACTGCGCCACCACTGGTCTTCCGCATCGCGCCACTCGTACTGGAATCGGACGGCGATGCGGTTCTCCTGAAAGGCCCAGAGGCTCTTGCGCAGGGCGTAGTCCAGTTCGCGCTGCCACTTCCGCGTCAGGAAGTCGACGATCTCCTCACGCCCGTTGACGAACGTGTCCCGGTTCCGCCAGACCGCGTCCGGCGTGTAGGCCAGTGCCACCCGCCGGGGATCACGGGTGTTCCACGCGTCCTCGGCAGCCTGAACCTTCTGCATGGCTGTCTCCCGCGTGAACGGCGGGTAGGGCGGTCGATCCTCCGACATTGCTGTCTCCTCACATAGAGAACGCTCGTTCCCCATCGATGGAGGTTAAGGTAGGGAACGAACGTTCTCGATGTCAAGGAGCCTCGAATGCCGGCCCCCCTCACCCCGGAGCGAAGCCGCCTGGACCGCGAAGCGCTGCTCGACGCGGCCGAGGCGCTCTTCTACGAGCGGGGCATCCAAGCCGTCGGAATGGACGCGGTACGCACGGCATCCGGTCTTCCGCTGAAGCGGATCTACGGGTTCTTCCCCGGGAAGGAGGACCTCGTCGTGGCCGTGCTCCAGCGTCGTGACCAACGGTGGAGGGGAGACCTCGCCGCCCACGTGGAGCAGGTCCAAGACCCGCGTGAGCGCGTGCTCGCGGTCTTCGACTGGCTTGCCGAGTGGTTCTCCGAGCCGGGTTTCCGCGGATGCGCCTGGGTCAACGCCCACGGTGAACTCGGCCCTTCGTCGGAGGTGGTACGGCGCGAAGTCCGGTCGCACAAGCAGGCGTTCCACGCCCAGATCACCGCGTGGGTCGACGCCACCGGGGCGCCGGTGGCCGAACCGGTCTTCCTTCTCGCCGAAGGAGCCGTCGTGACGGCAGGCATCAGCGGCGACCCGGCCCCTGCCCACCACGCACGGGCAGCCGCGGCGACCCTCCTGGATGCGCCCTGACCGGTCCGCCGAGGGTGGCGCGGTTCGGCACATGCGCCGGATCGGTCCTGCACGGGCCGCGGTGGTGACGGAGCAGGATGTCAGAGCTTCTCCGTCAGCAGCTCGTGCATCGTCGCGATGAACGGGTCCGCCCTGTGCACCCGTCGGGTACACATCGCCGCCAGGGCCGTGCCGGTGTCCGGGCGGAAGCCGAGGAACATCTGCTGTCCGAGCGTGGCCCCCGCGTGAAAACAGACGGGCCCGCGCGGTGACGGATGGCGGAACCAGGTGAGCGTGTGCGTGTGGGCGTGCCGCAGTCCGCGCCGCAGCAGCGGGGTCCGTACGTCCGCGAGCGCGGCGGTCAGCGGCCGCGTGGGCGCAGTGGTCCCCGGGAGGTGCGCCTCGAGGAAGGTGAGCAGGTCCGAGGGGGTCGCCCGGACCGCTCCGGCGGCGTTGAAACCGCCCGTGTCGAGGGCGGGCAGCGGTCTGCCGTCGCGCCGGCGCCCCACGGCGTCGCCGGGCGGCGGGCCCGGGCGCAGGCGCGTGCCGTGCAGGCGGAGCGGGTCCAGCACCTCCTGCCGGAGCAGCGTCTCCCAGGGCGTGCCTGTGGCGGCGGCCAGGGTGTGGCCGAGTACGGAGACCGCGAAGTTCGAGTAGTGCCAGCGGGTGCCCGGCCGGTGGCGGGGGCGGGCGCGCAGGAAGGCCCGGACGACGCGGTCGGCCGGGTAGCGGCTGTACGGCGCGGTGGACCACCGGGGCAGCGCCTGCGGGTAGAAATCGGCCGGCAGCGAGGGAAGGCCCGAGGTGTGGGTGATCAGATGGCGCAGGGTGATGGCGCGCACGCAGGGGTGCACCGGGTGGCCGGGGGCCAGCAGTTCGGCCGCCGAGTCCTCGTACCTGAGACGGCCCGCGGCGACGAGTGCGGCCAGGAGCAGCCCGGTGAAGGGCTTGGACGCGGAGCCCAGCTCGTAGCGGGGTGCGTCGTCCGGCAGCAGGCCCGCGTCGAGCTGGTAGGTACGCCGGGACCGGTGACTGAGCGCGATCACGAGGCCGGGCGCGTCGACGGTCCGGGCGGCATCGGCCAGCAGGCGGGACCGCTCGCCGTCGCCCCGGGACGGGCCGCCGGCGGAGGCCCGGCGGACCTCCTGCGGGGCCGTCACGCGGGGGCCGGGGCGGCGAGGTCCGACAGGGCACGGGACAGGGCCAGTGCCGAAGCGAACGCCGCCACCAGCGTGGGGTGGTAGACGAGGTCGAAGACGGACTCCTCGTCGCCTTCCGGCATGCCGCCCATCACCGGCATCGCCCCGTCCGGCTGCTGCGCCCCGGCGAATCCCTCCCAGGCCGCCGGGTCGAGGGTCGGCTCCGGGAGGCAGGCGTCGACAACGAGCAGTTCGCCCAGCAGGTCCCAGCGCCCGAGGTCGAGCCAGTCGTCGAGCCACACCGGCAGCCAGAGGGCGAGGTAGTCCGCCACATCGGCGGGCAGCCCGGCCGGATGGGCGCCCCAGTCGGTCAGATGGAAGACCGTGTGGGTGATGTCGTAGCCGATGTTTCCCTCGACCGTCCAGGGTTCGGGCCGCTTGGACAGCCAGGTGCGCCGGTACGCCTCGTCGGCCGGCATGCTCGGCTCCAGCCCGAACCGCCGCTCCATGTTGCTGAGTCCGAGCCTGCGTACCGGGACGACCTCCAGCGCGCCCCAGCTGCCCAGCCGGTGGTTCAGCCGGACGGCCGCTTCCAGGGTCGGTTCCCTGTACCCCAGCTCCCGGAACGGGACGTAGACCTCCATGGGCACGGGACAGAGCGGTTCGCGCCGCTGGCCGTCGACCAGGCGGCTCCCCGAGCCCAGCAGTTCGTGCCAGGCGTGGTCGAGGAGCTTGCGCGCGAGGTCGGCCTGGCGGGAGCCGGCGACACCTTCCCGGAAGATGACCGTGCTGATGAGAGCGAGTTCGCCGAGCGGCTTGAACCGGTCCAGGACCCCCACCTCGGGAGGTGGGTCGTCGTCCAGCCGGAACCCGGCCCGGTGCTCGTACAGCCAGCCCAGGGCCCGCGCCCCCACGTCATGGATCTGCTGGATGCCGCTCATGCGGCAACTCCCTTCGTGCGGCCGGTGCGGCTCATGCGGCGGCTCCCCGGTGCGCGGTGAGCCGCTTGAGGCACAGCGCGGCGGCGAACGCGGTCACCAGGGTGGAGTGGTAACAGGCGAGGAAGGGGTACGGATCCGGCTCGGGCCCCGCGTCGCCCGGCCGGACGGTCTCCGACCGGTCGTCTGCGTCCGACGACGGCCGGGCCGTCTGCGACCGGTCGTCCCGGTGCGATGCGGGCGGGACGGTCTCCGGCCGGCCGTCGCCGTCGGGCGTCCCCGCCGGGGAGACCGTGGGGCCCGTCTCCGGTACGGCACCGCTCGGGGCCTGCGCCGCTGCGAGCTCGGGCCAGACCGCGTCCAGCAGCTCCGTGGGCGGCGCTCCCGGCAGGGCCGCGGCGACCGCGAGCAGTTCGCCGGTCAGATCCCACTGCCGGCTCTCCAGACAGCCGTCGATCCAGGGCGGCAGCCAGGCCCGCAAGTAGGCGTCGATCTCGACGGGCATCCGCTCGGGGACACAACACCAGTCCGTGATGTGGAAGACGGTGTGGGTCAGCGCGTAGCCGGAGGGCCCCTCGAACATCCACGGTTCGGACAGCCCGCCCAGCCAGGTGCGTGCGAGGACCTCACCGGCGTCGGTGTGCGGGGCGGTGCCGACCCGGCGTTCCGAGTTGATGAGTCCCAGCTCCCGGTTGGCCTGCTGCTCGGTGTGGGCCCAGCCCCTGGTCGCGGAGAGCGTCCCGGCCAGGCGCTCGAAGCTCTCGTTGCGCAGTCCGTATCCGGCGAAGGCCGCGTAGATCTCGTACGGGTACGCGGCGAAGGGCTCGCCGCGCAGCAGCTCCAGCAGCAGCTCGCCCGCGTGCACCTGGTCCCAGGCGAACGCGACGAGGTCCCCGGCCGCCCGGTGCTGCGGGGTGTCGGGGGTGGTGCTGCGGTGGATCGTGACGCAGAGCTGGGCCAGTTCGCCGAGGGGTTTGAGAGTGCGATTGACCTCGATGTGCGGCTCCAGCACGTCCGGGGGGAGTACGAAGCCCGAACGGTGGGCGTCGGCCCAGCCGAGCGCTTTGCGCAGGACGCCGGGCAGGACGGACAGCGCCGCGCCCGTCGTACCACCGGGGGCGAGGGCCACCGATGCGCTCACCGCGCCCGCCCCTCGGCCATCAGCCGGGCGGCCCGGACGTGCAACGCGACCCGCGGGTCCGTGCCGCCCATGAGCTCGACGAAGTCGAGTCCGCGGTCCAGGCCCAGGCTGTCGGGCCGGCCTTCCAGCGCGGCCAGCCAGCGGCCGACGCCCGCCGCCTGGAGCCAGTTGCGCCGCCGTACCGCTCGGACGAACCCCCGGGACAGGTCCACGACCCGGTGGGCGGCGGCCCGGTGCACGGCCGACGAGGCGGCGGGGACGGCGAGGGGGGCCAGCACGGACAGCTGATGGCTGAAGGCCTGCCAGGCGGCCCCTTCGAGCCACGCGGCGTTCGGCTCGTCGCCTCCGGGTGCGGCACCCGGCGGCTGACCGGAGACCGAGGCCGTCCGGTGGAGGGCGGACAGCATGCCCCAGTGGCTCCAGACCGCGGCGTCGGAGGCGTCCGGCCGGGGCGGGAACTCCCGCACGGCACGGTGGAGCACGGCGATGTCTCCGGGATGCGGATGGTGCCCGTGCAGCACACTCGGCAGAAGCAGATCGGCCCCGATGACGCGTACGGCGGCGATTCCCGTCCGGTTGTCCTCGTCGATTCCGGCCGCGCCGCACACCGTGGCGAGGTGGTCCCCGCTCCGAAGAGCGAGGACCACCTCTGTTGCCAGGTCATGCACGGCACCCGCGAGGGGGGACGAGGCATGTGACTGGTTCATGTGCTGCCGACTAGCCCTTCTTCGGGCGGGGGGTCGGCGGCGAGAGCAGCAGTGAGGAGCCGCCCCCGAGGAGCGCGAGATAGGCGCACTCGCGGGAGTCGCGGTAGAAGCCTTCGGCCTCGCCCGGGTTGAGCGCCTCGTCGAGGTCCAGCTCGATGTCGGTGCTCGTGGTTTCGGTCGTGTACATGGTGTTGCCCCGTCCTGTGGTGAGTGGGGTTGACGTACGTTTCGAGTGGAATGCATGGAATGCGAAGCCGCAAATCAAAGGGGCTGGTCAGGGAATTTCCCTATTCAATTGAATGGCGAAATCAAGGGACTCCAAACAGGGCCCTGACCTGCTGATACGCATATCGCGCTCACCGAAATGGCGGGTTGTGCGCGGGGCGCATTCAGGGTGCGGGGGCGTGCATCCGGGCCACCGACCGCCGAACCTCGGGCCCCCGATACCAGGACCCGCTCCGACGGCCGGGCCGCCCCCGTCTGCCGGAACGGTCCGAGGGAGACTGGGTGGATGGACACATGGGCACGGCCCGACCGAGAACCCGTCCGGGCGCTGTACGGGCGTCTGCGCGTCGCCAGGGAGGACCTCGGGCCGGCCCAGTGGCTGACCGAACGCCGCCCCGGTCACGGTGACTTCGCGACCGTCGCCGGTGTCGCCGCTCCGGGCTTCGCGGCGTACGCACGGCTGCTGCATCCCGCGGCTCTCGACGAGCGCCCCGTCCGCTGGGACACCGTCGCCGCCGCTTACGGTCGCGAGGTCCAGGCGCTGACGGGCTGGCACGAGGTGATCGGCGCGGAGCGGTTCTACCAGAACAGGGAGGAGTACGGCCTGGTCGGCGTCTGGGACGAACACGCGGCCGAGGGCCCCACGCCCGGCGGGGTCGCGCGAGCGCTGATCCCCGTCCTGGCGCGGCACACGCGCACACCGGAGCGGTGCTGGTTCGGGCTGTGGGAGGGATACGGCCGCTGGGACTGGGAGGGGGTTCCCACCTTCCCGACTCCGGGCCGGGACGAGATCCTGCTGTCGGGGCCGCTGGCCGACGCCGTGGCGCCCGAGCTCCTGGACGAGTTCGCCGAGCTGCCCGATCTGTGGTGGCCGCAGGACCGCGCGTGGTGCGTGGGCGGCGACGTCGACCTGGTGAGCACCTACGTCGGCGGCTCCGAGGAACTGATCACCGCTCTCCTCTCCGCTCCCGGCCTGGAGGCCCACCGGGTCACGGCGACCGACGGGGTCTACTGACGGCGAGCGCGCCGGTCCGGACGGCTGCCGGGCCCCTCAGAGGCGCTCGATGATGGTGACGTTGGCCTGGCCGCCGCCCTCGCACATGGTCTGCAGGCCGTAGCGGCCGCCGGTGCGCTCCAGTTCGTACAGCAGCGTCGTCATCAGCTTGGTGCCGGTGGCGCCCAGGGGGTGGCCGAGCGCGATGGCGCCGCCGTTGACGTTGACCTTGTCGGGGTCGGCGCCGGTCTCCTTCAGCCAGGCCAGGACGACCGGGGCGAACGCCTCGTTGATCTCCACCAGGTCGATCTCGCCGATCGGCATGCCGGCCTTCTTCAGGGCGTACGCCGTCGCCGGGATCGGGGCCGACAGCATGCGGATCGGGTCCTCGCCGCGCACCGACAGGTGGTGGATGCGGGCCCGGGGAGTGAGTCCGTGCTCGGCGAGGGCCCGCTCGGAGGCGATGAGCAGCGCGGAGGCGCCGTCGGAGACCTGCGAGGAGACCCCGGCGGTCAGCCGGCCGCCCTCGACAACCGGCCTGAGGCCGGCCATCTTCTCCAGCGAGGTGTCCCGGCGGGGCCCCTCGTCCACCGTCACCTCGCCGTACGCGACGGTCTCCCGGGCGAACCGGCCCTCATCGATGGCACGCACGGCCCGCTGGTGGGAGCGCAGTGCGAAGTGTTCCATGGCCTCGCGGGAGATGCCCCACTTCTCCGCGATGAGTTCGGCGCCGTGGAACTGGTCGACGGGTGCGTCACCGTAGCGGGCCCGCCAGCCGACGGAGCCGGCGTACGGGCCCTCGGTCAGACCCAGGGGTTCGGCGGCCCGGCGGCCGGCGTACGCGATGGGGATCATCGACATGTTCTGGGTGCCGCCCGCGACGACCAGGTCCTGGGTGCCGGACATGACGCCCTGGGCGGCGAAGTGGACGGCCTGCTGGGAGGAGCCGCACTGCCGGTCGACGGTGGTGCCGGGCACCTCCTCGGGGAGGCCCGCGGCGAGCCAGGCGGTGCGGGCGATGTCCCCGGCCTGCGGCCCCACGGTGTCCAGGCAGCCGAAGACGACGTCCTCCACCGCGGCCGGATCGATCCCGGTGCGCTCGACCAGTGCCGTGATGACATGGGCCCCGAGGTCGGCGGGGTGGACGGCGGAGAGACCGCCGTCGCGCCGGCCGACCGGGGTTCGTACCGCTTCGACGATGTAGGCCTCGGCCATATCAGCTCCTCAGTAAGTGAGATGACGACACGTCACTTGGCGGTGGTGACACGCGTTCACGCCCTCTGGCTGCTGACGGACACGGTCTCCCCCGTCATGTACGAGGAGTAGCCGCTGGCCAGGAAGACGATGACGTTGGCGACCTCCCAGGGCTCCGCGTACCGGCCGAAGGCCTCGCGTTCGGTGAGCTCGGCGAGGAGTCCGGGGGTGGTGACCTTCACCAGGTGCGGATGCATGGCCAGGCTCGGGGCGACGGCGTTGACGCGTACGCCGAAGTCGGCCGCCTCCAGGGCGGCGCACCGGGTGAGGGCCATGACGCCGGCCTTCGCGGCGGCGTAGTGGGCCTGGCCGCGCTGGGCACGCCAGCCGACGACGGAGGCGTTGTTGACGACGATGCCGCCGGTGTCACGCGCCTTGAAGTGGCGCAGGGCGGTGCGGGTGCAGCGGAAGGTGCCGTTCAGGGTGACGTCGAGGACCCTCGACCATTGGTCGTCGGTCATCTCGACGAGGTCCGCGGTGCCGCCCAGACCGGCGTTGTTGACGACGATGTCGAGGCCGCCGTGGCGTTCGGCGGCGTACGCGAACAAGGCGTCGACCTGCCGCTGGTCGGTGACGTCGCAGGGCAGGGCGGCGACGCCGTCCGCGCCGAACTCCTCGGCAAGGGCGGCGGCGCTCTCCTTCAGGCGGCGTTCGTGGGCGTCGCCGATGACGATCCGGGCTCCCTCCTCCAGGAACCTGCGGGCGGTCGCTCCCCCGATGCCGGCGCCGGCCGCCGCGGTGATCACCGCGGTTCGTCCGGCCAGGAGGGAATGGCCCGGCACGTAGGGCGGGGACGGGGTCACGGGCGGATCTCCTTGGGGAGGCCGAGGACGCGCTCGGCGATGATGTTGCGCTGGATCTCGTTGGATCCGGCGTAGAGGGTGTCGGCGCGGGAGAAGAGGAACAGCCGCTGCCACTCGTCGAGTTCACAGGGGGCCTCGGGGGCGGTCATGCCGCCCGCGCCCAGGACGCTCATGGCGAGTTCGCCGAGTTCCCGGTGCCAGGTGGCCCAGAAGATCTTCCCGATGGACGCCTCGGGACCCGGTGCGCCGGCCGCCACGCCGTCGAGCATGCGCAGGGCGTTGCACCGGATGGTCTCAAGTCCCGTCCAGGCGCGGGCGAGCCGGTCGCGGATCAGCGGGTCGTCCGCGGCGCCGTTGCGGCGGGCCAGGTCGATGAGCGTTTCCAGTTCGCGCCGGAAGCCGACCTGCTGGCCGAGGGTGGAGACGCCGCGTTCGAAGCCCAGGGTGGCCATGGCCACGCGCCAGCCGTCGCCGGGCTCGCCGACGACGTACTCGGCGCGGGTCCGGGCTCCGTCGAAGAAGACCTCGTTGAATTCCGAGGTGCCGGTCAGCTGCCGGATCGGCCGGATCACCACGCCTGACTGGTCGAGCGGGACCAGGAGGTAGGACAGCCCCGTATGGCGGGACGATCCCGGATCGGTCCGGGCGAGGACGAAGCACCACTGGGCGTCCTGGGCCAGTGACGTCCAGATCTTCTGCCCGGTGACCACCCAGTCCCCGCCGTCCCGCTCGGCCCGCGTCCGGACGTTGGCCAGGTCGGACCCGGCGTCCGGCTCGCTGTAGCCCTGGCACCACAGCTCCTCGGCGGCGACGATCGGCGGCAGGAAGCGGGCCCGCTGCTCCGGCGTGCCGAACGCCACGAGGGTCGGGCCGACCAACTGCTCCCCGATGTGGTTGACCCGCGCG
Organism: Streptomyces sp. NPDC096323; assembly: GCF_040302845.1. NCBI lineage: Bacteria > Bacillati > Actinomycetota > Actinomycetes > Kitasatosporales > Streptomycetaceae > Streptomyces > Streptomyces sp. NPDC096323. The sequence goes on from NZ_JBEOSI010000013.1 coordinate 147,977, forward strand.
GGGGCGCCGGCCAGGGCGTACTCCTCGTGGAAGGCGACCTGCTGCTCGATGGTCGCGCCCCGGCCGCCGTGCTCCTGCGGCCAGCCCACGCAGGTCCAGCCCTCAGCGGCCATGTGCCGTTCCCAGGCGAGCCGTTCGGCGAAGGCCTCGTGCTCGCGACCTGGTCCGCCGCGCCCGCGAAGGTCCGCGAAGGCGCCGGTGAGATGGGCGGTCAGCCAGCCGCGGATCTCCGTGCGGAACTCCTCGACGCTGCTCATGGGGGTACGTTAATCTACCAAACACTTGTTAGGGAAGGAGTGGCCGGTGTCCGCTGCCCACGACGAACCGGTGCGTTACGAGAAGCGGGGCCCGGTCGCGACGGTGACCATGAACCGGCCCGACTACCGCAACGCGCAGAACTCCGCGATGACGTACGCCCTCGACCGCGCGTTCTACCGAGCGGCCGACGACGGCGAGGTGAGGACGGTCGTCCTGGCGGGGGCGGGCAAGCACTTCTCCGCCGGCCACGACATCGGGACCCCCGAGCGGGACGCGCATCTGCCGTTCGAGCGCCGGGCGGGGCTGTGGTGGGACCATACGAACAAGGAGGGCGCGGAGAGCCGGTTCGCGCGCGAGTCCGAGGTGTATCTGGGCATGTGCCGCCGCTGGCGCGAGCTGCCCAAGCCCGTCATCGCGTCCGTGCAGGGCGCGTGCGTGGCGGGCGGTCTGATGCTGGCCTGGGTGTGCGACCTGATCGTGGCCTCCGACGACGCGTTCTTCGCCGACCCCGTGGTCCGGATGGGCATCCCCGGCGTCGAGTACTTCGCCCACCCGTGGGTGATGCCGCCGCGGATCGCCAAGGAGTTCCTCTACACCGGCGACCGGATGAGTGCGCAGCGCGCGTACGAGGTCGGCATGGTCAACCGGGTCGTCCCGCGCGAGGAACTGGCCGAACGCACCGAGGAATTGGCGCTGAGGATCGCGGAGATGCCGCGCATGGGGCTGGCGCTCACGAAGCGCGCGGTCAACCAGGCCGAGGACTTGCAAGGCATGCACGCCGGGATGGACTCGGTGTTCGGCCTGCATCACCTGGCGCACGCGCACAACGCCGAGACCGCACCGGACGCGCTCGGCGGCATGGACATCCGGGCGATGAAGAAGGCGGGCGGCTGATGGACCTGGATTTCGACGCGGCCGACGAGGCATTCCGTACCGAGGTACGCGACTGGCTGGCCACTCATGTCCCCGCCCCTCCCCTGCCGTCCCTGGAGACCGCCGAAGGCTTCGCCGCGCACCGGGAATGGGAGGCCACCCTGTCCGCCGGCCGCTGGTCGGTCATCTCCTGGCCCGAGGAGTTCGGCGGGCGCGGGAGTTCGTTGCTGCGCTGGCTGGTCTTCGAGGAGGAGTACTACGCCGCCGGGGCGCCCGGCCGGGTCAGTCAGAACGGCATCAGCCTGCTGGCCCCGACCCTCTTCGAGCACGGCACGGATGAACAGCGCGCCCGCGTCCTGCCCCCGATGGCGTGCGGTGAGGTCATCTGGGCGCAGGCCTGGTCCGAGCCCGAGTCCGGCTCCGACCTGGCCTCGCTGAGGTCGACGGCCGTACGGACCGGGGGTGGCTGGCTGATCAGCGGCCAGAAGACCTGGTCCTCCCGGGCCGCCTTCGCCGACCGGGCCTTCGGCCTGTTCCGCAGCGACCCGGACGCGGACCGGCCGCACCGCGGGCTCACGTATCTGATGTTCCCGCTGGACGCCGAGGGCGTGACCGTGCGGCCCATCGGGCGGCTCGACGGGAAGCCCGCGTTCGCCGAACTCTTCCTGGACGAGGTGTTCGTGCCCGACGAGGACGTCATCGGCGAGCCCGGCCGGGGCTGGCGGGTCGCGATGAGCACCACCGGCGACGAGCGCGGGCTGACCCTGCGCAGCCCTGGCCGCTTCACCGCGGCCGCGGACCGGCTGACCGCCCTGTGGCACGCGTACGGCGAACCGGCGGACACGGCCCTGCGGGACAGGGTCGCCGACGCGGTGATCGGGGCCCGCGCCTACCGGCTGTTCTCGTACGCGGCGGCCTCCCGGGTCCTGCACGACGAGGGCGGGCCCGCCGGGGCCGCGTCCAGCCTCAACAAGATCTACTGGTCCGAGCTCGACATCGCGCTGCACGAGACGGCACTCGACCTGCTCGGCCCCTGTGGCGAACTCGCCGACCACGCCACCGAAGCACCGGACCACGGCAGTTGGTCCGAGGGTTACACCTTCTCGCTGGCCGGCCCCGTCTACGCGGGCACCAACGAGATCCAGCGCGACATCATCGCCGAGCGGCTGCTCGGTCTGCCGAAGGGGCGCCGCTGATGCGATTGCTCCTGGACGTCGGTCAGTTGCCCGCCGTGCCGAAAGGGTGCCCCTGATGCGATTCCTGCTGGATGCCGGGCAGCGGGACTTCGTCCGCTCCCTCGATGCGCTTCTCACCTCCTGCGACACCCCGGCTGTCGTACGGTCCTGGGCTGCCGGTGACCACGGTCCGGGGCGTGCCGTCCGGGAGCGGCTGGCCGAGGCCGGGGTGTTCGCCCTCGCGGTCCCGGAGACGCACGAGGGTTTCGGCCTGCTGCCGCTCGAACTCACCCTTGCCTTCGAGGCGTTGGGACGGCACGCCGTCCCGGGCCCGCTGGTGGAGACGGTTGCCGCGGCGGCCCTTCTTGAGCGGCTCGGTGACGGCCGCATCGCCGCGGACCGCCTGCCCGGCATCGCCTCGGGGAAGTCGGTCGTCTCCCTCTGCCTGACCTCGCTCAGCCCGTACGCCCTGGACGCCGACGCGGCGGACGCGGTGTTCGTGGTGGACGGCGACACCCTGCGCCTCGCCACCGCGTCCGGCTCCGTGCAGCCCTCCGCCGACCCCGGACGGCGGCTGTCACGGCCGTCGGGCGGGAGCGTCCTCGCCGAGGGCCCCGCGGTGGCCGCCGCCGCCGGCCACGCCGCCGAGGTCGCCGCGCTCGCCACGGCGGCCCAGGCACTCGGCGTCGGCCGGACACTGCTGGCCCGTACCGTGGAATACGTCAGGCAGCGTACCCAGTTCGGGGTGGCGATCGGCTCGTTCCAGGCGGTCAAGCACCGGCTCGCCGACACGCTGTTGGCCCTGGAGTTCGCCGGACCGCTGGTGCACGGCGCCGCACTCGCGCTCGCCGCCGGCGACGCAGGGGCGGGCCGCGACATCGCCGCGGCCAAGGTCGCGGCGGGCGAGGCCGCGTACGCGGCGGCCCGCACGGCCCTCCAACTGCACGGTGCCGTGGGCTACACCGACGAACTCGACCTGTCCCTGTGGATCCGCAAGGCGCGGCCCCTGCGCGACGCCTGGGGAACCCCGGCAGCCTGCCGCGCCCGCGTCGTCACGGGAGCGCCCCTATGAGACCGACCCGGGAGCAGGACGAACTGCGGTCGGCCGTACGAACCCTGCTGACTCGGCACCAAGACGCCCACGCCTGGGCCCCGTTGACCGTACAGATCGGTGCGGCCGGTCTCGCCGTGCCGGACGAGTACGGCGGAGTGGGCGGCGGCGCCCGCGATGTCCATGTGCTGATGGAGGAGCTGGGCCGGTGCCTGAGCCCGCTGCCGTGCCTGGGCTCCTCGGTGCTCACGGTGGGGGCCCTGCTGGTCTCCGGTGACAAGGAGGCGTGCGGGCGGCTGCTGCCCGGCCTCGCCGAAGGCGGCTCGGTGGGCACCCTGGCCTGGGCCGAGCGGGGTTCCTGGGAGCGGGAGGCGATACGCGCCGAGGCGGTGCCGGGTCCCGGTGGCGGCCATCTGATCACCGGAACCAAGGAGCACGTACTGGACTGGCCGGTTGTGGACGTCCTTCTCGTCGCGGCTCGTACGGCCCACGGGGTGTCACTCTTCGAAGTGGCACCCGACGCCGCCGGTGTGCGCCGGGAGCCCGTCATGACCATGGACCGGACCCGGGCCCAGGCCCGGTGGCTGCTGGACGGAGCCGAGGGACGCCTGCTGGGCGTGGACGGCGACGGCGGGCGGCACCTGGAGCGCGTACGGGATCTGGCGTGCACGGCGCTCGCGGCGGAGCAGGTGGGGGCGGCGGAGCGCTGTCTGGAGCTGACCGTCGAATACGCCAGGAACCGGGTGCAGTTCGGGCGGCCCATCGGCTCGTTCCAGGCGGTCAAGCACCGGCTGGCCGACGCCTACGTCCTGGTGGAGTCGGCGCGTTCGGCGGCGCTCGGCGCGGCGTTCGCCGCCGACGAGGACCCGGGCGCTCTGCCGCGGGCTGCCGCTGTCGCGAAGTCCGTCTGCTCCGAGGCGTTCTCGGCGGTGGCGGGCGAGATGATCCAGCTGCACGGCGGGATCGGCATCACCTGGGAGCACGACGCGCACCGCTACTTCAAGCGGGCCCACGGGGCGGGCGAACTGTTCGGGCCGCCCGCCCTCCACCGGGCGCGGCTCGCCGCCGGGCTCGGCCTCACCGGCCACTGAGCGGGCAACCGCAGTCCGCAAGAGGGGAGCAACCCATGGGCCTCGGCAAGCTGTTGGACTTCACGGGGCAGGTGGTCCTGGTCACCGGCGGCACCAAGGGCATCGGCGCCACCGTCGCCGCGGCGTTCCTGGGCGCGGGCGCGGACGTGGTCGTCTGCGGCCGCACCACCCCGGACACGCTGCCTGCGGCCGGGGGCCGGGAAGCCGTCTTCGTCCCGGCCGACGTGCGCGATCCGGCGGCGGCGTCCGCCGTGGTGGACGCCGCGGTGGAACGCTTCGGAAGGCTCGACGTACTCGTCAACAACGCCGGCGGCTCCCCGGACGCCGACGCCGCCACCGTCTCGCCGCGTTTCGTGGAGAAGGTCATCGCGCTCAATCTGCTGGCGCCGTTCTACGTGGCACAGGCCGCCCACCGCGTCATGCGGGCCCAGGAAGGCGGTGGTTCGGTCATCAACATCGGCAGCGTCTCCGGGCAGGACCCACAGCCGGGCACCGCGGCCTACACCGCGGCCAAGGCCGGACTGCTGGCCCTCACCAAGGCGCTGGCCCTGGAATGGGCGCCGGCGGTCCGGGTCAACCACATCACCACGGGGCCGGTCCGCACCGAGAGCGCGGCGTCCGTCTACGGCTCGGACGGCGGCGCGGCGGTGGCGGGCGTCATCCCGATGGCGCGCATGGCGGTGCCCGCGGACGTCGCCCACGCCTGCCTGTTCCTCGCGGGCGGCCTGTCCGGATACGTCAACGGCGCGGACCTCGCGGTACACGGCGGCGGCGAGTTCCCCGCCCGGTACCTCGCAACTAAGGCAGCGGAGGCGGCGAGGGCGGACGGCGGGCCGGCCCGGTAGGCGCGCGACAAATTTTGCCCAGCGTGCAAAATTGCATAGCATGCACGTTCATGAGTGCCGACGACCCATCCCTCGGGCTGCGCGAACGCAAGAAGCGCGCGACACGCGGCGCCCTTGCCGGCATGGCGCTGCGCATGGCCGCGGACCGCGGGATCGAGAACGTGACCGTGGAAGCGGTCACCGACGCGGTCGGCGTCTCCGTACGCACGTTCTTCAACTACTTCCCCTGCCTGGAGGACGCGATCATCCGCCCAGGCAGACACCATGCCGAACGGGCCCGCCGGGCCGTGCTCAACGCCCCGGAACACCTCACGGCACTCGAAGCCCTCAGTGAGGCACTCTCCCAGGAACTCGCCCACCTCGAGGAGGGTCACGAACGCTGGGCTCTCCAGATGACGGTGCTCAGGTCGAGCCCTTCACTGCTCCCGGCCTTCCTCACCGCCCAGGGCGCCGACGAACGCGCCCTCGTCGCCGCCGTGGCCGAGCGCCTGGGCCAGGACCCCGAGACGGATCTCTACCCACGGCTCCTGGCCCACGCGGCGATCGCCGCCGTGCGCGCCGCCGCGGAGGTGTGGGTGGCCTCCGGCCGCACCCGTACGTTCCAGAGCCTGTGCCGGGACGCCTTCGCCTCGCTGGCCGCGGGGCTGACGGTCTGAAGCACAACCGCCCGGCCCACCACCACTTACCGCAGAACAAGTCACCACAGAACCAGTCAAGTCACCAGAGAATGAGGAACGTCAGCCGATGACCGCTGCCGTCACACCCGAGACCGGTACGGCCGGTGCGCCCGAGGGGGACGCATCCGGCATGACACGCCGCCAGATACTCCAGGCCATGTCCGGCCTGATGGCCGGCATGTTCGTGGCCATCCTGGCCTCCACCGTGGTCTCCAACGCCCTGCCGAGGATCATCTCCGATCTGAACGGCAGCCAGTCCGCCTACACCTGGGTCGTCACCGCCGAACTCCTCGCCATGACGGCGACCGTCCCGATCTGGGGCAAGCTGTCCGACCTCTACGACAAGAAGCTGCTCATCCAGCTCTCGCTGTCGATGTTCATCGTCGGTTCGCTAGTCGCCGGCTTCTCGCACAGCATCGGGCTGCTCATCGTGAGCCGTGTCGTCCAGGGCATCGGCGCGGGCGGCCTCACCGCGCTCGCCCAGGTGGTCATGGCGGCGATCATCCCGCCGCGCGAACTCGGCCGCTACTCCGGCATCTTCGGCGCCGTCTTCGCCGTCGGCACGGTCGCGGGACCGCTCATCGGCGGTGTGCTCGTCGACACCTCCTGGCTCGGCTGGCGCTGGTGCTTCTTCATCGGTGTGCCGTTCGCGCTGCTCGCCATCGTGCTGCTCCAGCTGACCCTGAAGCTGCCCACGGTCCGCAGGAAGGTCAAGATCGACTATCTCGGCGCCGTCCTCATCATGAGCGGTGTCAGCGCCCTGCTGCTGTGGGTGACCCTCGCGGGCAACCGGTTCGACTGGGCGTCGTGGCAGACCGCCGCACTCGTCAGCGGCGGCGTGATCCTGCTGGGCGCCGCGGTCCTCGTCGAGTCCAAGGTCCAGGAACCGATCATCCCGCTGGACATCTTCCGCAACCGCACCGTGGCGCTGACGACGATCGCGAGCCTCCTGGTCGGCGTCGCCATGTTCGGCGGCACGGTCTTCCTCTCGCAGTACTTCCAGACCTCGCTCGGCAAGACGCCGACCGTCGCGGGCCTGATGAGCCTGCCGATGATCCTCGGCCTGATGGTCTCCACGACCGTCGCCGGGCAGATCATCTCCTCCCGGGGCAAGTGGAAGGGCTTCCTGATCGCGGGCGGCGTCATCATGACGGCGGGCATGGGCCTGCTGTCCACGATCGGCGCCGACACCTCCTTCACCGTACTCAGCCTGTACATGGTCGTGCTCGGCGTGGGCGTCGGCATGCTGATGCAGAACCTGGTTCTGGCCGCGCAGAACGACGTACCCGCTTCCGAACTCGGTGCGGCGACGTCGGTTCTCTCGTTCTTCCGCAGTCTCGGAGGCGCGATCGGTACGAGCGCGCTGGGCGCGGTGCTCGCCCACCGGGTGGCCCGGGAGATGGAGAAGGGCTTCGGCGGTGCGGCGGACGGCGGGGGTGCCGGAGAGGGCGTGCCCGACCTCGCAACCCTGCCCGAAGGGGCGCGCCAGGTGGTCGAGCAGGCGTACGGCGTCGCGACGGCGGACGTCTTCCTGATCGGCGCCCCCTTCGCGTTCCTCGCCCTGATCGTGGTCCTCTTCATCAAGGAGAAGCCGCTCAGGACCCAGAGCGGTATGGAGCGGCTCGCGGAGGAGACCGCCGCGGCGGCGAAGCCGGCCGCACCGGCGCACTGATCCCGGATCACGGAGCCCCGCCTCGCCCGCGCCTGTCGCGTGTCGACGCGGGGCTCCGTCGTGACCGCGCCGCGGAGCTGTGCATCTCAAGGGAGCAGGCCGGAATGGATCGAACGCATTTCGGCCTGTCATGGTGTCGCCATGAATCCCCCCTTCGACGCACCTGCCGACGGACCTGCCGACTCGTCAGCGACCGCCGTGGAGCGCTTTCCCCTCCAGTTCGCCCGCACCCGTCGCTTCTCGCTCGGCGTGCCCCGGCAGTTCACCGTCTCCCCCGACGGCGAACGGGTGCTGTTCGTCCGCACCACTTCCGGCACCGACCCCGTGAGCCGGCTCTGGCTGTACGAGAACGGCGAGGAGCGGATGCTCGCCGACCCCCTCGGCTCCTGCTTCTCGGACGACGCCCCGGGCGAGGTCCCGCCGGAGGAAGCGGCCCGGCGGGAGCGGGCCCGCGTGACCTCCTCCGGGGTGGTGTCCTACGCCACCGACGGCTGCGTGCGGCTGGCCGCCTTCGCACTGCGGGGTGTCCTGTGGGTGGTCGGCACCGACGGCGGCGCCCCGCGCAGGGTCGCCACGGCCGGACCGGTCGTCGATCCGCGTCCCTCTCCCGACGGCGCCCTGATCGCGTACGTGTCCGGGGGTGCGCTGCGGACCGTACGGGCGGACGGGACCGACGACCGGCCGCTCGCCGAACCGGACGGGGAGCAGGTGACGTACGGGCTGTCCGACCACGTCTCGCAGGAGTCGATCGGGCGCTCGCGCGGCTACTGGTGGTCGCCCCGCGGCGACGCGCTCCTCGTCGCCCGGGTGGACACGGCCGAGGTCCGGCGCCGGTACATCGCCGATCCCTCGGATCCGGAGCGGCCGCCCCGAGTGGTGGCGTATCCGGCCGCCGGTACGGCGAACGCGAAGGTATCGCTGCATCTGCTGGGCGTCCGCGGCGAGCGGACCGACGTCCGCCTGCCCGCGGAGGCCGGCGAGGGACACCCCGAAGGCGTGTGGACGGACCGGGCGTTCGAGTACGTCGTGGCGGCGGACTGGGACGGCCAGGGCCCGCTCGTCTCCGTACAGACACGGGACCAGCGCTCGGTGTACGTAGTGGAGGTGGACGAAGCCTCGGGGGCGACCCGCACCGTCCACCGGACCCACGACCCCGCCTGGGTCTCCCTGCGTCCGGGCACGCCGCTGCGTCCCGGCTCGGGAAAGCTCGTCGTCCCCGCGCGGCCGGGCGGCGACACCCAGGGGCTGGACATCGGCGGGGTCACGACACCGCCGGGCCTCGAGGTCCGCGAGGTGATCGGCACGGCGGGCGGGTGGGTGTACTTCACGGCGGGCGAGGAGCCGACCGAGATCCATGTCTGGTCCTGCGCCTGCGGTGATCCCGACGAGGGCCTCGTACGCGTCAGCGGCGCCCCCGGTGTGCACACGGCTGCGGTCGGCGGCCCGACGGTGGTCCTCGACAGCAGGACACCGGACGGCCATACGGTGACGGTGCTTCGCGCCGGTGTGCCGAAGGGCGGCATCGCGGTCCTGGCCGAGACCCCCCTCGTCACCCCGCGGCCGCTGGCCCTCGGCCTGGGGAAGCGGGAGTTGCGCAGCAGGCTCTATCTGCCGTCCTGGCACCGGCCGGGCGACAGCCCCCTGCCGGTGCTGCTCAGCCCGTACGCGGGCCACGGCATGCAGATCGTGCTCGAGGTGCGGACCTGGTGGGTCGCGGTCGCCCAGTGGTTCGCCGAGCAGGGTTTCGCGGTGCTGGTCACGGACGGACGGGGCACGCCGGGGCGAGGCGAGGCGTGGGAGAAGTCGGTGCACGGGGACCGTCTGACGGCCGTCCTTGAGGACCAGATCGACGCCTTGCACGCGGCGGCCGCCCGTCACCCGGACCTCGACCTGACCCGGGTGGCGATGCGCGGCTGGTCGTTCAGCGGGTACCTCGCGGCGGCGGCGGTGCTGCGGCACCCGGAGGTCTTCCACGCCGCGGTGGCGGGTGCGGCCCCCGCGGACCGGCGGCTCTACGACACCCACTGGGAGGAACGCTTCCTGGGCCACCCGGACGTCCAGCCGGAGAACTACGCCCGCAATTCGCTCCTGGACGAGGCGGCGGCGCTGAAGCGGCCGCTCATGCTCGTACACGGTCTTGCCGATGACAATGTGGCCGTGGCGCACACGCTGCGGTTCTCCGCGGCACTGCTCGCCGCGGGCAGGCCGCACACGGTGCTGCCGCTTTCGGGCGCCGGTCACCTGATCGGCCAGGAGCGGACCGCGAGCGGTCTGCTCCTGCTGGAGCGGGATTTCCTGAGGAAGTCCCTGGCGCTTTGAACACAGCTCACCGGCCGCGCGTACCCCTGGACGAAGCGTCGGAGCCGAGAACACCGTGGAAGGAACAGCCAGCATGAGCGCATCGCAGGACCACGAGGTCCGCATCGGACGCCGGACCGTCGTCACAGCGGCCGGCGCCGTCTCCGTGGCCGCCGTACTGACCGCGTGCGGGGGCTCGAAGGAGGCGGCCGGTTCCGGTGTCGTCGAGCAGTCCGACGACGGTGGGGGCGGCGGGGGCGGAGTCCTCGCGAAGACCGCCGACATCCCGGAGGGCGGCGGCAAGATCTTCGCGGATCAGGGAGTCGTGGTGACGCAACCCGCGGCCGGTGAGTTCAAGGCGTTCTCGTCCAAGTGCACCCATCTGGGCTGCGCCGTGTCGAGTGTCTCCGAGGGGGCCATCCACTGCCCCTGCCACGGCAGCGCGTTCGACGTGGCGACCGGCGCCGTGAAGGCGGGCCCGGCCACCAAGCCGCTGCCCGGCGCCGCGATCACGGTCGAGGGCGACTCGATCAGCCTGGCCTCGTAGCGTCCCGCCCGCCCTGCCTCGCCCTGGACCGCCCGCTTCCGCTCAGCCAGCAGCCGAGCAGGTCGTCGGTAGCGGTCACCGTGGCGACCAGGGCGAGGGTGTTGCGGATCAGCGCGGGGGTGTAGTCGGCGGGCACCCCCGCGATGGCATCGGACGGGACCACGGCGGTGTACCCGAGGTTCACGGCGTCGAAGACCGCGTTGGGAATGGCCACGTTCGCCGAGACGCCGGTGACGACCAGGGTGCGACAGCCGAGGTTACGGAGCAGCGCGTCCACATCCGTCCCGGCTATCGGCGACAGCCCGTGCAGCCGGCGGACGACGAGGTCCTGTTCCGCCACCTCGATGGGCTCGGCGATCCGTACCGCCGTGCTGCCGGAGTGCTGCTGTACGGGGAGCCGCTCCGCGGCGCGGAAGAGGCGGGCGTTGCTGTTGGCGCCCCGGCCGTCCGGGCGGCGTTCGGCCACCGCGTGGATGACCTGGACGCCTGCCTCGTGGGCGGCGGAGACCAGCCGTGCGACGTTGTGCAGGGCCCCGGACGACCGGGCCTCCTTGGCCAGTTCGGGCAGCGCGCTGCCGGGACCCACCACCCCCTGCTGGCATTCCACCGTCAGCAGGACGGTGGTCGCGGGATCGGTCTGTTCGGCCAGCTGTTCCCTGGTCGGCACGGCTGCCCCTCTCGGTGACGGTCGGTCTCACCCTCATTGCGCAACGAAGGAAGAGGCCCCATGATTCCTGACACATAGTCAGTTCGTAACCCAGCCAGCAAATTTCGCACGCAGGAGGAGGGCTTCCATGGCCGTCAGTCAGCGGCGTGGCCGCCGGATCATGATGACGGACGAGGAGCGCGACGCGTACCTCGCCGATCAGCGCACCTGCCGCGTCGCCACCGTCGGCCCGGACGGCCGCCCGCACGTCGGCGCGCTGTGGTTCTGCTGGGACGGAACCTCTCTGTGGCTCTACTCCATCACGCGGAGCCTGCGCTGGTCGCAGCTGAGCCAGGACCCGAGAGTCTCCGTGGTCGTCGACGACGGGGTGGAGTACGGGGAGCTGCGCGGCATCGAACTCTCGGGCGAGGCCGTCTTCGTCGGCGAGGCACCGCGCACCGGCGAGCCGTATGCCGAACTCACCGTTCCGGAGCGGCTGTTCGCGGCCAAGTACTTCGGCATGGAGACGATGCCGCACGACGGCCGGCACGCCTGGATGCGACTCACACCCGAGACCATCACCTCGTGGGACTTCGGCAAACTGGCCGGCTCGGCCGGTACCTGAGCCTCGGGGCCCTACCCGCCCCCCAGCGGATCATCCAGCTCCCGCCCCGCCTCCCGCAGTGCCGCGACCGCCGCCCTGATCGACGGACGCCGGTCCGCGTCCGCCCGCCACACCGCGTGTACGTGCCGTCGCATCTTCTGCCGCACCGGCACCAGCCGCACCCCGTCGGGGACCGGTCCGCGGCCCAGCCGGGGCGCCACGCAGACCCCCATTCCCGCAGCGATCAGGGCGAGTTGGGTGTGGTGCTCGCCTGCGAGGTGGGCGATGCGCGGTTCGATCCCCTTGGAGCGGAGGGTGAACATCAGCCAGTCGTAGCAGAATTCGCCCTCGGGCCACGACACCCAGTCGTCGTCGGCGAAGTCCTCCAGCTCGACCGTGTCGCGCTCCGCGAGCGGATGACCGGCCGGCATGGCGATGTCCGGCGCGTCGTCAAGCAGGTGCGCGCGGGCGAGACCGCCCGGTACCGGCAGCCGCTTGTTGCTCCAGTCCAGCACCACGGCAAGATCGATGTCCCCTCTGAGGACCGCCCTGATCCCGTCCTCGGGCTCGAGCTCCTGGGTGCGCACCCGGAGTTCGGGATGGCCGGCGCGCAGCGCGAGTAGCGTCGCCGGAAAGAGTCCGCGCGCCGCGGTGGGGAACGCGCCCAGCCGGATCTCGCCCACCACCTCGCCCCGCTGTGCCTCGATGTCGGACTGGGCCAGCTCGACCTGCGAGAGGATGCGGGCCGCGTGGTCGGCGAGCAGCTGTCCCGCGTCGGTGAGCCGGACGCCCCGGCCGTTCCTGGCGAGCAGTTGCTGGCCCACCTCCCGCTCCAGTTTCGCCATCTGCTGGGAGACGGCGGAGGTGGTGACGTGCAACCCCTCGGCGGCACCGCTGACCGAACCGAGCCGGGCCAGGGCGTCGAGGGTGCGCAGGCGCTCCAGGTTCAACATATAAGCAATGCTACGCGGACACCCGCACGAAGTCTCACTTGTGCTACGAGATAACCTTCGTCATCGTTGACCTCATGAGCGCACCGCCCGCGCCGGCAGGACCGGCCACCGTGACCCCGGGAACCAAGCAGACCACGCCGGCTTCCCCTCCCACGGGTCCCACCGGTCCCGCCGTCCGCCCCGCACTGGACTGGCGGCTGCGCTTCGGGGCACTCTCGCTCATCTGGGGCTTCAGCTTCCTCCTGATCAAGGTCGGGACCGAGGGCTACGCACCGTTCCAGGTCACGCTCGGGCGGCTCCTGTCGGGGACCGCGGTCCTCGCCGTGGCCATGCTGGTGAAGCGGGAGCGGCTGCCGCGTACCGCCCGCACGTGGGGCCATCTGGCCGTCGCGGCCTTCTTCCTCAACGCCCTGCCGTTCTCCCTGTTCGCGTACGCGGAACTGACCATCCCGTCGACCCTGGCCGGCATCTGCAACGCGACCTCACCGCTGTGGGGCATGGCGCTGTCCCTCGTCGCCCTCTCCGAGGACCGCCCGACCCGCCGCCGCGTCGCCGGTCTCGGGCTCGGCTTCCTCGGCGTACTGACCGTGCTGGGCGCGTGGCAGGGCTTCTCCGGTCTGGACTTCAGCGGTACGGCGATGGCGCTCCTGGCTTCCCTCAGCTACCCCATCGGCTGGATCTATGTCCGCCGGACTCTGGCGGGCAGCGGTTCTTCGGCGCTCTCCCTCACCGGCAGCCAGCTCTTCCTCGGGACGGTGCAACTCGCCGTGGTCACACCGCTGTTCACCTCGGCACCGGATGGGTTTCCACTGTGGCCCACCCTGGCCGTCGTCGCTCTGGGGGCACTCGGAACGGGGCTCGCCGTGCTGCTCCAGTACGGCCTGGTCACCGAAGTCGGCCCGACGACCGCCCAGATGGTCACCTACTTCATCCCGGTGATCGCCACCGCCGCCGGAGTCGCGGTGCTCGGCGAGCAGTTGAGCTGGAACACCCCGGTCGGCGCGCTCGTGGTCCTGGCGGGCGCCGCACTGACCCAGAGCAGACCACGCGCCGCTTAGGGCCTCTCCTTCGGAAGTCGTCGTAGCTCATCCGTAGCTCAGGGGGGCAGCGGGTCCTGCCGCTGCCGCCACCGCGTCCGCGAGCGGCCCGATGTCGGCGTCGGTGAGCGGTGACACGGTGATCCGGATCCCCTGGGGCGCGGTCATCCGGAAGCGGGATCCGGGCGCCACCGCCCAGCCCGCGCGCAGCAGCCGCGCCACGGCCCCGGTCTCGTCGCTCACGGGGACCCACACGTTCATCCCGCTGCGTCCATGAGCCTCGACGCCCCGGTCCGCCAGGGCCCGGACGAGCGCGTCCCGGCGGAGCGCGTACGACCGGGCCACCGCCCCGGAGTCGACCGCGCCCGTCTTCCACAGGTGGACCACCGCCCGTTGCAGCAGCCGGCTGACCCAGCCGGGCCCCAGCCGCTGCCGTCCCGAGACCCGGTCGGCGGTCACCGCGTCCGCGGTCAGTACGGCGACCCGCAGGTCGGGCCCGTACGCCTTGGCGACGGACCGCACGAAAGCCCAGCGGTCCGTGACGCCGGCCAGCGAGTGCAGCGGCAGGTCGACGATGGCGTGCCCGTGGTCGTCCTCGATCAGCAGGACGCCCCGGTGTCCCGCCAGGACCGCCCGGAGTTCGGCCGCGCGCCCGGCGCCGATCGCCGCTCCGGTCGGGTTCTGCGCCCGGTCGGTGAGGACGGCCGCACGCGCACCCGCCTTGAGCGCCGCGTCGAGGGCGTCCGGCAGCGGGCCCTCGTCGTCGACCGCGACGGGAACCGCGCGCATGCCCAGCGCCGGGACGAGATCCAGCAGACTGCCCCAGCCGGGGTCCTCCACCGCGACCGCGTCGCCGGGCCTGAGATGGGCGACCAACACCCTTTCGATCGCGTCCAGCGAGCCCGAGGTGGCGATCACCGGCCCGGCCGGAACGCCGTCCGCGTCGAACCCGGCGCGCGCCAGAGCGGCGAACTCGGGGTCCACGGCCTCCTGGGCATACATGCCCGGCGCCCGCGCGTAGGCCTCGGTGACCGCGGCGAAGGCCTCCGCCAGTGCGGGAAGCAGCGCCGGGTCGGGATTGCCCTCACCCAGGTCCCGCACACCGGGCGGCGCCTCCACCCGGACCGACCCGCGCGCGGTGCTCGCCGGCCGTGGCCGGACCCTGCTGCCCCGGCGCCCGGCCGTCTCGATCACGCCCCGTTCCCGCAGGGTGCGGTAGGCGGCCGCCACCGTATTGGGGTTCACCTCCAGTCGGCTCGCCAACTCCCGTAGCGGGGGCAGCACTTGCCCGGGAGCCAGCTCACCGGAACCGACGGCCCGCTCCACACTGGCGGCGATTTCCGATGCACGCCGCCCACTGATCCGATACTCTCCTAGCACAAAGAACAGTATGCACTAGTGCAATGGAGTACGCAATGCCGGAGACCGCACCCCAGCAGACCACGGCCCCGGACGCCGCAGCCGCCTACGCCCCGACCGGGCGCACCGTCCCGACCCGCTCGCGCGACCGGGCCTCCTACGACCGCGACCAGGTCCACTCGATACTGGACGAGGCGTACGTCTGCCACCTGGGCTTCGTACGGGACGGCGCGCCCGTCGTCCTTCCCACGCTCTTCGGCCGGGTCGGCGAACGGCTCTACGTACACGGCTCGACCGGCTCCCGCCCGCTGCGGGCGGCGGGCTGGAGCGAGGAAGGGCTGGCCGTCTGCCTGACCGTGACGCATGTCGACGGACTGGTGCTGGCCCGGTCCGCCTTCCACCACTCGCTCAACTACCGTTCCGTGGTCGTCCACGGCGTGGCGCACACCGTGACCGATCCCGAGGAGCGGCGCGTCGCCCTGGACGCGATCGTGGAGCAGGCCGTGCCCGGGCGGGCCAGGGACTGCCGGCCCGCCGACGAGAAGGAGCTGGCGGCCACCGCGGTGATCCGGCTGGACCTGCGCGAGGTCTCCGCCAAGGTCCGCACCGGCGGCACGAACGACGAGGAACGGGATCTCGCGCTGCCCCACTGGGCGGGCGTCGTCCCCCTCACGCGCGGCTACGCCGAACCGGTCCCCGCGGACGACCTCGATCCGTCGATCACCGTCCCGGAGTATCTGAAGACACTGTGAACCGGCCGGCCGGGACGGGCCCTGCACGACGCCGCATCGGCCCGCCCCCGCTCACCGGTCACGCCGCGACGGCCACCTCCCTGCGGGCCTGCGCGGCGCCGCGCGTCTCGGCGACGGCCAGCCCCACCACCGCCGTGAGGAGCAGCAGTGTCCCGGCGACCGTGGCTGCCGTGAGCTGCTCATGGAGGACGACTACGGCGATCGCCGCCGCGCTCACCGGTTCGAGCAGCATGATCACCGACACGGTGGCGGCCCGCACGACCGCGGCGCCCGCGAAGTACAGCGCGTACGCGAGGGCCGTGGGGATCGCGGCCACGTACACCAGCAGGATCACCACCTGCGCCACGTGCTCCGTCCGCGGCACGAGCCCCTCACCCGCCGCCATCGGCAGCAGGACGACCGCGGCGATACCGAACGCCCAGGCGCTGGTGGCGAGCGGGTCCGCGCCGCCGCCGTCCCTGCCGAGCCAACGCGTGAGCAGGGTGATCGCGGCGTAGCCGGCCGCGGACAGCACCGCCAGCGCGATCCCGGCAGGCCGTACCGTCCCCGCGTCGCCTCCGAGCACCAGGACGGCGAGACCGGCCAGCGCCCCGCCGACCGCGGCGATTCCGCCGAGGCCGAGCCGCTCCCCCATCGTCAGCCGGGCGCCGACGGCGATGAGGACGGGCCCCGCGCCGAGGGTGACCACGGTGCCGACCGCGAGGCCGGTGGCCTGGACGGCGGCGAAGTACGCGGTCTGGAACACGGTGAGGCCGATGCCCGTACCGACGATGCGCAGCAGCCGCCGGCGCCCGGACTCGGCGACGGCGTCGGCCCGGCGGGGCCGCAGCGCGAGCGCGGCCAGCAGGAACACGAGGCCGCCCGCACAGCGCCAGAACGACAGGGCGAGGGGGCCGAGATCGCTGGCCTCGAAGAGCAGCGAGGCGGCGGCACCGGCCGTACCCCAGGCCACTCCGGCGATGATCAGATAGCACAGGCTCCGCCCGACGGGCAGGCCGGAAACAGGGTTCAACACGTGACTTCTCCAGAGGAAGACAAGGTGGTCGCTCGGCTCCGCACGCGGGCAGCGACGAACCGCTCGGGAACTGCCCGAGCCCGGTCTTCGTCAGGTGTGGCTGCCCGCGTCAGGCGGCAGGCGGCGGAAGCACGGTCAAACGCATGATCGTCACCTTAGGAGGCGGCACGCCCGGTCGGCAACTCTCCCTCGGCCGCCGCCCGCTCCCCGCCCGGTCCGGACGCGACGGGGCCGGAGGGCGCCCTGGGAGTCGACGACTGTGCGATGAAGGCGCCGGTCAGCACGAGCGCACCCCCGATGAGCTGCGGCGCGGCCAGGTGCTCCCCGAGCAGCACCCACGCCAGCACGGTGGCGATCACGGCTTCCAGACAGGCGACGACACCCGCCACGGCCGGCGAGAGCAGCCGCACAGAGATCACGCCGGTCACGTACGCGACGACGGTGGCGAGCAGCACGATCCAGCCGAGGAGCAGCCAGGCGGGCACTTCCGTGCCGCTCATGGCGGTGTCACCGCCGAGCACGGACCAGTCCATGCCCCACGGCTGCGCCACGACCGTGAGCACGGCGGCCCCGATCAGCAGTCCGTAGGCGATGACGCCCACCGGATGCGGCGGTTCGGAGCCGTCGGCCGCATCCCCGCTCCCCTGGTCGGAGAGGACGAAGTAGCCGACCTGGCAGCAGGCCGCACCGAGGGCGAGCAGTAGTCCGAAGGCGTCGAAGCTCAGCCCGGACCACACCTCCACCACGCAGGCCAGGCCGCCGGCCGCGAGGACGACGCCGACGGCGGCCGCCCTGGTCACCGGCCTGCGCTGGACGAAGCGCACCCAGCCGAGGACCAGCGCCGGGGCCAGGTACTCGACGAGCAGCGCGACACCCACCGGGATACGGGAGATGGCGGCGAAGTAGCAGGCCTGGACGCCCGCGACAGCGAGGAGTCCGAACCCCAGCAGCAACACCGGGCGGCTGCGCACCAGGTCCCGGTGGCGCCAGGCCACGGGCAGCATGACGAGCGCGGCGCCCGCCACCCGGAGCCACACCACGTGGAGCGGGTCGAGGCCCGCCTCGATGAGCGGCTTGGCCGCCACTCCGGAACCACCGAACGCGAAGGCCGAGGCGAGGGCGAGTCCCAGGCCGGCGCTTCTTCCCCGAGACGCGTGCATCGGCACATCATGACAGCCTGCGTCAGGAGCGTCATCCCTGTGACGCCTGACGCGGGTCACACTCTGATGTCATTGACGCCCCTGACCTTCTGCGGCCGTCACCCCCGGCCGGGCACCTCCACGATCCGGTCCGCGAGCAGCACCGCGTCGACGCCCGCCCGCTCCAGCACCTCGACGGCCCGGCTCCCCCGGTCCGCGGCCAGCGCGGCCAGCAGATCGAGACCGCCGGCCCGTTCACGCCCGCACGCCCGCGCCCGACGGGACGCACCCGCCATCGCGGTCGCGACCGAGGGCGACCAGCCCTCGGCGCCCGCGTCCGCGCCCGGCGGGGCCGCACCCGAGTTCTCCACCGAGCCCTGCCAGCGGAGCCCGTACCCGATGCTGCGCTGCACGAGGTAGCCGAGGACCCTGGCCAACTGCGGCCCGCCGTCGAAGGCCGTGCGGACGGCGGGGTCCGACTCGATGAGGGAGTGCAGCAGATGAGCCGTGTCGATCTGCCGGTCACCGTCACGCAGGGCGCGCCTGCGCGCACTCGTCACCACGGCGGCCAGCTCATCGGTGAGTCTGGCGTCGAGCTCAGCACGGTGGTTCGGAGCGGGCTGCTGAGGGATCCGCGGGGGCCGGTTCTGCACCTTTCCACCCCATCAGCCCGGACGGGCCGGAGCGTCCCCGGAGAGTCTCATTGCCGCATCCCACCCGAGTTGGGCACAGAGGAGCGAGGCCTCCTCCTTACGGATGAGATCGCGCCGTTCCGGGGCCGGATTCGGGCAAACGGCGCGCGCCGCCTTGCCTTGCGCTCCCGGAGCAACCGGAAGCCTCCCCGCATACGTCTCACAGCCGAGAACACCGTTACGGCGGCGGGAGGGGGTGCCGGAGGTGAGCTGGCTCGTCTCCCTGCCGGCGCTCGACGGGCGCGACTACGTCTACCGCGTCCACGCGCCGTCCGACGCACTGCGTGCGGACCTCTTCTGGGCAGCGTTCCACTGCCATGACGACGGACCGCATCCACGCGCCTGTGACCGGTTCGACGCGGCCCTGATCTGGCGCACCGGAACCGATCCAGCAGATCTGACGGTTCATCAGTATTGAATGTTGGCGCCGGTGCGGCTACGTTCCGCGACACCGTAACCCGTCGAGAAGGGGTGGCCGCATGGCCGAAGTCAGTGCAGAGGCGCGCATCGAAGCACCGGCCGGGAAGGTCTGGGCCCAGCTGACCGACTTCAGCACGTACGGGGAGTGGAACGCCACGCACACCAGCTTCCCCAAGGGCGGCCCCGCCACTCTCGAACTCGCGGGCACCTATGAGGAGAACATGAAGCTCATGGGGTTCCCCGCCGAGGTGACCTGGACGGTGTCGGAGCTGGAGGACGGCCGGCTGCTGACGACCACGGGCAAAGGGCCGATGGGCGTCAACCTGAAGATGAGCTACGTACTGACGCCGGACGGGGACGCGACCACGATCCGCATCGACGGAGAGTTCACCGGGGCAGCGGTCTCGCTGATGGCCGGCAAGCTGAAGGACTCGGCCACCGCGGCACTCATCGAGTCGCTACGCAAGCTGGACGGACTGATCGTCGCCTGACACCCGCACGGCCGCTGTCATGCTTGGCGAGCAGGGATACAACACGCTGCCAAACAGCCCGAGTTGGCGCGACTCCAGGCTGCCCGGGCAGGGGCGATGAAGCGGCTCCCCCTGCCTGGGCGGACGAGGTGGGCCAGGCGCACCAGTAGCGCCCGCCGGCAGCGAACGCCCGTAACGGCAGCGGGAATTGCCGTGCCCTGTCCGGCAAACAGGACCAACTGAGCCGTGGAGCCGGGGCCGGCACGCCGTCGGCCGGCTCCCGCCGCGCAGCGACACCGGCCCCGGGCGGCCATGCACGCATGAGGTCTCGCGCGCACCCGGGGCGGACCAGCCCGGCCGGCCCACAGGGAACACCCGTCGGCCACCCGGGCGCGGCGCGGCCACGCGACGCCGCCGGAACCCCCCGCTCAGGGGACCGCCGGCGCGATCGAAGGCGCCGAGCGCAGCCAGGCTGCCCAGCGGCCACCGCCACCGCCACCGCCACCGCCACCGCCACGGAGAGTAAGGGCGACCCTGCCCCTGAGGCAGACGCACCACCCGCGACCGCCTGAGATCACCCATTCTGCCGCACTATCGGCTACTCAGGGTATTCCTCGGCGTTTTGCCAGTGTTGGCTCGCATTTCTCCCCGGACTCATGGCATCTCTTAGGCGATCGGTTGATCAGTACGACAATCATCCCGGCTCGAAGGAGTTCAGCATGCGCATTTCCGCTTCCATCCGTTCCCGCAGCGCCCGCGCAGGCGCCGCCGCAGTCGCTGCGGTCGCGATCGCCGGTGCCACGCTCGCCGGGGCCACCACCGCCTCCGCGCTGGGCGAGAGCGGTGACATCGATGTCCGTTCGAGCGGCTGGAGCTCCCGCGGCGGCGACGGCGTCGAGGTCTGCAAGTTCGTCCTCACCGCCAGCAACTTCGGGGATCTGCCGTTCGTTCCGTGGACGATCACCGCGCAGCCCCCGACCGTCCCCCCGGGCAACATCCTGCAGAGCACGCTGCCGCTCGTGAACGGTTCGGCGCGCAGCCAGGAGTACCTGCTCCCGGAGGGCACGTACCAGCTGACGTGGGTCGCCGGTCCGGTGAAGACGAAGACCTTCAA
Source organism: Streptomyces sp. NPDC096323 (assembly GCF_040302845.1). Classification (NCBI taxonomy): domain Bacteria; kingdom Bacillati; phylum Actinomycetota; class Actinomycetes; order Kitasatosporales; family Streptomycetaceae; genus Streptomyces; species Streptomyces sp. NPDC096323. Next base: position 168,665 of record NZ_JBEOSI010000013.1, read on the forward strand.
GGTCGACTGCACCAAGCCCGCCGACAAGGGCGGCCGCGGTGAAGGCGGCGCCCAGGGCTCGTCCTCGGAGCGCTCCGAGGACTCGTCCGCAGGAGGAGGCGCCGACTCCGGATACGAGCGGCCGTCCGGCGGCGTGCCCGCCGGCGGCGGCGGCGTCCCGGACATGGAGAGCGTCGGCTCCGAGAACGACTCGAACGTCGGCACCACCGCCGCGCTGGCGGCCGGAGCGGCCGGTGCCGCAGGGCTGATCATGGTCCGCCGAGCCGCACGCCGCCGTGCCCGTCACGAGGCATAGTCCCCGCAGCAGACGGCGGCGACGAGGGCCCACGCGCGCATGTCGTCTCACGATGACCCTGTGCGTGTTCTCCTCGGTGGTGACCGGCGTCGTCTGGGCGAGCTCCGGCTCGCCCGACGACCAGTCGGTCACCGCCGCCCGCGACGGTGACGCCGCCGGGGGCGGCGACCGGCCGGCCCCGCGGGCTTCACATCCACCCCTGGTGCGTTCACGTCCGGTGAAGGTCTCCGTGCCCGCCATCTTCATCGAGGCCCCGGTCACGGGTCTGGGGCTCGACAAGAAGGGGCACCTCGGTGCCCCGCCGTTGAGCAGGCCCAAGGAGGTGGGCTGGTACCGGAACGGCCCCTCGCCCGGCGAGGCGGGAACCTCCCTGATCGTCGGTCACCGCGATACGGAGACGGGGCCGGCGATCTTCCTCAACCTCAACGCGCTGCACCGGGGCGACACGGTGAAGGTCGCGCGGGCCGACCGGGTCACCGCGGTCTTCACCGTTGACGAGGTGAAGACGTACACGAAGGACAAGTTCCCGGACGACAAGGTGTACGGGACCACCAAGCGTCCGGAGCTGAGGCTCATGACGTGCGGTGGGCGCTTCAACAAGAAGAACGGCTACTCGGCCAATGTGGTCGTGTTCGCCCATCTGACCTCACTGAAGAAGCAGGCGGCCTGAGGGCCGTCGGCGGCAGGGAAGCGGCCGGTGCCTCGGGGGCGAGGCACCGGCCTTCCGCATTCCTTCCCGGCCGTGACGGGCACGGGGCCGAAGGACGCGAGGCCGTCCGGGCCCGCAGCGGCCGAGCACGACACCTCCACACCGTCACCGCGATCACGCGACAACCTCGAAGGGTCCCGCGGCAATGCCGCGGGACCCTTCGGTCCGCCCTGCTCAGTTCTTCCGCCACCGGCTCGAAAACTCGCCCCGGCGCTCCCTCAGTCCTCGTCGGCGAGGATGAGGTAGAGCTTCTTGCGGGCATCGTTCACAACCGCGAGCGCCTTCTCCCGCTGCTCGGCCGTGCCGGTCTTCCAGACCTGGCCGAACGCCTCCATCAGGCCGAACCCCGTCTGCCGGATCTCGTTGACGGTCTCCCAGTCGACCCCGCGGCCGGCTTCCTCCCAGGGCGCGTCGGCCCCCGACTCCGCCTCGGTGCGACCGGCATCGGTGAGGGTGAACAGCCTCTTGCCGCCCTCGCTCGCACTGACGATCAGGCCCTCGTCCTCCAGCAGCTGAAGGGTCGGGTACACCGAGCCCGGGCTGGGCCGCCAGGCCCCACCGCTGCGCTCGCCGATCTCCTGGATCATCTCGTAACCGTGCATCGGCCGGTCCTTCAGCAGCGCGAGGATCGACGCACGCACGTCACCGCGGCGCGCCCTCCCCCGTCCGCCGCCGCGGCCGCGTCCTCCGCCGAACGGGCCGCCACCGAAGGGGCCGCCACCGAACGGCGGGCCGAACTGCCCGAAGGCCGCCCGGCGCCCCTCGAAGTCGCCCCGCTCGTACTGACCGGGCCCGAAGGGGCCGCGCCCCTTGCCTCGTCCGTGTCCATGCTCGTGTCCGTGTGCACGCATGACGTACTCCTTCTTGGATTGATCGTTCACGTTTCACCGCACTGTCGCGATGCGTCAACGATATATCGGAACCGGTCGGTCGACAAACCCCCTGGTCCGAGTTTTTGAGCCGCCGACCCGGAATTGGCCTTGGCCTGCGGCTTTGCCCCGCCCCTACCGTCGGATCATGAGAATTCGCATCGTGGACGCGTTCACCGACCACCCCTTCTCCGGCAATCCCGCCGGCGTCCTGCTCCTCGGCCCGGAGGGCTTCCCCGAGGACCGCCGACTCCAGCAGATCGCCGCCGAGCTGAACCTCTCCGAGACCGCGTTCGCCCACCCGCTGCCCCCGGGCGGCGCCGCCGACTGGGCGTTGCGCTGGTTCACGCCGTCCACCGAGGTCGACATGTGCGGCCACGCCACTCTCGCCACGGCCCATGTCCTGCACACCACCTCCACCGCGAGCGGCACGGTGCGCTTCGCCGCACGGTGCGGGATCCTCACCTCGAGCGCGGACGGGGACGGCTCCCTCACACTCGACTTCCCGACCGCCCCGCTGACCCCGGAAACCCCACCGCAGGGGTTGGCCGCCGCCCTGGGCGCGGACATCGTTTCGGTGCACGACACGGGCCCGCACGTCGGCGACCTGCTCGTGGAACTGACCGACGAGGCAGCTGTACGGGGACTCGCACCGGACTTCGCGGCGCTGGCCGGCCACGCGCGGCGCGGCGTCATCGCGACAGCGGCCGCCGCCTCACCCGACCGCGGCTACGACTTCGTCTCCCGCGGCTTCTTCCCTGCCGTGGGCATCGACGAGGACCCGGTGACGGGCAGTGCCCACACCGCCCTCGCGCCGTTCTGGTCGGCCCGGTTCGGCCGCGACGAACTGACCGGACTCCAGGCATCCGCCCGGACCGGACTGGTCCGCACGTCGCTGCGCGGCGACCGCACCCTGCTGACAGGCAGTGCGGTGACGGTCGTGGACGGTGAACTGCTCGTCACCCTCTGACGAGGACGGACGACGGGAGGGGGTGTGCGGATCGTCCCGCCCACCCCCTCCCGTCGGATATCCGGCCTTACGGCGTCGGCAGCCACCCCACCTTCCCCGCGAGCAGTGCGTACCCGACGAACGCACCGATGTCGAGCAGGGCGTGCGCGGCGACCAGCGGCCCCACCCGCTGCCAGCGCCGGTACAACAGGACGAAGACGATGCCCATCACCATGTTGCCGATGAAGCCGCCGATCCCCTGGTACAGGTGGTAGGAACCGCGCAGGACCGAACTCGCCACCAGCGCCGCCATCGGAGTCCACCCCAACTGCCCGAGCCGGCGCAGCAGATATCCGACGACGATCACTTCCTCCACCACGGAGTTCTGGATCGCCGACAGGATGAGAACCGGGAACTTCCACCACACATCAGGCAGTGACTCGGGAACGACCGTGAGGTTGAACCCTGCTGCACGGGCGACCAGGTAGAAGGCCAGGCCCGCGCTGCCGATGCCCGCCGCCACCAGCGCCCCGCGCACCAGGTCGGACGACGGCCTGGTGCGGTCGAAGCCGATGACCCGCAGCCCCGCACCCTCCCTGATCAACAAGTGCGCCACCAGCGCGACCGGCACCAGCGCTGTGGTGATTCCGAAGAGCTGCCAGGCGAGATCCAGCCATGGGCGTCCCGGCGCGTAGGAGCTGTTGAGGGTGGCCGCCTGATCCTTCAAACCCCCTGGTTTCGTGAGGGATCCGACAAAACTGATCAGCGCAGACACCCCGCTGGCACCCAGCGAGAGGGCCAGCACCAACACCGTTTCGGACCGCAGGATCCGCTGTGACACGGCCTCCTGAGGCAAAGAATCAGCCACACGCCCCGCCTCCACCTGTACACCTGCCTTCAGTTGTGCATTCACGTCCCAAGCCGCTCCCCGCCCCGCTAGGGTCTCGAATGCAGGTACGAAGATCATGCGCGACAGGCCGGGGGACGGGCGCCATTGCCAATGGTGTGGTCCCCCTTTTCCTTGTTCATCCTCAAGGAGGGGCACCACCGACATGGGACGTCACAGCTTGCCCGACGACTACGCCAGGGACGGAAGCGGGGACCGTCCGCCGCGTCGCCGTCGCACCGTAGCCATCGCCACCATGGTCGTTCTCGCCGTGGCCGCGGGAACGGGCCTCGCGGCGCAGGGCGGCCTGCTGTCGTTCTCGAAGTCCTGCGAGGACACCGCCCTGCACCTGTCCATGATGGCCTCTCCGGACATCGCCCCCGCCGTGCGTGCCGTCGCCGACAAGGCGCGCGAGGACAATCTGAGATCCGACGGCCACTGCGTGGACGTGGAGGTGGTGGCCCGTGACTCGTACAAGGTCGCGGACGCGCTCGCCCGCGGCACCCGTGCTCCGGACTACCAGATGTGGCTGCCCGATTCGGATCTCTGGCTGAACCGGGCGAAGGGCATGGGAGATTCCATCCCGATCACTCCCGGCGATTCCGTCGCCTCCTCGCCCGTCACCCTCGCGGTAGTCCCCTCCGCCGCCAAGAGCCTCGGCTGGCCAGGGAAGATGTACTCCTGGGCCGAACTGACCGCCGCGGCCATGGAGTCCGACAAGGTGCGTCTGGGTTCGGCCGACCCCGCGCGCAGCGCCACCGGGCTGTTGGCGCTCACGAGCATCGGTGTCTCCTCCGACAAACTGGGCGGGGACAGCGACACGAGGGCCGCCGCCACCGCCAAACTGCTCGCCCAGCGGATGTCGGACGGCGACACCCAGGTCGTCGAGACCCTGCCGCAGGACAGTTCCGGCGCCGAGCAGGGAAATCCGGCACGCAATCAGGCGGTGCTTCTCTCGGAGCAGGCCGCCTTCGCCCACAACGCCGAGGCAACGGGCGACGGCAAGCTCGACCTCTTCTACCCCAAGGACGGCGCCCCGCTCCTCAACTATCCGTTCACCCTGGTCAACGAGGGGGAGCAGACGACGGACGAGAGCCGGGCCGCGCTGCGGTTCATGACGCTGCTGTCCGAGGACGCCTCCCAGCGCACTATGGAGGAGCACGGATTCCGGACGGTCGACGGCACGGCGGACGAGGCCCTGGTCGCCGCGGCCGGCGGCAAGCCGCCGCAGCCTTACGCCACATCGCCCGGGGCCGCACCCTCGGACGAGACGCTGCAGGAGACGCTCGGCATGTGGACGATCACCGTCCAGAGCGCGCGGCTGACCACCGTCGTCGACGCCTCGGGGTCGATGGCCACGATCGTGCCCGGCCGCAACCAGTCCCGGATGGACGTCACCAAGGCGTCCCTGATCCAGGCCCTCAACCAGTTCACGCCGAACGACGAGATCGGGCTCTGGGAGTTCGCCACCAGGCTGGACGGCGAAAAGGACTACCGCAGGCTGGTGGCGACCGACCGGCTGGGCGACCCGGCCAAGGGAGGCGGCACGCACCGTGAAAGGCTCGCGGCGGCGTTCTCCTCGCTGCAGCCCGTGCCCGACGGCGCGACCGGTCTGTACGACACCGCGCTGGCCGCCTTCAAGGAGGCGCAGCGCACGTACGTGAAGGGCAAGTTCAACGCCGTCGTGATCCTCACCGACGGCTCGAACCAGGACGATCACTCCATCACGCGCTCCGCCCTGATCGCCGAGCTCAAGAAGATCTCGGACCCGGAGCGCCCGGTCCCCCTGCTCGCCATCGCGGTCGGCCCGGACGCCGACCGCGAAGAGGTGAACGACATAGCGAAGGTGACCGGTGGCGGCGGCTACCAGGTCAGCGACCCGGCCGAGATCCAGGCGGTGATCCTGCAGGCGGTCATGACCGCGGGACAGAGCGGCGGCTCGGCCGGGGAGTAGGGACCGCACCGCCACGCGTCCAGCTGCTCGGCCCGGGCGCAAGGCGTCCCGGGCCGCCGACACCACACCGCTCCCCGCAAGGCGCGACCAGCCTCAGCTCCCGGGGAGATCAACGGGCCAGGTGTGCACGGGCTCACCGGCCTGCATCAGTTCCGCGTACCGCCGGGTCATGGCGGCGAGCGCCTCGGCCCGTCCCAGGCCCGCCTCCCGTGCCCGGTGATAGGTGTCCGCCTGCCAGGACGCCCCGTTCATCCGCCGCCTGCAGCGCTCCTCGATGATCCCGAGGTAGCGGTCCCGGTCCGCCGGCTCGATGTTCCACGCGTCGAGGCCGGCGGCGGCCAGCGGCAGCAGTTCATCCCGTACGAGCTTGACGGCGGGCACCCGGGTCAGACCGCCGGAGCGGCCGGGCCGGGGCCAGAGCAGCTCGGCGTCGATGCCCCGGCGGCAGGCGGTCTCGAAGTTCTCGGCCGCGGCGGTGAAGGGCATCCTGGTCCACACCGGCCGCGCTTCCTCGGCGAGAGCCCGTACGAGTCCGTAGTAGAGCGCGGTATTGGCGATCACATCGTCGACGGTCGGCCCCGCGGGAAGTACCCGGTTCTCCACCCGCAGATGCGGTACACCGTCCGCCAGCCCGTAGACCGGGCGGTTCCACCGGTAGACCGTGCCGTTGTGCAGGACCAGTTCCTGGAGCCCCGGCACCCCGCCCTCGTCGAGGACCCGCAGCGGATCCTCTTCGTCACAGATGGGCAGCAGCGGCGGAAAGTACCGGAGGTTCTCCTCGAAGAGCTCATAGGCGGAGTCGACCCACCGCTCACCGAACCACGTCCTCGGCCGCACCCCCTGGTTCTGGAGCTCGGGCGGCCGGGTGTCCGTGGCCTGCAGGAAGAGCGGCGGCCGCGACTCCCGCCACAGCTCCCGGCCGAACAGGAAGGGGGAGTTGGCTCCCAGGGCCACCTGGACCGCCGCGACGGCCTGGGCCGCGTTCCACACGTCCGCGAAGCGTTCCGGCGTCACCTGAAGATGCAGCTGCACCGAGGTGCACGCCGCCTCCGGCGTGATCGACCCGGACGTGCAGACGAGCCGCTCCACACCTTCGATATCCAGGGTGAAATCCTCGCCGCGCGCCGCCACCATTTGATCGTTCAGCAGTGCGTAGCGGTCCACGTCGGAGAGGTTGGACCGGACCATGTCCTCACTCCCCAGAGTGGGAAGTATTCCGATCATCATGATGCCGGCGCCGACCTCGGCGGCCTTCCGGTCGGCATATCCGAGACCGGTTCTGAGCTCCTCGGCCAGTTGATCGAGAACGCGGCCTGAAAGGTTGTGTGGGACTATGTTCACTTCCAGATTGAACATCCCCAGTTCCGTCTGGAAATCGCGGCTGGCGATGCGATCCAGAACCTGCCCATTCAACATCTTCGGCATACCGTCGGCGCCGGCCAGATTCAGCTCGATCTCCATGCCCATGAGGTTGCGCGGCCGGTCGAACCTCCGCTCCGCCAGAAGTCTCGCCAGCCCCTCCAGGCACTGGTGGAGCTTCCTCCGGTACGCCTCCCGGCCGGACAGGTCATAGGCGCCCGCAACGACCTTCTCCCCCATCGAAGTCCCTCCTCGAGTGGGCAGCCGCCCCGGGCCGCTCGCGTCACGATCGATAATGCCCAGACGGAGAGATCTATAACGCCCCGCGCACACCGCGCACCCGCTAATCTGATGGCCGAGGCCGGAGGCACATTCACTCGGCATGACGCAGTGCGCAGATTCTCCGTTCGGCACACGGGAAAGCAGCGACACGTTTCAGCCTACCGCGGCGCGGGAAAAACCCGAGGCGGTGGCTGCGCCGCTCACACAGAATCAGCATAATCTCCGCATAATTAAGTCCGGATACCGCCTTGCCGGCAATAGCCGTGGCGGCTAGTGGAAACACCGCGTGAACACGTGTCGTATAAACTCCGCGGACGAGGCAGAGAGTTGACGCACCGGCCCAGTCACCGGCCTCCTCTGGCCCCGCACGCCGACAGCGCCGTCTGCACCCGCCCACGCTCCACCGTGTCTCCGAAGTGAGAGGCGACCCACTATGCCGCTGCATGTACCCCCGGCTCCCGCGCCCGCTCTGCGCAGCGTTCTCGCGGCACTCGGTTCACCGAGTGCGGTCCGCGAGGCCCGCACCCCCGCTCTGCGGTCCGCACTGGGCCCCCTGAGCGCCGAACACCCGCTTCCCGTCCACGTACTGGACCGAGGCGGGCCGGGCGGACTCGCACCCACCACCCGGCTCGCCGCATGGCGCTTCCTGATCTGCAGCACGGAGCGGGCCGTCGCGGCAGCGGACACGATGCTCACCCCGGACGGCTGGGCCTTCTCGCACTTCTTCGAAGGCCCGTACATCGGCTCGACCGAACTCGCCCTGCGCCAGGCGGACTCGGCGGCGACGCCCTACCAGCCGCGGCTCCTGTCCATCCCCGATCTCTACATGCTGGCCCTGTGGCTGCACGAGGACACCGAAGCCGACGCGTCCGGCGGGTCCCCCGCCCCGGCCGATCTGCTGGTACCCCTGGCACCCGCCCCACCGGGTATCGCGGCACACCGTCCGCACCGGGTCGCCGACCTGCTCCCCGTGATCACCACCCGTATCGCACCCGGCCCCGGTCCCCTGCTCGGCTCGCCCGCCTGAGCCCCGGCTCCCCCGCCCGATGGCACTGTGCCCCGTCACCGGATCCGGTGACGGGGCACACTGGCAAAGGGCGGG
>NZ_JBEOSI010000013.1:177079-191502 GCF_040302845.1 Streptomyces sp. NPDC096323
CCGGGCCCCCCCCGCCGTCCGGCAGGCCCCCCGTACAGGGGATCCGGTGACGGGGCACAGTGCCATCGGGCGGGGGCACTCCTGCCCATCCGGACTAGCCCCATCCGGCCACCCCGAACCACCCGAAGTGACAGTGCAGTTGTGTTGAACCGTCCGGGCGGGTGATGCGTCATGAGAGGAGAAGGAGCGCTGCTGCGAAATCCCTGCGGATTGACGTCCGTGGGGCAACACTGGGACCGGACCGATCGATACGGGGGGCGGCCATGAACACCTCTTCAAGCCGCAGGACACTCAACTCAACGCAGCGAAAGAACCCATCCATGTGTCAGCACCAGCCACCCTGCCCGACAGCCGACTCAGCCGACCGGGAAGCCGCCCGTCTGGTGGCGCACCACCCGGAACAGGGCTGGAGCCTGCTGTGCAACGGCGTCCTGCTCTTCGAGGACACCGGTGAGCTGCTTCCGGACGGGCAGATCATCGCCCCGCACCGGCCGCTGGGAACGGGCCGGGTGGTGAAGGCGGCCTGAGCGGCCGTACGAAAAAAGGGGCCGGCCCGGAGAAATCTCCGCACCGGCCCCCACGCGTATCCGCGCCCCGCCGTGGATCCGGCGTCAGTTGTCGTACTCCTCCAGCGGCGGGCAGGAGCAGACGAGGTTGCGGTCACCGAACGCACCGTCGATCCGGCGCACCGGCGGCCAGTACTTGTCGGCGGCCGAGACCCCGGCCGGGAAGACGGCCACCTCGCGGCTGTAGCCGTGCTCCCACTCCCCGCCCAGCGCGGCCGCCGTGTGCGGGGCGTTGGCCAGCGGGTTGTCGTCCGCGCTCCACTCGCCGGAGGCGACCTTCTCGATCTCGCCGCGAATGGCGATCATCGTGTCGCAGAAGCGGTCCAGCTCCGCGAGGTCCTCGCTCTCGGTCGGCTCGATCATGAGCGTCCCCGCGACGGGGAACGACATGGTCGGCGAGTGGAAGCCGTAGTCGATGAGGCGCTTGGCGACATCGTCGATGCTGACCCCGGTGGCCTTGGAGAGGGGCCGCAGATCCACGATGCACTCGTGCGCGACCAGTCCCGCCGGGCCGTTGTACAGGATCGGGTAGTGCGGCTCCAGCCGCTTGGCGATGTAGTTGGCCGCGAGTACGGCGACCTGCGTCGCACGCTTGAGGCCCTCGCCACCCATCAGGCGTACATAGGCCCAGGAGATCGGGAGAATGCCGGCCGAGCCCCACGGAGCGGCCGAGATCGGTCCCACACCGCTCTCCGGTCCGGCCAGGGGCTGCAGCGGGTGGTTCGGGAGGTACGGCGCCAGGTGCGCGCGCACACCGACGGGGCCGACGCCGGGGCCGCCGCCGCCGTGCGGGATGCAGAAGGTCTTGTGCAGGTTCAGGTGCGAGACGTCGCCGCCGAACCGGCCCGGCTTGGCGAGGCCGACCAGTGCGTTCAGGTTGGCGCCGTCGACGTAGACCTGGCCGCCGGCGTCGTGCACCTCGGCGCAGATGTCGGCGACGTGCTCCTCGAAGACGCCGTGCGTCGACGGGTAGGTGATCATGAGCACGGCCAGCTCGTCGCGGTACTGCGCGATCTTCGCGCGGAGGTCCTCTATGTCGACCTCGCCGTCGTCGGCGGTCTTCACCACGACGACCTTCATACCGGCCATCACGGCGCTCGCGGCGTTGGTCCCATGGGCGGAGGACGGGATCAGACAGACGGTCCGGCCCTCGTCGCCGTTGGCACGGTGGTACGCGCGCACGGCCAGCAGCCCCGCGAACTCACCCTGCGATCCGGCGTTCGGCTGAATGGAGACCGCGTCATAGCCGGTGACCTCCGCCAGGCGCTCCTCCAGTTCGCGGATGAGCGTCAGGAAGCCCTCGGCCTGCTCGGCCGGCGCGAACGGGTGCAGGGCGCCGAACTCGGGCCAGGTGATCGACTCCATCTCGGCGGTCGCGTTCAGCTTCATGGTGCAGGAGCCGAGCGGGATCATGCCGCGGTCCAGCGCGTAGTCACGGTCGGCGAGCTTGCGCAGGTAGCGCAGCATCGCCGTCTCGGAACGGTACTGGTGGAAGACCGGGTGGGTCAGGATCGCGTCGGTGCGCAGCAGCCCCTCGGGCAGCGCCTCGGCCGTCGTGGCGTCCAGCGCCTCCACGTCGCCCTCGGCGCCGAAGGCGGCCCAGACGGCCGCGACCTGGGCGCGGGTCGTGGTCTCGTCGCACGCGAGCGAGACCAGGTCGGCGTCGACGAGCCGCAGGTTGACCCCACGCTCACGGGCGTCCGCCACGACCGCGGCGGCCTTGCCCGGCACCCGGACGGTGAGCGTGTCGAAGTAGGAGCCGGTCACCACGTCGACACCGGCGGCCCGCAGGCCCTCCGCCAGGATGGCCGCGTAGCGGTGGGTGCGCCGGGCGATCGTCCGCAGCCCGTCGGGGCCGTGGTAGACGGCGTACATGCCGGCCATCACCGCGAGCAGCACCTGAGCGGTACAGATGTTGCTGGTGGCCTTCTCGCGGCGGATGTGCTGCTCGCGGGTCTGCAGGGCCAGCCGGTACGCCTTGTTGCCGTCCGCGTCCACGGAGACGCCGACGAGGCGGCCCGGGAGGCTGCGCGCGAACTTCTCGCGCACGGCCATGAAACCGGCGTGCGGTCCGCCGAAGCCCATCGGGACGCCGAAGCGCTGCGTGGTGCCGACGGCGATGTCCGCGCCCAGGTCGCCGGGGGACGTGAGCAGGGTGAGCGCGAGCAGATCGGCGGCCACGGTGACGATCGCGCCGAGCTCGTGGGCCTGCTCGATGACGGGCCTGATGTCCCGTACGGCTCCCGAGGCGCCGGGGTACTGCAGCAGCACACCGAAGACGCCGCGCTCGGCGATCTCGGCCGGAACGCCGTCGGTGAGGTCCGCGACGACGATCTCGACGCCGGTCGGCTCGGCACGGGTCTCGATGACCGCGACGGTCTGCGGCAGGGTGTCCGCGTCGACCAGGAAGACGCCCTGCTTCACCTTGCCGACGCGCCGGGCCAGCGCCATGGCCTCGGCGGCGGCGGTGCCCTCGTCGAGCAGCGAGGCGCCGGAGGTGGGCAGCCCGGTGAGCTCGGCGACCATCGTCTGGAAGTTCAGGAGGGCTTCGAGGCGGCCCTGGGAGATCTCCGGCTGGTACGGCGTGTAGGCCGTGTACCAGGCGGGGTTCTCCATCACATTGCGCAGGATCACCGGCGGGGTGAACGTGCCGTAGTAGCCGAGCCCCATCATCGGGGCCAGGACCTGGTTGCGGTCGGCGAGCAGGCGCAGCTCCGCGAGGACCTCGGCCTCGGTCCGGGCGGCCGGCAGGTTCAGGGCCTCGGCGCTCCTGATGACGTCGGGTACCGCGGCGGCGGTGAGCTCGTCGAGCGAGCCGTAACCGACCTGGGCGAGCATCTTCGCCTGTGCCTCGGCATCGGGACCGATGTGGCGCTGCTCGAACGGGATGCCCTGTTCCAGCTGGGAGAGCGAAGTGCGACGGGGGGTCATGATGGAGGCCTCCTGGTCTGTCACGACCTGCGAGGGGCACCACGGCGCGGGGTGCCCGAACGGCCTCCCCCTCTGTCATCTCAACCTGAGAGCTTCACCGGTGCCCGCGGGGCGCACCGGCTTTCACCGTCGGTGAGGGTGGGATCCGGCCCGGCCGTGGCCGTGCGGACCCGCCCTGCTTTCCAGAGTGACCTCGTCCGTGCGGTACGGGGGCCTGAGAGATTCCGGGGAGGATTTGCTCCTTCGGCGCCTCCGGAACATCTCCGGAGGACTCTCCCGCACGGGATCAGCAGCCATGGCAAGCCTACCAGCGGGGTACACGGTGAAAATCTCGAGTGGCCGACGTCACGGTTGTGCACTTCTGTAGTGCCTGTGGAGTGGCCACGACCCGTGGGAGGGACCGTGCAGAGCGACATCGATCCGCGCAGCCTGATCGGCCGCAAGGCGTTCGACCGCAAGGGCACCAAGATCGGAACTGTGGACGAGGTGTATCTCGACGACGCGACCGGGATCCCCGAATGGGCGGCCGTGCGCACCGGACTGTTCAGCCGGGACGCCTTCGTCCCGCTGGAGCCCAGCGAATTCGTCGAGGACACGCTGCGCATCCCCTTCGACCGCGCCCTGATCAAGGACGCACCCGACTTCGGGGTCGGCCGTCATCTCTCGCCGGAGCAGGAGCTGCAGCTCTACCGGCACTACGGTCTGGACTCGGCGCCCGCCGAGAGCGCCCCGGACCGCGACTTCGGCAGGCTGGCCGGCCAGGACGAGTAGTCCACCGGGTTCCGTACGAGCGGCAGCGGGTCGGCCGGCCGCAGTTCCGGGTCGTCGATACGGAACGTGCGGACCCGGCCGGGCGCCGATTCCGGTTCCTCGAATCTCACCGTCACCCGCCCGACCCCGCTTCCCTGCACCCAGCCGTGTCCGTAGGTCTCGTGGCGTACGTCGTGCCCGGCCGGCCAGCGGCGCGCGGCGAGCTGCTCCGGGTTCTCCTGGGCGGGCTCCTCGCTCCGCGTCCCGCCCTCGTCCCCGGCGGCGTCCGCGTCCGGCCCGGCCGCGTCCGGGGCCTCGGCGGCCGTCCGCTCACCGGCTGCCTGGGCGAACAGGTCCTCCTGGGTGAAGTCGGCCAGCCCGGTGACGCCGACACCGAGCAGACGGACACCCCCGGTCGTGTCCACGGCCTCCAGAAGCCGCGCAGCGGCCTCCCTGACGACCGTGGGGTCGTCGGTGGGGCCGCGGAGCGTCTCGGAGCGGGTGAGGGTCGAGAAGTCGTAGCGGCGCACCTTCAGCACCACCGTGCGCCCTGACCGTCCGGCGGCTCGCAGCCGCTGGACGCAGCGGTCGGCCAGTCGCTCCACCTCGGTCCGCACGCGGACCCGGTCGTGGAGATCCGTGTCGAAGGTGTCCTCGACGGAGACCGATTTGGCGTCGCGCTCGGCGACCACGGGCCGGTCGTCGTATCCGGACGCCATGCGGTGCAGCGAGCTGCCGTGCGCCTTGCCCAGCAGCCGTACGAGCTCCGCCTCGCCCGCCTCGGCGAGGTCATTGACCGTGGTCATGCCGGCCCGGCGCAGATGGTCCGCGGTGGCGGGGCCGACGCCCGGAAGGATGCGTACGGACATGGGCGCGAGCAGCGCCCGTTCCGTGCCCGGCTCTATCAGCAGGATGCCGTCGGGCTTCGCCTCCTCGGAGGCGATCTTCGCCAGCATCTTGGAGCCCGCGAGCCCGACGGAGCCGCTGAGCCCCGTGACCGCCTCGATCGCCCCGCGCAGCTGCTCACCGATCTCCATCGCCGAGGCCGTGTCGTCCGCCGTCCCGCCCGCCTCCAGGTCGACGAAGGCCTCGTCGAGGCTGAGCGGTTCGACGAGGGGAGACAGACGGCCCAGCAGCTCCATGACCTGTTCGCTCACGGTCCGGTAGAGCGTGAAGCGGGGCACCAGATAGGCCGCGTTCGGCGCCAGCCTTCTGGCCAGCGCCATCGGCATCGCCGAGTGCACTCCGAATCGCCGTGCCTCGTACGAGGCGGTGGCGACGACCCCTCGGGGGCCGAGTCCGCCCACCACCACCGGCTTTCCGCGCAGGCTCGGCTTCGCCGCCTGCTCCGCAGAGGCGTAGAAGGCATCCATGTCCAGATGCAGGATGGTGGGCGCGGCTCTCACAACAATCGATGGTGCCCTACGGCACTGACAGTCGCCCCGTGGCCACGGCCGGCCGACCCCGGTTTTCCGGGGCGCGGCCGTCCTCGCGCCCGGTCAGCCGGCCCGGTTGCGCCGACGGGCGAGCTCGTCGGCCGGGTTGTTGCCGATCAGCGTCTCGCCGGTGTCCACGCGCTCCCCGTGCAACTGCGACAGCGCGACGTCCACATCCCGCCACACCACCCCGACGGCGATGCCGAAGACCCCCTGGCCCCCTTGGAGCAGCTCGACGACCTCCGCGGGCGAGGAGCACTCGTACACGGTCGCCCCGTCGCTCATCAGCGTCATGCGCCCGAGATCCTGGAAGCCGCGGGCCCGCAGGTGCTGGACCGTGGTGCGGATGTTCTGAAGGGCCACCCCGGTATCGAGGAAACGCTTCACGATCTTCAGCAGGACGACGTCCCGGAAGCTGTAGAGCCGCTGCGTGCCCGACCCGTAGGCCGGGCGGACGCTCGGCTCGACCAGGCCCGTGCGGGCCCAGTAGTCGAGCTGCCGGTAGGTGATCCCCGCCGCCGCGCATGCCGTCGGCCCGCGGTAGCCGATCTCGTCGGCCGATGTCACGCCGTCCCCCGCCACCGCATCCGGCGCAACCGGTTGCCTGATGGTGTGGCCGGCTGTACTCCCCTGCTGCGGATACGGCCCGCCCACTGCCGTACCGTCGCCGCTGCTTCTCACGCCGACCTCCGTCCTTGACCTGCCCACTCGAAGGTAGGCAGTCACCCGGGGTGCGTCAACGATCGCCACACTCGGCACGCCGAGTGATAATCACCCTGAGGGTGGTTTCCCGTGACTCACAACCGGGAAAGGCTTGTCGAATGCGCTGGCGGGGCCCCTTCGGGGACGTCACTGACTGTTCGTACCGAAGTCCTCCGGTGAGATCTGGTCGAGGAACTCGCGGAACTTCTCCACCTCGTCCTCCTGCTCGTCGGGAATCGCGATTCCCGCGTCGTCGAGCACCCCGTCACTGCCGTAGATCGGCGTGCCGGTGCGCAGGGCGAGCGCTATGGCGTCGGAGGGCCGCGCACTCACTTCGACTCCACTGGCGAAGACCAGCTCCGCGTAGAAGACCCCTTCGCGCAGATCCGTGATCCGGACCTCCGTGAGCTCCTGGCCGACGGCCTCGAGCACATCCTTGAAGAGATCATGGGTCAGCGGCCTGGCCGGAGCCATGCCCTGCTGGGCGAAGGCGATCGCGGTCGCCTCACCAGGACCGATCCAAATAGGGAGGTACCGGTCGCCTCCCACTTCACGCAGGAGCACGATCGGTTGGTTGGAGGGCATTTCCACCCGGACACCCACTACGTCGAGCTCGTTCACACAGCAACCCTAGGACGTGCTCGGCAGGTTTGGGTAGTCGGGCCCGGCCGGATCAGTGCAGACGGATCTGCAGAGCGGTCTGCACCAGGGCCGAATGCAGCCGTACGGAGAGCTCGGCGAGCTCCTTCGCAGTGGCCTCGGCATGGGCTCTGGTCTGCGGATTCCGGTGCCGCCGCAAGGGCGCGACGACCTGCTCGATCAGCCCGGCCTCCCGGTCGGCCGCTGCTCGCATCGCGCGAAGATGGCGCGGTTCCAGACCGAATCGCCCCAGATCCGCCACAAGCCTGGCGACGGTGACGGTCTCGGCGTCGTAGCCGCCCCCCTCCGACGGCGCGACCAGACCGTACGACTCCCAGGCGTCGAGATCGCTCTCGGTCACCTCGGCGGCAGCGAGGAGCTCGGCACGGCCGATGCGGGCGGCGGTGGGCCGCCCGGTCCCGCCGGTCCAGCTGCCGTCGGCCGGATCCGTCTCACCGCCCGACGCCGGCAGGCTCGGCTGCTCCCCGCGGGCGAGAGCGTCCAGGTGCTCCCGGATGACCTTCAGCGGTAGATAGTGGTCCCGCTGCATCCGCAGCACCTGAGATAGCCGCTCGACGTCCTCGGGACGGAACTTCCGGTAGCCGGAGGGCGTCCGCTGCGGCTCGACGAGTCCCTCGGCCTCCAGGAAACGGATCTTGGAGATCGTGACTTCGGGGAACTCGTCCCGCAACTGCAGGAGCACCGTGCCGATGCTCATCGGGCGGTCGTCGGCGGTGGCGGTGCCGTGTCCGGCACCGCCCGTCGGTGTTCTCAGCATGGACCTTCCCTGACAGGTCAGATGCCGCGCTGGCTCGCGTAGAAGACCAGCCGGTACTTGCCGATCTGCACTTCGTCGCCGTTGGACAGCGCGACGGAGTCGATGCGCTCACGGTTGACGTAGGTGCCGTTGAGGCTGCCGACATCCCCCACGGTGAAGCTGCCGTCGGGGCTCCGGCGGAACTCCACGTGGCGACGCGAAACCGTCACGTCGTCGAGGAAGATGTCGCTCTGCGGGTGACGGCCGGCCGTGGTCAGTTCACTGTCCAGAAGGAAGCGGCTGCCGGAGTTCGGCCCCCGTCGCACCACCAGGAGCGCCGAACCGAGCGGCAGGGCGTCCACGGCGGCCTGTGCCTCGGGCGAGAGCGACGGCACGGACGGCTGTCCGGTCGCCTCCGCCTCGTAGGCCTCCAGGCCCGAGATGGAAATGGTCGACGTCGTCTCCGAAGCCCGCTCGGGAACCCCGCCCCGCAGCGGCGCACCGCAGTTGGAGCAGAAACGGCTGGCCTCGGCGTTGCGGTGCCCGCACCTCGTACAGACCGGCATGGACGAAGCCTCCTGCCTCGGGGCGAACCCTCCACCCGTACGTGAGGTTGACGGATCTCCGAAACCTATGCGGCCGGGACCGGCAGGGTCAACCGACGACGCGCCGGAACCACCCGAATTGTCACCCTCCCGACCTGTCACCTGATCGCGAAAGAGGGGGCGCTCGCCACCCTGTTCCTCGCTCTGACCATGGCGCGGTGCGCGATGGCGTGCGGCTTCATCGCGAGCGCTCTTGCCGAACAACTTCCCAAACAACTTCACGGGCGATTCCCCTTGACCGAAACAGACCCGCCCGTGGGGCAGGACGAACCCTGAATGAACACACCTGCCGACCCGGACATCTTCACAACGTCCGTATCCACTCGACAGTTTCCACCACGCACCACCATTACGATGCGGCGACCCCCCGCAACCTTCTGACCGTGTCCTGCGACGCCCACGCGTCCTGGGTTCACTGGGCCGACGACCGAGAGTAGTCAGGCCGCTCCGCCGGTCGCAAGGCGTCGACGACGATGTCGTCGGACTGCGCCACATGCACGGTGGCCTGCTCCTTCTCCAGCGTCTGCACCACACCGCCGGGGATGTTCAGCGCCGGTTCGAGATCCTGCGGCTTGCCGATGACCTCGAAGACGTACGGAGCGGAGATATCGCGGTCGTCAACCTTGACGGCGCCCCCGTCCCCGGAGAAGTACGTATGGGCCACGACGCGCACGCCGTTGACCTGGATCGCCTCGGCGCCGGCCGCCCGGAGCTCCTGAAGGGCGTCGAGCAGCATGTCGGCCTGCACCGCGCCACCGGGATCGTTGACCGTGAGGGTGATTCCGGGGCCGTGCACCGCCACCGTACCCGCGAGGATGCCCAGTTGGCGCTCCTTCTCCACCGTCTGCTTCCGCGCCTCTTCCGCCTGGTCGGAGCTGTTCTCCAGTTCCGTTCGCTGGTCGACGAGACGCTGCTTCTCGTCCTCCAGCCGCTGGGTACGGTCATCCACCTCGTCGAGGATCCGGACGAGGTCCTCCTGGCGGGCGCCGCGCAGGGCGCTGTTGTCGCTGTTCGACCGCACCTGGATGGCAAGCCCCAGGCCGAGGACGAACAGCAGCACCGCGACGATGAGTTGGGCGCGGGTGACCCGCGGCGGCCAGATTCCGGCCATGAGCCTCTGACGCCCGGTCACCTCCTGGGAGGAAGTGGTCTTCTCGGCCTGCTCGCCGGGCTCGGGACGGTCGCCGCGGTCTCCGTTGAATGCGTCGTTGCTCATCGGCGTCAGGCCCGGAAGATGTGACGGCGGATCGCGGCGGCGTTGGAGAAGATCCGGATGCCGAGGACGACGACTACGCCGGTGGACAGTTGCGCTCCGACGCCCAGCTTGTCCCCCAGGAAGACGATCAGGGCGGCGACGACCACGTTCGAGAGGAACGAGACCACGAAGACCTTGTCGACGAAGATCCCGTCGAGCATGGCCCGCAGGCCACCGAAGACGGCGTCCAGAGCGGCCACGACCGCGATCGGGAGGTAGGGCTCGACCACCGCCGGCACTTCGGGCCGGACCAACAGTCCGACCACGACTCCCACGACGAGGCCCAGTACGGCGATCACGATGTGCCCTTCCCTGTGTCTGCCGCACCACTGCCGGTGTCTGCGGCCTTATAAGGCTCTGCTGTCCGTACGATCAGACTCGGGGCGGCCGGAAGGCTCACCTTCTCCTGGACGGAGAGGCTGGTCCTGATGTCGAAGGTGTCCTTCAGCGCCTGCAGGTACTGGCCGTCGGCGCTGTCCTGGAAGGCGGCGCCGAGTTTCTTCCCGTCCCCCACCGCGAGCACCGTGTACGGCGGCACCAGCGGCTTGTTGTCGACCAGTATGGCGTCGCCCGCGGCACGGATCGCCGACAGGGCGGTCAGACGCTGTCCGTTGATGGCGATCGCTTCTGCGCCCGACTGCCACAGCCCGTTGACGACCCGTTGCATGTCCCGGTCACGGACCCGTCCCGTGTCGGAGAACCCGGTGCTCTCCCGGGGTCCGCCACCCCCCTGGTCCGTGTCCTTGGCATCGTCGACGACGAGCTTGACCCCGGGACCGTGCACCGGTGTCGCCCCGGAGAGCAGGGCCACCAGTTCGGTCTGGTCACCGCCGTGCTTCTCCAGGGCCTTGCGCTGGCGCCGGCTCACGTCGTCGCGGATCTCCTCCACCTGCGCCTCAAGCGTGTCGGCCGTAGAGGTCTCGGCGTCGATCCGGTCGATGAGTTCTTCGCGTTCCTTGGCCAGGACCGGCGCGGCGACCCGCGCCTGCGCGGCACCGAGCGTCACCACGAGCGCCGCCAGCACCAGACACGCGGCGAAGCCGAGCTTCGCCTTGAGGGTCCTGGGCATCCCCCCACGCCCGTCGGCCTTGCGGCGCGCCGAGGCTTCGGCGTACCCGTCGTCCAGGCTGTGGTCCATCACATTGGTCAGCAGCGACATGGACGCGTCGGGGCGCGGGGGCGGCGAGGCGCCGGTACTCCGATCGGGGGGCTGCTGCGGCATGCCGCACATCGTCGCATGTCGTAGCGGCTACCGCCGAATGGCCCCACCGTTGCGCCTAAAGCGGTCGGGCGGCTCGCTCAGCCGCACCGCGCCCTCCGGGCAGGGACCGGATGCCGGGGCGACGACTCCCGGCCGCCCCGGCATCCGGTCACCTCACTGACCTGCGCTGTCGACGATGGCGGCCCATTCGTCCAGGAGCGCCTGGGCGGATGCGTCGTCCGGCCCTTCCGCCCACAGGTGGGTGACCGCCTCGGCACGGTCCGGCAGCACCATCACCCATCGCCCGTCAGCCTCGACGACCCGTACACCGTCCGTCGTATCGACGTCACGGTCGCCCGCGGCCTCGACCACACGACGCATCACGAGTCCCTTGACGGCCCACGGCGTCGCCAGATCGCGCCGCAGCACATGGGCGCGCGGGATGCGTGCGTCGATCTGGCTGAGCGTGAGCTGCGTCCTGGCCACCAGCCCGATGAGCCGTACGAACGCCGCCGATCCGTCGAAGACGCTGCTGAACTCGGGAACGATGAACCCTCCGCGTCCGTCTCCACCGAAGATGGTTCCTTCTTCTCGCCCCACCCGGGTCAGGTCGTCGGGCGACGTCATCGTCCACTCGACCTGGGTGCCGTGGTACGCGGCGACCTGCTCGGCGACACGGGTGGTCGTCACGGGCAGCGCCACCCGCCCGCTGCGGCGTTCCGCCGCGACGAGGTCGAGCAGGACCAGCAGGGCACGGTCGTCCTCCACGATCCTGCCCCGCTCGTCGACGAGGGAGAGCCGTTCGCCGACCGGGTCGAAACGGACGCCGAACGCGGCTCTCGCCGAGGAGACGATCTCCCCGAGCCGCACCAGCCCGGACCTCCGCGTCTCGGCCGACTCGGTGGGCCGGGATTCGTCGAGGCCCGGGTTGATGGTCAGCGCATCGACACCGAGCCGTCCCAGCAGGCTGGGGAGCACAAGCCCCGCGCTGCCGTTGGACGCGTCGACGACCACCTTGAGCCCGGCGTCCGCGATCCCGGCCGTGTCCACGTTCCGCAGCAGGGAACCCGTGTACGAGTCGAAGACGCTGGACGGGAAGTGGAGGTCACCGATCTCGCCCGGGAAGGCGCGGCGGTACTCCTGCCTGGCGTAGACGCGGTCCAGCTTGCGCTGCTGCGCCTGGGAGAGGTCCGCTCCCCGCTCGTCGAAGAACATGATGTCGACGGAGTCGGGCACACCCGGCGAGGTGCGGATCATGATGCCGCCGGCGCTGCCCCGCGCGGTCTGCTGACGGGCTACGGGCAACGGCACGTTCTCGAGGTCGCGGACGTCGATGGCGCTGGCCTGCAGGGCCGAGATCACCGCGCGCTTCAGTGCCCGGGCGCCACGGGAGTGGTCACGCGCCGTGGTAACGGTCGAGCCCTTCTTCAGCGTCGTCGCATACGCACCGGCGAGTCTGACCGCCAGTTCCGGCGTGATCTCGACGTTCAGGATCCCCGATACTCCGCGCGCGCCGAAGAGGTGGGCCTGTCCGCGCGACTCCCAGATCACCGAGGTGTTGACGAACGCGCCGGCCTCGATGGTCTTGAAGGGATAGACGCGGACGTTGCCCTGGATGATCGATTCCTCGCCCACGAGGCATTCGTCGCCGATGACCGCCCCGTCCTCGATCCGGGCGGCACGCATGATGTCGGTGTTCTTGCCGATCACGCAGCCACGCAGGTTGCTGTGATCACCGATGTACACGTTGTCGTGGACAACGGCCTTGTGGAGGAAGGCGCCGCTCTTCACGACGACGTTCGATCCGATGACCGTGTCCTCCCGGATCTCTACGCCGGCCTCGATCTTGGCGTAGTCACCGATGTACAGGGGCCCCCGCAGCACCGCGTCGGGGTGCACTTCGGCCCCTTCGGCAACCCAGACACCGGGAGAGATCTCGAAGCCGTCGATCTCGACGTCGACCTTGCGTTCGAGTACGTCTGCCTGGGCCTTCACGTAGCTCTCGTGCGTGCCGACGTCCTCCCAGTAGCCCTCGGCGACATAGCCGTAGATGGGCTTGCCTTCCTTCATGAGCTGCGGGAAGACATCGCCGGACCAGTCCACGGAGACGTCGGCCTCGACGTAGTTGAAGACCTCGGGTTCCATGACGTAGATGCCCGTGTTCACGGTGTCCGAGAAGACCTGGCCCCAGGTGGGCTTCTCCAGGAAGCGTTCGACCTGACCGGCTTCGTCCACGATCGTGATGCCGAATTCGAGAGGGTTCGGCACACGCGTGAGACAGACCGTGACCAGTCCGCCCTTTTCCTTGTGGAAGGCGATGAGGTCGGTGAGGTCGAAGTCGGTGAGTGCGTCACCGGAAATGACGAGGAAGGTGTCGTCCTTCAATGCCTCTTCGGCATTCTTCACGCTGCCCGCGGTACCGAGCGGTTTCTCCTCGTTCGCATAGCTGAGCTCCATCCCGAGCTCTTCGCCGTCTCCGAAGTAGTTCTTCACGAGCGAGGCGAGGAACTGGACGGTCACCACCGTCTCGTTGAGCCCATGCCGTTTGAGCAGACGAAGCACGTGCTCCATGATCGGCCGATTGGCTACGGGAAGAAGAGGCTTGGGCATGCTTGAGGTCATGGGGCGAAGGCGAGTGCCTTCACCACCTGCCATCACGACGGCCTTCATGTCGGAAACGTCCTCCTTGAAAAGACGACGGTCTAGCCGACTTCGCCCGTCGGGGCAACATCCGTGTCATCAGCCGCGGGCCGGCCACGTCGCGCGCCCCGCATCAACGAGCTCAATCGGCTACTGCATCCGCCTTGACCAGCCGGCGGACCTGAACCACATAGAGGATCCCTGCCCACCAGTAGAGCGTTGTACCCCATCCTGCGAACGCCCATCCGAAAACAGTGGCCAGCGATGCCAGCCAACCACTTCCGTCGCTGAGCAGCAACAAGGGGAATGCGTACATGAGGTTGAACGTGGCCGCCTTCCCCAGGAAGTTCACCTGGGGCGGCGGATAGCCGTGGCGGCGCAGGATTGCCACCATGACGAGAAGCATCAGTTCGCGGGCGAGGAGTGCCGCAGTGAGCCACAGCGGGAGGATCTCGCGCCAGGTCAGACCGACGAGGGTGGAAAGAATGTAGAGCCGGTCGGCAGCCGGGTCGAGCAGCCGCCCGAGGCTGCTGATCTGGTTCCAGCGACGCGCGAGCTTACCGTCGAGGTAGTCGCTCACGCCGCTGAACATCAGGACGAGCAGCGCCCAGCCATCGCTCTGGGGCCCGCCGAACTCGGGACGAAGAATCAGCCACAGGAAGACGGGTACGCCAACGAGGCGAGCCATGCTGAGGACGTTGGGGATGGTGAGTACCCGGTTCGTCTGAACGCGGGTCTCCTGGACCTCCACCCGGGGGCCTCCTGTGAGGAACGTGCCAATGATGCCCCCTGACCCTACCCTCAGCCCTGGTCGGCACGGACACAGGGGGTGCCAGGGCGGCGGGGAAACGCAGAAAAGCCCCGTGCCACAAGGGCACGGGGCTTAACTATCAAAAGGAGTTCGGCGGCGTCCTACTCTCCCACAGGGTCCCCCCTGCAGT
>NZ_JBEOSI010000014.1:0-177895 GCF_040302845.1 Streptomyces sp. NPDC096323
TGGATCGCCATGTCGAGCAGGAGCGGATGGGCCATGGTCTCGCGGAATCCGCCGAAATGCGGGGCCCGGAAGAAGTCGGTGGTGAGAATGCCCGGTCGGCCGAGCAGGTGCGCGCGGTCCCGGAGGGCGTCCAGGTGCCCGTTGTACCGCCGCGATTGGCTGACCATGAACAGTTCGCCCGCCGCCTCGGACGCGGCGGCCAGCCGCAGCGCCTCGGGCACCGTGGCGGCTGCGGGTTTCTCACCCAGGACGGGCAGTCCGAGGGCCAGTGCCGACAGCGTCACGGGCAGGTGGGCCTCGGGGACGGTCACGTCCACGACGGCGTCGGGACGCGTGGCCGCCGCCAGCGAGGCGAGGTCGTGACCGGTGGGCGTCCCCGGCACGCCCAACCGGTGCACGAGTGCCTCGGCGTGGTCGGAGACGCTGTCGACGACGCCCGCGAGTTCCGTGTCCGGCGAGGCCAGGACGGCCCGGAGCCAGACACGGGCCATGCGGCCGGCCCCCACGACCAGGACGCGCACGGGATCGCGGTCGGACGGGATCGTTCTGAAGGTCTGCGACGTCACGCCTGTTCGCCGCCCCGTTCGAACCAGCCGGATTCGCTGTGGACCAGCCTGGGGACCGACCGGTCGGCCTCGGGCGCCGCCCAGCGCACGGCGTTGGCGATGACGTGGCGGACGTGGGGATGGTGGTAGACGGGATAGTCCTGGTCCCCGGGACTGAAGTAGAAGATCTTTCCGTGACCGCGACGGAAGGCACAGCCGCTGCGGAACACCTCGCCGCCGCTGAAGGAGCTGAGGAAGACCAGTTCGTCGGGGACGGGGATGTCGAAGTACTCCCCGTACATCTCCTGCTCGTCGATGACGAACGGATGGGGCACGCCGGCCGCCACAGGATGCGTGGGGGCCACCGTCCAGACCACTTCGCGATCGCGTCCGCTGCGCCAGCGCAGCGTGCACGTCGTGCCCATGAGCCGGGTGAAGATCTTCGACAGGTGCCCGGAGTGCAGCACGACCAGGCCCATTCCGGCCAGCACCCGGCGGTGCACCCGCTTGACCACCTCGTCCGACACCTCGCGGTGTGCCAGATTCCCCCACCACGTCAGCACGTCCGTGGCGGCCAGCACGTCCTCGGTCAGCCCGTGCTCCGGTTCGTCCAGCGTCGCGGTCCGCACCTCGGCCGTCCCGCCCAGATACTCGGCGACGGCCCCCGCCACCGCCCCGTGTATGCCCTCGGGATAGCGCGCCGCGACCTCGGGGTTCTGCTGCTCGTGCCGTCCCTCGTTCCAGACGGTGACCCGCAAGGGTCTCGGTGTGGCTGTCGACATGGCTTCTCTTCCACGGTGCGATGCGGGCGACGAGCGACGGCGGATCCCGCCGAGGGAGGGACGCCGTCGCCGACATGACGCGCTGGACGAGTACCGGTGCTCGAAAAATTTCGCAACAACCGATACTGAAGCCAGGGAATCATAGTGGACGGCATCAAGGCTCCGCCCCTGGAGGTGGCGTGGACGACCCGCCCGCCGTCCGTCGGGACGGACCTCGGGCACACGGTCGCCGGCGTTGCGGCCTCCGTCATGACTTCCGCCGTTTCACCGTGCGTCACCGACTGGCCCACAGCAGCCCGCGCTCGGTGAGCGCGCGCGTCTGCGGGGTGTCGAAGTCGTCGGGTGCGTGGCCGAAGACCGAGGCGAAGACCCGGCCGCGCCCCCACGTCCTCGTCCATACCGCCGGTACGGACGAGACGCCCGGCCGGTTCTCGTCGCCGTCGAAGGTGACGGTCGCCAGGATGTCGATCAGGGGGTCGCTGAGCGGCCAGTACCGCTCGGAGCGGGCCTCGAAGTCGGACAACCCGCTGATCACCGGGTGGTCGCTGTACTCCGCGGCCAGTCGCACCCGGCGACGGCCGGACTCCGACGGGTCGAGCTGGAAACTCCCTCCGACGAGCAACTGGTAGTCGAAGTCCTCCCGGAACGCGTCCACCAGCCCAGCGCCCCAGCCCGCGAGTCCCATGCCGCCTCTGACGGCGGCCCGCAGTCCGGCGCTCTCCTTGGGCGTGATTTCGCCCCCGGGCCAGCACTGGACCACCAGATCGGTCTCGGCCAGAAACTTCTCGTCCTCGTAGACTTCCAGGCAGTCCTCGATGACCACGTCGAACCCGTTCCGGTCGAGGAAGGGCAGGAAGAGGTCCGTGGTCTGGACGGGGCTGCAGCCCTCCAGGCCGCCGCGCACGATCAACGCCCGTCGTCTGGCATAGCTCATGGTGCTCTATCGGTCCTCTCGACAGGGCCCGGGAAGGCGGACTGTACTCGCTCCGAAATGTTGCGCGAAAACCGGGAGCGCTGGCTGGAGTGAACTGTAAGAACCGGCCCGGTCGGCGTCAAGAGATGACGCAGCGCCCATTCGGCGGGCCCGTGTTGCGGCCGCCCGCGCGGTCGGCATACGGGAACGTGCCAACCTGCACCCGCAGATCGGGAAGGTGGAAGGGGGCGGGCCCCGTGGCTGTCCGCGGCCGATGGACGGCCACGAGCAGTGTCGATTCGACCGGCTGTGCTGCACCGCGGATCGGTCGACGGGCAGCTTCGCGTCTCTCTCGCGGCACGGAGTCGGCCGTCCCGCGTCGTAGGCGGCGACCACCGGTCCGAGGCCGAGCGCTATGCGGTGCCGATCCGCCCCTTCGCACCAGCGCGATAAAAGTTTCGAAACATTGCTCTTGCGCTTTGTGCCCTTATTCAGGAACCGTATAGACATCTCCGACGCGAGATCCAGCCGACGGGAACGGCAGCCGATGTCTCGCGAGTTCTGCAGACGTTCTGTCTCTGCAGTGCCTCACACTCCGTGCTCTTCGTGAGGGGCTTCCCGTGTACGAGCGAACAAATACTCTGCTGGGCCTCCGCGAAGAGGCCCCACGTACGTAGGTGACCCCCCGTGAGATACGGGCGTCGTTCGTCTGGCTGCCCGCGGAGGCTGTCAGCGTCCCGTTGGCTCGCCGTTTCACCACGGCGGTAGTGAAGCTTTGGAAGGTCGGGGGCGAGCTGCTGGAGGATGCCGAGCTGGTCGTGAGTGAACTCGTCGGCAATGCGACCACCCATGGCCGGTGTGACCTGACCGTGCGCCTGCGCCTGGACGCGAATGGGCTCCTCCACATCACGGTCGTCGATCGTGGCGACGAACCCGAGAGCGCTGCCTCCCCGCCGACCGATGACGAGCACGCCAGAGGCATGCATATCATTCAGGCGCTGGCCGCGCGCATGTATGTGACTCGGCAGAGCCGTAGCAGGCATACGTTGGTCGTCCTTACCGCGGGTAATGATGGTGCGGACATCACCGCGCATGCGTGAGGGCTCGGCGGTTGGAGTCCACCACGCTGACCCGAGCCCTTGGGTCACCACGTCGGACAACTTCCTTTCTTACCGCTGACCGTCCTGGCCCTCGCCGACGCCCGCGACCGCAGGGCTCGGACGGCGAGGGCGGAGCCGAGAGGCTACTGGGCGGTATAGCCGCCGTCGACGGGCAGGGCAACGCCCGTGACGTAGCTCGCGCCGGGACTGCACAGCCACAGGACCGCCTGGGCGATCTCGTCGGCGGTGCCGAGCCGGTCGATGGCCTGGCCCGCTTCGGCCTGGGTGCGGTCGAGTTCTCCGCCTTCGACCATGGCGTCGACCATCGGGGTGCTGATCGTGCCGGGGCAGACGGCGTTGATCCGCACGTCGCGGGAGCCGTATTCGAGGGCGGCGCTCTTGGTCAGGCCGATCACGCCGTGTTTGGTGGCGTGGTAGGCGGCGCGGCCGGGGTTGCCCACGAGACCGCCGAGCGAGGAGCAGTTGACGATCGTGCCACCGCCCTGGTCGCGCATGTGCCGCAGTTCATGCTTCATGGACGCCCAGATCCCGCGCAGGTTGATGCCCTGGACGCGATCGAACTGCTCCGCGCTCTCATCGGCGGCATCCGTGGGCGGGGGCATGATCCCTGCGTTGTTGTAGGCCATGTCGAGCCGTCCGAAAGCTTCGACGGTGCGCTCGACGGCGGCGGCGACCTGGTCCTCGTCGGTGACGTCGCAGACCACGGCGAGGACCTGGTGGCCGTCGTCGGTGAGCTGCTTGGCGGCGGCGTTGACGGCGTCCTCGTTGATGTCGGCGAGCGCGACGGCGGCTCCCGAGGCGGCGAAGGCGCGGGCGGTGGCCAGGCCCATGCCGGAGGAGGCGCCGGTGATGAAGGCGACCTGGCCGGTGAAGTCGTAGGTGGGGTTCATGTGTGTTCTCCCGTCGAGAGGTCGCGCCAGGGCAATGCTGCGGGCTCCGGCGATGTCGTTCCTCAGCGGTTTCGGGTGTGTGGGTGCGCTGTCTCTCGAAACCGCCGCATACCTGGTTGTGCTAGCTGGACACGGGGGGGTGCCTCTATGTCGTTCGGCAAGGCACTCTGTCGGGTTTGGGATGGTTCGGTGTTGCTGGGGTTATGCGGCGAGCTCGACGTTCTTGGGCGCCCGCGATTCGTAGAAGGTGCCGTCGCGGAGCATGGCGAACAGGACGCTGATGCGCTGGCGTGCGAGGCGGAGGAGCGCTTGGGTGTGGGTTTTGCCGCGGGCGCGTTGTTTTTCGTAGTAGGTCCGGGAGGCCGGGTCGGCGTTCATGCAGGCGAAGGCGGAGAGGAACATCGCCCGCTTCAGTTGCCGGTTTCCGCCTCGGGGTGCGTGTTCGCCGTGGATCGAGGTTCCCGAGGACTTCGTTGTCGGGGCCAGGCCCGCGTAGGAGGCCAGGTGGGCGGCGGTGGGGAAGCTGGTGCCGTCGCCGACGGTGACCAGCAGAACTGCGGCGGTCCTGACGCCGACGCCGGGCATCGAGGTCAGGACCTGGGAAAGAGGGTGGGCCTCCAGCAGGGTGTTGATCTGAGTTTCCAGGGCCCGGCGCTGTTCGTGGACGGCGGCGAGCGAGCGGGCCAGGGAGGGAACGACGATGTCGAGGGTTCCGGTGCCGGGAACGGTCACGGTCTGCTCGTCCAGGGCGTCGAAGACGTCGTCGATCAGTCGGGCGGCCATGCGCGGGGCCTTCGGGCGGATCAGTTCCACGAGGCGGCGTCGGCCGGCCCGGCGATCTCGTAGGACTTCTCAATCGCCTGCTGCAGACTCGCGTTCGGGCGGACACGGACCGGCTCGACCGGCCACTCCAGCCCGGACTTACGGGCCCGTTCCAGAGCGATCTCGAACAGCGCCAGTGCATCGCGGGACGTCGTGCACTCCATCGGCTCCGTCACCGGCACCCCGTTCCGCCCCCGCTGCACCCATTCCACCTGCTCCGAGACGACGACAAGGTCGCAGCCCGAACGCAGGTGCAGAGCCGACGCACCGAAGGCCAGCCGGTCCCCCAGAAGCGCGATGGACGCGAGCAACGCCCGGCCTGCGGCCGTGAACTCCTCGGTGACGTTCCCGAAGCGCAGCGAGGACAGCTGCGCCAGGGACACCGTCGCCTGCCGGTGCACCCCCTTGACCGAGACCCCGCCGATGCCTTCAGAGGGCGGGATCATGCCGTGGCCCAGCTCCGACATCCTTGCGGACACGACGCCGCGGGGCGGCCTCGTACCATCCAGCGAAGACCACCCCGTCTCGGTGACCGCGACGGTGTCACCAGCCAGGTTCAGCCGGTCCACGCGCCCGGCCGCACGCACACCCACGAGCGGGGAGACGCCGTACATCTCCGAGGTGTAGGCGCGGGGGACCTTGACCTGGATCCGGCGCTTACGGTGCGAGTCCCACACGCCATACACCAAGTCCGCCGGCGACTGATTCAGATAGGCACCGAGGTCTGCTGCTCCCGCCCGGCGCAGAGCAGCCCCGACCTCGGTCTCGTCGAATGCTGTTCCCCCCTCGTTCTGAGAGTCGCGGAAGTAGGCGTCGCAGGACCTGTGCGGCGCCTCCAGGCTCGTGATCGATACGGCCGTCCCCCCGGCCTCCGTCGTCAGCTCCAGATGGGGAAGGAACAGGTCTTCACGGCGTACCGCGCTCAGGAGCGCTTGTTCGCACCGGTTCGCCTGCGACTGGCGCTGATCAAGCAGCACCACCCTGACCTCATCACCCCCCACGTAGCGGGGCTCGATCAGGTAGCCGGCCGCGTCAGTGGACTTGACCTTCACCGTCGGCGGGCAGATCCTGCCGCCCGGGCCGCTGGTCGGCTCATACGCCGCCCGGACCCGAATAGCGCTGTCCTCCGACAGCGCATTAGCTGCCGCATGCAGCCGTTCGTACAGCTCCTCGATCACGATCGACCTCCCAAGATCGGTGAGCACAGAGGACGGAATATCCACCTAATATCCGCCTAAAGCAGCCCGCTTCGGCAATTGAGGATCATCGAAGCATCGAGAAAATGGGCGAGCAAATAGGTTCAATGGTGAAGGATGCGACTCTGTCAGTGGTGGCCGATAGAGTCCTTCGCTCGTCGGTGACCGGCCTCCTCCGAGCGCTGGGTGCAGCGCGCCGACAGGCGCTGCGTTTTCGCACGGCCAGGGTTCCAGCGTGGCTGACGCGCAGGTCAACATCGCTCAGCTTCCGTGCATCTGACTGGAGGCGCGAACAGCACTCGTTCGAGGGTGCGGCCAAATGGGGGATGGCGTTTCGGGGTGCGGCCGACCAGGTTTTTCGACGTCCGGTGCTTACGGCGGGGCTTAAGAGGTCAACGGGTATGGAAGCAAGGGCCTCACGCTATCCGCCAGCAACGACGAGGAATCCGGCTTGCCTTCTCTGCGCTGGCGGGACCTGCGGAGGCTGCCGTCGGCGTAGGGGAGGCTTCGAGAACGGAGACTCAGTGCCCGGCCGAGATCTGCGGCCAAGCGCTTAGAAGTCATCTCATTTGGGTGACTCGGTATTCTGTGAGTCATGGTGGGGATCGTTGAGCGGCTGGTGCCGGACGAGTTGTGGGAGTTGTTCCAGGGGGTGGTGCCGGAGGCGCCGTCGCGGCCGCAGGGCGGTGGTCGGCGTCGGCACGGCGACCGGGAAGTGCTGGCCGCGATCGTCTTCGTGGCCACGTCGGGTTGTACCTGGCTGCAGCTGCCTTCGGCGTCGTTCGGCCCGTCCGGAGCGACCGCCCACCGGCGGTTCTCGGAGTGGTCGAAGGCCAGAGTGTGGGCCAAGCTCCACCGCCTGGTCCTCGACGAGCTCGGTGCCCGCGGCGAGCTGGACTGGTCGCGTTGCGCGATCGACTCGGTGAACATGAGGGCCCTGAAAAAGGGGGCCTGACAGGTCCGAATCCTGTCGATCGGGGCAAGTACGGCTCGAAGATCCACCTGATCACGGAACGGTCTGGTCTGCCCATATCTAACGGCATCTCTGGAGCCAACCTGCATGACAGCCAGGCCCTGATCCCACTCGTGAAGGGCATACCGCCAATCCGCTCGCGCCGCGGCCCGCGACGACGCGAACCCGGCGCACTTCACGCCGACAAGGGCTACGACTACGCTCACCCGCGGCGATGGTTACGCGAACGCGGCATCACCCACCGCATCGCCCGCAAGGGAGTCGAGTCATCGCAACGGCTGGGCCGCCACCGCTGGACCGTGGAACGAACCATGGCCTGGCTCGCCGGCTGCCGCCGCCTTCACCGACGCTACGAATGCAAGGCCGACCACTTCCTCGCCTTCACCAGCATCGCCTGCACCCTCATCTGCTACCGCAGACTCACGTCCTGATTCGCTGGCGTGCTGCCGAACGAAGGCCCTTGCCTTACGAACCATCGAGGGGCAGCCCCGCCACGAACTCTGAAAGAGCGGAGGCTTCCGGCGGCGCCTGCCCATGAAGAAACCGCTGGTAATGGTCGGCGACGAGACGACGTAGGTCTGCCTCGGCCGGTTCATCACCGGTGAGCTCGAGGGCTACCTGGTGCGGCTCACCCGTCATGTGCAACGGTCGGGCCAGAGCGTCGAACCCACAGGCGTACTCGTCGGGCATCTCCCACCATGCTTCGGCGGACGCTCGGTCCTGCAGGACGTACATGTAATGGTCGTCATCGAAGAGGATCACGGGCCCTATCGGTGTGGTCACCCGTGGAGTATGGCGCAACCAGGTCAGATACGTGCCACGGCACAGGCACTAGCCCTACGCGCACGCGCCAAATGAGATGGCTTCTTAGAAGGCACGTGCTCTATCCACTGAGCTACGGGGGCTGACCTGCGTAACGCAGCTCCCGGGTGTTGCCCCCGAGGGGCGGGGGACGCATGGGGGAATCGCTGGTTCCCGGTGGGCGGGGGAGGTGGGCGCTCTCCGGCCGGGTCGTACGTAGGGTCTCACATTACCTTCACGCGCTCGTGGCCTCGCGCGGAAACAATCCCGTACCCCTTCGGTGTTGATGATCTCCGAGCCGAGGAGGGGTCGAGCCTGAAGTTGTTTCGCACGAACATGATGAATAGCGGCATGACCGAGGTCGTGCCGCGTCTTGCTGAGGTCGAGGCCGATGTTCAGGGTCTTGTCGAGGCGCACATGGAGACGCTGCTGGGCGTCCGGTTCCTGGCGAGCGAGTACGGCACCGGGCCGGTCCACGGAGGCCGGATCGATTCGCTCGGGCTGGATGAGAACGGATCACCAGCCATATTGGAGTACAAGCGCGGTGTTGACGCCGGCGTCATCAACCAGGGCTTGTTCTATCTGGCGTGGCTGATGGACCACCGGGCGGAGTTCGAGCACCTGGTCCGCGACCGGCTCGGGGTGACGGCCGCGTCCCAAGTCCTGTGGAGCAGCCCGCGCCTGATCTGTGTCGCTGGCGACTTTACCCGCTATGACGTGCACGCCGTTCGCGAGCACCGGCGGTCGATCGACCTGGTCCGCTACCGGTTCTTCGGCAGAGACCTGTTCGGCCTTGAGACCGTGGCGTCCGTGAGCGGTGGCATGCAGGGAGCCCGCGGGGTGCGCAGGGCACGCCGCCAGACGGTTGCCCGGGCGGCAGTCGACGTCGAGGGTGCGTCGATGGTGGAGTTGGCGAGCGCGGTCGATGAGGCTCTGTTTGGGCTCGGTGACGGTGTGAACCGTGTGGAGCGCAAGCAGTACCGGGCGTATCAGCGGCTGCGGAACTTCGCCTGCTTGTGTCCGCCTCAGCGCAGCAAGCTGCTGGTCTACCTGAAGGTCGATCCGACGGACGTGGACCTCGTTCCGGGTTTCACCCGTGACGTGTCCGGGCTTGGTCACCACGGGACTGGTGATCTGGAGGTGCAGCTTCGTACACCGAGGGACGTGGAGCGGGCACAGGATCTGTTCCGGGCGAGCTACGCGGCGGCGTGATCGCCCGGCCGCCTCAGGGTCGTGGCTGCTTCATGGTCGTGGGGTGATGCCTCTCGACGTGCGGGTGGGACGTGGCGGTGGACTATCAATGGTGCGCGGGATCGCCGGTTTGGCCAACCGGCGATCCCGCGCTATGTTGCCCCGCTCCTGGGTGCCGCTGATCAGCGTGAACGGCTGGTGGCGTGGCCGGCCGCGACCGTCGGCATGGCCGGTGGACTGGTGATGAGGCTCGTCCTGGGTCCAGTGTCCGCAGTCTGGGGGCGGCGAAGTCCGGTTTCGTGGGCGAGGGTTTCGGAGAGGTCGGACAGCAGGGAGCTGGGGGTGTGCGGGGACGCGGTGATGGTCCAGGTGGGCCGGTCCGGGTCGGGTCCGGCCCAGATGGCCAGGTTCTGGCTGGGGTGCTGGGCGGTGAAGGCGTCGAAGCGGACGCCAGCGAATCCGGCGGGGGATGTCCAGCGGATCCAGCGTCCGTCCACGGTGTGCTTCCACCCGGCGTCGGAGAGCGGCTGCGTGGACGCGGTGACCTTCTTCTCGTCGACCGGGGATCCGATGGCGGTGTCCCAGCCCTCGCCGTTGGCGAGGTGGTTCAGCAGTTCCTGCAGTACAGGGGCGGGAGTGGCGCTGGTAGCGGTGAGGGCCCATATGCGGTCGGAGACGGGTGTCTCGTAGGCGGCGATGGTCCACGCGGTCTCTAGGGCCACGGTTTCGTGGATGAGCTCGATACGCCGGGTCTGGGACTCGTGGATGGCGTGAGTTGTCTCGTCCGACCAGGTCCGCCACTTCTCGAACTCGCCGTGCGTGTCGAGGAAGCCGTCGAGGAGGGCCTCGTGGTCGCCGGCGTCGGCCAGGTAGGCGGGGACGGTTTCCGGCTGCGGCGGGGCCGGTTCGGGCCTGGCTGTGGTGACGTCGAGGACGGAGAGCGCTTCGATGGCAGCGCGTTCGGTGTCGGTCAGGGGTGCCGGGCCGGGGCGCATCGTCTCGCCGTGTCCCTTCTCGAACGCGAGCAGGGCCTGGGCGGGTGAGTCGTAGGTGGCAGCGACTTGGCGCAGGTGGTCCTCGCCGCGGAGGTAGACGGACTTGCCGTTGGGCCGAGGTAGGTTCCGACCGCGACGGTCGACTGCCCGTCTTGGGCGTGAGCGTGGATGTAAAGCTGGCCGTGACGGATGTCCTCATGGATCTTCTGCGCCGCGTTGGAGAACTCACGGATCTCGCTGCGTGTGCACCACGGCATCGGATAGTTCGTCCCGTTCCACCCCTTATCCATGGCTTCGCTGAGCCGAGGGGTGATATCGACCTGGATGCCTTCGGCGATCAGGTGCTTGGCTGCGTCGGCGGCCCAGTAGGGCTCCTCGTGATCGATACGGACCAGGACCAGGATGTTGGTGGCGGCCACTCTCCAGTCGGCAGCCTCCAGAGCCATGAGGGCGAGGCGGGACTGCGTGCCGGTCAGTACGGCCTGAACGGCACTCGGGTGAGTGGGGTGGGTATCGAGGCGGACGTGGGCGTCGATGGCGGAATCACGTGGGGGTCTCGTCTCTTCTGCCGGTCGCCGGGCCTTGTGCGGCCGTCGGCGTGCGCGCGGGCTAACGGGTTACTCGTGTGGGCCGGGCGGCGTGCGCGACCGTGGTGGTCGGCGGACCGGCGCGGGTGGTGGCCGCTGGTCGCCGCCGCTGTGGCGGGGTGGCTCCGATGGCGTGCTGCCAACGGGTACGGACAGCATTGACGTCGGCGAGCGACCGGCGGGCGCCGACGATGAGCTGGAAGGGGGTGTTCGCCGGGTCGTCGGCGTACGCCCCGATGCGCCAGCCGGTGTGCTCGGCGGTGGCCAGGAGTGATCGCTGCAGGGCGCGCTCGGCCCAGTACTCCACGGAACCGGCAGGTTCTGCCAGCAGGCGGAGCACCTCGCCCGGTTCGTCTCCATCGTCGAGCAGGCCGCGCTGCTGGGCCTCCCACAGGACGGTGACGGGGTCGACGGGCTCATTGCGACGGGCGAGGGCGGTCAGGCACTGCCACAGGCCGGTGTGCAGCGGCAGAGTGAGGTCGTCGGGAAGCAGCCAGCCGATGGACTCGATGTCAGCGGGGTGAGCGGTGGCGGTCGCGAGCAGCAACTGCTCCTCCTCGATCGCCTCGGCGTGGTCGGGTGTGGTGGCTGTTGGCGGTGCTGGGGTGCGGGGCAGGATGCCGGCGCGGGGCGGGAAGCGGCGTGCGATGTCGTCCACGAGCGCGGCGAGCGCGTCGGCCTTGTCGAGGACCGGCTGGACGGGGTGCGGGAGGGAGGCGTCGTTGACGGTCTGGACGAGATGTTCGGCGGCCCTGTGCAGGCGGCGGCGGGCGTGTTCGGCCTCGACCATGCGGGCGTAGGCCGGGGCGTGGCGGGGCCAGGGGCAGACCTGCACGAGCGTGTGCAGGTATGGGGCGGTCAGAGCCCGCGCCTGACCGCGTGCCGTAGTGAGCACTTGGCCGAGCCATTTGGTGTTCCTCGCGTGCTCGTCGGGGTCGGGTGGCGGCAGGGTGCTGATCGCGGTGAACAGAGCTGCGTGCGCGGCGGTGGAGAACGAGTCTGCGGCGATGCCGGGCATATCGCCGAGACGGTGCGGATTCAGGAGGAGGGCGCCGAGGAGGGCCTGCTCGACGTGGAACACCGGCTGCGGCGGCGGCGCAAGTGCGTGGAGATTGTCCTCGTCGGGCTCGGGGGCGGTGGGCATCAGGCGGCCAGGGTGAAGTCGTCGGGATTGAGGGTGACCCCAAGGTGCGGTGCGAGAAGGTGGCCGGCGAGCAACGGGGGCACGGCATTGCCGATCTGGGAGAACTGCTGGCCCTTGTTGCCGGCCCAGGGGTAGTCGGCGGGGAAGGTCTGCAGGAGGCCGGCCTCGCGAGCGGTGATCCGGATGGGCTCCGGCACAAGGGGCGGATCCGTGGCCTGCGTCGGTGCCGGGGGCGGTTCGGCGACCCAGGTGCACTCGTTCGCCCGGTGCCCGAAGAACAGCGTGCCCGCCGGCTCGGACAGGGAACGGACGGTGGCGTTGGCCTGGTTGTTGCTGCGCAGGGACCACGACCAGCGGTGCGCCTCGGCGGTGAAGGTCGGCGCCGGAGCGTCGGCGGCCCGGTTCTCGCGGGTACCGTGCCGTGCCGCCCATCCTGCGCCTTCGCGGCGGGACTGCAGGACCACACCGTCCGCCCGGGGTGTCCAGGCGCCCCGCTCCCGGGCGTCGGACAGCGCCTTGCGGGAGCCCGAGGGGAAGGGTTCGGGCCCGCCCCCGGGTCCGCCACCGGCGCAGACGGTGGGCACGGGGCGCTCGGTCACACCCCACCCCAGCGCCTCGGCCATGCTGACCCAGCGATTGCGGCCCGGCCCGAACAGTGAATCCGGCTCAGCCAGTTGAGCGTGCGTGGGCGGGGGAGGCTGCGCCGTGCGGACGCGGGAGGCCAGGAGGATGGCCCGCCTTCGGGTCTGCGGGACGCCGAAGTCGGCGGCGTTGAGGATCCCGTACCAGGCGGAGAACCCCCATGTGCGCAGGACGGCCGCGTACTGCTTCCACAGGGGCAGGACGTCCGGCACCTCCTCCATGGCGACCCAGTCGGGCTCGCCGACGGTGTTCAGGGCGTACAGGTAGCGCATCGGTTCGGCCGCGAGCAGGGAGCGCTGGTCGCGGCAGGCGGCGAGGAGGCGTTCGCGGGTGTCACGCCCGGCGGCCAGGTCCTCGACCGCCGTGTGCACGAGCGGCTGGTCGAGCAGGCCCAGGCGCTTGCCGGCCATGCTCCACGCCTGACATGGCGGGGAGGCGATCACACCGCGGGTCCGCCCGACGAAGGGCCGCGTCGGATACATCGCCACATCGGTACGGATCGTCAACTGGCCAGCCGCAGCCCGGGTTTTGCAAGCCCACTCATCCCATTCCAAGCCGACATCGCGGACGCCGAGCACGGTCAGCGCCCGGCTCCACCCGCCCGGCCCGGCGAAGAGATCGAGTATCACGTGGCCAACCCGAAGTCGTCCCGCATTAGTGCGTCGGCCTCCCCGCGGCACGCCCAGGGCGAGCAGCCGTCCTCGACGCCGTTCTCCAGTACGTCGGCCTCGTCCGCCCCGATGCGCAGGGCCGCCCGTTCGGCTGCGGTGACATGGTCGATCGGGGCCCGGTCCAGGGGAACGCGGGAGCGGTGCAGGAATGCCTTGCCGAGCAGTCGGTTACCCGATGCGTTGGCGCGGGCATTGCCCTGCCGGATGGCCGCGTCGAATTCGACGACGTCCGCCCACTCGGACGGTGAGGTGTCCCTGATATGCCGCCACTGCGCATTTCCGTGGAACGGGCATCCGAGGCAACTCGATTTGGGTGTATCGGCAAGTCCGAGAGAGGTTAGATACCGTAGGCAGTCGGCCCGGCTCCAGGACATGTCCAGAAGGGGATGCCGGTTGCGCATGTACTTGACGTCTGCGTCCTTGGCGCGGTGGAACTCGTCAGTGGAGATGCCGACCCACTGTTCGACGAATACGCCCTTCGGGATCCGCTGCGGATAGGGGTAGCCGAGAAGTTCGCGGACCTTCTTCTTTATCGGCTTTATCTTATATTCGCCGGTGCACTGGCGCCGGGTCATGCCTTGCTTTCCGTCCTTGTTCAGGATGTACAGCGGCATGGAAGCGAAGCGGTGATCAGGGTCGAGTGCGTCGCTTCTAATGTTTCCGGAAGTCACCCGCAAGACGGGTATTCCAGCGGGTGCGGCGATCTCCCTTTCGAGTCGGTCGAGGTGTGCATATACGGTGCGCGGCTCCCAGCCCGTGTCGGCGAATATTGCGTAATCGACTTTCGGGAGGATGCCTTCCGCGGACAGCGCGAGCATGGCGCTGGACTGGACTCCGGCACCGAGGGAGATGGCCCGGAACGCTGGGTCGGGGGTGATGGAAATTCCTTTCGGCGGGGGTTGGGGAGGGCCCGGTCACTGCTGCGGCACGCGGAGCGCGTCGGCGAAGGCGGCGACGGTCGCAGTGGCGGCGTCGCGGCCCTGCTGGAGGGCTCGCACGACGGGCGCACCGATGGCGACGGCATCCACGAGTGGTGCCACGGAGGCGGCGAGGGCCGGGGTTGAGATTCCGATCCCGGCCACGATGGGCAGCGGGCCGGTGGCGCGCACGCGCTGGACGGCGGCGTCTAGTGCGGCAAGGTCGAGGGGGCCGCGGTATCCGGTGGGAGCGCTGCTGGCGGGGGCGTACAGCCAGCCCGACGCGGTCCGCTGGATGGTGTCGAGTTCCTGGTCGGTTGCTGTGCGAGGGGCGAGACGAGGAGCCGTGAGCCCTGCGGCGGCGGCGGTGTGCAGCCATGTTCCGGCCGCGTCGTCGGGGAGGTCGACGATCATGATGCCGGCGGCGCCGGCGTCAGCGAACCGGTGGGCCAGGCGCTCGGGGCCGTGGCGGGCGACGGGATCCCAGTACGTCATCAGGACGGTCGGGCGGAGGCCGGCTGCGTGCTCGACCGTGCGGAGAGCGCGGTCGAGCACGTGCCCGCGCCGCAGGGCGCGGCGGTAGGCGGACTGGATGACGGGGCCGTCGAGGATCGCATCGTCGTGTGCGAGGCCAATCTCGAACAGGTCGGCGCCGGCCCGTGCGAGGGCGTCGAGGCGACGGCGTTCGGCCGTAGCGGTGTGGAAGCCGGCAGGAACGAACACACACAGCTGGCAAGCGCGTCGGGCGAGGACGCAGGAGAGGGTGTCGGTGATGGGCAGGGAGCTTCCTTGGCAGAGCCGCTTCTTCGAGGCTGGGGCGCGGACGGTGCGGCTCGCAGGCTTCAGCGGCTTCGAGGGTGCGAGACGGGATTCGGGGGGCTCATTTGGGTCGGTGCCGCGGTAGTGGCCGGTCGATGGCCGACCAAGGCGGCGACAGCTCTCACCCCCGCGGGGGTGAGGCGGAGGCGGTCCTGGGGCGGTCCGCCCTTGAACGCGGGTGCGGCCGAGCGCTCCGCGCGATCGACGAGGCCGGTGGATTCCAGATGCCGCAGTGTGCTGATCAGGATCCGGGGGCCGCGGTTGTTGACGTACTGCCGCCCCATGGATTCGGTGACCACGGCGTGTCCTCGGGCGATGTCGTGCAGCGCGGTGCGGTGTGCGGGAGGCAGCCGGTCGGCCGGTGGGGCGGAGGCGCCGGAGTGGCCACGGTCTTGCTCCTGGGCGATGTGTGCCGTGCTGGTGACGATGTCTTGGGGTGCCAGGGCGGTCAGTTCGCGGGCCTTGTGTGCTGTGTGGCCGACGGATTGTGCACTGAGGTAGGCGAGTTGGCTGAGCCTGACCAGGGCGTTGCTCAGATCGGGGCCGGGGCAGGGGTGCTGGTCGAGGACTGCGATGATCGCGGCGCTCGTTTCGGACGCCAGCTGCTGTGCGGAGGCAGCGTGCGCGTGCGGATCGGGTTCGGTGGGGGAGGCGAGGGCGCGGTCGAGGGTGTCGTTGTGGCGTGTGTACTGGCCGGCGAGCAGCAGGAGCTGTTCGACGGGAGGTACGGGAACGGGCACCTCGAACAGGAGGGCTTCGGCAGGCGAATGCGTCATGGGCGGGTCCGGGGGTGTGCGCTCGCGGAAGGGGCGTGCGGGGCTATGGGGGTGCGTGCCGGGGTGGGCCTGCCGGCGGCGTGCAGGCAGTCACGGGCGGCGGCCAGGGCCTGGGCGCCGTCGTGCAGGTGCACACGGAGCCGGCGGTGTTCCTCGATCCCGTCGAGCTGCTGCGAAAGGGGGACCTGCGAGCCGCGTGTGGCGAGTGTGACGAGCGGAGTCAGCGCTTGGGTGTAGTGGGCGACGGCGCGTCCGAGGTGTTCGGAGGTCTGGCCCAGGGCGGCGGCCGGGGGTGACGTCTTCACGCTGGGCCGGAGACCGCATTCGGTCTCGGCGGCCATGCGGGCTGCGAGGTGACAGAGCAGGCTGACGTGCCGAGCCGCGGTGAACAGTCCGTTGGCGTCGCCGGGGATGCGGAATTCGTGCACGTCCGTGATGACGGCGTCCACTGCGGCGAGCGGGTCGAGGTCGTCCAGGTCAATGGGTTCGTAGGGGTGGATCGAATGTCTCCGGTGCTGGGGCGGGGTCAAGGGCAGGGGCGGCTGCGGTGGCGTAGCGGGTGAGGCCCTCGACGATCAGGTCGGGATGCCGGACGGGCAGTGCGTGGGTGGCGTCCTTGACCAGGGCGAAGTGGGCCGCGGGGATGCGTGCGGCCAGGGCGCGGGTGTGGCCAGCAGGCACGTGCATGTCCTCGGCGCCCGCCAGGAGCGTCAGACGTGGCCCGAGGCTCCGCAGTCCCTCGACGGGACGAGATCCGCTGGTCGCGAGCGCGTGCCAGAAGGCGGCTATGTCACGGGTCGTGGCATGGTGCAGGCCACGCCGGCACGCCGGAGGAGGCGCGTCGGTCTCGGGTGGTGTGCCGCTGTTGCTCAGGGCCCACGGGCTGGAGTGCGGGAGACGGTGGCGGACCGCGTCCATGGCTGCGGGGGCGCGGGTGCAGGCGACTGCGAGGAGGTCGCGGCCGAAGCCGACGACACGGTTGCGGGCCCCGGACTGCGAGCGCGTGGCGACGGGGCCGTCGGGCGTGGAGATCAGCAGGAGCCCATGGATGCGGGGGTGCAGGTCAGGGCGCAGCGTGGTCAGCGCCTGCAGGATCATGCCGCCCATCGAGTGGCCGGCCAGGACCAGCGGACCGTGCGGGGCAAGCTCTTCGACGATGTGGGCCAGGTCGGCGGCGAGTTGATCCAGGGTGATGGGTGCGGTCCCGCGGGTGGATCGGCCATGGGCGCGCTGGTCGTAGCGCACGACTCGCATGCGCTGACTGGTGAGATGGGGTGTGTGCAGGCGCCACAGGTCGGCGGTGACGGACAGCCCGTGGACCAGGACGGCTGTGGCGGGCGCGTCGGACGGCCCATCGAGATAGGCGGACACCTGCGCTCCGTCGGGCAGGCGCACACGTCGGGTGCCGGCAGGGCGGTTCGGAATCGGGCTGATGACAGAAGTTCCTTGGGCAGCGGGCAGGGGGCAGGTATTGAGCTCGGCCACGTTGAAATGGAGGGTCATCCGACGGCGCCGCGCGCACGAGGGCGAGTCAGCAACGAGGTTGGTGGGAGCCGAGACAGCCCTGGGCGGTCGAGGCGGGCTTGCTTGTCGTCTGCCTCCGGCACGGACGAGTCGGTGTTGGGCGACGGTCAGCAGCGCTGGTGTGTTTGCTCGAACGACCGGGCGACCTGGGCGACAGCGTGGTGGACGTGGGAATTCACCGCGGCATCCTTGACAGGCGTGATCAGCGCGCTGCTGCTGGTCTGGACGAGGAACGGCACTTCGCGGTAGACGCGTTCGGCCGGGATGTCGCTGGTGAGGTGAGTGAAGAACTGGGCGACCAACTCGTCCGGCACATTGGGCGTGAACGTGGCGGTCCCGTGCGTGTCGAAACCGTCGTACACGGAGTGCGTGATCTGCCAGGGGTGATCGGGATCCGCACTGTGCTCGACGGTGCAGTGATCGTCGGGACTTCTCCACACGACGCCCGTGGCCGTTGCTGTGACGCTCCAGCCGCTTGCTTCGGCGAGGTGGGCGACGGACTCGGTTGGGAGGGGAATGCGGTCGGTGTGCCGGCGGTTCCCGAGCAGTTGGGGAAGGGCCTGGGTGACGGACGCGATGATCTCGCTGGGTGTCTGGCGGCTGAACGCGATTCGCCAGTAGGGATCGTGGTGCGCGATGGTCCACCACACACCGTCCTGGCGGGCTGGGGTGAAGTCGAGAAAGGTGCTGCCGCAGGGGCTGTCGATCTCGATACGTCCTGTGGCCCGGTCTTGCTTGTGGGGCCAGTTGAACACGTGGATCAGTGGGCCGATGGCGTGGCTGACTTTGTTCATGCCGCACCCGGCCAGATACCGCGGTGAGACAAGGACCATGTCGTCCGGGGCGATTGTGTTCACCGCAGCCTCCGGGCCGTGTTGCTGGGCTTAGGCGCTGCGCCTGGAACCGTCGGCTGGGAGACGGGCGGCTTCTGGAACGCCAGCGCGAGCCGCCCGGCCGCCGAGACCGTCACGTCCTGACCCACGTATCCAGTAGTCGCGGCCACCCGGACCAGGTGATGCTCTTCCAGCACGGCGAAGGGGGCCGGGCGGATGGCCTTTCCATCGCCCCCCTGGACCCGGGCAGCCCCCTTTCGCCCGACGTATCGCAGGGCGCCGCCTTGAGCGATGAGTTCGAGCGCGGTGTACTGGGCGAGCTTCAACTGTGGGAGTTCTGGGCGGTGTTCCGGGCACTCCGTCACGTCGCTGGTGATCCCCGACGCTGCGTTGAAGCAGCAGGTCGCGCTCAGGGAGAGGTGACGGGCGGCGGAGGCCAGTGCTGCCTTCAGGACAGGCGCGGCCTCGGCGTGCCGGGTCTGCCGGATGGACTCCACCTCGGGAGGCGGGCCGCCGACGAATACTGCCCCTTCGAGGGGGTTCTCGCTCACGGCGCTCGCCAGCTGAGAGGCGGCAGTCGAAGCGGAGGCGATGACCTTGCTGAACGCAGCCAGCGAGAACAGGCTGCCGGGCACGGCGGTGTACTGACTGCCATCGAGCACCGACAGCCGGATCAGCGCGCGGCCGACCAACTGATGAATGGAGAGGATCTGCTGGCCGACCTCTTTGAGCAGGTCACTGCCTGGCTGGGGGTTCAGTGCTTCCACGGTGACCTGCAGGGCGGTGAAGTCGGCACCGAGGTCCCGGAGACGGTCGATCTGCAAGGGCAGATCGATCTGGCGCAAGGGAATGATGAGCTCCTAGGTTGAGGGACGACGCCTCGATGGGCGTGGGTGCGCGTGGCCGCAGCGGGCGGGTAGCTACGCGGCGGTGCCGTAGTCGTCCTGCTGGGGGGCGTGCTTGGCGATGGCCCGGGCAGTGATGGCCTTCGATGCGCGGGCGGAGGAGGCGGAAAGCTCGTCGGCACCGGGCTCCAGGTACCACGGGCGTAGGTCGAGCATCGCGGCGCGCATGCCGGTGGCGAAGCAGAGCGCCGTCCCCTTGGGCAGGGCGCGGATCGCATCCGCAGGCAGGATTCGCTCCTGCCTCATGCTCACTGAGGTCGACTTGCCCGACTCGGAGTGGGAGGTGGACACGGTCTCCACATCGTGGTCGCCGATCAGACGCGACAGTTTGTCGGCGAAGTCGGGGTCGTCGATACCGGATCCGATGACCTTCACGGTCGAGGCGGACCACAGCGCGTCCATGCCGGCGTCTCCCCAGACTTTCTGGCCCTGGCGGTAGCTCTGCAAGATCGTGATGGGGATGATGCCGCGGCTGCCGAGGTGAGAGTAAAGGTCCGGCAGGTCGCTGATTTTGCACACGTTCGCGGCTTCGTCGAGGATCGCGAGCATCGGCGGATCGAGGCGTCCGCCGGCGCGTTCGGCCTGGGCGGTGGCGGCGCGCATCACCGAGTCCGCGCACGCGGCGATCAGCGCCGAGGCTCCACCGCCGCCGTCCTTGCTCAGCAGGAACAGCGTGTCGGTGGAGGTGACGAAGTCGGCTGGCCGGAACTCGGCAACGTCCTTCTGTGGTGTCACCCATGCTGCGATCTCGGAGTTGAGCAGGGCAGCGGCGTACTGGCGGGCGGTCTCGTAGATGCCGTCGCGTGTCTCCGGGGGGCCCTCGACGGTTCCCTTGAGCTGGGCGGCGACAGCGGCGAAGTCGTGGTCGCGGAGGATGTCGAGCGGGGTGCGGTCGGCGGGGAAGGCGAGCCACTGCATGATGTCGGTGATCGGTCGCTCGTCGAGTGCTGCGGCCAGCAGCAGCTGGGACAGGATGTTGCTGCCGGCCTTCGACCAGAAGTCGCCCTGCTGTGAGGCGTCCACTGATGCGGCGAGGAAGTGTCCGGCGAGCCGGTTCGCACCGTCCAGGGTTCTCGCACTGGCGAGGGGGTTCCACCACATCTCGCGTGAGGCGT
Source organism: Streptomyces sp. NPDC096323 (assembly GCF_040302845.1). Taxonomy (NCBI): domain Bacteria; kingdom Bacillati; phylum Actinomycetota; class Actinomycetes; order Kitasatosporales; family Streptomycetaceae; genus Streptomyces; species Streptomyces sp. NPDC096323. The sequence goes on from NZ_JBEOSI010000014.1 coordinate 20,163, forward strand.
GGGCAATCTGCTGGGGATCCATGGTCCACACGGCTGCTGCCTCCGCCCGGGCCTCGTAGGCAGTGGTGAAGGCGTCTCCGGCGGCCTTGTTGGATGTCAGCAGGACCGGGCCTGGCGCGGCGAGCATGGAAGGGATGGCGAGAGAGGTGGTCTTGCCGGACCGCGGAGCCATGATCGCGACGGCGACGTCCTCGAACCCCATCCGCACCTCGTGGCGGCTCCCCTGGAGGTTGCCGAGCAGGATTCCGGTGTCCCTCGCGTCGATGCGCTTGGCGTCCTTCAGACTCGGGCGCAGGGAACGCGCCTTGTCGGTGATCGCCTTGGCCATCAGAGGCTGGATGTCCCGGGCCTTGGCCATGTCGGTGATCTTCTTCCGGCCGCCGCTGCGGTTCTTGTAGCGGGCCCACAGGACACCGGTAGCCGTTGCGAGGGCCAGGAGGAGGAGACCGGGGACGATGCGAGTGCCGATCAGCAGGGATGTGTCTCCTGCCTGGGGCCATACCTGTTCGGGGTGGAGCAGGGCGGCCGTCGGTTGATAGGGCGCCCAGCCGGATCCGGTGATGTAGGCGGCGCAGTTGCCGGACAGCCAGGCCAGGTGGGACAGGGGAACAACGACGGCGAGCGCTCCGAACAGGAGCCGCAGGACGAGGTCGTACCCGTCGGTAGAGCTGTTGGAGGAGGGGGGCAAGTGGTGTGTGCTTCCAGGCGAGGGCAGGAGGTTCAGTGACCGCGACGGTTCATGGGCGGCGGCAACAGGGGTGGGCTCGGGTTCGCAGGCGGAGCGGTACGCCGAGCTGTGAGGGACGGAACGCGCTCTTCGAGGGCGGAGGCGATCGACGCGACAGGCATGTCCGTCGGCTGGCGGGTGATGAGGCCCGGATCTCGTGTCGGGAGACACCCCGGACTGTCCGTACGCGGGACGGGGCGCGGGTCGGCGAGCGCGGCAGTGAACGCCGTGACCAGGTGGACAGGGGTGCGCTCGTCGAAACGGGCCTGCCACACCGGCAGCTGCGCCCGGTCCCGGCCGAGCGTCGCCGTGACCCACCAGGAACCCGGATCCTGCACGGTGCCCGATCGCTGGACGTATGTGGCTCCGTCGGGTGAGACAAATTCCGACGCTCCGGCACTGGGTGTCCAGGCGATCTGACGGAGGAGTTCGTACGGGTCGGCCGGTCTTTGCGGGGCGGGAGCCGGGTCGGTGAGGGCGTCGGTGACGGCGGCGATGAGTTCGACGGGCGTGCGGGCGCCGAAACTGGCGTACCAGGCGGGCCGGTCCGGCTCCGCGGCGTGGTGAAGGGTCCACCACAGCCCGCCGGGGTCGGGCTCCAGGCGTAGGAGGGCCTTCTGGTCGGGGCTGGAGAGCAGGACGCGTGGCATCAGGGGGTCGTGTCCGTAGCTCCAGTTGCTCGCGCGGTGGAGGGGAACGGTGATCCACGCGGGGTCGCCTCCGCCGGCCAGGTGCCGGGGAGCGATGAGTTCGACCTCGATGCTCTCGTGCGCGAGGGGCATGTTCACCTCCGCACCGAGTGGGCGTGCCCGGGCGCGATGGCCGGGGTCGTGGTCGGTTTCGGGGCGAGGGGTGAGGGGGCGTGCCGGGCGGCGGCGTTGATCTCGCGGAGCGCGTGGCCGTAGGAGGCCCAGTCGTCGAGGTAACTCCACGATTCGGCGTGATGCTCGGCGAGGGCGTCATCGAAGACGGCGGTGCCCGGACGGGCGTTGCCGGGGAGGGAATCTTGCGTCTCCAGCCACTGCTCGTTGAGTGCTTCGAGGCCGTCGAGCGCGGAATTCAGGACGCCCAGCTGGTATACCCAGCGGCTCTGGACCGTGTGCGCCGGCAGGTGGGCCAGTTGAGTCTCGGCCGTGACCAGGAGGTGTCGGGCCCCGGCGCGGACGTTCTCGAAGGCGTTGTAGGTGTCGGCGTCGCGCTGGCCGGCGCGTATTCCGTAGGAGTCGTTGTCGTACGGCCAGCCGTCGAGGTCGGTGTGTTCGTCGGAATAGGCGTCCCAGGCGTCGAGGATCTTCTTGCTGTCGCGGACGTAGTTGTCGGCGTGCCGGAGGTACTGACGGTGGGCGTGATCGGGGGAGATGGTGAGTGGGTCCAATCGGAATCAGCGGCGAGCGGCCGACCTTGAGACGCCGGCCCTCGCCGGGGTCGTGGTGAGCGCGGTTCCTTGCTGGCGTCGGGCAGCGCGGGCTTGTACACGGATGGCGTCGAGCCGCCTGGTGTGTGCCGCCACGACCTGTTCGGGAGTGAGCGGGCTCGGTTGCTGTACCGCGCTGTAGGGGCCCAGCCGGTCGTACATGCCGCGCTGGAGCGGGGCGGGGTCGGCAAGCGCGGTGATGAAGGTGCTTACGAGGTGTTCGGGAGCGCCTTCGGCGAACCAGGCGTGCCAGATCCGGGGGCCCATCGGCGTTCCGTGTCCCGGTTGGCAGGCTTCGATGCTCCAGGACGACACTGTGGCGTCATCTTTGGCGGGCCGCTGCTGGACGTAGCACATGCCATCGGGGGAGTAGGCCGTGTCTGTTGAGTCACGTACCCAACCTGCTGTTTCCAGGATCCGGAAGGGATCTTGCGCCTGAACGGGCATGGGGGAGATGAGGGTGTCGGTGACGTGGCCGAGGATCTCGGCCGGGAGGAGTTCACCGAATTGCGCATGCCAGCCGAGCTCGTCCACGGTGGGTTCGGCCTGCAGCCACCACCAGGCCAAGGTGGGGGACTGCGGCGCGAACGTGAGGTTGTACCGGTGGTCGGGGCTGTGCAGGGCGATCTCGGGGGTGAGCGGATCGGACGTGCAGGTCCAGCCGGCGGCAGCCAGTGCGTGGGTGACGCGGCGGGCGTCACCGGGGCCGGCGAGGTGACGCGGGCTGGTGTCGAACGGGATCTGTCCAGCGTGCCTGTCGGCGAAGGCGGCGAGTTGCCGGGCGCTCACGGGCACCAGTTGCACGCCGCCTTGGTCGACGAAGGCTTCTCGGCGCGCAGGGCGTCCAGGATGTAGTGCAGGGTGTGCTGGTCGGCCTGCTCCCAGGCGGCGGAGCGCAACTCGGATATCAGGAACGTCACTTCGCTGGTGGTCGGAGTGTCCGGGTGTTCCTGGACGACGCGGGCCAGGGCACGCAGGGTGTCGGCGAACTGGACGGGTATGCCGGTGTACTCGTCCAGCAGCGGCGCGACGAGGTCGAGGGCTTCGTCGAGGTCCGGGTCGCTGCGCAGGTACTCGGTGAGGAGGGACAGGGTCTCGCTCGCGGTGCGGATGGTGTCCGGGGTGAGATCGGTCATGGGGTTCCTCGGGGTGTTGGTGGTCATCGGCGGGAACGGGTGGCGTCGGCGCGGGAATGCGGGCGGGCCGTGGTGTGTGGCCGGCTGCTTCGGGCGCTGTTGCGTGCCCAGGTCGTGGCGCGGGCGGCGGTGATCCGGGCCTGCTGCCAGGCGCTGAGTTCGGAGGGCAGCACGGAGACGGACGTGGTGCGGATTCGTGCGCTCTGCGGGACGCGTCCCAGCGGTCGCATCACGGGCTCGGGGCTGGCGAGAGCGGTCGAGAAGGCTTGCACGAGGTGCATCGGGGTGGTGGGGGTGAACTGGGCGACCCAGCCGTTGCTGTGCTCGTCCTTGGCACCGGACCACCACATCGCCGTTCCGTCCGGGGTCTGGTGGTACTGCATCCATGCGCTGCCGTCGGGACTGGTCGCGGTGGGATGTCTGGCATTCGGCTTATCGCGCCAGCCCTGCTCCTGAAGTGGCGCCCACGCGTTGGGAGCGTGCGCGGAGCGGGACTGGTAGAGGGCGTCGGTGAGTCCGGCGACGATCTCCACCGGCGTTTGCTGTCCGAGGACTGCCCACCACTCGTCTTGGTGGCCGGATGCCTTGCCACGGACCGTCCATCCGCCGGGCTGTGTGTAGGGGTCGTAGGCGATGCGGACCATGCGGTCGGGGCTTTCCATGGCAAGGGGACCACCGGTCTTCGACTTGTCCTTCCACCCGGTGGCGCGCAGGTATTCGGAGACGTGGCGGATGTCGCCGCCGCCGGCGAGGGCGCGGGGGTGGATGAGGTAGTGCTGCTGGGGAAACTCGGAGGGCCCCCAACCCTGACGCTTCTTCACCGGTGCCGCCTGACAACGAGGGGAACAGGGGCGGGGGCTATCGAGGTGGTGGTGGCGGGCTGTGTGGCGACACTCCGGAGGGTCTCGCGATGCTCGTCCAGATCGCCGCCGATGGCGTCGAGTTCGTTCGAGGCCCGGCCGAGGGCGAGCCACACCTCTGGGGGCAGTGCTCCCCGTTCGGCCTGGTCCTTGGCGAAGGTGCTACCGGTGGCGACGAGGTGGTTGACGCCGGCAAGGATTCCACCGTCGGGATTCAGGATGCGGGCGAGGAGCTGTGTGGCCTCACGCGCGGGTGTATGAGCGAGCTGGTTGGCAAGCTGGCCGAGCTGGCGGGTGATCTCGTCGGCCAGCCATGACGGGTGCGGATAGGGGTGGGGCATGCTCCTCCAAGTCGGGGATGGTCAGCGGGAGTGCCCGGTTCGCTGCGACGGGGAGCCAGCAGCCTCAGGCTGTGCGCCGGCCAGCAGGCGGGCCTGGTCCGGGCCGGTGCAGACACAGGCTCGGAGATACCGACGGAACAAGACGGCGGCCAGGCGTGGCTGGAGGCGTTCGTGGATCTGAGGGAGTATGCGCGGTGCTACGGGATTTCTCCGACGGGTTGAGTGGTTCCGGTGCCGGACTACCGATCTGCGGGAGAGCGAGGCGGGGTGCCGGCCGGCAGGTTGGCGCGGACAGAATGCCTGTTCCAGCGCTTAGCGGCGCCGGGAGGCGGGGACGGCAGACGCGGCCTGTACGGGGCTCGCAGGTGCTGCCGCGGGTGACCCCCGCTTGGGGGTGCGTGCGGCGTCACGCCGGACACGGAGGATCTGGTGGGGTGCGCGCAGCAGCGCGTCCGCTGTGATTTTGAGCTGGCTGAGTGCGTCGTGGTCCTGTGCAGCAGCACCGGGGCTCCGGGGCCTGGCGACCCAAGCCGCCCTGACGACGGCCTCCCGGAGGAGTGGCAGCAGACCGAAGCCGGACCTGCGATCTCTGTCAGGATTCCGGCGATCTCCGTGTTGTCGGCGGGAGGCGCCCGCTCGGCTAGCTGGGTCAGGGCCCGCACCGCGGTGTCGCGCTCGCCGTCAGGCGTGACCAGGATGTTCAGGGTGGCGTCGAGATGGACGGTGTGTCCGGCAGCGAGCAGGGCATGCGAGGCCGAGGTCGCCTTCAGCCGTTGTGGATCGACGGGCAGACCGTGAGGGAGGCGGTGGCATCCCCTGCTGAGATCTGGGGCGTGGAGGAAGCCTCCGGTCCGTTACAGGATGTCGGCTGCCTGGTCGGTACCTCCGATGGCCACGACCCGTTCGGTTCGGACCTCGTGCCGGTGATGTAGTTGTGCACGTTGAAGTCCGGCTCGGCGCTGGGCTTCATCGCGTCCGCGGGGCCGCGGACCGGGCTGTGGGGGAAGGCGGCTGCGTTGCCGGCTGGGCGGCCTTCGGAGCGGTCCGTCCCGGCGGGTGCTGGAGGCCGGTGCCCATACCCAGCGCTTCGAGCTGCGTGCCGATCGAGCGCAGCGCGTGGGCCTGCGCCCACGTGTCGTCACCACTGAGGCGGTGGATTCCGGTCTGCTGGTCCTGGACGAAGCCGTTGGCCACAAGAACAGCGGTGGCCGCTTCGCCGATGGGCGCGGTGGCGACACTGCCGTCCGGCTGCCAGGTCAGGACGACTCGATCGGGCTGGGACGGCTGGATGCCGCCGATGGCGTTGTGGCGGACCTGAGCCAGTGCCGTGTCGTATCGGGCGAGCAGGTCGCCGGACACGGTCTCGGCGCTGAGGAAGGGGTCGTCCGTCAGCGCGATGCCGTTGGGGTCGCGGACGCCGCGGTATGCGTCGTCGGGAAGAGCGCGGGGGCCGACGGCGGCGACGAGGAAGCCGTCTCGTCCGTCGTGCCGGTCCAGGACGACGAGCTGAGCGCCGTCCGGGCGGCTCAGGACCGCTGCCTGGTGGAGTGGATGCTCGGCGAGGGACTCGGCAACGAGATCCAGGTCCCAGATGCGGTCGGTGAGTTCAGCGAGGTAGTCCTTGTCCTCGGGCGGGTGGTAGGAGCTGGTCCATGTGCCGGGCAGCTCTCCGGCGAGGATGTCGGTGTAGGAGGCGAGGCGCTCGGCGTGTTCGTAGTCGTGCATGGGTTCCTTGGGGCAGGGGGGGCAGCGGCGCAGGCTGGCGGAGAGCGGAGGCGGGCAGGCGCACACGGCGGAGCGCTCGCGTTCGGTGGTGGGGACCTCCTGGGTGCAGGTGCTGCGGCCGGGGTTTGGGTGGTGCCGGTCGGCAAGTGCGTCGCGGGTGTCGGTGAGGTCGGTGCGGATGACGCTGAGGTGCGCGTCGGCGAGGTAGCGCAGCCGGCGGGCGATGTGCGGATCGGCCGCCTGGCCGAGCCCGTCGTGGAAGTCGGCGGTGGCGGTGTCGGCGAGGGGCAACGAGACGTTTCTCCTACGGCGATCGGTCGCTGCGCCGGGGGTCGGGTGGCACGGCGGCGATCCGGGGCTGGGCCAGCTGAGCGGCCGTGGTGTGCAGGTCCTGCTGGAGGGCGAGCAGGCGGTGCGCGAGCAGCTCCAGGCGGTGAGCGGTGTCGGTGCCCGCGGCTTCGGGCTGGCGGGCGAACCGGTGGGCGGTGTGCTCGATGAGTCCGCGGACTGCGGCCAGCGGACCGGTCTGTTCGTCGGCGAGCTGGGTGAGGACGCTCGCGAGCTGGGCCGAAGCCGTGGGCGCCATCCGGAGGGCAGGCCGCGTGGTGGGCCCGGTGCGTACCGGGGAAATCAGGTGGAGGTCCTGTTCGATGCGGCGGGCTTCGTCCATGAGGCGCCGCAGGACGTCGGTGGGCGGAGCGTGCCACGCGCCGTCCAGGTGAATCAGGTTGGCGATCAGGTCGAGGCGCCCGGGCCGGGCCTGGACGGCGATCCACGCGCAGCCGCCTTCCTTGCCGGGGATCTCGATGCCGGCGGTCCGCGCGAGCCGGTGCGCGACTTCGGCCCACTCCAGTCCGGTCAGGTCCCGGTCATCCGGGTGCAGACGGACATCGAGATGGAGAATCGCCGCCCGGTCGTCACCGGGGCTGGCGGCGAACGGATGCTCCAACAGAGCCTCTTCGACGTGATCGGCCCACTGCAGCGACGTCCAGGTCCTCTGCTCGTCATCCGCGATGAAGCGGTCCATACCGGGCCAGCGAGCGACGATCGTGCACTCCGGCAGACTCTCGCCCGGTGACAGGGGACGCCCCAGCGCTTCTTCGAGCGGGTCGTGCGGAGTGTGGGAGCGCTCGTGCAGGCGGGGGATCACCGGCCGCTCCGGACGTCGGCGATGTGAACGAGCTGACCCAGGGCAGTGGTGGTGTACCAGCCGCAGTCGATCAGCTCGTCGCGGCCGGCGAACCGCGCGAGGAGCGTGTCCTCCATGGCCCGCAGGTAGATCAGGCAGTCCGGGCAGCGGCGTGAGCGGTGCACGAGATAGCGAGGGTGGGCGGTCACGTACGACTGGGCGCCGCCGGTCGCATCGTGCAGCCGCCATCCGTCCTCGTCGGTCGGGGTATGCCAGGACGGAGCGACGACGCGCATCGAATCTCCCCACAGCTCACCGGCGGCGACCCCTTGGAGGACGACGACGGTGTCGCCGGCCTGGAAATGCTGATGTGTGATATCTCGGTCGGGGGTGAGCGGGTCGGGTGTCGGCGCGAAGGCCGAGGTGGGCGGGGGCTGGGACATGCGGTTCCTTCCACGCAATCGGTGGCGGGGTGGGAGGAACAATGGTCCGGAGGAACGCCGGTTTGGCTAACCGGCGTTTCCCGGCTATGTTCCCCGCGATCAGCGGAAGGGGTTCTCCGTCCCGCGGTCCGCCTCGGCAGCTGCGTCGAGGAGTTCGGGAACGTCGGTGCCCTCGGCGTCGCGCTGGTCGATCCACCACCCGGCCCGGGTGATCGAGCGGGCCTTCTCCTCCAGCTCCGCCCAGTCCGCCTCGTCCCAACTCCCCTCCACAACCAGCAGGGTGTGCGCGGCCGTCATCAGCTGGTGGCGGGACCTCTCACCCCAAGCCAGGGCCCGCTCCGGACCCTCCAGCGGCGGCATGTCGAACTTCTCGGCCCACTCGGCGGCGGCCTGCTGCTCCTCGACGCGCTTGGTGGCGAGCCACTTCTCCTTGGACTCCGTGTCGGAGTCGCGCGATGCTTTCCAGCAGTCGGTGCAGTCCCTGCCTGCGAGCCATCGGGCGAAGCCGGCGCGGCGGTCGGCGGGACGGTCGGACAGATCATGAACGACCGAGTCACCGCACAGGTGCTCGACAGTCCATTCCGTGCGGACTCCCGGGTAATTCCGTTTAACAGGCGTTGCGTTCGAGGTCGGGAGGTTGTTCTGCGGCTTCAAATCGAGAGCCTCTCTGTTGGGGTGTGGTGTGGTGGCCTGCGTCGTCTCAACGTGTCCTGCGGATGGCGTCTGTGGCCGCCGTGGCGATGGCGGCGGGAGCGCTGGAGGGCCGGGGCAGGTGCAGCAAGGTGGTCCCTGGCAAGTGGCGGGACTCTGCGGTGAGGGTGAGCTGGAGTACGGCGCAGCCGGCGGTCGTGAGCTGCTTGACGCGGATGATGGCTTGGGCCGTTTCGTCGCTGCCGTACCGGGCGTCGGTGACGATCACGAGGAGGCGGCCGGCGCCGGGGCGGCTGAGTTCGAGGCCGTGGTCGAGTGCGTCGATGGCGTCGCCGAGGTTGTGGTTGCCGCCGTTGGCATCGAACGTCGTCACGCGCTCTGGTGCTCGGTGGGTGGGTCGGGTCAGTGCGGTGAGGTGCAGGTCATAGGCGATGGTGGCGGTAAGGGAGTCGGGGTCGGTGAGGGCCGCTGCGCGTGCCACGATCCAGGCAGCGGAGGCGACGGGCGCGCAGGCGGCACGCATGGAGCCGGAGACGTCGACGGCGATTCCCACACGCAGCGGTGGGGTGGGGGAGTTCCGGCGGCGGGTGTGGGTGAACGGTTCCGCGGTGGGGACCGACCCGGCCGCGCGCTGAGCGTCGCGGGCGAGGGCCGCGCGCATGTTGAGGCGGCCGGGCGGGGTGGGGCTGGTGGTCCGCTCCTCGGTCCGCTCGCGGTAGGCGGCGGCACGCAGGGCGCGGCTCAGGCGCGCGGCGGCACTCTGCTCGGCGGCGGTGGGTTTGCGGGTGCCGGTGACCGGGTTGCTGCGGGGCGCCGGTGTGCCGTCAGGGGTGACGGTGGTGCCCCGGGCGTTGAAGACCGACTTGGCGGTGGCGGCGGCTTTGCGTCGCTGGCCGGCCCGCTGGGCGCGGTCCTGAGCCTGCGCCTTGGACCGCGCGGCCATGGCGTTGGCCGCTGCGGCCTGTGCCGCGAGGTCGGCGGCGTCGGTGGCTGCCGTGCTGTCCATGACGACCCCCACGGCGCCGGACAGCAGATCGGTGAGGTTCTCCGGCACGGGCAGGGCGGGGGCCGCGGTGTCCAGAGCGTCGCACCATTTCTGAGCGTGCGCGAGCATGGTCGTGGCGTCGTGGTCGGCGCACTGGTGGGCTGCGCTCCAGATGCGGGTGAGCGTGGCCAGGAGGTCTGCGCCCAGCACCCTTTTGCACAGTTCGGCGACGGCCCGGGTCTCGCCGGCGTCCAGGATGCCGACGTCACGGCGGCCGAGGATCAGGGCCGCCACGCCGGAGGCGTGCTCGATGCCCTGGAGGGTGGGGTGGGCGATGTCGGGCATGACCAGGGTCCGGGCGCTGGTGCGCAGGTACGTGCGGTCCGTGGGCCGCGTGATCAGGTGTGCGCCTTCGACACGGCTCTCCTCCAGCAGGAGCGCGGCCTCGACGACACGGGGGTCCGCTCCGGCAGGCGCCGTCCAGAGGGAGTGGGCCGCGTGCGCGGCCTCGTGGACGAACACTCCCCACGCGGCGGGATACCGCTCCTCGTCGCCCAAGTTCCGCGGATGGATTTCGTGGGGCTGGAGCGGGGCGAACAGGCCGGCGTCGAACTCGACCTCGCCCAGAGTAGGGAAATAGGCGGCCGGTGCGCCGCTGCGCGTGCCGGGGCGGCAGGTGACGAGGAGGTCCTGGCGGCCGGAGAGGGCGACGAGCCTGTCGCCGAGTTCGGCTCCCACGCGCAGCCACGCGGCCGGGGAGGAACGGGGGTGCGGGGGTGGGGCGCCGTCGTCGTCCCAGCGCGCGAGGTCGGCGTCGTCCGGTGTGGTGGCGGGGGACTGGACGTGGTGGTGGGCGCTCATCGCGGGCGGCCCCGGTGTGCGGAGACGGTGCTCGGGGGCTGCCGAGCGGCTGTAGGGGGGAGCTGCTTGCCGAGGGTGAGGGGCGCGATCGTCTTGACGCCGGCAGCCTTGATGACGGCGTCGGCGACGGCGTCGCGATCCTCCAGAGGAGCGATGCCGACCAGGTTCGCGAGCGCGGCTTTGGTGCCGAGGACGGCCTCGGTCTTCTGGTAGCTGAGCAGCTCTCGCAGTTGGGGGGCCCAGCCCAGCTCGCCGAGTTCGACTTGGCGGGCGAGGTGTCGGGCGACCCGGACCACCCGGGCATCGATCCTCAAGGCGAGGGCGAGGTCGTAGTCGGTGCCGATCTGGATCTGCACGCTGAACCGGCTCGCGAGGGCCTCCGTCAACACCGCTCCGTGGACGCCGGGATTGTGGCCCGCCACCACGTAGAAGCCCGGCTCGGCCTTGATGGTCTCGCCCTTGTGGGCCTTGACCTGGATCTGCCTGCGCCCGTCCATCGCGGGATACAGCGCCGCCAGGACCTTCGGTGAGATCAGGGTCGCATCGTCGATCAGCAGGGCGCGGCCCTCGGTCATCGCGGTGACCAGCGGACCGTACTGGAAGACGTAGCCCCCGCTGTCGGCCTGCGTGTACTCGCCGATCAGATCGCCGACCGTGGTGTCGCCGTCACCGGCGACGGTGAGCAGGTCCGGGAACGCCGCCTCCACCAACGATGTCTTGCCGGTGCCCGGAGGGCCGTAGAGCAGCACCGGCACGTCGGCGTCGCGCAAGCGATTCAGCGCCTCGACGTCGGGTAGATCGGCCAGCTCCCGGGGGTGGTAGACCTGGCCACCCGCGCGGCGGATCGGGCCGCTCTGCCTGGGCGTGGCTGCTGCGGTAATGGTCGTGCGGGCCGCGGCCGCCTGGGCGCGGGGAGCGTGGGTGCCCGGTGGGCTGATCACAGCGCTCTGCGCGGCTGCGGCGGTTTTCGCGTTCGCGCCGAACGACGGTTGTCCGGTTCCGCCTTGGTCGGCCTCGCCGCGTCGCACCAGGGTGAGGGCGGCATTGCGGACGGCGCCATGGGAGTGGCCCAGCTGCCTGGCCATGTCCCCGATGGTGAGCGTGTCCGCCGGCCGGTCGGCCAGCAGTCGGGCCACCTTGGCCCGTAGTTCGCCGCCCTTGGTGCGCGCTGAACGGGTGCGCGTTCCGGGTGTGGTCAAAACGAGGCCCCTTCAACAGTTGCGGGTGCGGGCGGGGTTGGTGATGCGCTGGGAGAGGCTGGCCGCTCTCGGAGCGGATCCCGGACTGTGCCGACATCGGCGACAGGGCCAACCGGGGCGTACTGTCGGCCCTCACCGGCCGGCCGAGGGCTCGGTCCACGGGCACGGGGTGGCCGGCGACGAGCAGGTCGCTGGCTGCCGAGCAGGCCCGTGCGTCGGCTCCGTACCGGGTTGCGTCGCTGGGCAGGCGCAGACTGGTGTCTCTTCGAAGCCGGACTGGAGCAGGATCCGCCGGGCGGCGGCGTTGTAGCCGGTGGTGGTGATCTCGCCGGTAATGGCGTGCCGGATCGTCATGAACGGCTCTGCTGATGCTTCGGGCAAGGCGGATCTCCTATCGATGGTGGCGGGAACTCGGTGGGATGTTGGGCGAAGGCGAGGACGTCGCCCTGGTGGGGGCGGGTGAGGAGCAGGACGGCGAGAGCGAAGGCGGCACCGGACGCTGGGAGCGCGGCGAGGGCGAGCGCGTGATCGGCGAGGCGTCCGGCGAGCGCGATGCCGGCCGCCTGCCCGACGCCGATCGAGCAGATCAGCCACGCGTATGCCTCGCTGGTCCGGCCCGTGGGTGTGAGGGCATCGGTGGTGACATACGCGCCGGCGACGACCACAGTGAGGAAAGCACCGGGTAGAGCGACCGCTGCGGTGGCCGCGTACGGGTCGTGTACCGCGAGCAGCACCAGCCATCCACCGAGAAACGCAGCGCTGCAGACGAGGAGTTGGCGTGCGGTGGAGCCAGGCCAGGTCCGGCAGCCGTAGACCAGGCCGCCGAGGAAACTGCCGGAGGAGAACGCGGCGGGCAGCAGCCCCGAGAGCATCTGGCGCCCGTGGTCGTCGGACAAGGCGACGGCAAGAACGTTCAGGGCCCCGATCGCGCATCCGACACCGGCCAGCGCGAACGAACAGTGACGCGAGCTGCGGGCCGGCCAACCGGCCTCTCGGACGTGTGCCACTGGTCGTCGGCGTGGGGCGCCAACGGCGGGATGGCGGCGCGGTCGCAACGACGAGGGTGCCGACGAGACCAAGGGCGGCGGTGACAGCGAGCGCGGCAGCCGGGCTGTGAATGGAGGCGAGGGCGGCGGCGAGGAGAGGACCGACGATGTACGGCAGACCTTGCGTGCCTGTGTCCAGAGCGAGAGCGGCGTGCCGAAGTCGCAGGTCGGGCAGGGTCTGGGCCACAGTGAGCGCAGCCCGGCTTCCAGCGGCGGAGCGGTCGATCCTGCGGCTACGACGATGGCCGTGGCGAGTGCCGTTCCGCCGTGGGGCGCGGCGAGCGGCAGAGCGATCAGCAGGCTGGAGTTGAGGGCCGCCGCCGGCAGGTGCACAGCACCCTGCCCGTAGCGGTCCATCAAGCGTCCCTTGACTGGCTGGGACAGCGCGGAGGCTAGTCCGTACAGGGCGGAGAGCAGGCCACCGAGGGCGATACCTCGGCCGGCCGGAAGGGCCCACAGGACGATGGCCACCGGTGCCATACCGTTGGGAAGCCGGCCGATGAGGGTGCCGCCCAGGAGGCGGGCGACGTATGGGCTGCCCAGGACCACGCCGTAGATCATGCGCGGTGGTGGGCCAGTTGCAGCGGTTGGGGACAACGCGAGCTTTCTGGGGAACAGGGCTGCTATGGGTGGCGCGCGGTTGCTGGGGTGCGCTTTGGCGGCGCGGGTGGGGGCGTCGTCTCCAGGGCAGGCCGCGGGCGGATACGGGGCGGCTTCGGAACGCGGTGGGGCGGCAGGACCGCGACGGTCGCGCCGAGGTCATGCGCGGCGTCCTGGACCTCACGGGCGAGGAATTCGAGCTGTCGGCCGAGCGAGTCGAGCCGGGCGCCGAGACGCTGCCCCTGAACAGACTCCAGGGCGTGGGAGAACCTGGCTGCTTCGTTCAGTAGCTGATGCAGACGTGTCATAGGGCCGCAGTCGCGTCCCTGGTCGGCGGCCTGGAGCCGGGCCTCGGACACGTCGCCCGCGCAGTGAGCCTCGGTGACGTCGCGGAGTAGCTCCTGGACGGGTATCTCCTCAGCCATGTGGGGCCGGTCGCACCGAGACGAGCCCTCAGCCCGGAGAACACCAGGCGGAACCGGCCGGGGGAGTGCCCTGCCAGCAAGATACTCGTTGTCGTACCGGCCGATGACGCTCCACCCTGGCGCATTCGGATCCCCGGTCAGGGCAACGACCTCGGAGGCGTCCTCCTCGACCAGGTAGGCGAGGGTGATGCGACGGCCGTCTGCCGCGTACCAGGACTCGATCAGATCCAACGCCCCTTGGCTCTGCGCCAACTGGGCCCTCCCCGTCCACTCCCGAGCCTCCTCGGGCGTGAATTCAGGTCCGGGCTGGTGGTGCAGGTCAGCGAGGTAAGCGGCGATGGCGCCGTTTTCTGCCCAGTGAGCGAGGTGCGCCCACACCGTCTGCGTCTCATGCGCGGCGGGCTGGTCGGCGGCGCGCAGGATCTCCAGATGCGATGTGGCGAGAGAGTCGAGCATGTCGCACCAAGCCTGGGTGTGCGCGGTGGGCTGCATCGCATCGAGGGCGCTTCGGGCCGCCTTCAGCAGCGGGACTGCGGATTCGGCGAGGTCGAGACGGTATCCATTGAGAGCTGACCGGGCACGGCGGGTGCGGATCGCGGCTGCTTCCTGGGGGCGGAGAATGCGTCCGTGGCGGTCGCGGACGGCGTCTAGGGCCGTCTCGGTCTCCCGGTCCAGGTGTGCCATCCGTACCCGGAAGTCACCGCACTTGGCGCCGAGTTTGTGGATCTGCTGCAGGTCGGGGAGGGGAGGGATCAGCGTCTCCTGGCTGGGGTCAGCGGAATGTTGCTCAGGTCGGGCGTGCCTGGGTGGCCATAGCGGGCGGGCGTGCCGGCCCCGAGAGCCGGGCGGGCGGGGCGAGGCGCGTATCCAGGCTCGGGTCCAGGCGTACGGGGTAGCGCGCGGTGGCCAGCATCTGTGCGGCCCAGGTCGCCTGTTCGTTCTCCCAGCTGCGTCCCATACCGAGCGGGAGCCGGATCGAGCGGCCGTCCAGCGACGGTACGGAGAGGAAGCTGGCCCGCAGCAGGATGTGCCCGGCGAAGGCATCGAAGGCGCCATCGACCTCGACGTGGCCATCCTTTGCTCGGACGATGCGCATCGGCTCCGGGGAAGGGCTCATCGGCGGTGTCCGGCAGTAGCCGGCGCGAGGTGGACGGTGGGCGCGTAGGCGGGCTTCGGCGGAACCGGGCGTGCGAAGGGCGACGAGGTTGTCGGAGCGGCCCTGCGCTGGGGTGATCGACCGGAGGCAGCCTGGGCGATCCGGCTACGGCGCTCGCTGAGTCCGTTCGGCCGGCCCGGGAGGAAGGGAGGGGCGTAGGCGATGTCGGTGTCGACGTGTACGACGTATCCCTGCGCGCGCAGGGACTGGGCAGCCTGGCGGGTTCGGCGCTGGCCGTCGCGTTCGGGCTCGGTGAGCTGGTACAGACCCGGCTCATTGGGCACGGCCTCGAACTGGACACGGGTGAGGAACCAGTCGGCGAGGTGAGCAGGAAGCGAGGAGTTGAAGCCGGCGACGTACCCATGCTGGGGGTGGCTGCCGAATGTGAAGTGGATAGCGGGGTCCAAAAAGGAAACGCTCCTTCCGGTAGGGGTGCCGTGGAAGCGGCGAGGGCCGAGGGCGCTTCCGGCCGGTGCAGGCGGAACGGCACGCGGGGAGGCTGCGAGCCGGTCCGTCTCGTGGCGGGAGGCTCACTGTTGGGCACGGAGCGGCGAGCCACCTCGATGAGGCTCTCGCCGCCTTCGGTGAGCCACCAGGCCGCCTGATCGGTGCAACGGCCGCTGCACGCGATCCGACGTACTGCTACCTGACGTGGCCAGTCTGGCGAGCTCGGTGAGGTCCACGCGCTGCCTCGTTCGACGGCGACGTGCGGCGTGCCCATCCGGCGAGGTTGGTGGATGTAGGTGGGGTGACGGTAGGTCAGCGCGTGTGTCGCGGGGGCGCCGTCGGGAGGGAACGTGGTGTCAGGGACGGGGCACGGGTGGGGGCGGACCGGAACTGGGGAGCCGGGGCAAGCGGGGTGAGGGTCCGCATCCGGGCCTCTGCCGTGTCCAGGAGCTCTGTGAGGTTGCGTACCTCGGCTGCGGCTTCTGCGAGGTCATCAGACAGGTCGAAGCCGTCGTCATCCTCGGTCTCCTTGGCCTTCTCTGCTGCTGCCTCGAAGAACTCGCCGAGCCGATCAATCAGACCGTCGACCGGTTCCAGGACCTGGTGCAGCAGGGCAGCTGCGTCTGCATGCGTCTCTGTTCGGTTGAGCCGGTCGGTCAACGCGAGCAACGCGTCACCGTAGGCGTGGACCGAGGTGTGGCCGACTGTGGCGGGGGTGTCCGTGGCCCCGTGGGCGTTGAGCGTCGGCGTAGCCGCAAGCACGTTCCGTTCCGCCGTGGAAGGGACGGAATTCGGCAGCAGCCCGAGTTGATCAAGGTGCTTGTCGATCGCGGCGATCAGAGGCTCGGCGCTGCCGCCGTGGCGGGCCTCTGGTTGTGGGGTGCGACTGGGGTAGGCGGGGGGAGCCGAGTCGTAGATGCGCTCGAACAGAGTTGATCGCTCGCTTGTGCGCTCACGGGTCACGATCCATCCCTCCGGGTCTCCGGGCGGTCGGTCAGATGGGGGCTCTTGCGGCGGGCTCACGATCAGGTAACTGTCGTCGGGGAGCGATACACGCACGATGTAGGCGCTGAGGCCGAACTCGATGTCGCACGTGAGTCCGCGTTGCCGCATAGGCGTGGTGATGTGGGCATGGCGGCGCCACAGCTCCTGCCACCATGGGGTGTTCACGTCGCGGTGGTCGGGCAGCGGCGCGAGCGGAGCCGTCCGGGGAGCATCGGGGGTGTTCTCCACGTCAGTAGCCACGGCTCCTCCTGCGTGAGGCCGGCGATCGGTACGGCTGCGGTGTTCGGCGGGAGGTGTCGGCTTCCGGCGTCGGAACCGGACTGAAGTCGAGGTCGTACTCGTCGTAGGCGGGGATCAGGTCGTTTTCCAGCTGGGCTTCGCGGTCGGCGACCTGCTCCATGAGGTCGTCGTGCTCGGCCTCACACTGCTGGTAATCGGCCCAGTCGGCGTCGGTGAAATGAGCGGGGCGTTTCAGAACGTTCCTTGGGAATGTGGGTGGATCGGGCGCCGGACTCGGCGCGGTCAGCGGTGGCGACCGGGCGCCGGGAGCCGCCGAGGGAGGACTATCGGCGGGGCGCGGAGCCCGCGGACGGAGGAGCGGACGGCAGGGGTGCGGTAGCCCCTGGCTGTGAACTGGCCGACGTGGTGGAGTCGGGACCCGGGTCGTAGACGGCGCGAAGTCTGCTCAGGCCGGCTTCGTCGGCGAGAGCCAGGGCTGACAGTGCCTGGCCGGCAGCCGTCATCAGCAGGTGCGAGGGCGATCCCTTGAGCGCATCGCGGTTCTCGCCTTGCCACCGGGCAGCGGCGACGAGGTAGTCGCTCAGGGCGCGTAGTGCAGGCTCGAAGGCGTCCAGGACGTGATCGGTGACTGCTTCGATCTCTGCGGGAGTCTGGGCTGCCGCGAGGGCGTCCAGGTACGGGGTGATGTCGGGCGCGGGCCAGGGACGGTCGGGCAGTGGATGCGCGTCGCGGAAGGACCCTGCGTCGCGTCGCGCCCACCGCTTCAGGTCGTTGCGGGTGGCGACGTTGTACCGGGCGGCGTGCATCTGGTCGGCGTCGCGGCCGACGTTGTCGTACAGGTCGAAGTCTGGATCGCGCGGGGAGATGCGGAAATACCCTTCGAGCGGTGCGAGCTACAGGCGGTCGAGGTCGTCGGTGTCGAGAACCCCGTCGAGTTCATCGTCGAAGGTGTCCTGCTGGTAGTGGAAGACAGCTTCTTCAAGAGAGGCGAGCCGCTCGATTCCAGGGTGGTCGCGGAAGGCGTCGGTGCGGTCGGCGACGTACTGCTGGTTCTCGGCCTCGGCGGTGAGGATGTGCACGGCGTTGCGGGAGCAGATCCGTCCCCACTGTGTGATGTCGGTGGGGGTGGCATCCTTCATCCACACCCAGATGCCGTTCCCGAGCTTCAGCACGGAATCGGGGTGATACAGGCCGCCGGACGTGCGGCGCCGGCGAGGACTGTGGCGAGCTCCCATATCCCGGACGAGCCCCTGACAGCCCTTCGTGAGGGCCAGGGGGAGCAGGTCCTCGTTGCCGGCCAGTTCCTTGGCAAGCTCCCGCTGAAGCTCCTCGGTGTGGATACGTCCGCGGTCAGTGGTGATGCGCCGGGCGACTTCCAGGACGAGCGTGCGCAGCGCAGTGTTGGCGATCTGGGTCACGGCAGGTCACGCTCCGCCCAGACAGAGGCGGCCTCGGCCAGGGCGCTGGCCGCGTGCTCGATGACCTCACGGGTCACCGCCCGGCCGGGTGGTGCGAGGTCAGGATCGTACAGGGCGAAGGTGCGGGTTCCACGAACCTGGGCGAGTGAGGGGAGAATCTCGCACAGCAGGTGGGTGGCGACTCGGCGCTGGCGCTTCTCCTCCTCCACGCGTTCGCGGCGCTCCGCCCATGCCCCCGCCAGCGAAAGCTCGCCTTCAGCTACCCGATTGGCGAGCTCTGGATCCTCTTCGCGAAGCTTGGCGAGCTGAGTCTCTGCCGAGTTGGCCTTCGCCTTGTTCTCCTGTGCTTTGGCGTATGCCTCGTTGAGCCCGATGGCGCCGTTGATGACGGGGTCGACCAAGTCGGGTGCGTGCTGAAGAACGGTGCTCGCGCGGCCCATCACAGCTGTGGCGACGCCGAGTTGTTCCCCGAGGGAACGCGCGGTCTGTTCCCTCGGGGAACGGCCGTCTTGTTCCTCAAGGGAACGGACCCTGACAGTGATCATCGCTGTCTGGCTCTTCGTCAGATTGCGGCGTCGCAGGTTGACCGACAGGACGTAGGCATCGGCGTTGTCGTGTTCGTAGGTGAGGAAGGTGGGCTCCACACCTGCGCGCCGGCAGGCGGCGAGGCGTCCGCGGCCGTCGAGGATGCGCCCCTGCGGGTCGAGGACGATGTGCTGCAGCAGCCCGTTCTCTTCGATGTCCTGGGCAAGGGCTGCCAGCTCCTCCTCGTCGAGATGAGGGAGGAGGGAGGTGGTCGGGTGGGTTTCGATGGTGGTTTCCTTATGGAGTGCTGTCGGGATTGGTGAACTCGGCGCTCTTTCAGTGCATCCGGGCGTCGGTGTCGAAGAGCGTCAGTTCGTGGCTGTGCAGGAGGTGCTGCACGATGAAGCTGCGACCTGCGACTTTCCACAATCCGCGCCCTCGGTTGAGGTGTGCGATGGCGTCCATCTCGACGGAGGTCAGGCCGAGCAGGGAGGCCGCGGCGTGGAGCTGGTCGGTTTCCTGGCGGTAGATGATCCGGGTGGAGCAGTCGGCGAGGAGTCCCTCGGCCAGGGCCCGGCCCCGTGACCCGGCGTCGCCGGCGGTGAGTAGGTCGGACAGCCGGTGGATCACCATGAGGTTGGCGATGCCTAGGCCGCGGGACAGCTTCCACTGGGCCTGCATGCGCTGCAGCAGGCCGACGTGCCGCATCAGCCTCCATGCCTCGTCGTACACGATCCAGCGTCTGCCGCCGGTCGGATCTGAAAGGGCGGATTCCATCCAGGCGCTTGCGCAGGTCATCGCGAGGACGAGTGCGGTGTCGTCACCGGAGCCGCCGAGGCGGGACAGGTCGATGGTGAGCATCGGCGCAGTCGGGTCGAAGGCGACGGTGGAGGGCGCGTCGAACATGCCGGCCAGGTCGCCGTGCACGAGGCGGCGCATGGCGTGCGCCAGGTCGCGGGCAGCGTCACCGAGCTGGCCGGACATCATTCCGGCTGCCTCGGCGAGTGCACTCGGGTTGTTGAGGGTCGTGGCGACGTCGCCGAGGAGGGGTGTGCGGTGAGTGTCGGTGGCGCGGGTGACGACGACGTCAAGGGCGACGTCCAGGGCGGTGTGCTCCATGGGCATCAGGTCCCGGCCCAGAACCGTGCGGGCGAGGGAGCCGAGCAGGAGCAGGCGTCGTTTGCGGATCTCGCCGACCCAGTCGGCCTCGGACACGCTCGCCGGGCGCGGGGCCGCGTCCAGAGGGTTCAGCCTCCCGGGCAGACCGGGGCCGAGGGCGACGGACCGGCCGCCGAGCGCCTCTGCCACCGGCGTCCATTCGCCCTTCGGGTCGCACGGTACGTAGACGCGGTATCCGAAGGCGACCGAGCGCAGCGCGAAGGACTTGGCGAGCGCGCTCTTGCCCTGGCCGATCACTCCGGCCAGCAGGAGGTTCGGGTTGGTGAAGCCCTCGACCTTGCCGTACAGCGCGAAGGGGTCGAAGACGAACGATGCTTCGGCGTGGACGTCACGTCCGATGTAAATGCCCTCGGCGCCCAGCCCGCCTTCGGCCAGGAACGGATAGGCCCCAGCGGCGATGGCGGTCGTCATGCGGTGGGCGGGCAGCTTCAGCCGGTTCTTGCGCGCCGAGGCGGGCCCGGGGCGTCCCCCCGGTGGGTAGAGCGGGGCGGGCATCTGGTGTCCGGCGGCCGTGGTCTCTCTCTGGTGACTGCTGGCTTCCGCGCGGACTTTGGCAGTGGCTTCGGCGAGCTGCTGGCGGGCAGCCTTGCGGCTGGCGCGGTCGGCGCCGTGGGGGGTGAACAGAGGGCTGGCGGACGCGCGGCGGGCGCGGCGGGCGGGCCGGTGGCTCATCGGTGGCCCTCGATTCTGCGGGTGGCGCTCATCGCACGCAGGCCGTGGTGTGCGGGCGGAGGTTGGTGGGGGTGGTCTTGCGTCGGACGACGTGGCCGGCGGCGAGCTGGCGTTGGCAGATCGTCAGTACGGGCGGTCCCTCCGGCAGCTGCTCCGGATGGCAGGTGGTGGCCTCCGCGTCTGTCACGGTGGTGCTGGGCAGCAGGTGGAAGGCGGCGTGGACCTCGCTGGTGGCCTGCCAGAGGCGGGTGTGTGCGGTGGCGAGGTGGCGGCCGGCGGCGGGATGAGGTGGCCGGGTGCTGTCGGCGAGCCGGTCCAGGAGCTGGAGCAGAGCGGCGAGGTGGGCGTGCAGCACATCAAGGTGAGGGCGGTCGCCGGGCCTGGGCGGGTCCGCGGCCGATGGTGCCTGGGATCGTGCGTGGTGGCGGATGCCGGCGCTCGCGGCGCGGAGGTAGGGGTGCGCGTCGTCGGGACGGGTGGGAGAGGTCAAAGGTGGTAGTCCTTCCTGCCGGATGGCAGGGCGGCGACGGGTGGCCCGTCGCGGATGATCCGGGGTGCAGCGGGCCGGGATGTGTACTGGCGCGGCTGGTCACACGGCGGTGCGGGCGAGCGGGAGCGCGGCGAGGGCGAAGGCATCGGGCTGCTGGTAGTTGAGGCGCCGGAGGTCGACTCCGGAGGTGACGGCGTGGGTCTCGATCTGTGCGCAGGCGGCGTCCAGGAGGGCGTCGGTTTCGGCGGTGACGGTGACCAGGCCGGTCAGGGCCACGTCCGCGTGTCCGGCAATGAGCTGGCGTTCGCGTGTTTTCACGTCGGCGTACTCGACGGAATCTTCTTCGGAATCGACCTGCCCTCGGCGGGCGCGTTCGTTGGCGTCGGCGATGATCGCGGCCTTCTTCCGCTGGACGTCGCGCAGCGCGGACTCGAGCCCCTGCGGCACGTAGATGAGGGAGAGGGTGCGTCGCACGCCGGCGGTGAACATGATTCCGTGCAGGAATCCGGCTCCCATTTCGGTGCGGGGCCAGTTCTCCACCCAGTACGTGGTGTGGCGTGCGCTGTCGGTGGCGAGGCGGTCGTACTCCTCGAACTGCACGACGGGTCCGGCGGCGGCGGGGTCGGCTTCGGCGCGGCCGGTCTCGGACCACTGCTGGAGTGCGGCGAGGGCCTTGGGGTCGTAGGCGGTGCGGATGACGGCGGCGATCTCCCGCGCGCTCAGCCATCCGGTGACCTGGAGGCCGGCGTTGCGGGCGGCCTGGGCGATGGAGGCGGTGGTCTGTTCCATGACGGTGAAGGCCCCGGGCAGTCCTCCGCCGGCCTGGCTGATCAGGCGCCGGGCGGCCTTGAGGTCGAGGGAGATGGCGAGGTAGGTCTCGTGCGGTGCGGCGGCGGGGCCGGCCGAGGCGACGAGTTCGGAGTAGATCTGCCCGGCGACGGGGGCCTGGGGCTGCCCGTTCTGGGTCCAGTGGCGGGTCAGGGTGTCGCCGCTGTCGGGGACGGTTCGCTCCAGTACCTGCACGGTGGCGATGTGCCCGGTGCGGGCGATGCCCGCGAGCGCGCGCCCCCAGCTGGACACGTTGTGATTCTGGGTCGAGGGGTCCAGAAGGGCGAAGGCCCGGCTGCTGATTCGGGCGATGGCGGTCAGGGTCTGCTGGTGGGGGTCGTGTACGGCTGCGGCCTGGTTGGCGGAGTCGCCGGGGGTGACGACCTTCAGGGAGGCGGCGGTGCCGGGCAGGTGGAGGATGCCGTCCTGCCGGGGCCGGGTGACGGGCCGGGCGAGCCAGAGCGTCTGGCCACTGCGGCGGCGGTGTGCGTAGCGGGTGACGATCGGTGCCCAGTCGATGAGGGACCTGCCGTGCCGGCGGATCGCGACAAGCGCTCCGGACGCAGCCCACACAGGGGCCAGGGCGACGGCGCCGAGCAGCCCGGTGGAGATCACTGCCATCAATAGCAGTGCCAGCGAGCAGGAGACGAGGACGAGCTGAGGCAGGGAGAGGCCAAGGAGGATGCCGCGGCGGGACCGGTGCGGAAACTTCACCGTGATCGGGGCGACGGAGAGATCAGTCAAGGGGCGGGTCCTGGAGGCGCGGGTGGAACCAGGGGGCGGGGCGCGTGGACGTCCCGCCGCCCGGAGTCGGGCAGGGGATCAGAGGCCGGTCGGGGGCGGTGGCGGTGTGGCCGCCCTGGTGGACGTGGCGTTCTGTGAGCCGGAGGACGGCGGCGCACCCTGGGGCGGTGGGGTCGTGGTCGGCGGGGTGGCCTGCCATCCGTTGCCCTGGCCGGAGGGGGCGTTCGCACCGGATCCGCCCGGTTTTTGGCTGCCGCCCACCTGGCCGCTGGTGTCGTCAGACACGCTCGTCGGGCCGGGCTGGACCGCCTTCTGCAGGCCGGTCTTGATGGCGTCGCCACCGGGCGAGACGCCTGTTCCGTTGCTGTGCGAGCCTTCCTTGCCATCTCCGCCGGTCGGGTTGGCGGCGATGTCGCCGGGGAAACCGCCCGCGGAATCGGGGCCTTGCGGTGCGGCGCCTGCTGCGGCGGCACCGCCACCGGTTCCGGCGGTGGCCGCTGCCGAGGCGACCTTACGGGCCGCCTTTTCGGCGTGGGCCTTGGCGATCTGGGCGCCGGCGCCGCCAGCACGGTGGATGGACTCGCCGTCGGTGCCGTCAGCTGCCCAGTGCACGAATTTGAAGACCGCGTAAGGACACAGCAGCACCAGGACCATGATCACGATTCCGGACATGACGTCGGCGAGTGCTCCGACGCCGTCCTTGGCCTCGGTCTGGCCCATGGCTGCGATGCCAAGGACGAAGATCACGGTCATCAGGAGCTTGGAGACCACGAGGGTGGCGGTGGCTTCGATCCAGCCCTTGCGCCAGCGGCGTGCGGCCTCCCAGCCGCCCCCGGCTGCGGCAAAGATGGCCAGGGTGACCATGACGAGGATGCCGACCTTGCGCACCATCATCACGCACCAGTAGAGGATGGCCCCGACGGCGGCTCCGAGACCGGTGACCACCGGGAGGAGCCAGCCCATCCCGGACAGGGAAGCGATCATGTTCACCTTCACGATGCGGCGCACGGCCGACTCGATATTCAGGTGCGCGGTTTTGAACAGTCCGTTGGAGAGGGCGTCGACGACCTCGATGGCGACGGTGGTCAGGGCGATGGCGCAGAAGGCGAACAGGACGCCACCCGCCGTGCCGGTGAATGCCTGGGTGAGGGCCTGCCCGTCGCGTTTGATGGCGGCCCTGACGAGTTGGGCGCAGAACGTAGCGACGAGGAGAACCAGGCCCAGCGGCAACAGCATCTCGTAGTTGTCGCGGAACCAGCCGGCGTTCAGGTCCACATTGGTGGTGGTGTTGACCGCCTCGGCTGCCAGGTCCGCAGCTGCTGCCGCCAGTTCGCCGGCCGATTTCGCCATCCAGTTGCCGATGGCCATGCCGGGGTCAGTGGCGAAGCTGACCGCATCGCCGACGGAGCACAGCGTGTCTGCCAGGGGGAGATCGCAGAAACCCACGGAAGTCGTTCCTCCATTCTTGTGTCAGGCGAGGGTCACTGGGTGACGATCGGTGCGATTGCGGCCAGGGTGCAGTCACGATCGGGGCGGCACTGGACGGCGAGGGTCACAGCCCGTTCCTCGGCCCCGCCCCCGCCCTTCTTCCAGACGATCTGCTGCTTGCCGTTGACGGTGACGACGTAGATGTACGCCTCGGTGATTGCCGAAGGGTCGTCGGCCAACGCCGCCTTGAACGCGGAGGGGAAGTGGCCCTCGGTGACACTGGCCGTGGCGTGCTGGTCCTGGTCGGCCATCCGCGACCACAGCACCGGATCGGGAACCTGGCCGGCAACGGAGTTCCAGTCGGCGTACTTGGTCTCGGTGGTCATCCAGGCGCGCATGCCGGCGAGCTGCTGGTCGAGGCTGGTGGTCCGGGTGTCGTAGGACCACAGCATCTGGGCCACAGCCTTGGCGTATGCGACTGGATCGGCGATCTGCGCAGGCTCGGCCACCGAGCCGGATCCGGCAGACGGCTTCGGGGCGGCCTCGGAAGAGGACGGGCTCTCGGCAGGGATGGGTGTGGCGGTGCCGTGGGCTTGGCTGCCGTTGCGGCCGCCGGTCATCAGGGCGACGATCCCGGCGATAGCGAGCAGCACGGCGACGGCGGAGGCGACGATCGCTATGCGACGGTTCGCCGACCAGCCAGTGTCGTACGAGGACAGCGCGAAGGAGGAGAATCGCTTCTGCATCAGTGGACCTGAGTCCCGAGGGCCGAGAAGAACGCGACGATGCCGTTCGCGGCGCCGAGACCGAGGGCGGCGCCCGCAGCGACGACCGCGCCCTTCTTTCCGTTGGCCTCGGCCTGGTGGCCCCCGGTGTGGTGACCCCAGGCCCATACGCCGAGGGAGGTGGCGAGTGCGCCGACGACGGCGATGATGCCGAAGAGATTGATGCTGTTGACGACGTTCTTCAGAACAGCGAGGCCGGGCAGACCACCGCCCTGGGGTGAGACGCCTGGGTCGTAGGCGAGCTGGATGACGTGGTCGGCGAGAGGAAAGGGCATGGGTGTGGCGGGGCTCCTTGTATACGCGGGCCAGGAGAGGGCCTGCGGGGAGGGGGAGGTGCGCTCGGGGCGCGGAAGTAGTCGCGGCGGTGTTAGAGGACGCGGCGGGCGGCGAGAATCGTCCAGTCCTTGATCGGGGTGATCCGGACCGGTTTGGTGGTGCGCGGCGCCTCGATGGCCAGGCCCTCGCCCATGTACATGCCGACGTGTTCAGGCCGTGTGGCGCTGCCGCGGCTGAAGATGAGGTCGCCGGGCTTGAGTTGGAAGGGTGAGACCGCCTTGCCCTCCTTGACCTGCGTGTACGTGGTGCGGGTGAGGGTGACGCCGGCCTGTGCGTACGCTTGCTGCATCAGGCTGGAGCAGTCGCAGCGGCCCATGGGATCCGGGCCATGCGAGTTCGTGCAGGACCCGCCCCACTGGTAGAGCGTGCCGAGCTGGTGCATCGCCCACTCGATGGCCAGGCGCGCCTTCGGATCGGCGTCCTTGGGGACCGAGTAGCCCTTGGGGACACTCCCCTCGGGAATGCTGCCGAAGCCGGAACCGTCCTGGCCCGGTGTGCACCCCGTCGGACTGGTCGACGGGTTCTTGCCCTGGTCCGCGTCCTTGTTGGTGGCGTCATCGCCACGGCCAGGGAAGGTCTTGACGATGGCGGTCTGCAGGGCGGTGGCCAGGCTCTCCCACTGCGCGTAGGCGTCCGGGACGCCGGACTTCTGTACGGCTTGGGCGGCCTGGGCCACGGTCATCTGCTGCCAGCCGCTCACCTTGATCAGGTGCTTGTAGAACTGCTCGCTCGCGTAGAGCGGGTCGCGGATCTGCTGGGCGCTGCCCCAGCCCTGGGAGGGACGTTGCTGGAACAGGCCGAGGGAGTCCCGGTCGCCGTAGTTCAGGTTGCGCAGCCGGCTCTCCTGCATCGCCGTGGCGAGCGCGATGATCTGTCCCTTTTTGGGGACATCGAGGGAGAGGCCGACGGCCACGATCGTCGCCGCGTTGGGGACCTGTTCGGCGGGCAGGTCCAGGCCCTCGACGTGGACGTCCTCGCCGGACGCTCCGTCGAGGATCTTGCCGACCTGCTCGGTGACCCTGTCGGTGTCGATGTCGGTCAGGCAGCTGCTGACGAGGCCGTTGCCCTGTACGGCGTCGGCTGAGGAGGCCAGCATCATGCCGGTGCCGGCGATCAGGATGGGGAAGAGGAGGACGACGCCGATGCCGGCGGCGAGCGCCTTCAACCGGAGCGGACCGCTCGCCGGTCAGCGCATTCGGGCATGGGTGGGTAGCGAGAGGTCATGAGCCTGTCCTTCGGGGTGCGGTTTCCGGCGTGCCGCGTGCGCAAGGCGTTTCGGAAGGGCGCGGCGGCCGGGGTGGGCATTCGTGGCGGGCCGGTGTGGGTGAGTTGCCGCTCGATCCACGTGGCCTGGTCCTGAGCTAGGTGTGCTGGGGCACGGGGTACCTCCGTGAGGTGTGGCGGGGGTAGCCAGCGGCGGTGTGCGCCGGGCGGTTCAAAAACAGTAGGCGCGGATTGGCGGCTGACCAAAAAATCGGCGTGAGGTATCGGAATCCGGCACCTCAGGGGAGGATTTCTTGGTCGTCGGCGGATTCGCCTCTACAGTTTTTGGACTCCCCCTCGCCTTCCTCGGTCTGTGGCCCTGGGCTTCTGCATGCCCTATTCCAGCCCGCGAGGAGTCCTGTGTGAGGCGGTGAGTTTCCCTCCGTGTTCCCACACCCGAATAGGGGTTCCTCTTTGCCATTTTCCCTGCACCAGGGCGACGCCCTCAACGTCCTCGCCAGCCTCCCGGACGGATGCGTCGACTCCGTCATCACCGACCCGCCCTACAACTCGGGCGGCAGGACCGCGAAGGAACGTACCACCCGCTCCGCCAAGCAGAAGTACACGTCCGCGGATTCCAAGAACGACCTCGCCGACTTCACCGGCGAGAACATGGACCAGAGGTCCTACTCGTTCTGGCTGACGCAGATCATGACCGAAGCCCACCGCCTCACGAAGACCGGCGGCACCGCGCTGCTGTTCACCGACTGGCGCCAGCTCCCCACGACAACGGATGCGATCCAGGCGGCCGGATGGCTGTGGCGCGGCGTGCTGGCCTGGCACAAGCCACAGGCCAGGCCGCAGAAGGGCCGATTCACCCAGAACTGCGAGTTCATCATCTGGGCGTCCAAGGGGCCCATCGACGGCTCCCGCAACCCGGTCTACCTGCCGGGTATGTACTCGGCGTCGCAGCCCTCGGGGTCCAAGCGCCAGCACATCACGCAAAAGCCCGTGTCCGTGATGCGCGAGCTGGTCAAGATCAGCCCTGTCGGTGGCACGGTCCTCGACTTCTGCGCAGGCTCCGGCTCCACGGGCGTCGCAGCCCTGCTGGAGGGCCGCGACTTCATCGGCGTGGAGAAGACCGAACACTACGCGTCGATCGCCGCCGGCCGGCTCACCGAAACCATCCGCAAGACCCTCACGCAAGACGACGTGGTTCTCACCGTCTGAGCCGCGACCCCAGGATTCCGGCCGAGGCGATCTGCGCCCTGAACAGCACTCCGCCGAACCGCCCGCACGTTGCCGCTTTTGTCCTTCTCTCATCCCGCGTCTCGTAGGAGGCCGAAACTCTTCATGCCCGAATCCAAAAGACCCGATGACGACGGGGAGCTGGAGCCGGTTCGCATTCCGGATCCGCAGCTTGAGGGAGTCGAAGCGAGCGTCCGACGGCTGATGGAGCAGTCGGCGCAGCATGCTCAGCAACTCGACCACCTCGCGTCCGCCCCGGAGCCCAGCGGATCGCCGTTCGCCGCGTTCGGTATGCCGGGGCTCGGGGGGCCGCCTCCCGCCGCCCCGCCTGAGCCCCGCCCGATCCTGGAGCTCGACGGCGAGGAGAGGGAAGACGAACTCGACGCGCTCAGCGACTGGGTCGACGACTTCTTCCTTCCGGTGTACGGGGCGGAGGTCACCACCGCCGCGCCATGGTGCCTGCAGTGGCAGGAGCACGACGATGTCGTGGCCTGGCTCCACGCCCTGTGGCTCGCCTACCAGCAGCACAAGGAACCCGACGCCGGGCTCTCCGGACTGTTCGTGTGGCACCGCGACTTCCTCACCCACGCCGTCGCGGCGATCCGCGGGCCGGGCGGGCCACTGTCGGCCTGCATGACCTCTCCCGACCGTCCCGCACACCGCCTCCTGCCTGGCCCGCCGCCGTCCGTTCGTGCGGAGGCGGCGTCCCCGGCGGAGGCCACCGGGCCTGCCGAGCCGGCGTCGTGAACGTGGGACAGGGGCAGCCCGCTTTCGGTCTGAGCTTCGACCCCCGGGCACTGACGGACCTCCTCCAGGCGCCCAGTGACATCCGTGACCTCACCCTCGCCTACCTGCAGGAGGTCGTGTACGCGCAGCGCTTCGGGCTTCGCCTCGACGGTGACCTGGAGGGGTTCCGGAAGCTGTTCGTGGACTCGCGCAAGGAATGGCGCATCGTCTACGGCGTCCGCCCGGCGCCCTCGGAGGCCGCACACCCGAAAGAGGTCCATGTCGTGGCGGTCCGGCCGCGTGCGGGCAACGACGTCTACGACGAGGTCGGCCGCCGCCTCGGGCTGGCCAGACGGCCGCTGAGCGCCCGCACCCACGCGGCACGCTCCCGCTCCCCGCAGCTGACCCGCAGCCCCGCGCCCCGGCCCAGTCCACCGTCCACCGCGCTGCCCGGTCTGCCCCGTCCCGCACTCAATCCCACGCACCATCACGCCCGCTGAACCACGGAGATCCGCCCATGCCTCCTGAACCCGCGCCAGCACCAGTGCGGCGTGCGATTTCCCCGCTCGACCATCGCATCGAAGCCGCCACCGGCCACGACATCGACACCCTGTGGGCGTATCGCGACCGTGGGGTCCTCGACGAGACACACGCCCATCTGGTCGACCGTCACCGTGAGTTGGCCAAGGCCCAGGTCGGCGTCGTGTTCTATCTCAAGCTCCTCAACCGTCTGTCAAGTGGCGAGTTCGGTGTCGATGACGCCCTGTTCACGCGCATCGACCGCACGGTGGACCAGCTGGAGGAGGCCACCGATACCCGCGACGCCGCTGCCCGGACGGTGAACGCCGCCCTGGACCCCATCGAGGCCGCCGGGGCGCCGGCGTCGACACAGGGCCCGAGTCCGCTCTCGACGGACGACCAGGCGGCGCTTCTGTCCATTGCGGGCGGCGCCAAGGTCCACGCACACCTGCTCACCGGGCGGATGTCCGTGCCCACATCCTCCGGCACGAGGATCCCGTACGCCCATCTGCAACAGCTCGAAGCCGCAGGGCTGGTCTCCCGTGACCTGAGCCATCCAGCGGAATCCGGGCAGCCGCTCGCTTTGACCGACACAGGCCGCGCCGCACTCATCAGAGCCCGGAAAAGCCGGCCAGCTGCGACACCGCCGCCACGGCCCGGCACCTGGCCCACCAAGCCCACCCGGCCACACCGCTGAAGCCAGCCACCAACGAGGAGACCGTTGCCCACGCCCGAACTCGATCTCCATCTCGATTACTTCGAAGCCGTCGACGAACAAACCGGTCGTGCGTTCTGGAGCACGATCGAAGTGAACCAGGACGACCTGCTCCCGCTGGCCGAACACCACAGCCCTTCCGGGGCCCACAGCTATTACGTCCTGCACGACGGTGCGGCGACCTGGGGGCACCCCGGAGATCCGCAGATCGTCGCGCTTCACCTGCAACGTGACGTGACGGCGAAGACGTTCGTATTCGAAGCCAAAACCCTGCCCCTGCCCTCGATGGCACAGTCCTGGCTCATTCACCGGGGCTGCCCTCCCGAATCCCTCGACCTCAACCCCGACCTGGGCAGTTCGCCGGCGGACGACGCCACCCGGGCCCTGGAGCAACGACTCATGGGAGACGGAAACCACTACGCGTACGGGTACTCCTACACCAACGACGACCCGAAAGACTGGGTCACCGTCGTAGCCCTGCGCGCCATGGACGAGCGCGCCCCCTCGCCCTTCCGCGTCGTGGTCGAGGAGATCGACACCAGGGTGTGGACCCACACCCTGCGCGAGGGCGGCTTCGACACGCTCGACGAGGCCCTGCAGTGGTGCGAGGACCGGATTGCCGGCACCGCCACTTCGCTTCCACCCGTCCGCCCAGCAGCCGCAGCCGTACGTCCGGCCGGTGTGGCTAAGGCCCCTGTTCCGCGCCCGCCTGGCCGCTCGCGCTGACCGCCACGGCCAGGGAGAGCGCCGCAACATAACCGACGATCGCCGGTTAGCCAAACCGGCGATTCTCCGGACTCTTATACAGCCGCCGCGACAACAACCGTGGCGCCTTTCCACGCAATCCCCATGACCTCACGGAGGCTTCTTCCGCATGCGCTTCACCCCAATTGCCGTATCCGTAGCGATGCTCGGCGCTCTCGCTCTACCGGCTCTGTCCGCCACGACCGCCGGCGCGGCACCCGCCGCCATCACCGCGGCCCCCGCGAGCAGCTGCTCGTCCCTGCCGCCGCTGCCCTACGAGGTGCACACCAAGGCCGTGAACATCCGGTCCAAGGCCAGCGCGAAGTCCACCGCGCTCGGCGTGCTCTACAAGAGCCACAAGTTCACCGTGTCCAAGAAGAGCGGCAACTGGCTCTACATCACGGACAAGACGACCGGCGTCAAGGGCTGGGTCTCCGGAACGTACGTCTACCGCGACGTCCGAATGTGCCTGGACTGACAGGCATCCAGACCGTACCGCAAGGAGCCGACCTGATGGCCAAGGTCGCCGTTGCTCATTACCCCCATGCATCGGCCTATTCAGAACAGGAGCGTTTCTTTGTCCGACGGCATATCTGATGAAGCTGAGGATGTCGTGGGCGTGCTCACCGAACGGATCGAAGCGCGTTTCGGTATGAGCATGGGCCAGTTGAAGGCCGCGGTCGCCGCCGCACCGACTGCCAATCCCGACGCCACGGATGTCGTGAAGTGGCACGGCCTTCTTGCCGAGGCCCAGACGGTGCTCGATCGCGCGGAGGACGACCTCCTCGCCTCCCTGGACACCCAGCCCAGTGAAGCCGACGACCCGGTTATGGGCCTCGCTCACCGCGTGAACGTTGCCGTCACTGCCCGGGACGGGCGAGCCCTGGTTGTGAGTTGGCTCCTCGACCCGGACGCTCCGGGGAAGAAGGACCTCGCCGCCGAGCGCCTCGCCCGCCTTCGTCCCCGAACCGGTCCGGCCGTGCAGACCAGCGCTCCGCACCGACCCACAGGGACGCCTGCGCCGGCGTCGGCGGGGCGGGCGGGAAGGACCGTCCGATGAGCCGGGACAAAGCCAGCACCATGGACGCTGACCTGCAGAAGGTCTTCGGACCCCCGGTCCCCGAGCTGTACGAGGCGGCCACCGACCCCAACAGCTCTCCCGCACTCACCCGCGCCCTGGAACTGCGCTCCTTCCTCGCGCTCACCGAGGAGCAGGTCGCCCGCATCCGCGACCGCGTGCACGCCGACATGGATCCGGACCGCGACATGGGCGAACTTTCGGCGGACAGGCTCCGCTTCGACGCGCAGTGGCTTCAGGCGGCGTTGAAGGCCCGAGACAGCTATAGGACAGCCCTCGGCGATCTGCTGCGCGCCATGCCTCCGCGCGCCCAAAACACCCGGCCCGTCGGCACCCCGCAGCTCAAGGCCACCGCCCCCCTGCCCCCATCCGCTGCCCGGGCACCCCAGCGCACCGGGGCGGCCCGGGCCCACCGACCGTGAAAGCCCGCGCTTGCCCCACCTCACCTCCACCGAGATAGCCGGACGGATCGAGGACCTGTACGGCGCACCCCTCGCCGACCTCGAAACCCACGCCAAGGTCCAGCCGCCCGGCATGCTCACCGCCCTGCTCGGCATGCACGGCACCCTCGCCCTCGCCGAGCTCAGCATCCTCTTCCACCGAGACCGCCTGGCCCGGTTCATCCACTCCGACCGGTATCTGAGCAGTTACGAGGTGTCCCACCTCCTCGATGCGTCCCGCCGGCTCGCCGAGGCAGTCGCTGTGCGAGACGTGCAGGCCCAGTCAGCCGCCGCCGTACTGCAGAGCCTCGCTCCCGCCCCAGCCCCCACGCCGACACCGGACCTCGCGCCGCCGCCACCGGCTCCGCCCCTAACGGCGCAAAGCCCAGCGCCCAGCCGCTGACCCACCAGGCGATTTCCGCTACTCACCCAGGAGTCCCTCCCTTGGCCATCACCGCCCTGCCTCCCAGCACCGACGCCGACATCGCCCGGGTCACCGAAGCCCTCGCCATGATCACCCCACGCTGGAACGTGAGGATCATGCTGGCGCTCTCCGGCCCGCCGCTGCGCTACAGCGAGCTGGCGGCCAAGCTGTCCTGGCTGCAGGCAGGACAGCTCCACCCCAAGCTCACGTCGCTCTGCGACGCCGGTCTCGTCGAGCGCACCGAACACACCGGTCGGCACGTCACCTACGGCCACACTGAGCGTGGTGCGGCCCTGCTGCTGGTCCTGCCGGTGATCGTCACCTGGGCCGAGGAGTACCTGGAGACGGCGGAGCGGTCCTTGCCCGCGATCGAGCAGATCGAGGACAGCCTCACGCTGCTCACCCGGAGGCACGCCGCCGCCATCCTGTGGGTGCTCAAGTCCCGCGAGGAGGTCAGCGGCAGGGCTCTGGCCCGGATCGTGATGCCCGACAGTGACTCGACCAATGTGTACCCGCCGCTGCGGCAGCTGGTGGCTGACGGCCTCGTCGACACCGAGGGCATGGGGCGGCCCTACCGGTTGTCCGCGGCGGGCGCCGGCCTCGGTCCCGTGCTCGGCACCCTGTCCGCGTGGTCCGCCGGGCAGCCCCTCGCCCAGGCGGCCCATCACCCCGTCTGGGGGCTCCCACAGGCGAAGCCTGCACCGAAGTCGTGGGTCAGCAGTCAGTCCCGGCCATCACCCGCAGGGCTCCCGCCAGGCCGAACGGTTGAGGCCGCTCCGTCCTGGAACAACCGCGACCTCTTCTCGCACGCCACGCCCGCCCGCCCGAAGGCACCCATCCAGGCGGGAGGTCCACGCCGATGACCACCCACTTCTCCACCATCGAAGTCCGCAACGCTGTGGGCCTGCTGGCGTCGCGTTCCTTGATCCGCTTGATCACAGAGATCGACGACAACGGGGCGATCCCGCCGCGGAGGCTGACCGGGACCTTCCCCGACCTCTCCTCGCACCAACTGCGCCGCGCCACCGAAGCGGCCTGTGCTTACGCTCTCGTTCGGACCGCGCCCGGATCCAGCCTGGAACTCACCGATTCCGGGGCGGATCTGGCCGACCTGTACGACGCGGCTGCTCGCTGGGCTCGACGTCACGCCTACCCGGCACCGGTCTGCAAGTTCAGCAGCCGCATACGACACGTCCTCGACCTGCTGGCACCTTCGCTCGCGGACAAGAACTCCGACATCGGCCCTTGGCCTTCGGGCGCGCGTGCGTCCAGCATTGAGGCGGACCTTGCCCGCCCTCGCGCTCTGCTCATCGAGTGGCTGGCCGGTAACCCACAGGTCACCCGCGTCGCTTACCCCGACCTGGTCGCGTGAACTCTGCAGCCCGGCACGGGCACGCGCGCGGCCCTGCCGGGCTGATGGGCGGCATCTACCTGCCGCGCACAGCGGACGCGTTGGCAGGCGCGATGACCACCTATGGCATTCCGTTGCTGGTCCTGGCCACTACGAACTCTGCCGCGCTTACGGGTTTTGCCTTCGCCCTGGAATGGATACCGCGGCTGGCGGCGTTCGGGTGGGCCGGAGCGCTCGTCGACCGGCGCGGGGCCGCCGTGGTGTTTCAGCTCGCCTCTCTGGCACGCGCGTCAGCACTCGCCGCAGGGGCTGTCCTTCTCCACCTGTACCCCAACGGCCCCGTGGCGAGCGTGACCGTGGTGGTGCTCGCGGCGACGACGGGGGTACTCACCGAGTTCAGCTACATCGCGGCCGAGACAGCGGGCGCCGCTGCCGGCCGCCGGGCAGGACGGCGAGCCCACCGCGTGCAAGCCGTCCTGCTCGGCATCGATCAGACCGCAACGCTGGCCGGCCCGGCGCTCGCCGGACTGCTGCTGCTCGCCGGCCCGCCCCCGATGCTTGCCTTGATCACCGGGCTCTCGCTGCTCGCTGCACTGCTCGCCCTGCGCACACCCCCCTCGCCCCTCACCTCGGCCCGCGCGCCGAAGGGGCAGTCGGGGGCCGGCCTCCTCACCGGGTGGCGCACGATCCGCTCGCTGCCGGCACTCGGCTGGCTCGTCACCGGACTGACCCTCTCCAACCTGGCCACTGGGCTTCTCCAGGCAGCCGGCCCGGTGATCGTCGTCCAGCACTTCGGACAGTCCACGACAGCCGTCGGCCTGGTCTGGTCCGCGGCTGCTGGGGCGACGCTCCTCAGCGTCACCATCTGTCGGTTCGCGCTCGACCGAGTGGGGCTGTGGCCGGTCGGTGCCGCCTGCGCGATCCTCGCCTCGCTCGCCTGTCTCGCCGCCGCCCAGGCCCCCGACTATCTGTCCTACCTGGTTCTGGTCGCAGTCCTCATGGCGGCAGAGGGCGGCATGACGGTGGTCCTGCGCACCTTGCGTTCCCGCCTGATTCCCCCAGAGATGTTCGGCAGCACCCTGTCGGCGACCATCCTCATTCTCCTGCTGCCCTTCCCCGTAGCCGGCGTACTCACCGCGCTCACCCCGCCGGACGCCTTGGGCCACGTCATCACCGTCTGCGCCGCCCTGCAGGCCCTCGGCCTGTTCTGCGCCTTCGCCCGGCTGCGCACCGATCCCGCCTTGCGCACCTAACCCATCCCCAGCCTGTGGAGATTCTCTTGCCCACCGCCATCCTCGGATCGCACCGCGAGAGCGGCCGCAGCATCACCGAGCAGTTCCACACCTTCGACGCAATCAATCCGCACGTCTACCGCGACCTGGAACGCCTGGCTGCCCGGCGCCTGGCCGCGGGTGCCACCCGCGTCAGCTTGAAGGACCTCTTCGAGGACCTGCGCCGCCAACTTCCGCACGGCGTCGCCGGACTGAACAACAACTACACCGCCCTCTACGCCCGCCGCCTGATCCACGAACACCCCCACCGGGCCGGCGCATTCGAGCTGCGCCGCCGCCGTGCCGCCTGACCGCCCCCTTGTTCCCTTCGTCCCGCCATCCATTGACCGGAGAAACCTTCTTGTCCGCTCGTCCCCTCGTACTTGTTGTCTCTCCCGGTGATGAGACCTATCGCGGATACTGCCTGGAGCAGGTGGCCGCCGCGTACGACGTTGTCCTGCTCACCGGAACCGAGCCATCGTGGGAGGAGCCGTTCATCGTCGACCACGCAGTTGTCGACCTGAGCGAGCCCGCGGAACTGCTCGCCGGCGGCCAGGGCCTGGCCGAGCGGCACGACTTTGCCGGCGTCCTCACCTGGGACGAGTGGAACCTCGTCCCCACCGCCCATCTTGCGCGCGCCCTCGGTCTGACCTCGAATTCCGTCGAGGTGATGCGGGCCTGCCGCAACAAGGCCACCGCTCGCACCTTGTTCGCCAGCCACGGCGTCCCGTCGGCTGCCTCGATGAGGGTACGAACTCTGCTGGAGGCCGGTCTTGCGACGATGACGCTGGGCTATCCAGCGGTCATCAAGCCCGCCGCCTTCGCCGGCAGCATCGGCGTGATCCGTGTCGACTGTCCAGAAGAACTGCCTGCCGCGTTCGCTTTCGCCTCGGAGGGGGCGAGCCGCAGCCGCGAAGATACCGGCGTCCTGGTCGAGGAGTACCTCGACGGACCGGAGTTCTCCGTCGAGTGCATCACCCACCGCGGCGAGACCACCGCGGTCGCCGTGACCCGCAAGCACTTGGGCCCCGCACCGTACTTCGACGAGATCGGGCACACCGTCGATGGCGCCGATCCGCTCCTTGCCCAGGTTGCTCCGGCTGCCACTGCCGCGGTCAGAGCTCTGGGGATCACTGATGGTGTGCAGCACGTCGAACTGCGCCTCGTGGACGGGCGCCCCCGGTTGATCGAGGTCAACGCCCGGATTGGCGGCGACATGATCGGCCACCTTGTCCGCCTCGCCACCGGCATCGACCTGCCCAAGGCCGCTGCCGACCTCGCCTGCGGCCGGGCACCCGACATCACCCCTACCC
Source organism: Streptomyces sp. NPDC096323 (assembly GCF_040302845.1). NCBI lineage: Bacteria > Bacillati > Actinomycetota > Actinomycetes > Kitasatosporales > Streptomycetaceae > Streptomyces > Streptomyces sp. NPDC096323. Next base: position 55,990 of record NZ_JBEOSI010000014.1, read on the forward strand.
ACTGCGGGGCAGCGGGCATCCGCATGCTCTATCCGGACACCTCCGGCACCCTCACCCAGCGTCAGATCAACACTCCATTCGCCGCCCACACCCCATGGCTGCGGCAGGTGCAGTGGATCCGCGAGATCGGGGAGAAGCTCCTTCTGCCGCCGCAGGGCGACCTGTTCACCGCCCGGGCCGGGTTCTACATCGTCACCGGTCGCACCACCGACGAGGTCACCGAGCGCCTCGATACTGCTGCCGACGAGATCACTCTCACCACCCGGGCGGACTGATGAACTCTCCGCCCGATCCGCACCTCGACATCGACGGCGACGTCTACGTCTCCCCGCGCCACCTCGCGAGCAGCACCTGCACTGGTGATCCCGCCCTCGCCCCGCTGCTCGACCTCGGCTGGGACCTTCACCACGATGACCTCGGCAACGTCTACGTCAGCGCCCCTGACCAGCGCGTACGTCTGGGCTACCTGTCCGAAGGTGAGGACGACGGGCTCTGGCGCATCAACGCCTACAAGGACTCCTTCGGCCCGCCCACGTGGGGCGTCTGCTTCAACGACCGCGTCCCCACCGAGTTCGTCCAGGCATTCACCACCGCCCTCGCCACGGCATACGAGCAAGGGCCCGACGCCTACCTCGCCCGGCCGGACGACAGAAGCGAGAAGCGCGAGCCCTTCCGCGCCATCGACCCCTTCTTGAAGCAGGGCTGGACGATCGACCACCCGCGCTGGGGCGTCTTCGCGGTCCAGGCCCAGGACAGGCTCGCCGGCATGGAGGTCAGCACCGGCGACCTCGATCCGGAAACCGAACTGACGACACGGGAAGCACGCTGGCAGCTATGGGCGGGCAAGTCCGTCGACCGGCCCGTCTGGTACGCCACGGCCAGCACCAACACCCCCATCCCCCTGCTCACCGCCGTCACCGAGTGCGTCGCCGATCCGGCCCCGCTGCCCCGCTGGCGTGAGGAGACCCTCAGCTACATCGAGGGCATGGCGCAACTCACCCCGATCCTGCCGCCCGGCCCTCCGGCTCCCACACCGCTCGACGTGCAGCGGGCGGTCGCATCCCGACGCCCGGCCGCGCTCCCCGCCATCAGCGTCCCGCGCTGGAGTACCACCAGCCGACCAGCCCTGCCCGGCCCCCGCAGGTAAGACCTGCCCGCCCCCGACCGGAGACCCTACTTGTCCCTGCAGGCCGCCGAGTTCTTCGCCGAGCTGTGCCTCCCCTTCCACGACCACACCGTCGTGGGCAACACCTACCTGGCCGTCCCCGTCCCGGGCGCACCATTGCGGCTGAGAATCGACTTCACCCGCACCATCCGCGCGGACACCTACGGCGGGCTGCGCGTCGCGGTCGTCCACCCGGACCGCGGCGAGATCGACGCAGTCGCACTCAGCTTCCTGGACCACGGAACCTTCCACCGCCGTGACGAAGCCACCAACACCAGGCCGAACACCAAGCATTACGCCACCTTCGACACCTGCCACCGCCCCGGCCACCCACCGTGGGACGGCGCGGTCACGACCGGGCTGCGTGACGCCATCGAGCAGTACAGCGCGGTCTGGTTCCCCGGCGCCTGGACCGCGTCCGCGCGCAAGCGCACCGCCGGCCGTACTCCGCGCAGCACTCCGGTCCCACAGGCCGCCCCCACCAGGGACCGCAGCCGTTGAGCCCTCGTTCCGATCCCCGCGAACGCAGTTCCACGCAGTCTTCCCCGCAGGAGCCTCTCCCCGTGTTGCCCGACCCACCCCTCGACCCCTTCAACAACTTCGGCCCCGACCAGAACGTCAAGGTGCTGCCTCGCCACCTCGCCGGCCCAGGGGAGAGGGACCTTCCTGCGATCTGGCCCTTCCCCTTCGACGACGGCTGGCACCTTCACCCGGCCGACGAAGGCATGGCATTCTCCAGCAGCCCCTGCGCCCGGCTGTGGACCAGCCTCACCCTCAAACCCGACACGAAGGGTCAGGGGACGTGGACCATCGGCGCAAACCGCATCCCCTTCGGCCCCAAGACGTGGGAGATCACCTTCGACGTCACCACCCCCGCTGAACTCCTGCACGATGTCCACGCGAACTGCTCGCCGTCTACCTCGAAGACGCCACAGCGACCGCGACCGCCTGTTCGCCGACGAGACCGCGCCATACACGGCGTACGCGCCGTTGTTCGCCCGTGGCTGGAGCCACGAAGCGAGGGTAGACGGCACGCAGACCTTCCGCTCACCCGACGGTCTCGGCGCAGTTCTGCACCGCTTCAGTCGCGGCGTATCAGGTGATGCCGCCTGGACGGCTTGGGCCGGAGACCTGGGACGGCCTCACTGGAAGGCTCGCTTCACGCCCGGTGCACCCACCACGCTCGTCGCTGCCTTCACCGCCTCGCTGATCTCCACCGAACCGCTGCACCGCACCGTCAAGGACGTACCGCTGGACGTTCGAGACCGCCTCTACATGGCGACGGCGACAACCAACCAAACATCTGCGCCTTCGGCAGCGATCCCACCACCGGCATCGCCAGCCCCCCGCCGGACCCGATGACACCCCCACCACCCATCAAGGAGCCTCCTTCCCCGTGCACGCACCTCTCGTACGATCCACCGCCGTCGCCATAGCGGTGACCGGCGCCCTTGCCTGGGCACCGGCGGCAAATGCTGAGACCTCCGAGCCGACCCCCTCGGCATCCGCCGCCCCCGCTGAGACCCCGGCCCCGGACACGGGCAGCGTCGAGATCACTACGAACGACCCAGCCGGGGACGTCCTCCCCGGCGCCGCATTCCTGCTGCTCGACTCCGCCGGACAGGAAGTCGCCCGCGGTCAGACCGACGCACAGGGAAAGCTGACCCTCTCCGACCTCACCCCTGGGATCTACCGGCTCAAGGAGACGGCTTCCGGTAGCCCGAGCCACGAGGCCGTCGCCGATCAAGATGTCATCGTCACACCCGGAGCGACCACACGGCTGATGATCACTGACCCGTTCAAGACCGCCACCGTTCTTCTACAGGCCAAGGACGACAAGACCGGGGAGCTCCTGCCCGGCGCGACCGTGAATATCGGCACTGGTACCTCGACGTTGCTCACCCTTACCACCGGCTCCAACGGCACGGCCTCCGGCGAACTGCCCGTGTCCAGCCGGAAGATGCAGATCTGGGTCAAGGAGATCAAAGCCCCCGCCGGCTACGACCTCTACAAGCCCTCCAGGACGTTCACTGCGGTCCCCGGAGCCCCGGTAAAGGTGACCGTCGCCAACACCAAGACCGCGACCGACTCGACCCCCGACCCCTCGGGAAAGCCGACGCATACGCCCATCCCCACCCCGTCCGCCCCCGGCAGGCCCAGCAGCGTGACCGGCGATGCCACGCCCTCCACTCCGGCCGGCACGCCGGAGGCCGAGTCCTCGCCCACCGCAGCCGCACTCCCTCTCGGCCACTCCACGACGAATGCGCTGACGGGCTCCCTCGCGCACACCGGCGCCGACGCCACGCCGTGGCTGATCGGAGGCGCGGGAGCGCTGATCACAGCAGGCGGAGTCGCCCTCGCTATGGCACGCCGTAGTCGCACGGACGAGCACACCGACGCCTCCACCGAGAACTGACCCCGCCCCACCCTCTTCTATGGGGAGCCCCCGGATTCCACGCTGCGGAATCCGGGGGCTCCGTCGTGCGTGAACTCACGGGCGCCTCGCTAGGCTGCCGCAGTGACCGAGCACTCCCCACCACCCGGCGATCCGTCCCAGCTCTACCTGCGCATCTCCTACGACGACGAACTCTGGGACGCCCCGCAGGCTGACACGCTTGAGTGCTGGAACGTGGCCGTCCGGCACCGCCGACGTACCCACGGCGGACAGGACTCGGTCAGACCCAACGGCTGCATGAGCCCAGACTGCCCCGCGTGCAAGGTCGAGGACGTTGCCGTCGGGGCCATGACCTTCTACCGGGTTCACCTCGACCGAGGCCGCAACGCCTACTGGGCCATGGAAGAGCTGTCCGAGGAGCTGTACGAGACCGCTCAGGCGCTCCTCGATCCTGAGACGGGCTTCTACAGACGAAGTCAGCGAACGGCTGGCGTACGTCGGCTCAGCGCTGCTCGTCATGGACAGAGTGACGCTGGATCCCCCGTGGCGTGGGCACGGTTTGGCGGCCGTACTCGCCTGTGAGGCGATCAACCGGCTCATGGCCGGCTGTCGTGCCATCGCCTGCTCGCCCGGCATCACCGATCTCAGTAGTCGACGCCTGGCGGAAAGGCGCGAGTGGGACCGCGTGAACGCCAAGATCGCCAAGGGGTGGGAGAGCCTGGGGTTTCGTCGCTACCGAGACAACGTCTATCTCCTGTCGCCCGCATCAGAAGACTTTGAGGAGCAGCGCGGCGTACTTCGCAGGCGCCTCGCCGACCTTGGTGTTGCTTGGCAGGCCGGCGTGTGAGCGGTCGTACCGCCGCGTGAGACGAGGCAGGCCAAGCCAGGCCCGGCGGCCGAGGGACGTCGGCGCGCCGCAGGTGCTGCGCGAGCCTTCGTACCGAGGTGTGACTACGCAGCGCACCCGCGACACGAGCTCGCGCGCGGGCCCGCAGATGCAGCGGCACCGCCTCTCACGACGAGTTGTCCGCCCCCAGCAGCCATCGGCCCTGCGCGGCCCCGCACTCGGCCCGGACGGACACCTCGACCAACCACGGAGTCCTCCGGGCCGAAGTCGTTGACGGGCGAGCCGTGCTCGGCCTGGTAGATGGAGGCCGAGCTGCTGAGATGATGCCAATCGGGGCACGTGGTCGGGCCACGACACAGCTGCCGACAGCGTTCGGACCATTGTGGAACCGATGGCAGACTGATCTGCCCTTGCCCATCACGTTCGGGAGATCACCTGATGAACGCCACCCCCACCGCCGACGCCCATCGGTCTGAACCAGCCGAGGGGCGCACCGGCGGCTGCCTCTGTGGTCGTGTCCGCTTCACCGCCCAGGGCCCGGCAGTCTTCCCCCACACCTGTGAATGTGACCATTGCCAGAAACTCGGTGGCACCCCCGTGATGTGGTGGGTGGGCTTCAAGACGATCACCTGGACCGGCGAGGGTGGCGAACCAAGCTGGTACCAGACCTTCCCCGGTGAGGCGAAGCGCGGCTTCTGCCCTACCTGCGGCACCCGAGTCGCGGCGGTCGACCGCGACATCCCGGAGATCGGCATCAACGTCACGGCCCTCGACGACACAAGCGGCGAAGACCTCGTGCCGATCCACGCGTCCTTCCACGACAACGCCGTGCGCTGGCTGCCGTCCGTGGCACAGGCGCGGAAGTGAGAGCCAGGGCTTTGAGCATTCGGGCGGTGTCGGATTCGAGGAATCTGGGTGCGCCAAGGATCGGGGCACCGGTGACGAATTGCGAGCCGCCCCCCATTAGGTAATGGGGGGCGTCCTGCGGCATGGGGGCGGTGTCAGTGTCGTACGAATGTCCGGGGCGCCGCCCTGTGTCTTACGACATGTGCAGCGGGTCAGGCGATCAGCAGGGAGGCGGCCTTCTCTAGTGCCGCGGCGTTGGCGGCGGTGTCGTGGCCGAGGGTAAGGGCCTGGTGCGGGAGGTTGGCGAAACGGTTCGCGAGGTCCGGGGATGCGGATCCGGTGATGGGGAGGAGCCCGAAGACGTCGGGATAGCGATCTTCGGTGGACGCGGTGAAAAAGTCGTCCTCGCCGAGCGTGCAGGGGTCATCGAGCAGCGCGGCTTGGGCGCCGGGAGTGATCTGAGGGAAGAGGAGTCCGGCAGCGTGGCCCTCGGTGGCGAGGGTCATGCCGAGCATGGAGGTGAGCTGGTTGGGGAAGAACTGCGGCTTCAGCTCTCGCTTGCGGCTCTCGTCCTTCCACAGGGGTGTTGTGTCGCCGTTGATCAGGGCGTCGGTGACAGCCTGTTTCTGGGTGGGGTGCATGCGTTCACCGGCGAGCAGGCGCTGGCGTACGGGCTCGAACAAGCCGAGCGCGGACAGGAGCCCGAATCCGGCGGCTGCGGCGGAGGGCCAGGGGAGGATCGGGATGGTCCCGGTCTCGGGGTCGACCCTCACGAAGATCCGATCGTTGGCCAGCAGATGCCATCCGGCGCGGGCCAGGAGGAATGCGCTGCTGGTCTTGCCCACGCCCTTCCCGCCGAACGTCAGGAGCGTTGCTCCATTCTGGTTGGTGACGGCGGAGGCGTGCATGATCTCCCAGCCGGTGGCCAGGAGTTGCCCGCGCACGACCTCGCGGGCCAGACGGGACACGGCGGTGGCGATGGATGTTTCGTCGGCGCCGACGATGAGCATGCGGCGCAGGCCGGGCTCCCACCGATAGGCCAACTGCTCGCCCGGCTGGGCTGCAGAAACCGTGCCGTCGCTGTCACTGGTGTAGAGCATGGGTGCGCCCGCGTACTCGCAGGTCTGCGGGTTGTGGCGTGCGATGAACGAGGACAGTTCCTCGGTGGCTGCGCGGTCGACTTCGCCGGTGACGGACGGGCCGGTGGCCGGGACGGTGGCGGGGGTGGCAGTCCACCAGGCTCCGAAGTAGTGGTCCGCCCAGTCGGTGATGGACCTGGTGTGGCTGGTGACGGTGACGGCCTGGCCGTCGGCGGTCGCGATGCAGGTGGCGTGCACGTCGCTCATCGGATTCGGGTCTCCTGGGTGATGTGGTCGAACGCGGTTCGGACTTTGGTTTCGGCGGCCTGCCGTTGGGCTGCTTCGGAGGGGTTCAGGGAGGGCATGGACACGGTCGGGTGACCGGCGGTGAAGTGCAACGGGATTCCGAGCCACACCCCGCGCCATGGGGCGGACAGCTCGCTCACGCCGTCGGTGATGCCGAGTGCGTGGGTGAGCGCGGACATGGTGGCCCCGGCAGGGCCAGAACGGGTGCGTCCGATCCCGGCGTTGATCCGGGCCGGGCGCTGGGAGAGTTCGGCCCGGATCTCCTCAAGGGGTACCTGCACGCTCTGGCCGTTCACGGTGGTGGACGAGGCACAGATCACGGCGTGTTCGCCGTGTTCGCCGATGACGTGGCCCTGGACCGACGATGCCGTGGCCCCGAGGTGACGGGCCAGGGCGAGGCGGTATCGGGCGGAGTCGGTGTTCGAGCCGACGCCCAGCACGGTGTCGCAGCCGGAGACTGTGGCGAAAAGGCGGGACATCACATCGACGGGATTCGTCACCATGATCACCGTCCCTCGGTATCCGGTGAACTTCCGTGCCAGAACGGTGATCAGGGGCGCGTTTGCCGCGAGCCCAGCCATCCGTATGTCGGTGCGATCCGTATTCGTGAACACGCCTCGGGGACAGATGACTACGGCGTCACAGGCGGTCATCTCCGTGAGGGTGGCGTGCCCAACCCGCACGAGTGAACCGGTGACCTGGCGCATGTCATCCAGATCGGTGACGAGCCCGCTCGCCGTGCGTCCGGTGCCGGAGGCGACCATGACCGTGCTGCACCAGTGCGAGGCGATGAGGAGGGTTCCCACGGCCTGTCCGACCGCGCCGGCCCCGGACACGGGCAGCGTCGAGATCACCACGAAGGACCCGGTCGGAGACGTCCTCCCCGGCGCCGCATTCCTGCTGCTCGACTCCGCCGGACAGGAAGCCGGGCACGGGAAGACCGACGCACAAGGGAAGTTGACCTTCCCCGACCTCTCTCCGGGTGTCTACCGGCTCAACAAGACGGCTTCGGGAACCCCGATCCACGAGGCCGTCGCCGACCAGGACGTCATCGTCACGCTGGGCGCGACCACAAGGCTGACGATCACCGACCCGTTCAAGGCCGCCAAGGTCCTTCTGCAAGCCAAGGACGATAAGACCGGCACGCTCCTGCCCGGCGCGACCGTAAGCATCGGCACGGGCACCTCGACGCTGCTCACCCTGACCACCGGCACCAAGGGCACGGCCTCCGGAGAACTGCCGGTGTCCAGCCGGAAGATGCAGTTCTGGGCCAAGGAAATCAAGGCATCGGCCGGCTACGACCTCTACAAGCCGACTAAGACGTTCACCGCGGGCCCCGGCGCCCCGGTCACCGTGACCGTCACCAACGCCAAGGCCGCGACCCACCCAAAGCCCGACCCCTCGGACAAGCCGACGGACAAGCCCACCCACACCCCATCCACCCCGGGTACGCCGAGCAGCGGTTCCGGCGAGACCACGCCCACCGTGCCGGCCACCGGCACACCGGAAGCCGATTCCTCCACCCCCACCGCCGTGACCCCTGGCAGCAACTCCACGTCGAGAGCACCGGTGGGCTCCCTCGCTCACACCGGCGCTGACGCCACGCCGTGGTTGATCGGCAGCGCGGGAGTGCTGATCGTTGTCGGCGCAGGCGTCCTCGCCATGACCGGCCGCCGTCGCGCGGACGAGTCCACCGACGACTCCACCGAGAGCTGACCCCCACCCCCGCTCTTCGCGACACAGAGCCCCCGGATTCCACAGCGTGGAAGCCGGGGGCTCTGTCGTCTCGACCAGCAGCAGGGCCAGGTCAGCGCCCACTGCTTCGTAGTCACCCACCCTCTTCTCGAATGGCTCCGCTGGCCCGCAGAGGCACTCGCCCACCTCATCGAACGCCGGGGGTGAACGGCGAGCTGATGATTGTCGTCGTGGGCGCCGCGCCCCCGGTACCGGTGAACGGCTTCGGCAGGGCAGCACAGCCCAGGCCGCCACCCGCCAGCGAACGGCACGTTGACGTGAGCATCCCGTCGGGCCCGGGCCATCATGGCCCGCTCAGGGCAGGGTTGACGCGAACCACCAAGTCGAGCAGTGCCTTTGTCGGGCGTTGTCGACAGGACACCGCTGGCAGAGAGGGCGTCCCTTCCGGAGGGGTCAGGTCGCGAGTCGTTCCCGTGCGTATTCACGCAGCTCGATCATCGGCGGTTCGGGGCGGTCGTCAAGACGGCGGATCAGCGCGGAGGCAAGGTCGACGCAGCGGGTGGCGCCAGAGGCGAGGGCGGTGTCGAGAGCGGCTAGGGCGTCGGCTGCCGCGGCGGTGGCGTCGCGATCCTGGAGCGCGCCTTCGGCCCGGTAGGTGAGGAACACCGCTCTGGTGCGGGCGCGGCGCGGGTCGAGTTCGCTCAGCCCGGAGTTGATCGCGGTGCCGGCGCGGGTGGGGTCGCCGAGGTCGAGCCAGCATCGTCCGGCATCGGCGTTGATGTCCGCGATCGACATCCAGGAGATGACCGGCGGAGTGGAGCTGGGGTGCATCTGTTCCAGTTCAGCCTCGGCGGACGTCAGCGCGCGCTGGGTCCCATGGCGGTCCTGGAGCACGGCACAGGCCCGCGCGCGGCGAACGTCGAGCAGGGAGCGGGCGGCGGCGGTGCGGGCGCGGGAGCGGGCGTGGTCCAGGACGCGGATCGCGTCGGCGGGGCGAGACAGCCAGGTGGCCTGGTAGGCGAGGTCGGACAGGGCGACGGCGGCGAGGTCGCGGTCGCCGGCCTGGTGTGCGGCGTGGACGGCGGCCTGCCAGTGGCGTTGTGCGTCGGCGTGCCGGTCGGCGTCGAAGCGCAGCCACGCGGCGCAGTGCGCGAGTTCGGCGGCCACGGCGTGCAGACGCCGCCCGGCCGCAGGAGCGTAGCGGTCCTGAACGAGAAGGTCGATCGCGGTGTTCAGGTGTGCGTCGATGAGTGCGGAGACCCGCGGGTGGGGCCGCGCGGCCAGCGCGCGCAGCTCGCTGGAGCGCTGCTCCAGCCAGGTCAGGAGTTCTTCGTCTACGGCCTGTCCGTCGAGCGCCTGGGACAGGTGGCGGGGCTCGATGCGCGCCCAGTCGGCGGCGATATCGATGAGGGTGCTGCTGCTGAGTACCAGGAAGGATCGTCGGTCCATGCGGGTGATCTGCACCTCTCTTAGGGCGGCCCGGCTCCCTTCAGGGCTGAACGGTGCGGGCTGGTCGAAGGCGGGCAGCCAGTGAGGCCAACGGAGTTGTTCGAGCGCGGCGCCAGGCACGCCGAGGACGGCGGCCAGCAGCAGTTGGCTCTCCTCGCTCGGAGTGGCGCGGCCGGTTTCCCAGAGCCAGATCCGGTTGCGGTCGATGCCGCTGCGCAGGCCGCGCCGACGGGCCTGTTCGCGGAGCAGGCGGGCGAGGTCGTCTCCGGACCAGTGGTGTCGCCTACGCAGGTACGCCAGCGGATGACGGTCCAGATCCATCTCGCCCCCTCCACTGCGCAAGTCCCCGGCCTCCACCATGCCGTACGCAGAGGGGAGTTGAAGAGGCTTCCCCAAGGCCAGGCACACACCGGCCACACAGCTGTCCCCTGGGGTCCGGTGTGGGCGCGGTGGTGTCCTCGGCTGTGTTGACGCCGCGCATCAGCGCGGCGCGTCGAGAAGGGCTGGTCCTCGCGTGAACGCAAGAGATCGTTTCGCTGATCTGTCCGGTGCCACCGTTACGGTGACGGGGGGCTTCGGACTGGTCGGCAGCCGCATCGTGCACCAGCTCCGTGCGCTGGGCGCCCGCCCGCTGGCGGTGGGCCGGCTGGACGCGTACGGCAGCTCGGCCTACTCCTCGGTATTCGGTATTTCGCCGGGGGACCCTGATGTCGTCGTCGGCGACATCACCGACGCCGCGCTGATGAACGACCTGGTGTCGCGCAGCGATTACGTCATTCACGCCGCAGCGCTGGCGGACGTTGCGGAGTGCACCCGTAACCCGGGCGCCGCGGTGGAAGCCAACATCCGTGGCACCCAGACCGTGCTGGACGCCGCTGCCCGGCACGCCGGCACGCTCAGACGTCTGGTGTTCGTCTCCTCGGCCAGCGTTTACGGCGTCGGCAATGGAGCAGCGCACACCGAAGCCCGGTTCAGTGAGAACGACGTCCTGACACCGGGGTCGGTGTACGCCAACACCAAGCTGTGGGGCGAGCACCAGACCGCCCTGACCCTCGACGGAGCGAGCGACTCGTACGCGATCGTGCGGTACTTCTCGGTCTACGGACAACCACAGGTGGTCAAGGAGAACAGCCACAGCTGGGTGGTGGCCTGGTTCGCGATGCGGGCCGCGCTCGGGCTGCCGCTGCACCTCAACGGCGGCGGCCATCAGGTCCGGGACTTCGTGCACGTCGACGACATCGCGGAGGCGACCCTCCTGGCCGCCGTCACCGAACGCGCCGACCGCAGGACGCTCAACATCGGCACCGGCCGGGCCACGTCCATCCGGCAGGTCGCCGACCTGGTACGCCGCCACCACCCCGGTGCCCGGATCATCGAGACCCCGCGGCCACAGGGCGATCCGCTCGGAGCGTGCGCCGACATCACCCGCATGCGCGAAATCCTCAACTGGGCTCCCCAGGTGGCCATCGAGGACGGCGTGAGCCGCTACCTGACGTGGCTGGAGCAGACCCCGCAGGCGATCCCGGCGTGGTTGCACACTGAATCCGCAGCCGCCGCGTGATGTCAGATCACCGGGGGCCGTCCGAGGCGGGCCAGCCGCACCACGGTGCGCCATCGCATCGGCTTGCGGCGCCCGCACGGCGTGCGCCAGCCCTCCGCGAACCCGCCGAACCAGGCCCGCAGCCCCGACAGGCTGCGGGTCCGGGCCAGGGTCAGGGCCACCCACACGCCCAGGTAGACCGGAACGAGGAGCGCAGGCAGGTGCCGGCGGGCCAGGTAGACCCGGTTGCGGGCGTTGACCTGGTAGAAGAACGCATGCCGGGCCGGAGAGGTCCGCGGGTGCTGGAGCAGCAGTTGTGGGGTGTAGCGCACCTGCCAGCCGGCGTCGATCGCCCGCCACGCCATGTCGGTCTCCTCGTGCGCGAAGAAGAACGCGGCCGGCCAGTAGCCGATCTCCCGCAGCATCGGCACCGACAGGACGTGGGCTCCGCCGAGGAAGCCGGTCACCAGACCGCCGCGCATCGGGTCGCCGGCCCGCAGCCGGGGCACATGACGGCGCTGCGTCACCCCGGTCTCGTCCGCGATACGGAACCCGACGATCCCCAGCCGCGGCTCCGCCGCGTACATCGCGGTGATCGTCGCGACCACGTCGTCGGCGACCAGCAGCCCGTCGTCGTCCAGGTCCAGCACCAGGTCCATGTCTCCCAGGTGCGCCAGGGCGGCGTTACGGCCGCCAGTCACCCCCAGGTTCTCCTCCAACTGCACCGTCTCGACCCACGGCGGCAACTCGGGCATCGCACACCCGTTGGCCACCACCACCGTCCGCGCCGCCCCGGTGGTCTGCGACCGGACCGAGGCAAGCAACTCCGCCAGCTCTTTGGGCCTGGTGCCCATCGTCAGGATCGCCACGCCCAGCTTCACGTCTGCTCCGTACCCGTCTGTGTGAGGGACGCCATGACCGATCACCCTCTGCCCGGCCGCCCCTGCCTTCACGAACTCGCCGCCCAGCGCCGGCTTCCCGCCCACCAGCCGATGGACCAGGTGACGCTCGGGTGGATCAGAGACAACCGCCCGGCGAACTTCGACGCCACGCCCACCCTCCCACGGGCGGGGCACATGCTCGTACCGGACAAGGCATGGTTCGCCACCGAGCCCCAGGCCACCGGTGTCCACGGGGTCCGGCACAACGCCCGCGTCAGCCTCCTTGCCGTACTGATCGCCCAGGAGCACGGGCTGGGCGCCGACGACGTCGCTGCGCTCTGCGCTGCCGGCGCAGTCCACGACTGCCGCCGGCGCGACGACCGCACGGACCAAGGACACGGCCAACGCGCGGCGGCCTGGCTCCTGGGTCACGCCACCCACGTCACCCGCGCTCTGGGCCGTGATCTCCCGACGCCCGCACTGCACCGGGCGGCCCAGGCGATCGCCCTCCACGACGTGCCCCACGACCAGTTCACCGCGGACCAGGAGCGCGCCTACCAGCAGGCCCCGCACCTCCCCGACGTCCTCAAAGCAGCCGACTGCCTGGACCGCTACCGCCTGCCCCTGCACCGGTGGTGGCCGCAGACGGCCCAGCTGCGCATCACCGTGCCCGGCTGGCTGCCGCCGGCCGCCTTCGCCCTCGTCGTACGCAGCGAACAGGCCGCCCTCGACGGAGCCGACGACCAGCACGCCCTCACAGCAGCCCGGCGCTCTCTCACCCCTCGCCCATAGGAGACCTCTCGTGGACACCGACCTCGACGACGCGCACACCGACTACACCAACCCCCGCCCCCGCCCCGTCCCCGCCGGATGCACAGAAAACGAGGAGGACTGGCTGCGCCACCTGCTGCACGACACCCCCAACGGTCATCTCCTCGCCCGCAACGCCATGACCCAGACGCTCACCAGCGGCCGACCCATCCACCTGATGCACACCACGACAGCCCTCGACGCGATCCGCGCCAGCGGCCAGCTCTACGCCTCATCCGGATGTCTGCTCGCCGCCCTGTACTGCGCACCGCTCACCGAAACACCCAACGGGCTAAGCCCGCACAACCTCGGCGCCTACCTGCTGGAGACCAAGCCCCACACCCGCACCCTGATGATCGAGATCACACCCACCGCCCCGGCACCGGCCAAGGGCATCGACTACCTGCGGCTCGGCCAACTCCACCTGAACACCTACCTCGACCACCGCAGCCTCCTCACCGAAACGGAGGACCTTCAGCTGCGTGAACGGGCGCTGCACCGGATCCGCGAGGCCGCCCCGTTCCTGGACATAGCCCTGGCAGGCGCCACCGGACACCACACACCACCGGGCACATTCGTGGACCAGCTCGCCGCCGCCGTGCGCAGCCTGCCGTTCCTGGGCTACGTGTACTTCGAGGTGCTGTCCGAGTACCTGATGCTCCACTCCACCAGCACCGAGACGAAGACGTTCGAGGAGGTCGGCGAGATGAACAACCGCCTCTACAAACGCCTCGCGTTCAACGCGGTCAGCGACATGGACAAACTGTTCGACTTGTCACGGTTCCACCCCGGGCACCAACAACTGCACGACCTTATCGCCGCCATTGAACCCGCACTCGCCGCCGGCACCGCGCGGTACACCCGAGACCGCCTCTCCCACCTGCTCACCGCACTGGCTCTCGACTCCGGCCAGGACGCCACCACCTTCACCTTCCGCGACCACGACTTCGACAGCCTCGCCAGGACCGCGCCGTCCCTACTGGGGCAGACGCTCTTCCGCGAGATGCGCGCCCTCCGGCGCTACCCGCAGCTCTACCTCGCCTTCGAGCAGGCAAAAGCCCTCAGGGCCTGGACCTACTGGAACGATCACAAGATCGCGACACCGTTCAACGGGTTCCTCCCGAAAGGCGAAATCGGTGTCAATCCCGCGTTCCCGGCCGACCGCAAGGTGTGGCTGGCAGAAACTTGCGAGCGAGGGCTGCTCCACCCTGTCGAACAGCTCGGTGTCACCTTCGTACCGCGCATGGCCGACCTCGGTATGACCGCCATGCGCCGCGACGCCACGGGGAAGGCGGCCGGCCACCCCGTCGCCGCCTGAAGCTGTTGATCATCCACGCCACCTCCGTGTCGGGAGGGTTAAGGCGATGGCGCCGGGCCCATGGCCGGGGCGCCGCGGGGGTCAGCGTTCGGGCTTGGGTGGCCGCTGCATAGGACACGGCCTAAGTCGACGGCCCCCGCAGGTTTCTGATCTGGTCCAGAGCCGGCGTCTGGGCCCCCGACGAGACGTTGGGGGCCAACCGAACGCTCGCCGACTTCCTGGACGAGGTCCTGACGGTCAAGCGCACCCAGCCCGGCGACGATCTTCTATCCGAACTCGCCAGATTCATTGGGCGCGGGTGCGGGTGGGTTCAGTTGCTGGCGTGGTCGTCGACGGCCCCGCTGGCCCGCGCGCAGGTTAGACTCGAACATATGTCCGAAGAATTGGCGTCGTCGAGGTTGGACCAGCTCCGCTTTCTGGAGCGGGTCCGTGAGCAGGATCTGGCTCGCGCCCGCAGCTGGCGGGAGGCCGAGGAACAGCGCCAGGCTGAGGTTGCCGCGCGCTTGCCTCCGCCTCTGCCGCCAGACTGGGTGGTTGAGCAGGGCATCGGTCAGGGACGCCGCATCGTCGCCGTACATCAGGGGTACTGCCGGCCGACTGGTCCCAGGGTGAGGCCGGTGGGCGCGGATGAAGCGCGGCGCCTCCTCGACGCGGATGCCGGGCTGGCGTGTCAGCTGTGCCGTCCGGACACCGAGCTCGGCCTGCCGTGACCGCCGTGGCCGCTGGTGACGTCAGCGGGTCCTTTCTGGGGGCCGTGTGCGATGTCTCGCGGCACGCTGCTCTCATGCACTCGCCCTTTGCCGTCGCGCTCGCGAGAGCCGTCGATGCCCTGTCGGCGAGATGCCGCGCACGGCACTGCCTGCCGTGCGCGGCATCTTCCTGGCGTTCAGGTCAGCACGAGGAGACGGACGTGTGGACCAACTGGAGAAGCTCGCGGACCAGGCCGCCGGCCAACGCGGCAGATGCGGCGTAGAGCGCTGCTTGCCCAAGGCCCTCGACCAGGCGGTGGCGGTTGCGTCGCGGCTTCGGGGCGGGGCGGTGCGTACGGTGGGACATGACGGTCTCCGTTCAGGGGATGAGTCGGCTGCCCCCGCACCGCGTGCTCCTGGCAGGGACACGGTGCGGGGCGCAGTTTCTGTTCCCCCAAGCCTTATGGCTGACGTGCGCTGAATGCAGCTTCCAGGGCTCGAATCTCGATGTAAGTTCGGCGCCATGAACGGGAATCAAGCCACCACGTGGGTCGAGGGAACGTCGGCCGACCTGGTCGCTGACGCGCTCGCGATAGGTGTGAAAGCCAGTCCTAGAATGGTGACCTCCTGGGTCGAGGACGGCATGCTCGCTAACCCCGAGCCGCGCAAGACCAGCGCGCACGGCAGCGATCCGCGGATTTTCACGCCTGAGCAACGCGAGTTGTTCACCAGACTTCTCGAAGCCCGGGAGCGCTCCCCGCTAGGGCGCGTCCCGCAACGCTCCCTGATCCGCGTCGTGCTGTACCTGTGGCTGATCGACGACACGATCGTGCTCACTCCGCAGGCGCGCCGAGCCTGGCGTACTCACGCGCGTGCCACCGGGCAGACGGTTGCCGTCCGGCGAAGCCAAAACGTCCGCGCCATCATTGAGCAACTGGCCCATCCCTCAGCCACCCTCAAGCAGCGGCGTGCCGCCCAACTCGTTATTGAGGAGGCCGAGCGGACTGGGCGGATGGATATCGACAGGCTGACCTCGGTCCTCACAGCGCTGAACTCACCCTGGCCAATCCAGCCAGGTATGCCGAGGATCGAGCGAGCCCGCCCGGGCCCGTTCGGGCCGATCTCCGTCCAGTACCACATCGCCATTTGGAGGGCGCGCCAGCAAACAATCCGCCGCCTCCGGCACGAGGACATCGACGAAGCCGAGCTCGACCGAGTGCGTGCCGCCTACAGACCGGAATGGGCCGACTATCAGGCCCGAAGACCTGCCTTGGCGACCATCGGTGCTGGTGAGTTCGCGGCGTACTTCGCAGAGCCCGACACGATGGAGGGCCGCGCGATCGAAGCGGTCGATGCCTTTGTGTCAACCCTCGCCGGCGAACTCGGACTGATCGAAGCTGCGTCCCATGCCGCAGAGACGGCACGCCTCAGACTGGTGCGCTAACTCCACTGCCGACTAACAGTCCCGACTGCCCGCCTGACTGAGCGTCTCAGGGTGTGTTGAAGGGCCACGGGCCGGAGTGTGGAAGCCACGCGGCCTCGTAGCCATGTGGACGCGGCTCGCAGGACTCTGTGTGCCTGTCCAGCGTGCCCGTCATGACCGGCGACGCCGCTTCGCGAGGCGCTCGCGCCAAGCGAGTCTCCAGCGACGCCGCCGGCACGGACTCTCACCCTGCTCCGGCTGCGCTTGGGGTGGCGGAGCGATCCTGTCAGGCTCCAGACCAACCTTGCCCGGGTGTACGCAGGCCGGCACCCCCTCGTGTGTGTAGCGGTGTCCGTTCTCCAGATGGAACGGGCATTCCCAGGAGGGTGCGCTGTAGACCACGAATTGCTCGCGCGGGTACCGCGTGGCCGGGCAGATTCCGCACACAGGCCACTTCAGGTCTTCGCGATCCGGATTGATGAACGGCGGTCCGGCGGGGTCCGGGATCTTCATGGCAGCCAGAGAATAGCGTTACCTGGTTCGTCACAAGGCCCGAGCCGTAGCAATGAGACCGTGAAAATTCGCAGTTCGCCCGAGGCAGACAGGAAAGAACGCGGAAAGTCTGGCCAACGCGGTCGAAGGCATGTCAACGTAGACGACCTTGCAAGAAACTCCAGGTCAGAGAGGTGATTGCCTGTGACCGTTGCGCCCGTCGGCCCTGGTTTCTCCACCACCATCGAAGCTCTGCGGCCCCGCGAATGGCAGCTCGGCCCCGGGCGGCCCGCGCTCGTGACAGACCAGTTCTCAGCTGACGAGTTGCACCTGATCGTGGATGACCGTGCCGACGTGCACGTCAGCTCGAAGGACGGCCGGTTCTATCTCGGCTGGTTCCCAGGCGGCCGTCCCGGCGCGGATGGTGAGGGATGGGCGATCGCCGTCACCGGCACGGCCAAGGTGCCCGGATACCGCCTGTCGTTCGACACTGAGACGCCGGCGGACATCGTCGCCGCCGCTGTGGCACGTGTGCTGGAGACCTCACGTCGCGTATGACCGCACTCACTCGGAGAGCTGGTCCGCTGCCAGCGGTCGGCCGTTCCATCGCTCCTCGCTTCCCCTTCACCAAAGGAGGCTGTTCGTGACGTCCCCGGAGATGACCGTCGGCGATCTCATCGACCTGCTGTCCGGCTGCGGCCGCGAAGCTCCGGTCCGCCAGGCCATGAACCCGTTCTTCCCGATGGCCCACCGCCTGGCGCAGGTCGTCCAGTCGGTGGACGAGACCGGCCGGACCATCGTGTACCTCGCCGAGGGACGCGACACGGACGCGCAGCTCGGCCATCTGCCGCCCGAAGTCGCCGTCCACCTGACCTGGCAGGGCCCCGTCCAGGCACCCCCGCGCCGCCCGCGCCGCCGTGCAGGCAGCTAGACCCGCACCGAGCCCTTGGAGGCGCCCCTGTACCCCCAATACCCCCTCGACCCGTCCACCCCGCGCGGCGCCCCGCCCGCGTTCTGGGTCGGTCCTCGGCACCTGGCCGGTGACGACCGGCGTCTCTACGACAGCGTTGCCGACACGCTCTCTGGTCTGGGCTGGACGAGCCTGACGATCGTCCGTGGCCGGCATGAGCTGGACGAGGCGCCGGAGGACCGCCAGGTCCTGCGCAGCACCGTCCTGCACATCAGCCCCGACACCCTGCGCTGGGCGCAGTGGAGCCTGGCGGATGAACCGTTCCGCCTGGGAGACCTGCCGATCGCCTGGCAGATCTCCGCTCGAACGGACACTGACAGCCCGCTCGCGGCGTGGTCGTCCTATTTCACCACCGACGTCCCCGGCGAGGCCGTGGCCGACTACCTCGTCGCGCTCGACGCCCGCGATCAGCCCGCCGTGCCGTATACCGGCCCCGCGGCCGTCCTCGACGCCGTCGCGGCACACGGCTGGCTCCGCGACATCGACCAGCCCCATGCGGGAGCGACGGACCCGACGTTCACCTCGCACATCAGCCTCGGCGAGGTGCCGCCCCTTATCCAGGACGCGGATCCCCGCGCCCTGACCATCGACGCCGACGAGGCGGGACCGGCCGGATGGCAGGCATGGGCCGAGCCCTCGCTCGGGGCCCCCTGCCTGTGGGCGGCATCCTTCGCCGCCAGCGTCCCGCACGACCTCATCGCCGTCTTCGCCGCCTCCCTCAGTTCGACCGCACCGGTCCTGCGGCGCCTGCTGCCCGAGGCCACCAAGGAGCGACTGCTGCGCTCGCCGGCCTAGCATCAGGTGCCCTGCGATCCGTGATCCGACGTAAGAAGCCCGGTCCCCTCGAACGGAAGAAAAGGGGGCGCCGGGCTTTTGCGTTCCTGTCCGAGGACAGGACAAACACCGAAGTCGGCAGTGCTTCAGCTGTAGATCGCGATCTGCGTGGTCTGCAGTGGGCTGGCGCGTAGGGTGCCGGGATGATTGCGATGCCAAAGGAGTTCGCGCAGAGCACCGTCGGCCGTGAGGGGGAGACCGGGGCTGCGTGGCTCGCCGAGCTCCCCGGGATCGTGGCGGAGTTGATGGGGCGCTGGGAGTGCGTGCCTGATGGCGAGGTCATGCATGGAGGCGTTGGCGTAATCGTTCCCGTACGGCGGCGGGCTGGGGAGGGCGCCGTGCTGAAGGTGTCTTTTCCGCATCCAGGCAACGTCCATGAGCCGGACGCATTTGTTGCGTGGGGCGGGCGCGGTGCCGTCCTGCTGCATGAGCGTGACAGCGAGCGGTTTGCGATGCTGCTGGAGCGAGTTCAGCCCTTGACTCTTGCGGATGTTGAGGACGGTGACGAGGTAGCGGCGGTCGCCGGGCGGCTCAATCGGCGCCTGGCCATTCGCGCACCGCGCGGCCTGCCCCGACTGAGTGAGCAGTCCGATGCCTGGGAAAGGCAGCTACGCTCGGACGCCGGAGAGATGAAACATGTCCTGCCGCGGCAGGCGCTGGATGCCGCCGTGGCGACCGTTCGGGAGCTGGGACGTTCCCAGCCGGACACCCTTATCCACGGGGACCTTCATGCCCGGAACATCCTGCGCGCCGACCGAGAGCCGTGGCTGGCTGTCGACCCCAAGGGATACGTGGGAGATCCTGCCTACGACGGCGGTACGCTGCTGAAATCCCGCGCGCTGACGCTCCTTGAAGCAGATGACCTGCGCAAGGCGGTTCGCCGCGTCTTGGACGTCTTCACCGAGGCTGCCGAACTCGACCGTGAACGCGTTCAACGGTGGGCCCAGTTCCACGCTGTCCAGGCCGCATTCTGGGGCCGCCGTCACGGATTTCGTGTCGCACGTAGCGGGGCACGGCTTGACCGGCTCACCGAATTCACCGACCGGCTGGCACAGGTGCTGACCGAACACCCCTAGTGAGTGGCGGTTTGATCAGACCCGGTAGGCGAACGGGTGCGGCGACCATTGATCATCGTGAGTCGTGCGGACTGGGAATGCGGATCATCGTTCAATCCGTCTCACTCTGGGCGTTGGCCGCTATGGGCATGGCCCTCTTCGCGACCGCTGGTAACGGACTCGCTACGGCGTTCGCGTCCCATCTCGCCGCATGTGGCGCGTCCCAATGAGAGCGCCCGGACGTCCGCCACACAGCACTGCTGCCCCCGACCGATGGAATCCGGTTCGGGGGCAGCAGCGTTTCGGGCCGGTCAGCTGGCCGGTGTGGCCTTGGTGAGGGCCTTGTCGAGGTGGCGGTCGACGAGGGTCGGGGAGCCGGAGACGATCAGCAGCAGGCTGCCGTCACGGATCGCGGTCTGCTTAACCACCATGCTCCGGCCTCCGGTGGAGAACGTCAGGAGCTGGCTCCACTGCTCGTCGCCCAGCCCACGGGGCGCGGGCAGCTTCTGTGAGGCCATGTCGATGGGAGTACCGCCGGCGATGACCTGATAAGTCGGGCAGCTGGTCATGGCGTCGAAGATCCGGCCGATGCCGTGGGACAGCTTGTCCGCGCTGTCGCTGTACAGCTCCTCGGAGACCTCTGACGAGCTGCCTCCGTAGGTGAAAGCCGCCTTCGCCTTGCGCGGGAAGCTGAGCGTGCCTCCGATCGCGGCGTCGCCGCCCAGTTTGCTCAGCGCTGGACATCCGATGACGGAGGCATCGTCGTGCTGATCGGGGCGCTCCGGCTTGCGCAGGAAGCCCTTGCCCAGGTCGCTCTCGTTGAGCATGCGCGTCGCCAGCACGACCGACGAGAGCAGAGGAGCCTGCTGGGCGGTGTCGGCCTGCTTCTCGGTACGGGCGGACGGTGCGGAGTTGGACGTGGTACCGACGGTGTCGGTGGAGCAGGCCGGTACGGCGAGGAGGGCTGCGGTGATGCCGAGGATGCTGGTGGCGACGCGAACGCGCATGACGGAACTGACCCCTTGGTTCTAGGTGACGGGTGGTCAGTGCGGGCCCATAGGCCCGGTGGGGTAGTAGGAGTGGTGGTCAGTGCCCGAGGTGGCGCAGGCAGTCCTCGAACGTGGCGTGCGTCGAGTCCGCCGGCCCGCTGTTGCGGTTGTACCAGGCGGTGTCGAGGCGGGTCTCCTGCTGCTGGTGTCCGGCCCGGCAGCGCAGCCAGATCTGGTCACTGGTGGAGAGGATGAGCCAGTCCCGGTATGCCTCGCACTCGGCGCAGGCGACCATCTCGCCGTCGAGGACGAGGGGCTGCTTCCACGGCATCATCTTGCCGTCGAGCTGGTCGTGGCTCGGTACGCGCAGTTCCGGCGGGAGGAAGTCATCGACCAGCGCCGCCGGTTCGGTGGGCTCAAGCTCGGCCGGCGGCACCCCGAAGCCCTCCGGGACTTGGTTCTGCATCCGGGCAAACGCCTCGGCGAACTGGCGCTGCGCTTCGCTCGGTTCCTTGGCCCTGCGTCGCATTCGGTGAAACATGCTGGCGTCCTCCCCTTGTCTCGTCCTGCTCGCGTCATGATCGTGCCCCATACCCCTGGCGGTTTCAATTCACAAAACCCACAGTGCATTTCTGCAGGCCATGGGTTTCCTCGCTTCCTCGGGTGGGGCCGCTCTGGGCAGCTTCATGTGAGGTGGACTGTCTGCCGTGGCACACCGTGACCTGTCCCTATTGTCGGCGGCAGCGAGTTCCTGGGCTCGGAGTTGGGGGTCCGACAGGCATCGGACACTGGCCATCGCGTCGCCGCGAACTACGCGACTAGCCGTGCGGAGTCCACGAGTGCCTCTGGCGCGCGGGCGCAGTCGCACGGGCGGCGATCGTGTCGAAGGAGTCTTTGCCTCCCTGCCCTTCGCGTGGTCATCAGCACGAACAGAGGCAGCGCGCCGACTGGGGCATCACGGCCGATGGGCCAGCCTTTCGATGACCGCCGTCAGCGAGGTATGGGTGTCGTCTCGTTCACGTCCGCAATGACACCGCGTACTCGGTCGATATCTGTAGATATCGATAAAGGCTGCTGGCGGCGGGGTGTTGAGGCGACAGGGATGTGAGGCACATTGTGGCGGGAGCCCGTATTGAGTGTCGGCTCGTCCGCGACAGCGCGTAACCTCTTGGTGTGCTGCTGACATATGTCGATGAGAGCCACTCAAGCGGGGTGTACTTCCTTGGGGCAGTGCTCTGCCCGGAGGCCGAGGCGATACCCCTCACCGAAGCACTCGATGCGGTGGTGTCCAAGGCCGCTCGTGCCTATGAAGGGATCGAGCCCGAGACCGAGTTGCACGGGTATGAGATCTTCCACGGCAAACAGGCGTGGGAGCCGTTGAGCCGTATGGTGCGGGCTCGCGTTGGCATCTATGCCGAAGCGCTCCAGGCCATCGCAGACAGCGACGTGAAGATCATTCTGACCGGTGTGGACCTGGTGGGTCTCCAGCGGCGCTATGGCTCAAACCATGATCATCCGCACTCCATCACGCTGACCCATCTATTGGAGCGCGTCGACGAGTTCGCAAGGCGGGAGAGCCAGCTGGCTCTGATCATCGCGGACGAGTGCGAGGGGCAGGATGGATACCGGCGCGAGCTAAGGCAGTATCGAACGACTGGGACTTGGGGATACAAGCCCAGGAAGATCACCACGGTGGTGGACACCATGCACTTCGCATCTTCTGCTGCGAGTCGGCTGCTCCAGGCAGTTGATCTGGTTGCTTTCCTGTGCCATCGCATTCACATGGTCGCGGACTCGGACCCGAGGGCCAAGAAGGCCAATGCTGAACTCTGGGAGAGAGTGGCACCTAGGGTCATCCACCAGCGCGTTTGGTACCCCTAGACGCACGAAGACCCCGCTCGTTGGCGGGGCCTAAGGCTGGGCGGGCAACCGCTTCCGCAGCTACCTACACGTAGAACAATACCAGGGTTCGGCCGGTTCGGGGAAGAGGGTATGTCGTCAGCAATGCCTCTGACCTGCGGCTTCTTGATCGAGATGTGCGTCTAACGACTTGGTTTCGGTTCATGCGCTTGAGGCTGCTGCCGGCTCCGGCAAGGTCGTCTGCCAGATCGATGACCTGGCTCTGTAGTCCTTCGTTCGCTCCGCGGTAGACAGCCGCCAGGTTCTCCTCGGTCAGCTGGTTGACACTCTGTGCCAGGTCGCGGTGCCAATGCCGTGAGGCGACACGGCCTGGGCGTGCTGATCGCTGAGCGGGACGGGCTTGATGCTTCCCGACTGTCGGAGGGCCTCCGGGCCCCCGCCTCGCTTTCCGTCGCACTCGACGTCCGCCTCGACAGCCGGGCCACCCAGGCGAAGCTGCGTACGAGATTGCGCGGCGTCCACGAGTTCCTCTGACGCAAGGGCACAGTCGCACGGGCGGCGGGGGCTCACCGTGTGTTGCCGGGTGTCTCTTCACCGGAACGGCTACCAGCGGTGGTGGTTCGGGACGCAGCCGGGTGTACGGTCGCCGGGTTGCTTACCGTGCGGCTCCTCGGTATCCCGGTAGCGTCGGCCGGCAGATCTGCCCGGAGCCGCAGTCGCCAGACCAGGACGTCACTAACGGAGTCCGCGGTGTCGAGTTCCCGACTCTCCACGGCGTCGGACAGGAGCGCGGCCGGGTCGTGGCCGGCGGCGTCGGCTTCCGCGATGGTCGCGGCCAGGGCGTACCAGCCGGGTTCGGCGAGAATTTGCTCGGCCAGATCCGGCAGCGTTTCGCGCAGAAGTACCGCCTGCCGTTGGAGCACAGGCCGGCTAAGGCGTCGGCCGCGCTGGTAGAGCACACCGAGCGGCTGGGCGGCGGACTCCTGGTAGGCGGCGCGCAGGTGCTCGGCGGCCCGGGCGGCTGCCTCAGCCTGCTGGGCGTGGCCCTTCCTCGCGTGCCAGTGGGCGGCGGCCGTAACGAGGAAGAACAGCATGTCGATCGCCATCGCGGTGGTGGCGCCGTCCTCACCCCGGCCGAGGGCCGGGCCTCCGCGGACAAGGTCACGCGCGGTCTGTCGCAGGGCTCGGTCGTGCCCGCGTACGGCGCGAACGTGGGAGCGCGAGACCCGCTCGAAGGCTGTTGCTGCGTCGCGGAGTTCGCGACGGGTGTGGGCGGCTGACGTCTTCGCGAGGGCGTCCAGGACCTCACCGGCGGCGGCGATGTGAGCGGCGGCGACGCCGTCGTCGCCGTGCTCGACGACGAGTACGGCCTGCCACGAGGCCGAGGCAGTCGCGCGGCGGGCGGCAGCGGGGGACGTGGGCCCGGTGGGGACCGCATCCTCCTGCCCGGAGGTCGGATCGGTCCCGGTCTCGCCGGACCAGCGCTCCCGGATGCGAGGCAGCGAGAGGTCGGGGGCCAGGCGCGCGCCGGGATAGAACACTGGCTCGCCGTCCTTGTTCACGTCGTCGGGCAGAGCGACCTTGTATCCGAGGAGGTCGCCGGAGGGCGCGGCACGCTTCCGTACCAGGAGGCCGGCGGCGGCGAGCCGGTCGAAAAACTCCTCGTCGCTCGCAGCACCGGTCACCGCGCGCCTGACCGTTTCGCGCAGTTCTTCTCGGGCGGTGCGCTCGCGGCCCTGGCGTTTGGCCTTGTGCCGCTCGGCGCTGGTGGGCCGCTGCGCGGCGGTGCCATCACCGGGGGCGACCTGGTGGAGGTCGAGCTCATTCTCAATGAGTCGGGCTTCGGCCTGTGCCCGTTTTCCGGATCGGTGATGGTCGGGGCGTCGGCCGTCTTCGCGCACGAGGGTGGCAACGATGTGGATGTGGTCGTCGGCATGGCGTACGGCGGCCCAGCGGCAGCCTGCGCCGTCGTTCGGGTCGATCCCTGTAGCGGCGACGATGCGACGCGCGATGTCCGCCCATTGCTCGTCGGACAGGATCGGGTCGTCGGGTGCGGCACGCACCGAGCAGTGCCATACGTGTTTGTCTGGGCGCTGGTCTGCGGCGACGAGATACAGGGGTTGGTCGAGCAGTTGCGCGAGGTCCTTCTTGGTAGCGGTCGCGTCGCGTCCAGGGTCAGGCGACATGCCGTCAAAAGAGGCAACGAGGTGCGGGTCGACGTGTTCTTCGTGAGTGCCCTTGCCGTAGAGGTAGTGCAGCAGCCCCAGGGTGCGGCTGCCCTGCTTATGGACCTGTGGAATCAAAGTGCCCCGTCCGGTTGCTGGTTGGCCACTCTGTTTGCAGCGGTCCTCACCGCGTCGGCCGCGCGGCGGACTTCGGCGATCACTTGGGCCAGGTGGGGAACGTCGCCCCCGGAGTTAAGGATCTTGGCAGCCTGATTGAGGTTGCTGCCGGCCCAGCCGAGCTGCCGCCTCATTGCGAACAGTTCCGTGAGCACATCGCGTTCGGTGGCGATAGTGACGGCGGTACGGGACTGGTCGCGGGCCGTGGCCAGCCCGGCGTAGGCGAGAAAGCCGGCCACGCTCATGCCGACGGAGTCTGCACCAGCTTGGATGAGGGCGAGTTCTGACGAGTTGAGGCGGACGCTGTGCGCGCGACGCTGCTTCTTGTCGCGCGGACGCGCTCGCCCCCTCGGCCGCCCCGAGCGGGCGCTTGCTGGCTGCGATCCGCCCTCGGTCGCAGCTTTCTCGACTGGCGCCCCCTGGTGCCAGTCGATCCCCGCCACCCCAGGGGCGGGGCCTGGTTCGGACGCTGCCCCCTGGGGGGAGTGTCCGAACCTCCATCTTGCTCGCCCCGGGACCGAGTTGGTGTCAGGAGCGGGTTCCGGGGTGGTGCCGTTCCGGGGTGCGTTCATCATCGAAATTCGGACCTCGTGGAGCGGGCGCGGTGCTGGATGGTTGCGGCCAGTGCGACGACGTCGGCCGGCCCTGAGAGGACGCGGACGGGTCCGTCGGGTCGGGCTTGGACGAGCCATTGGCCGGTCGGCGTGAGAACTGCAGCGTGCAGCAGCCGTCGGCGGACCAGCACATCCGCCCAGGCACTGGCCTCGGCGGCGGTGGGTTCGGACGAGCGAGGGGTCACGGTGTGTCTTGTCTCCCGGAGCGGGGGCGGTGGCCCGGCACGGAGCCGGGCCACCGACGCGGATAGGGGGTGGTGAGCTGGGCTTTGCCGGTTCAGCCGCACTCAAGGCAGCGTCCG
This sequence comes from Streptomyces sp. NPDC096323, assembly GCF_040302845.1. Classification (NCBI taxonomy): domain Bacteria; kingdom Bacillati; phylum Actinomycetota; class Actinomycetes; order Kitasatosporales; family Streptomycetaceae; genus Streptomyces; species Streptomyces sp. NPDC096323. Next base: position 81,891 of record NZ_JBEOSI010000014.1, read on the forward strand.
ACGTGGCTGCTGAGCGCCCGGGCCATTCGCTGTTTCGCCGAGGCCGCCTGCTTCGCGCTGGACTTCGCCGCCGGCCTGCCCTCGTACCGCTTGGAGTGAGCGAGCAGGTAGCCGATCTCCCGCTCGTACTCCCCGCGGACGATGTTGAACTTGCGGCAGGTGTTCATCGGGCGGTGCTCCTTGCTGTTGTGGTGTCGTCGCTCCGCAGTTCCTGGAGGACGAGGGTGATGCGGTCATTCCGGCAGCCCGTCAGGCCCTCGCGGCGGATGATCTCCCGCAGCTGGACCCGAGTGACGGACTCGTTGCCATCCCGTGCGAGCAGGCCGGAGACGTGGGGACGGACCGTCCGGACGAGCTGGAGCTCCGGCAGGTCCAGCTCTCTTGGCTGTCGCTGCGTCTGAGGGGCACGGGACCGACCCCGCTTCCCCTTGTTCTTCGGCCGGGGCTTCGTGGTCGGCTTCCGACGGAGAGGGGACTTGTGTCCCCGGTCCCCGGTGGGTTCGGTCCCCGTGTCGGTGGTGGTCGGTCCCCGGTCCCCGGTGGGTTCGGTCCCCGTGTCGGTGGTGGTCGGTCCCCGGTCCCCGGTGGGTTCGGTCCCCGACTCGGCGGCAGTCGGTCCCCGGTACGAATCCGGGCCTTGAGCAGGCACTTCCTGCATGGGGTGGTCGGTCCCCATGCCTGCGGTGTCCGCCTGTGTCCCCTCCGGCTTGGCGGGACCGGTCCCCGGGACCGCGCCAGCTTCTGGAGTCTTGGTCCCCACGCTGGTCCCCGCGTTCTCGTCCTCGGTCCCCGGGCGCTCCGGCGCCTTCAAGGTCTCGACTTCGGGGACCGGCCCTTTCACGTTGCTCGGTCCGCGGGCCCCGTTCGACTCGTCGAAACCGTGGGGACCGTCCACGGGGACCGCTGTAGTCGACGTCGGATGAGGGGGGACGGCGGCTGCCGATGCGGGGCTGGGCTCCGGGGACCAGGGAGAGGGCAGCGGGACCGTGGCAAGCGCGAGTGCGTGCCGTCGTGCGGCGAGCTGGTCGAGCAGCCGTGTGCGCTGCAGCGGGTCGGTGCCGACCGAGGCCCTTCCGACCGCTTTCGACAGTCGTCGGGTGAGCCGCCGCCCACGTCGGCTCCGCTGCTGCTGGGGTGTGCGCTCGGCGAGCCTGGCGGCGAGGGTGACCGCGCGGGAGGTGGCTCGGTCCCGGGTGATCTGAGCGGCGTCCCGGTCTCGCGCGGCGATGCCAAGGCGGGACAGCACCCTTTCGCGGGCCTCTCGGCCCAGGACGGCGATCAGCCCGTGGGAGGCGGCACCAGGGGTGCGCAAGCGCAGCTCGATGCCCATGGCGAGGTGCCACAGCATCGCTGCCATGACCGGCCCGACGAAGGCCCGGACAGTGCCGCCGACGGGGCCGCTCTCTGCGTAGGCGGGGATCACCTGCACGCCGGTGATCACCCAGACCAGCGTGCCCGGCAGGCCGGGGGCGCCCTGAGTGGCCAGGTTCTGCCGGGCCATCAGCGCGGTGGCGAAGAGCGCCAGTTCGGCCGCGGCGAACATCATGATCCGCTCGGCGGTGCCGGCCATGTCGAGGTAGTCGGCGGCGAAGCGCCAGCTGGTGTCGGCGCTGTAGGCGGTGCAACCGAGGGCAGCGAGTGCTGCGACCTTGACCGCCGGACCCCCGAGACGCTTCTGCGGGCGGCCTCCCCGGCGCCCGAGCGTCCAGGCGGTCAGTACGAGAACCAGGGCGGCAGGCACGACGGCGGCGAGGAGGAGACGGAGGTCCGGAGCGACACCGAGGGCCAGGACGGTGTGAGTCATGCGGCCTTTCCGAGAGAGGCGGGCGTCGTAGCCGACGCTGTCGGGCGGTGTACGGATTGCTGGGTGCCGGGCCTGGCGGGCGCGGGGCCGCCTGCTTCCAGGGGGGTGTTCTTACGCTTCTTCTTAGGCCGTGGCACGCCGTAGGTGCGGTCGCGGTCGAGGACCTTGTTGGCGGACTGCCGGAGCAGGTCACGGGCGTGCTTGCGGCTGATCTGCAGCGCGGCGGCGAGCCGGTACGGACTCCAGCCGCGGACGTAGGCGTGGTCGATGACGACCTGCCGCTCGGCCTCGGTGAGATGGACGTCGCGTCCCCGGAAGAAGGCCGTAACACGCCGGTAGTCGAGGCGTTGAGCCAGACCGTCGTGCAGGGGACGCCGCTCGGCCTCGGTGAGGCCGCCCCAGACGCCTTCCTTGAGGACGTTCTCCAGGGCGAAGTCGAGGCAGTCACGTCGTACGGGGCACCAGCCGCACAACTCCTTCGCCTCTGCGATGTCTTCGTGGTCCCGGGGGCCAGGGAAGAACACCGCCTCGGCGTCCTCGATGTCCATGCCGTGGCACGCACCGCGGGTGTGCCAGTTGGTGTCTCCGATGCCGCGCAGGCCGCTGGGCGGCGCGTCGTGGGTGGTGATGTGGCGCAAGGGGATCTCCGATGTGCTGCCGCGTCGGACGCGCGGGCCGTCGGGGCGGACGCGGCGTCGGGTGCCGGCTGCGGCGCCAGAGCGTGCGCCGCAGCCGGGGCGGGACGGTGGTGTGAGTAGGGCGGTGCACCGGACAGCGGTGTTCCGGTCTTGCGCGCAGGTCAGGCCACGGCGGGCTGCTGGACCTGCTCGGCCTGCTGGGTGGTGGCGAGTTCGAGGCGGCTGGGATGAGTCGCGCACGGGGCGGTGCCACGGGCACCGCCGTCGGGACCGATCCTCCGGCGGCGGCACGGCTCACCGGGCTGTGCCAGGCACCACCCGCACGGGACACTCAGGGCGTCGGCCTTGCCCTGCGCGACGGCTGCCTCGCGTGCCGCTCGGGCGGGCCGGTAAGGCGCGAGGGCGGATCGGGCGGCGGGTGGTATGCAGGAGCCGATCTCCCGCAGCCTCGCTTTCAGCCGTGGATTGACCCCGTCGCGACCGTTGGTGATCGCTCGGGCCTGGGCGGGCTGTGCGGTGCCGGTGGCGACGGCGTGCCGAGTGCCGACCAGTTCGGCGGTCCAGGCGGCCTGGTCGTCCGGATCGGCGGACGGCGTCGGGTCGGAGTGGCGTGCCAGGCGGTCGCGCCGGTAGCTCTCCCACGGTCGGGCGATATCCGCCGGCAGGATCGGGTACGGCGAGGTGCGGATGTGCTGACGGGCGGCGACCAGGGCGTCCCAGCCGTGCGGGGTGGCCGGCGGCACGTCGCCGAGCAGCGCGTGCCACTGGGCTAGCTGGTCTTTTGCTTCGCCCTGGTCGGTGCGGATGGTGCGGGGATCGAGACGGCCGATGCAGGCCAACAGGGCGGCGATTTCACGGCGGTCCATGGTCAGCCCTCCGTTCCGGTCGGCTCGTCGAGGGCGGCGAGAAGCGCGGCGGCGTGGGCCTCGGCCCGCGTCATCCCGTCAGGTACGGCGCTGCCCTTGCCGCCGGGTACGGCGTGGAGGTTCGGGCGACCCGGGGCGTGCTCTCGGGCGATCCAGGACTTCCAGTCGGCAGCCCAAGCGTCCGCCGGCCGCGGCTTGAAGTCGGCGCGGTAGGCACGCCACTTCTCGTCGGCGATCTGCAGGCCCTGCTCGCCGAGGCGGTCGAGGTGTCCCTGCTGACGGAGCCATGCGTGGGTTGCTGAGTCGACCCGCCACTCGGCAGCGGAGGTGACGGCAGCACCACTACTGCTGTACCTCCGGTTCAAATCAGGTTCACTACGGTTCTGTGTGCCGGTGGCCGGTACATCGCTGTGCCGGTGGCCGGTACGGCGGGGTGCCGGTTTCCGCCTCGACCTGCCGGTTTCCGGTACTGCCGGTTTCCGGCCCCTCACGGGGGATTCCGGCACCTCACGGGGGCGGATTCCATACCGCCGCAGCGCCGAGAGGCGGAGCTTCGCCGGAGCGGCGGGCTCGCCGAACACCGCCGCGTCGTCGCCGTCCTCCTGCTGCTCTTGCCGGGCGTGTATGACGGCCTCGGCTGCGAGGGGCAGGCGGTAGACCGTGCTGCGCTGTGGTCCTACGAGGTCGTCGAGCTGTTCCAGCTCGCCGGCGAGGACCAGGCGCTCGACGGCTTCGCGCACCGTGGAGACCGAGGCGCGCGTGCGCTTGGCCAGGCTGGACAGCGAGGCCCAGGAGATGCACTGGTCGTCGGCCACCCGGTCGGCGATCGAGAGCAGGACCAGGCGCGCGGCCCCTCGGCTGGAGCTGTGCTCCCACACCCACTCGCGGGCATCGGCGCTCATCGGCCGCTCCTGCTCACTGGGCGGAGTCGGTGATGTGCCGGGCCTGTGACGGTTCGTTCCGGCCCGTGACGGGACGGAACCGAGACGGAGGCGACTGCAGCGCGGGCCGGGTAGATGGCCCTTTTGCGCAGGGCAGGAGGCATGCAAGAATCCCCTTTGCGGTATTCCCACGCTGAGACGCCCCGTGGAAGGGATCAGCGTGGTGAAGGTGGGCAGCCCGTCCTTGCCGGGGCGATCTGCCGTTTGCAGTCGGCGTCCGAGAGTTCCCGCTCTCGGACGCCATTGCGTTTGGCGGGCAGGTTCCCCGCGGCCTCCTCTTTTTTGTTCCTCGGGCTCCGTGGTGGACGGCCCGGTGAGCGACGACGAACATACGTAGAGCGCCCGCTACAAGTCCATGGTTGGTTCTACAACGCTGTAGTACTCGCGGGGCGGTCCCCTTCGCGGGAAGCGCTGTGCGATGGACGGCCGCGCATGGAGAAATAGTGTGGACATGCGGAGGGGTGGCCTCCAGCCCGCCTTCTAGAAGTTACGTGATGTACCGTCTAGAGGCAAGGGGTGATCGGGTGCCGTCCACCCCAGCTGACCTGCGACTTCGGGAGGCCGCCTTGCCGCCACGCCGCTTCGACGGTGCAAAGCTGCGAACCGCACGTCGCGGCGCCGACCTGTCGCAGATCCAGGTGGCCCGGGGCTTGGGGCTCTCGGCTCACGTGGCGGTGGCGAGGTGGGAAAAGGAGGAGCGGTTCCCGCCGGCTGAGAAGCTGGTGGCGATCGCTTCAATTCTCGGCGTGGCCGTCGACGTCCTGTTTCCTCGCGAGGGCCCCTGCGACCTGGCTGATCTGCGATGCGACGCGGGATACACGCAGAGCGCTGCTGCCGAGGAGGTCAAGGGCCTCAACAGGTTCGCTCTCGGTGACGCGGAGGGCGGGCGCCGACGGCTGGATGGCCACCTGGTCGCGCCGCTGGCCCGTTTGTACGGTGTGAGCCCGCACGAACTGCAGGCCGCGCAGGACCTGAGCTTCGGCGTGCCCGCGCCCCTGGGTGCGCCGCCGCAGCCACCGCAGCTCGCGGAGAAGCTGACCGGGCTGGTGAACAAGGCATTCCGGGCCGGCGATCCGCCACCCGAGGTGCTCGCGGACGCAATCAACGCGAAGGTCGGCACCCGGATCACGGCAGAACAAGTCGCCGCCCTGCGGGGTGGGACCCCTGCGGCTGATGTCTTTGCTGATGGAACTGCGGCAGTGGCACTCACCGGAATCGCCGCATTCTTCGGCATTTCCGAACTGTTCCTGGAGGACACTGCCGACGTGGAACGCCGCGTTCTGGGAGACCTTCAATTCCTGGCGGCCCAGCACGACATCGCTTTGGCCGCGCGTGGAGGGGACGGCGGCGTGTCGCCAGCAATGCTGGCCGTCCTCAACGACCTAGTGGCCCGCGCCCCTGAGTAGCCCTGATCCGGCAGGGCACGCGGTTGCCGGCCTAGGCTGCGGATGCTCACTTCGATCGCGAGCGGCTACTCCCGGGCCTCTTACGCCGGGTCGGGTTGCCCCGCCCGCTCGTGGAGGGTGCGTACTACCTCCGGGGTGACACGGACGTACACGTCGACGACCAGAGCGAGCCAGTACGCCTCCGCTCGGCTGTTCGTCAGCGGCTTGCTCGGGAGCGCCCGCGCAGGCGAGGGGGAACGCCGGCCGACTTCTGCGCTCGTCAGGGCGGCTTTGATCCAGTACGCCTCAGCGGCGGGTTCGGGGTCGTCGTGAACCTCGGCCAGGTACTGAGCGCAGGGCAGAAGCTGGGGCGTGGCGTAGTGGCGAAGTTGTTCTACCGCGTCAGCGATCTCCTGCGTGCGCCGGTCGAGCCGCGTGTCCAAAGGAGCCCAGACACGGAATGTCTCGGTGAACCGCGAGCCCACCGGCTGGAACGCGAGATGCGGGAACTGGTCAACGAGGTCCGACCACAAGGGGTACAGGCTCTGCAGGGTCCGCCAAGCCGACCAGCGATCAGAGAGCACGATTGTCGAGGGGATGGCGGCGCCGACGGCCCAGAGAAGGGCGACGGTGAGCGTCACGGCATCAGCGACGGTGCGCATGGTGGCCGCGCTCGCTCCGGTGGGGGCCCACACGGTGATTATGCGCAACGCAGGGTAGACCGTGTAGATCAACATAGCTGCCGACATGAGAGACAGCCCGATACGCAGGGACCGGTAGTCCGCACGCCGGCTTGCCCTGGCCCACTGGAAGCAGGCGGTCGCCGCAGCTGCGGCGAGATAGACGTACGCGATGGTCAGGAAGAGGGAGGCGCCCCACTGCCCGGCATGGTCCGTGGTGAAGTCGGTACTCGGCTGTGATCGGTCCACCGCCGTGAAGAAGAGCACGACCAAGATCGCCAGCCAGGCGAAGGCAAAGCTGTGAGCGATGCGGCTTACCCAGGCGCTCACAGCCACGTGCCTGGGGGTCGCCGCTCTGTCTGGTGGTCCGTAGGCGCCGATGATGTACTTCAGCCCGGCCAGGATTGCAACCAGCGACGTCGCGTACTTCAGTAGGGCCGACAGGTCGGTGATGGGCGAGTGATCCAGCGCGAACTTCACCGGCGGAACCCGGCACCACAGAGCAGCCGCGAATCCGGCGCAGCACATCCACAACGCCCGTTGCAGCGGATCGCCGTGCCGGAGGGAGGGGAGTCGCCACAACGTGGTCGCGGTCATGGCGATGGGTGCGGCCCAGAGCAGATCATCCAGCATGTCTCGCCCTCACCGGCCCCGAAGCTGTCGGCGTTGCCGCGGACCGAGAGGACGCGACAGGCTGGCCTCCAGCCGGCTGATCAGGTCCGTCCCGGCAGCTGACGCCTGCACTCGACGTTTGATCAGATAGGCCGAGAGCTCCGCCTCACGCTCGTCGACGGTGTCATAACGGGACCGTGCGTGGACGACCTGGCGTCCGGCTCCTGCATCGATGGCCAGCCGCATCGAATCGGATAGCTCATGCGGCGTCGAGTCCGTCGGCAATCCCGCGCCATGATCCAGCCACTCATGCGCCAGCTCATGCAGAATCGTGTGCTCAGTCTGGTGCGGAGTGGGCCTGGGGCGGTAGAGCACATACGTGACGGAATCCGTCCTGACGCGCAGCCCGCATGCGGTCCGCAGGTCTCCTTGGAGGTCGTCCACAGGCACCAGACGGATGCGTCGTCCGCGGGCGGTCTCGATCGACGTCACCAGCGCGGGAATACTGAACGGATCTGGGAGCGGCAGGCCGGCGAGCTTCCCTTCGCACGCCTTGAGCAGACCATGCATTTCGCCCCGCAACCTCATTTTCCAGTACTCGCCTTCAGTCGGTATTCACGTCGATCTCGAACCCAAGGCGGTTCAGTGCAGGAACAAGGGCAATGCAAGCGTGAGCTTCGCGCCAGGTGACGATATGCGGGCCGCCTGGGTGTCATGCCAGGGGGGCCACCCATATTCCGCTTCGCCTGGTTTGACCCGAGAGGGTACGTTGCGGCCGGGAAGGCTGCGTCAGTGGAATCGCGCCGACCGCGTGTGAGGCGGACCGTGGGGTGGTCTTGGGTCTACCCGAAGCGTGGTGTGCGGAATTCGCCATTTCGTCCTGGGTGTGCCCGGCGAAACGCACCTCTAAAAGATCTTGCCGTCACGAGTGCTGGCCGAAGCTCATCAGCTCAGTGCTACTGAATAGCGCCCGCCGCGATGCCGGAGCCAGGAATGTCCAGGCGGCCGCCCCGGGTGCCGAGGGTGGCCCGCACCAGCCGAAGGTCACTCGGAGTACGCACGTGGCGGGCCCTCAGCTCGCTGACGACGAGGTGTGCGGCAGAGGCGGCACCGGCTGGGGTGCGGTCGAAGTGCGCGTCCCACCACGAGAGCACGGGAAGGAAATCGTGCCACCCTCTGGCGGTCATGGCGGAGAGTTGATCGGCATTCCTGTCAGTGCCATCCCGGCTGTCTGCGAACACGGCGACATCGTCTCGCGGGCTGACCATAAGGACGAGTTGGCCGTCGCCGTGGTCGATGGTGAAGCCGGCATCGTCATCCCCCACCAGGGCCTCAAGGTGCTGACTCCAGGCGCGGAGAAGTGTCTCCAGGGCGTTCTGCAACTGCGCCCAGCTCTCCGCGACAGGGGTCGGCGAGGGCGGGAGGGAGGCGCTTCGCTGGTAGCGCCACAGGTACGGGAGACCCTCACCTCCGCCCTGTATGCCGCGGGCGGCAGACGTCCGGAACCTCTCGGACTCGGCGGCTTCGAGCGTAGCCGTCCTGCGCGCGCAGAGCCACAATCGGCCGTCACGACCCGCATCCAGGACTACCGTGTGTGACTCTGCATGCCACCGGACGTTGGGGCCGTCGACCCCGCCGGCGTACTGCGATGGCGCCCCCAGCTGCTCAACGAGCTCGTGCAGCACCTCCCGCATCACGTCCCCCGCCGTGGAGTCCGGCATAGAACGAACTAGGCCCCGACCCACCCCTGCGGGTGCCATCCGGAAATCCTCCTCCGACGGCTGGTGCAGTAGGCGCCGAGCCAAGGACGAGAGCGATGGCTCGGCCAATGCAACTGTCTTCATAGGGCAACCATGCCGCAAATGCGCGCCTGAATAAATACAGTGTGACGTAGGCCGCATTTATCGGCCCTGGATTCACGGTGCGCTGTGCGGCGGCTTTGCGGGCGCTTGCTGGAATCTCCAGTCTGGGGGATGCGGCTCTCTCTGATCCGTGCGGGTTGCCGTTTGAGGGGGGAAGGCTGTCCGGGGTTAGTAGGTCTCCTTGGCGTCCGTATCAGAAACTGATCGATTGTTAGCTGATGGCCTGTCGGAGAGGATCTAATGTCTCTTGATGCGCCAGACTTGCTAACGGTTGAGCGGTTTGCAATTTGCCCGCGTGTTGTCTGCCCAGCACTTATGACCCTGCCCTGCTTTGGTGACGCCCGTTCAACGCGTCTCCAGTCATGGGGGGTTGAAATTGCCCACCGATGGCCAAGGGCGGATGCCATGGAGGTCTCCAGGTCTCCGACCTCGTTTGTGGTGCACCCTTCACTGAAGCTGAGAGCGGGCGACCGCCGCCGTCTAAGTTCGCACTGCCACGCGCTCGCCCGGAGCTCCCGAAAAGACATGTCCGCATCGCAAACCAGCACGTCAGATCAGCCCTTGAGGCTGGAAGATGTCAAGCAGTGGAGCGGTAGCGCTTCTTGGCCGCCACGGAAGTCCACGGGGCGGTCTCCCACCACGAGCGGATGGGCGCGGCTCCACTGCCTTTGGCGAGCGATCCGTCGACTCGGCGGTCGGGCAGGCCCAGGAGCTGCTGCTCGATGGGGGTGAGAGCAGCGTCTTCCCGGAGTTCGGTGGCGGGGTCGTCGACGGGGTGGAGCCAGCGGAATCCGTACTGGAGCATCAGGGCGATGCGTGGATGGCCGGAGAGGTTGATGCCTCCGGTATGCCAGGTTCGGTTCTCGAAGAGGACGGTGTCGGTGCCGGTGATGTCGGGGGTGACGGCGCGGGCGGGTCGATGGTGCCGGCGGGGACGACAGGTTCTTCGGTGAGGCGGTGGCTGCCGGGGAGGAACATGGTCAGCCCGCAGTTGGGGGTGACGGGGGTGAGGTAGTGGGCGGCCTTGATTGCCATGCGGGGGGTGTGGAGGAAGCCCAGGTCGGCGGTGACGCCGTACATGTCGCGGTGCCATCCGTGGCGCTCGGGGACGCGGATGGTGCGCGGCGGCCCGCTGGGCAGGGCGATGAGGTGGGCCGACAACAGGTGGATGTTCGAGCTGAGGAGCTGGACGACGGTGGGCAGGACGGCCACGTTGGCGAGGAGCGGGAGGAAGGCACGGTCGAGGTTGAGGCATCCGCGGAATCCATCCTTCCCATCGCCACCTTGGTCGCGGCCCTGGGTGATGTCGCTGGCCAGTAGCCGCTCGGCGGCGATCAGGAGCCGGTCGCGCAGTTCCGGGGTGATCGCGTCGCGGACGATCGCGTACCCATCGCGTTCGAAGGTGTCGAGGGTGCCGGCGTCGGGGGCCACGTACGGGAGCAGAGTGCTCATGCCGGTATCTCCTTCGGGAGGTCGGTGAGGGTGGTGGCTAGCTGCCACAGGCCGGGTTCGTCGAGGCCGCAGAACTGTCGGAGGTGTTCCTGGGAGACGGGGCGGCCGGGGTCGCGGTAGCCGAGGACGGTGAGTCGAGGGCCGGGGTGGCGGCGTCCGATGAGGGCGTGGATGTCGGCGGGGTGTCCGCTGGTGGCCAGGATGATCGGCGCCCGGGTGCCGAAGTGGCGGGCGAACGCGTCCGGGGCGAGGGCGAGAGGGCGGGCACCGTCTTCGGCGAGGGCCGTGAGGTCGTGGACGTGTACGTAGCGCAGGCGCAGGCTGGGACGTTCGGCCAGCAGCCGCCGGGCGAGGTTGGTCAGGGCCTCGGCGGGCAGATCGCCGGCGGAGGCGAGGATCAGGTCGGGCTCGCCGGGGCCGGGGTGGGTCAGGTGGGGCCAGATCGCGATGCCGTGCCGCAGTTCCTCGTCGAGGGTTTCCAGTGGGTGGTGGACGTCCGTGTACTTACCGGCGATGACGATCGTGCACCCGTCGAGCTTGCGCAGGGCGAAGGTGAGGGCGGCGGCGGCGCGCGCGGGGTCGGCGGGGGTGAGGACGTGAAGGGTGGGGTCGCCGCCAGCCAGAAGTGCCGTAGTCAGGCTGGGGTTTTGATGGGTGAAGGTGTTGTGCCATCCCAGGCTGGTCAGCAGGTAGACCAGGCTGGGCAGCGGGGCGAGCCCGGCGTGCCGGCGCACGGACCGGTGCTTGAGCTGCTGCTGGATGAGACTGACGGAGACCGGCGCGAACGCCTCGTAGGTGGCGACGAGTGCGTGCCGTCCAGTCTCCGTGTAGCCCTGGGCCCAGGCGTGGCACAGCTCCTCGCTGAGAATTTCCACCGCCCACGGCACCGGGCGCCCGTGCTCATCGGTGAGGTCGAGACGATTGGAGGCCAGCTCGTCGGGGCTGAAGACGCGGAATGGTCCCTGCCTGGCGCGGGCCCGTAGGACCTCGGGGACCACCTGCACGAACGGGCGCCCGGCCGCGCGGGCGGCGACCTGGGCGGAGGCGGCGACGCAGCCGCGCGGCGCCGGGAGCCCGTCGGGCTCGGGCCGGGGTAGCGGGAGCGCGGGCAGCAGGTGCGGCCGGGGCCGGCCGCCGGGGGTGAGGAGCTGGGCTGGCTGGTAGGAGGCCAGCCAGTCGGCGAGCGCGTCGAACTCGGCGGGCACACCGGCCGGGGCGCGCAGCGGCGTCTTGTGGACCGCCGGGGTGCCGACGAGGCGAGCAGGTGCACCGTGGCCCTTGTCCAGGGTGAGCACCAGGACGCTCGACGGTCCGGGAATGCCCAAGGACTGGGCGGCGCCGAGCGCTTCGGCCAACGCCTGGCGGAGCTGGCCGATGTCGAGCCCGTCGCTGTAGACGGGTCGGTGACCGAGGCCGGTGAAATAGGCGGTGAGTTCGGCGCGGCTCAAGGTGGACAGCAGGCTCGGCCCGCCCATGCGCATCCCGTTGAGCAGGATGACAGGAAGGACGGTGCCGTGGTCGCCCGTACCGTGCAGCGCGCGGGTGGCGAGCCAGGAGGCGGCGGTCGTCCCGGTCTCGCACTCTCCGTCGCCGATCAGGACCACCGACAGCCGGTGGGGCGCGTCGAGGACGGTGCCCTGTCCGATCGCGAGGGCGGGACCGAGCTGGCCTCCGGTGTGCAGGTGGCCGGGGATCATCGGGGTGATCTCCCCGCCGATGTCGGCCCGGGGGAAGCCGGAGACGAGTTCGCGCAGACCGGCCTCGCCCTGGAAGAGGCCGGGGTGGGCGTTGCCGAGCCGACCGGTGAGGTAGGCGTGGGCGAGGGCGGACGGTCCGGCGTGCCCGGCGCCGTGCAGGACGTGCAGGTCGTTGCCGTCGGGGACGGCCGCCTGGAGCGGGCCCAACGCGGCGAGCATCCGGTTGACGGGCGGGCACACCCCCCAGTGCCCGGTGGGCTGGGGCTTGATGTCGGCCGGGGTCAGGGGCCGGGCCAGGAGCGGGTTGTCGTGCAGGTAGAGCTGGGCTAGGCAGAGGTAGTCGAGCGCGTCTGCGACGGCGGCCACCGATGCGTCTGGCACTAGGCGCTTCGTGCGGCGGGCGAGGTCAGCCCACATGCGGTCCTCCCGGTGGGGTGAGGGCGGCTTCGACGGCGCGGGCGTGGACGGTGCCCTCCCGCTCCAGGCGGGCTGCGGCGCCCGCGGGGCAGTCGACGATGGTCATGTGCCGGCCGTAGGGGCAGATCCCGTCGTCGACGACCGCGGCGATCCCGGCCCCCGTGGTCCGCGCGAAGGCGGCGACCTGGGCGGCGGTGAGCGCCGGGTGGTCCCTCTCGCCGACGGCGAGGGTGGAGATGCTGCACACGGCGGCGGCGAGCGGTTCGCCGGCCAGGGCGACGAGGCGGCCCAGGATCCCGTCGGGGCATCCGACGAGTGCCGGGGAGCCGACCGCCGCGATGGTCTTCGCGTCCGGCTTCCGCGGAAGGCGCAGCGCGAGGTCCCCCGGCCAGAGGCCGTCGGCCAGCAGGCGGGCGTCGACACTCATGTCGAACAGGGCCTCGACTGTGGCCGGGGAGTCGAGCAGGAGCAGCAGCGGCTTGGCGCTCGGGCGCTGCTTGGCGCGGAAGACCGCGTTCGTGGCGGCCGGGTCGGCGGCGCGGGCACACAGCATGTACCAGCGCGGGGTGGGCACGGCGACCACCTGCCCGGCGGTCAGAAGCCGGGCGGCGGCGGGGAGCTGTTCGGGGGTGAGGAAGTCCACGATGCTCCGCCCCTTCACGCGGTGCCGAGGGGGGCACGGTCAGCGAGCGCCGGGTACTCCAGCCAGGGGTCCGACAGGGCGGCCAGGGCCAGGTCGGAGTGCTGGGCGTGGTGGACGCGGAAATACGCCATCACCCTTGGGATGCCGCTGGTGTTGATGCCGACACGGTGCGGGACGAGGTGGTGCATCACGGCCACGTCGCCGGGCTCGGCAATGAAGGCGGTGCCATCCTGGGCGTCGATGTCGTCGGGGGTCTGGGCCGGCTGGCCAAGCACCCAGTCCGTGGCGAAGTAGTCGGCCATCCGGTGGTGCCCGCCGGGCACGTAGTGCAGAGCGCCGGCTTCCGCAGTGGCGCTGCCTTCCAGGACGACGCCGACGATGAACGTGAACGTGCGCAGGTCGCGGGGTTCCAGGTGGGGGCAGGAGACGCCATCGACGTGCATCCGCTTCACTGGCTGCTGCGCGCCGTGGGGCAGCCGGATCTGGATCTGCGCCCGTGTGACCGGGGCGGTCCTCGCAGGCCGCAGGAGATCTCCGGCCAGCTCCGCCAGGCCGCTGTGTTGATAGAGGGCGAGGAGGCCGGGGTGCTCCTCCAGTTCGGGGGCGAAACTGCGATCGGTGTACGCGGTGAGCCGGGCGGGGTCGTGCGCCTCGGCTAACCAGCCGCCGACGAGGTCACGGGCCCGGGACAGGACTTCGCCGTGAACCAGGCCACGGCGTATGAGGACGCCTTCGTCGACGAACCGGCGCCGCTCGTCGTCGCTCCACGTCAAAGGGAGGGGCATGGTGGTTCTCCTTCCGGAGGGACGGGACAGAGAGCCGGGGCGGGGAGGGGGCCACCCCGGGCGAAGAGGGAGGAGCGGGTTAGCCGCGCCGGCCGAGGACGACCTGGAAGGAGGCGTGCTCGATCAGCCCGCCTGCGGCCGTGTGCTCGTCGAGCAGAGTTCGGGCACGGCGCTCGAAGTCCTCGACTCGCTCGCCGAACAGCGGTCGGGCGGCAAAGGAAGTCGAGTACAGATAGCCGATCACGGTGTCGGTGGTCCAATCTCGCTCGACGGCGATGGTGTGCTCCTCGACCTGGCCGAAGGCGGACTCGGCGAGGATCTCGCTGTACGGCCGGTCGTGCGCCTCGTACTTCCTGCCCACTCCGGCTCGCCGCTTCTCGCCCAGGTACTCCTGGATCAGGGCCCGCAGGGCGTCGGTCCACCCGGTGCGCGCGGTCCACAGACTTCCGTCGCCCATGACCGCGACGGTCGCGTCCTGCGCGGTCATGCCCTCCAGACGCGACAGCACCACCTCCTGGTCCATCCAGTGGAACGCGCGGCAGACCGTGACGAGGTCGGCCCGGCTGGAGGAGCGCGGGGTGAACTGCTCAGCCGAGGTGTTGTGCAGACGGACGGTGGCCGGCAGCCCGGCGAGCGCCTTGTCGGCCTCGGCGAGCATGCCCGCGTCCTGCTCGACGACGTCGATCTCCGTCACCGTCCCGGCCAGGGCGAGGGGGACCTGTCCGGTGCCGGACCCGAGGTCGAGCAGAATCCGCCGCTCCTTGCCGGCCACCCGCCGTGCCAGTAGCTCGATGGCCTCCTGCGGGATGCCGGGCCGGTAAGCGGCGTAGAACGGGGCGGTGGCGTCGAACTGGCTCACGGGATGCTCCTGATCGTGTGGGTTGGCGGAAGGACTGTCTGCTCGATGTGCCCGACCGCGCGGGCGAGGTCCGGTACGACCGTGACCCGCCCGGGGTGCTCGGCCAGCAGCCGGAGGGCTTCAGCCGACGGGGGGCGCGGGGTGATCCACAGAGCTTGGGCTCCGGCGGCAACGGCGCCGCGCACGTCGTAGTCGAGGCTGTCGCCGACGTGCAGCACCTCTGCGGGATCCCGGCCGTGCAGCCTGGCAACAGTCTGCACAGCGGGTCGGGCTTGGCGAACCCGAGCTGCCACGAGGGGTGGTGGGCCCGGAGATGGGGGGCGAGAAGGGCGGCGACGTCGGTCTCCCGCTCGTCCCAATGGCTCACGTTCGACAGGGTGACCACCGGCACGACCCGGGCGATCCGTGCCACCGCCACCACCGCGCCGGGCCACAGAGCGAAGTGAGGCGGGCGGTGGTCGTGGGGGAAGGCAGACGGTGCGAGCCCCAGAGCGGCGCACACTGTCTGTGGCCCCGCCGCATTACGGCGCGGGTCCAGGGCGTGCAGGAACCTCTGGGCGACCCGCTTCGCCTCACGGGCCGGGAGCGGGGACAGCTCCACCAGGCGCTGTGTCAGCGTCGTCCCAGACGGTTCGCCCAGGGTGTATCCGACATCGAGGCTCACTAGCCGCACCCCACCCGCGTTCACGACCGACCCGCCAGAGCCGCGATGATCAGGCCGATCCGCTCGGTGCGCACTGGCCCGGAGCCAGCTTCGCTAAGGAAGGTCAGCAAGTGCCGGGCTTCGGCCGGCGACCAGCCGCTGGTGTCGACACCGGCCTCGGCAGCAGCCTGGGCGAGGTCGTCGGGGATCGTCGGCGGGCGGGCGCCGTGCGGAATCAGCAAGGTCCCGCCCCACTCCTCCCCGTCCTGCGACTGGGGCAGGACGGAGACGAGAGGTGCCAGAACGGTGACGTCGTCGAACGTAAGGATCTGGACAGGGAGTTCGGGCAGGCGCACCGGCTGGTCGAGGCGAAGAGTTGTCGACAGGAACGTGTCGTGTCCGCTCAACCGCTCGTCCACGACGAGCTGGACGGCTCCTTCGCGCCGCTCCAGTCGTCCGCGGACTGCCAACTCTCCTGTGTGCCTGGGCATTACCGGCGCACCTCCATCCCGAGACCGGGCCGGTCTGGAAGGGCAACGTGCCCGTCCTCCGGCAGGAGCGTGCCGCGCAGCGTCCGCTGGCGGCGTGGCTCCCACACCACCTGGTACTCCACCGCGCCCGCCGCGTGAGGGAAGGCCGCGGCCAGGTGCACGGCGGGGAGGAACGCCCGCCCGTGCAGATGGACGGGCACCCCGGCATCGTGAGCGACGCCCACCCAGTCCCGCGCTTCGGTGATTCCTCCGCACCACACCGCGTCGAACGTGAACGCCTCCGGTGGGCATCGCGTCAGCAGGACTGCGACCTCCTCCAGGCAGGACAGCCGCTCGCCCACCGCGACCGGCAGACCTTTCGTCTGCGAAGGGTGTATGCGGCCAGATCGGTCCGGGGGAGCGGGTCCTCCACCCAGCGCACGGCCTCCGGGTTGAGTCGTCGTGCAACTTCCCTGGACCGTGTGGGGCCCCACGTGCCCAGAGCGTCCACCGCCACGTTCTGCCCCGCCCACTCCGCAGCCCGTTCGGCCAGTAGTACCAAGTCGTCGGCTTCTGCCTCGCGCAGCGCCCACTTGGTGAAGGCGAACCCCTGGCCAGCGGTGGCCTTGACCGACTCGATGGCCGAATCCGCGTTCAGGTCCAGGGAGAGCCAGGAGGCGTACACCGGCACCCGCCGTGCGGGACTCTCGCTGAGCAGGGCCGCGACGGGGAGGCCGGCGAGGTGCCCGTGCAGGTCCCATACCGCGCAATCCAGTGCCCCGACCGCCCAGCGTCCGAGCCCCGCCGCGTGCGGACCGAGTTCGGCCAGGAGTCTGCGCAGCAGACCGTCGTGGTCGACCACCGGGTGGTGCAGAGCGCTCTGCCCGAGCCGGGTGGCTACCAATGCGGCGGGCAGCTCGTCGACCGGAGCGAACACTCCGGCCAGGCCGCCGGACTCGACCACCACCGCGAACTGGCTGTCACCGGCCTCCCACGGGCCCGCCGCGTTCTCGTCGAGGCGCTCGACCCTCACCCGGTCGATGACCGAGTCAGCGAAGCCCATCGACGAGGTCCTCTCCCGCGTAGGTGAAGTACCACAACGGCCGGTAGCACTCCCAGGCCAACGGCCGCAGCCCGGTCTTCGCCATGGCCCGCTCGATCACCGTACGTGCCTGCAGGTAGTACTCCAGGCTCTCCGCGCCCGGCGTCCGCATCCCCTGCATGATCACCGTGTGTGCCTGGAAGACCTGGACGTTCGGGAACGCAGTGACCACGCCCGCCAGCTCGTTCACCCCGCGCATGAGGTCGTCCATCGGGTCCAGGCCGACGATGTACGTGTATGAGGTGTCCAGCCCCGCCTTCCGCGCCCGCGTCAGCAGCCCCGGCATCTGCTCCGGTCGAAGATCAGCCTTAGTCGCTTTCATCAGGGCCTCGCGCCGGGTGAAATGCTCGGCCGACAGCCTGAGCACGAACGGCGAGACCTGCGACGCGACGGTCTCGAACGCCTCGTCGGTGCGCAGCACGGAGGTGAGGAAGCCGATCCTTGCCGTGACACCGGCCCGCGCCAGAGCGGGGCGTAAGGCGGTCAAGTGCGCGACGGCGGCTCTCTCGCGCTCGAAGCAACCGGTGGAGACGGTGACCTCCTCCAACTCGGCCAGGTTGCCGCGGGGGTGCTGCTCGCCGAGAGCCCGCAGCAGAGCGTCGAGCCCCTGGTCCTCCTGCATCCTCGGATCGGCGGCGGCCTCCAAGGTGTTCGGGCACCATCCGCACCCGACGCACCGGCTGCGGGCATTGGGATTGAGGGTCGCGGCACGCCCCTTGTTTCTGAAGTAACCTCCGACCGCCTCGTCGGCATCGATGCGCTCGACGTGCGCGATCACCTCGCCGCTCAGCGACAGCTCGTCACCCCGGAGCCGGAACGGGCTGGCCGGCTGGTTCAGCGGAACGATGATCTGCCAGGCGACGTCGGGGCGGCGCACGAGGCGGAGGTTGACCCTGGCCCGGTGACGGTCCTGGTCCGAAGTGATCCCGTACAGGTTGACGGCGATCAGCAGCACGTCCTCGACGGGGACTTTGTGGCGCAGGGCGGTCTGCTCCAGATCATGCAATCGACCGGTGCCGACGGCGCCGTCCGAGGATATGGGCCGGCGCATGGAGAGAGGTGGCATGGAGGACTCCAACTTGATCTTGAGTGGTGTGTGTTGTTACAGGAGCGCGGCACCTACCTCGTGTCGCGGTAGATCATCGGAGTCGGCTGTTGTGCTAGTGCACCGACTGCTCGGCTGGGGTGAAGGCGGTGAAGTGCGCCGGCGGGTGGTCGATGGACAGGCCGGGCCGCCAGGAGGTGAGGATCTGGGCGCTGCAGACGAACAGGCCGTCGGGGAGCTGATCGAGCGGATACCACGCCCAGTCGCCGACGCTCTCCTCCGGCTGCGTGGTTGGCTGCCCTTGCCAGGCGTGGACGAGCGCGCCGACGGTGATCCGCAGGACACCTTCGACGTGGTCGACGAGCGTGCCCAGGAGTCTCACGTCGTCGCGCCGAGCGACCAGACCGGATTCCTCGGCGAGCTCGCGGATAACCGCGTCTTCGAAGGATTCCCCGGCCTCTATGCTGCCGCCGGGCAGTTCGAGAGTTCCGCGGTTGTGCCTGCCCAGCAGGATGCCCCGTTCGCTGAGCAGGATCGCGCCGACGCCGACGGCCGCATGAGCGGCCGGCGCTCGGGTGCTGCGGGGTCGGCTGGAGAGTCGCCCGGGCCGGTTGGGAAGGCGCCGGGCGCAGATGAGCTGCTGGATGACCGAGGCGCTCTCGTCGGGATGCGGGAACAGCTCGATGGCCTCGACTCGGAAGCCGTACTCGGTGAGCAGGTCCTCCCACAACTGCGGTGCCAGGACCCACATCTGCGTCGACAGGGGCGGGTCGTCGCGCAGCAGGATCATCTGCTCGCGCGGTGCCACTTCCGTGGACGGACCACGGCCGTGCAGATCGGTGTGGAGGAGCGAGAGAATCAGAGGTGCGCCGGGGTGCAGGCCGTCGCGCAGCGCCGGCAGCGAGCGGTGCGGATCAATGAAGGAGAGCGTCCCGATCGCGTACGCGGCGTCGAACGGCTCGACTCCGGCCATGTACTCGGTCACGTCCGCCTGGACGAACTCCACGCCCCCTACGTCCGCGTGGGCGGAGACTGCGCGTTCGTGCTGGGTGGGGGACAGTTCGATGCCGGTGACGCGGGCTCCGTGAGCCTGGGCGAGATGGACGGCGTGGTGTCCAGCCCCGGAGCCGATGTCCAGGACACGACGGCCGGCGACATCGCCGAGGACCTCCGCTCCCGGTCCGATCCCTTCCCAGGGCGTCCAGCCGAGCCGGTCGGGGATGGGCGGTGTGTAGGCGCGGGCCATTTGGCGCTGGCCGTAGATCTGCCAGGCCCGGGTGTTGGTGTCCTCGGTGGGCACGGTTGCCTCCTGCTGATAGGGATGGTGAAGGTTCAGGTGTGCGTGGTCAGGAAGGTGGGGCCGTCACCGCGCCTTGCTCGCTCGATGGCGTCGAGACGGGCGAAAGCGAGCGGTGCCATCAGCTCCTGCCAGGTCGCGAGGTCGTGGACGGCCCACATGTCGTGCTCGGCGGGGTCGAGGCGGATCCGGCCGAGCTGCTCGGCGGTCAGCCGACCTCCGTCGAAGATGAGCCCGATCTTGTTCAAGGGCAGGCGTGAACCGGCGTGCATGAAGTGCGTGAGAAGCAGCTTCGGTGCGTCCAGACCGAGTTCGAGGCCCGCCTCCTCGACCGCCTCGCGCTGAGCGGTCTGCAGCGGGTCCTCGTCCGGGGCGTCCAAGTTGCCGCCGGGGAACTGCCAGAGTCTTGAGCCGTAGACCGAGCGGAGCTGGATGGGCCGGTCGTGCGCGTCGCGGATGTACAGGCAGCCGTACACCGTGTGGTGGGGGACGGTCTGCGCGTACTGCTCGGCTGTCATCGGCATGGGGCGGCCGGGACGGGCGGGGCGGTGGTCGAAGGCAAGGGCGAGCACACCGAGGGCTTCCTCGTCCGGTGGGTAGATGCCGCGGAGGTTGGCGAGCAGCTCTCCGGGCGGCCCGTCCGGGTCGATGCGAGCGGTGTCCTCCGAGCGGAGCAGGTCCTCGAAGGAGGAGTACGGGGTGATCCGCTGCACGATGACGTCGAGTTCCCGCCCGGTGTCCCGGTCATGGAAGACGGCCGTGTCGCCGACCCCGATGTCGCGCTTGTTCGGAGCGGCCACTCTCACTTCGATCGTCTTACGACCGGCTTCCACGTGGCGGTAATACCGCCCGAGCAGGTGCATGTGGTGCTCGGGCGGTACGTCGCCGGCCGACGGGCTCGGGACGGCCCGGATCGTCTGCTGGGTGTCGTCGGACATACGTGCCTCCTTTCGGTGCTGTCCGTCCGTCGCGGTCGTGCGGACCGGTCGTGGAACGGTGGCCGCCGCACTCCTGTGTCTGCGGATCGGAGCGGGTGGCGGGGAAGTGGACGAGTCCGGGCGGCGTGCTAGGGCAGTTCGATCGGTCGGTAGCGCGCGTGCCACTCCTGGCGCATCAGCGCGTCGTACCGGTCCGCTGCCGAGAAGTGCCAGAATTCGGTCCCATAGTTCGTAAAGCCCGCGCTCTCCATGGCGTTGAGTAGCAGCGTGCGGTGGTGGCGCGCCTGGTCGCTGAGGTTCGGGGCGCGGGTGAAGCAGGCCCCGTTGCTCTCCTCGGGGGAGGCGTTGACGCGAGTGCCGAGGTCGAGTTCGTGGCCGTCCTGGTCGACGAGGGTGACGTCCACGGCCGCGCCTGCGGAGTGCGGGGCGACCTCCGGCGGAGACACGTACCGGCTGGCAGCCTGGTGCAGGTGCTCAGGTGTCCAGTCGGGGTGGGCGGCGGCCAGCTCGTCGCGGTACTCGGTGAAGTAGCGCTGTTGGAGGGCCAGTGGCCGGTAGCCCTCGATGAACAGCAGGTCGGTGCCGGCGGGCAGGCGCGAGCGGGCGTACTTCAGTCGGGTGACGATGCCTTCACGGACGTGGGCGAATGCGCCCAGCGGGTCTTGCTTGCGGGGGTCGACGCGGAAGTCGTGGTCGCGCACGTCGACGAGCGGCTCTCCGCACTCGCGCACCGGGATCGACGCGACCTGCGGATCGGACATCAGCACCAAAGGGTTCATAGAGTCTCCCTGTGACGGCTTGGACTGCGGTGGCGGGGCGGCGGCAGGGATCAGATCGGTGTCGCGCACGATCCGGGCGACGGTGTCCTGCAGCGTGCTGTCGACCGGGATCACGGCTTCCAGACCGCCGGGCAGCAGATCCAGCTCCCGATACCACGAGGTGAGGTGGCTGTCGGTGACTTGCTCCAGGTAGGTGGCGTCCGCCTTCGACGCGTGCCGGGCCAACGTCGTCTCCAGCGGCACTTCCAGGTAGTAGCAGGCCGATACGCCACGGTGGTCCCGTACCAGCGACGTGATCATGTGGCTGTAGCGGTCGGCGTACAGGATCCCTTCGAGTACGACGTGGAAGCCGGCGTCCAGGGCCTGGCGGGCGATCCTGCCCAGCAGGGCGATGTTGGCGCCGCCCGCGGTGTCGTGCTCGCGCAGCACGTTCCGGCGGATCACGTCCTGGCCCACGATCGCGACACCGCGGCCGTAGTGATCTCGCAGGCCCTGGGCCACGCTCGACTTGCCCGACGCCGAGTTCCCGCGAAGCACCACGAGTCGGGTGTCCGGGCGCCCGGACGCCGTCGCAGCGGGCACGCGACTGGGTGCGCTGGTCGGGGTGCCGGTCATGCGGGCCAGCCCGTCTCGCTGTACAGCTCACCGCTCTGGATCTTCGCGATAGCCAGGCGGGTATAGGGGACGAGGTCATCGGGAAGGGCAGCTGGGTCCCAGAATCTCCACTCGGTGCACTTGTCCGGCTCGCGCAGCTCCGGCTCGCCGCTCCAGCTACGGGCGCGGAAGAACAGGCCCATGCGGGGTGGGTTCCTGGGCTTGCCGATGTGGTGGACGACGTGGACGAGTTCGACGTCCTGGCGCTCGATGTGCAGGCCGGCCTCTTCCTGGGCCTCCCTGATCAGGCAGGCGATGGCGTTCTCCTGCTCGCAGTGGCCGGCCAAGACGTGCCAGGTGGACGGCGCGAACGCGGAATTGGGGTGGCGCAGTCCGAGCAGCACCGTCCCGTCGGGCCGTTCTAGATAGAGGTGGACGCCGATGATTTTGGGGACCGTTCCGTGCGGCGATGCCAGACGTTTCTCCTCGGGTTCGGGCCCGCTGTGCGTCGCTGGATTGCGGGCGGCGTGGCGCCGTACGAGGTCGCTGGTGGTGTCCGCGATGCGGAGGCGGTGGAGGTCCGAGGGGGCGAACCAGGCGAGCATTACGCCTTCGGTCAGGTGGAGTTCGCGCGGATCACCGTTCCAGCGGCCTGCGTAGATGGAGATGGGCACGGTCGCGCCGGCGTCGTCGGTGGCGTACTCGGTGCCGAACGGGGTCAGGTCGGTGAGGTCGAGGCCGGCTTCCTCGGCCAGTTCGCGCCGGACGGTGTGTTCCAGGGTGGCGTCCTGGGGCTCTCGGCCGCCGCCCAGCAGGGACCACATGCCCGGCTCCCAGATCTGGCCTGGGAAATAGTCGCGCAGGTGGAGCAGGTACTCGCCGCGGTCGTTGTAGATCAGGGCCGAGGCGTTGGCCGTCCCCGGTTCGCCCTGGAGCGGGAGCTTGAGCAGCTTCTCGCGCAGGGTCGGTGAGGTCACCCGGTCCACTGGTCGCCACTCGATGCCGCCGACTTCGTCCTCCTGCAGCACGACCGGCACCTCGGTCGAGGTGTGCAGCCGGAAGAGGAAACGGAGGTCGAAGTGCTGGTGGCCGGGTTCGCCCTTGCCTGGGTGGGCGTCGATGTCGTGGATGTCGATGTCCAGCGGCACGGTCTCGTAGCCAGGCCACGCCGTGACGGCTCGGGGCGGGATCCCGGTCTCCTCGTGCAGCTCCCGCCGTGCCGCCGTTGCCAGGGAATCGTCGGTGGGCTCGGTGTGTCCGCCGGGGGCGAGGACCTTCCCGCTGGCCAGGTGCAGCACGTGCAGGACGCGGCCGAGCTGGTCGACGACGATCGCGCTGCAGGTGACGTGTCCGGTGAAGGTCGAGCGGCTGGCGATGTCCTCGCCAGGCCGGTCGAGGGCGTTCAGGAGGACGCTGAGCTGTTCGCGCTCGTGAGGGTGACGGGCGAGGTAGGTATCGACAATGGTGCGGATGTGGTGGTGCGACAACGGCATGGGGGCTGCCTCAGAGGGAAGAGGGCGGGAAGGGGACGAGGCGCGGGGTCGGGGTCAGCTCAGCCGCATCCCCTCCGCAGGGATCTCTTCGATGGCGGCGGGGCGAGCGGTGGGCAGGCGCCACTGATCTCGTGCCGTCTCTGTTGCGAGCTGGGCTTGTCGCGCTCCGGGCGGGCCCCAGCCCAGTAGGGCGGCTGCCTGGGCGGGGTGGCGAGCAGGCGGGCGAAGGGGCGGCCGGTGGCGGGGTCATGCGCCGCGGGCAGAGCAGCATCCGGAGTGACGCGATCCGAAGGGGAGACGGGAGAGGACACGCGTATTCGCCTTTCACGACTATGGACGGGTGCACGTGCAGCACGGGGTGGGAGGCGGTGATCAGGCGGCACCGTCGTTCATCCGGCGTCGTTCCTCTCAAGGTTGGTGGGACGGGCGGTGCTGACGGGAACGATCGGCCAGTCCACGGTGACGCGGGTGTGCTTCTTGGCGAACACGTGGGGCTCGTGGACCGGGCCCTCCGGAGCACCACCGGCTGCCGGGCGCGCGGTGATGAGGGGGCAGCGGGCGCCGCGATGGTTGCGCTGTCAGCTCTCGACGTGCTCGGCCATCTCCCGCGAGGCGAGGTGACCGTGCTCGCCGTAACCCTGGACGACGAACTCGTACCGGCCCTTGCCGTCGTCTCCGTCGCCGATGCGCTCATGGGCCAGCCGGGCGAGGGAGGCTCCGCGGACGATCGCGGCGGCGGGCCAGTGCGGGGGCGGAGGGCTGAGGAAGACCTGGTGGTCGCCGTCGGGGTCGGCTTCCAGGCGGCAGAAGCCGGGCAGGGCGCCGGCGAGGTAGAGCGTGAGGAGATCGAAGGGCTCCTGGCCCTCGACGGTGATGTTGGTACGGGTGACGGTCGGCTCGCGAGTGAGGGCGGGGACGAGTCGGTCCACGGACAGCGGGGTGCCGTCTTCCCAGGAGAGGTGGACCCCGGTGCCGGGGACGGTGCGGCGGTTGGGGTTCCAGGCGCCGTCGCCCTGCATGGGGACGAAGCCGCAGATGACGAGCGGTTCATCGCTGTGCAGCGCCCCCTTCTCCTTGGTGAAGCCGATGGCCCAGTGGTAGCCGTGCAGGCGCAGCGGCGCGACGAGGCGGCCGCCGACGGACAGAGCATCGATCCAGGGCAGGTCCCAGGTGTCGACGGTGACCACGATGGCGTCGAATCCGCCCTCCGGCGCCAGCTTGGAGGGCAGGTGCTCGGCGTCCGCGGTGACCACGCTCACCTGGTTGTATCCGGTCTCGGGCAGGAAGCGGACGGCTCTCTCGGTGACGACCGGGTCGATGTCGAGGGTGGTGATGTGACCGGTCGGACCGACGAGTTCGGCGATCAGGGCGGCGTTGTATCCGCCGGAGCCGATCTCAAGGACGCGGTGGCCGGGTTGGATGCGGGCGGCTTCGAGCATGTCGGCTTGCAGCCAGGGTGCGGAGATGGAGCTGGTGATTGTTCCGTCGTCGCGGTGGCGGGTGGCGACGATGTCGTTGGCGTACGCAGAGGGGAGGGGGACCTCGGGGGCGAAAGCGTGCCGGGGCACGGTTCGGAAGGCGCGCTCGACTGCGGCGGAGCGGATGTGGTTGCTGGCGCGGAGCTGCTCGACGAGCTGGTGGCGAAGCTCGCTCGCTTCGCTGGCTTCGGTGGCCGATGAAGTCGTCACGGCATTCCTTCCGGTGTTCGTCGGACGGTGAAGCATGGGGAGCAGGGAGAATCGGCGGCGGGTCGGTTCACTTGCCTGGCAGAGCGGTGGCCTGGCGAGGGGGTGGTCAGGGGGTGTCGCCGCTCATCCGGCGCTGTAGCTCCCACAGGGTTCGGAACAGCCCTGGCTGCTGGGTGAGCTGGGCGTAGGTGCCCTCCTGGACGATCCGTCCTTCGTCCAACACCACGATCCGGTCGGCGACGGCCACATTGGTGAGCCGGTGCGTGATCAGCAGGATGGATCGGTCCTTGGCCAGTTCGCGCAGGCCGGCGAAGATCCGGTGTTCCGCACGGGCGTCGAGGGCGGCCGTGGGTTCATCCATCACCAGCAGCGCTGCCTGCCGGTGGAATGCGCGGGTAAGGACGAGGCGCTGCCACTGACCGCCGGAGAGCTGCTGCCCGCCGAACCATTCGCTGGTCAGGAGGGTGTTCAGGCCGGAGCGGAGGCCCGGCAATATCTCCGCGGCGCCGGATGCCTCGCATGCGGCGAGCAGCGCTGCATCGCTGGTGTCGCCCTGCCCGAACGTGATGTTGTCGCGCATCGTCAGCGGCAGGTAAGTGAACTTCTGCGGCACCAGGGCGACATGCTCCCAAGCTCCCCATGGATCGAGGTCCGCCGTGGAGGCGTGGTCCCAGGCCACGTCGCCCTCGGTGGGCAGCAACAGCCCGCATAGCAGGCGGGAGAGGGTGGACTTGCCGGAGCCGTTCTCCCCGACGAGCGCCACGATCTCGCCGCGCTTCACGTGAAGAGAGACGTCGCTCAGGCTGTCCTTGGGGGCGCCGTCGTAGCGGTAGGTGACGTCGCGGACCTCGAAGCGCTGCGGGGCGGCAGCCACCGTCTCGGTGCCACGGGAGTCGGCCATGGCCTGGCCGTGGGCGTTGTCGAGGAAGTTCTGCCAGTCCTGCACGTACCAGCCGGTGCGTACCAGGCGGGCCCCGCCGTTGATGATGCCGCGTACCGAGCCGGTGGCGGTCTGGAGGGCGAAGACGGCGCCGCCGCCCGCCGCCAGGCCCATCCGTCCCGACGCCAGGAGCCACAGGAGCGCCGCCCACACCGCGATCGAGGCGACCCCGCCGGCCACGGCTCCGGCCAGTCCCATCCAGGCCCCGGTGTTCGCGGCCTGGCGTTCGGCCGCGTTGACGGAGGCGGCCAGCTTTCGGTACCGGCCGATCAGGAAGGGACCGGCCAGGCAGGCCCGCATCTCCTCGCTGGACTCCATGTATGCCATGTGCCAGCGCAGCTTGCCCAGCATCCGGCGCCGCCCGGAGGTCTCCAGGCCGGCGAGGTAGATCACGCGGGCGGAGCGGACGTAGGCGGCGGCCTGCGGTAGGCAGGCGAGGAAGAGAAGGGGAAGGAGCAGTGGGTGCAGGACGGTCAGCACGGCTGCACCGGCCGCGAGCGTCGCGGTCGCCGCGAGTACGTCCTGTGCTTCCTCGACGAGGTCGGGGGTGACCTGGGCGCCGCGGTCGGCGATGTCGTAGGCGTCGTTGTAGCCGGGCTTGTTGTTGGCGGCCAGTTCCGCGCCGAGCGCGGCCTCGACCATCGTCACCTCCGCGGCCCGGCCGAGCACCGGGCGCAGACGGCCAGTGAGCCAGACGACCGCGATCCCCAGCCCCGCGCGCAGACCGGTGGCAGCGGCGATCACGGCCAGCTGCGGGGCGGCATCCCACAGTCTTTCGGTGATGTCGCCCGCGGAGATCAGCGCGGTGATCGTGCCCGTGACCGCCAGGAGGCCGAGTGCCGCGAGGACGCCAGTTCCGATTTGGCACACCAGCAGTCCGATGGTCGCTCCGCGGTCCACGCGCCAGGCCATCTGTACGGAGCGCCGCACGAGCGAGGGCAGACGCCGTGCCATGGTGCGGGAGGTCAGCTGGGAGCCGGCCTGGAGCCGTGACTCGTCGCGGTAGAGGTATTCCTCTTCTCGAACACTGGCCTCCTGCGATTCGTCGTCCGACGCGTTCCCTTCCGGTGGTTCCGGCAGCTGATCCTGCGTAATGGCCGAGGTCATCGTTCCCCCTAGGACGGTCGCTGCGGCAGAGTCGTGAGGTCTAACGACACGGCTGCGCTATCGAACACACGTCATTCGGTCGTGCTGGGAAGCCCGCTATTTCCTGCGTGAGGGAACCCTGAAGGTGCGGGATCCCTGACGGGGCTTGGAGCAGCTCCGGGCGGGAAATGGCCGAAACGCCGACACCGTCGCGCGGCGTGGACAATCCGGCAGCTTCTCCCGGTCGTCCCACTCCTAACGGGGGTCTGGTTCGGTCTTCAGCAACCTCTCCAGCTCTGCACCGGCGTGGGCGACCGCGCCCGTCAGCGCCTGATGGTGGTGGGCGGGCAGGATGCCGGATCCCAGTCCGGCTGCGGTGATCACCGCGTGGAGCGCGTGGGTCGAACCGGCGTCCAGGGCGGACGCGGCGATGGAGTGGTGCAGTACGTCGCGGGCGGCGTAGGCGTCGAGCCGGGCCACCTCGGCGATGGTTTTGGGTAGCGTGTCCGCGCGCTGCCCGTTGGGGTCCAGTTCGAGGGCGGTCAGGCCCACCCGGGTCTGGAACACGGCGGTCGACGGATCGGGTGGGGCAAGGAGCACGGTCGCTTCGTCCAGGGTGCGTTCGAGGTCGGCCCGCGCAACCGGTGCGCCGACGGGACGGCAGTGGGTGCGCAGGAGCAGGGCGATGGCGGTTTCCCAGGGTTCCGTGGGCTGGGTGGTGTCGATCAAGTCGAGGGATTGCTGGCTTCGTCCTTGTTCCATCAGGGCCATGATCTTGATTTGGCGGCCGTCGAGGAGCCGGTTGCCGATGCCGCGGTGCTGGGCCATGGCGTCGGCAGCCTCGGTCCACCGGCCGAGGCGTGCGAGGGCGCGGGCGCCGTCGACGAGCAGGGTGACCCACAGTTCCTGGAACACCTGCCGGTGATCGGCCTCGGTGCTGGTCAGCGAGGCCAGGTCGATGGTGCGGCCGTCTATCTCGGTCTTTCCTCGTTGACGGGCGGCGTGGTTGAGGCGGGCGAGGAGGTCATAGGCTGCCTCGCCTTGGCCGTCGCGTGTCAGTAGCCGGGAGAGGTTGACCAGTGGCATCAGTGACATGACGCCGATCGGCCCACTCAGGCGTCCGGCGTCGGCGAAGACCTGGTGCTGGCGCCAGCACAGGTCGGTGGCCAGGTTGGGCAGGCCGACGTCGGAGGCGATGAGTGCGGCGTAGTTGAGGATGCTGCAGGTGCGGGCCACCAGGTCGTGGTGGCTCGCACCTGCGGGTGCGACGGTCAGCCCGGTGAGGTGGTTGATGCGCTCTTCCAAGGGGAGTGCGGGCGCCTTGGTGCGGCGGACCAGGGGGATGTGGCTGGCTATCGCGGGGATCATCGGCTCAGCCCTTGCGCGCCCAGTCGACGGCGAGTCGGCTGTAGGGCTTGTCGACGACGAAGCGCGCCTCGTCGACCGGCAGCCGGTCACGGGAGTCGGCGCCGGCCATCCGGAAGCCCGGCTCGGGGGCGTCGTTGCCGCCGCTGGCGTCCCAGGCGCGGATCTCGGTCACGACGCGCTCGGCGAGGTCGCCTCCGCCCTTGCCGTGGCCGATCACACCGACCTCCCAGTACCGGCCCGTCTCGTCTTCGCCCTCGCGGATGGTCAGGTAGGCCAGCGACCCGCCGTCGAGGGCGGCCATGGAGCCCCACCCGAAGTGCGGGGTGAATCCGGGTCGTTGGCCCGGCAGGCGGGACAGACCGTTGGGCAGTGCGCAGGCCAGGTACAGGTACAGCCACTCCCACGCCGAGCCCTGCCGGAACTTCACCCCGGTGTAGAGCTTGGTCTGCTGCTCGTCGAGAACCGTGCGCAGCGCTTCGCGGTCGACGTCCTGCTCGCTGAACGTCTCCAGGCGGACGTTGCCCTCGCCGGACATGGGGACGAGGGTGTACACGTCGTCGCAGACGCCCTTGCGGAGCGGGACGAAGGTGGCCATCTCGCAGGAGACGGTCCTCCATGTGTCCCCGTCGCGTTCGAAGGCGAAGCTACGGGAGATGCTGCCGCGGATGCGCATCGGCAGGACCAGGCGCCCGCCCGGCGCGAGCTGGTCGAGGATCTTGACCGGGACGTCTCCCGCGCCGACCGTGAACTGGATGCGGTCGTACGGGGCATGCTCGGGCAGCCCTGCCGCCCCGTCGGCCATCACCGCGGTGGCGTTCTGCACGCCGGCTTCGGCAAGGTGCTTGCTCGCGCCGGCGATGAGGTCCTCGTCGACGTCGAGGGTCCACACCTGCCCGCCGGGCGAGACGATCTGGCCGAGGAGGGCGGCGTTGTATCCGGTGGCGGCGCCGGCTTCCAGGACCTTGTGACCGGGCTGGGCGCCGAGCTGTTCGAGCTGGGTGGCGACGACGGACGGCGCGGAGATGCAGGAGATCATCTCTCCGTGCTCGTCGTGCTTGATCGGGACCGCGTCCTCCTTGTACGCGCGCTCCAGGTCGACGCCGGGCAGGAAGGCGTGCCGGTCGGTGGTGCGGAACGCGTCGATGGCCGCCTGGCTGCGCAGGTGGCCGCTGTCGACGAGACGCTGGGCGAGGGCTTCGCGCAGCTGGTTGGGGTCGTTCACGGGTGTCACGGTGGTCTCCATTCGAGGGAGGTTAGGGTCCGCCGGGGCGGACTTGCGGTTGGACACGGCAGCTGCTTCTCCGGTGGAGAAGGCGACGTGACGGCCGAGCCACGCGGTGGCGGCCTGCGCGTCAACGGGTACGCCCGCGCGGTTGAACGCGAAGATGGCGTGTTGGGTGAGCACGCCCCGGATTCCGCGTATCAGTCGGCCGTCGGCGGCGAGCCGGCGCAGGCGGCGGCCGGCGTCCTCGAACGTGGCGACGCGCTCGCCCCAGCCCGCTTCCGGCTGCGGGCGCAGGGCGGCGTCCGCATTCATCAGCCGCCGCATCGCGGAGACGGCCTTTTCCAGCGCGGGCCCCTGGGGCGGGTTGACGGGGTGCCGCAGGGCGGCCCACCGCGCGTACACGTCCCCGACTTCGAACGGGTCCAGCCCTGTCGCGCGGATCATGGCGGACAGCAGCATCACGCTGCGCTCGCGGGCGCCGGGGGTACTGGTCTCGGCGAGGGCAGCCGGGCTGTCGGCGCAGAACACGTCGTGTGCGACCTGCATGCCCTCGGGGCCGCCGAAAGCATAGGTCTCCGGCTCGTAGATCCCGCCCGTCCAGCCGGTGATCACACGGTCGGCGACGAGCTGGTCCAGCAGACCGGTGGCGGGCTGTTCGGTCCGCAGGCGCACGCCGGCGTCCTTGCGCAGGAAGTGGAAACGGCGTCCGGAAAGCGCGGTGGCTAGGGCCCGTGCGGCGGTGTGGTGCGGGTCGGGGAACGCCACGGAGGCGTGCCACCAGGAGGTGTCCGGTGGGATGGGCAGGTTCTCGTCGTCGAAGGTCATGGGCAGCGAACTCCTTGCGGGACGGCAGGGTGGGGGTCAGGTGAGCAGGAGGGCACGGGTCCAGCCGGTGGTGCCGGTGTCGTGCAAGGCGAGTTGGGCTCCGGCGCGGCCTTCCAGGAAGCCAGGTTTGGGCAGGTGCTCCCAGTCGGCGGCCAGCCGTCGGTGCAGGTTCTGGATGATCGGCGTGAAGCGTGCGGGCGAGGGGCTGTCGGCGGCGACCGCGCGGGTGAGGGTCAGCAGCCCGGCCCAGCCGTGGCAGAGGGTCGAGTCGGTGATGCGGGCGAGCTGCTGTGGGTCGGTCAGGATGGTCTCGACGATGTCCTCGGCCGCTTGGTGCCGGGCGGGGTCGCCGAGGGCGAGCGCGGCGAGCTGTTGCGCGCGGGCGATGCCGGGCTGGCCGTAGCACCAGGACTGGCGGGCCGATTCCGCGGCGGGCGGCTGGTCGGCGTCCAGGTGGGCTGCGGTGGACCAGTAGTGGGTGCCGTGCCGGTCGAGCCAGATCGCGAACGTGCCGATGGCCTCCTCCTGACCGGGGACACTGACTCCGTCGCGCAGGGCGAGAGAGAGGACGGCCAGGGGCCCCGCGATCCCGTGGGCCATGCCGTTGTTGCCGTGCCCGCCGGTCATCTCCGTCCCATCGGGGCCGACCGCCGACCACCACCCCGGCAGCATCCGGCCGTCGCCGCGGGTGGGGTGGGCGAGCGCGACGAGGCAGGCGAGCACGTCGGGCAGCCGGGGCGCGATGGGGCGGGACAGCAGCAGCGCGGCGAGCCCGGTCAGACCGCGGATGAGGTCCCACTCGGCGAGATGGGGCAGCGTGCCGGCGGCCTGCCGGCGGTGGGCGGCGGCGAGCCGGCCGTCCACGACGCGGTCGACAGCCGTGCGGACGTCGTCGCCGGCTCCGTGGGCGCGGGCCAGGACGAACTCCAGGGCGGGTGCGCCGTGGAAGAGGCTGGCGTTGCTGCCGGTGCTCACGCCCCGGGCGGTGGCCTGGGCGAGGTGGCGGCGGGCCGTGGACAGGTCATGTCGCTCGATGTCGAGCAGGGCCATGCCCAGGGCACCCTCGGACAGGTCCTGCGTACGGGGCCCGGCCGGCGTGGTCATGAGCGCCTCGCCATGGGGACGACGATGCTGTGGGCCCGGCCGCCGATCCACCCGTCGGCGTCCGGCGGGGGCGCGTCGTGAAGGGTAGCGACGCCGACGGGGCTGGCATCGAGGTGCGCGCGCAGCAGGTCCAGGTCGACGTCGCGGGTGAGGTCAAGGGTGAGGTGCTGGTCGTCCTCCGCAAGGAGTACCTGTTCCGGCACCTGGAACCGGGCCCGCCAGGCGTGGAGTTGGTCCGCCCACTGGTGCAGTGGGGCGGTGCGGACAGGCAGTATGCGGCGGCGGATCTTCCACCGGGCGGTGGCGAGGATGGTGCGCCGGTAGGTGAGGGCCGGGGTGAAGGGTAGGGCCCAGGCGGCACCCCAGTCGAACCAGGTCACCTGCGGGGAGGTGGCCCGGCTGATCTCGCCGAGGAAGCGGGCCATCGGCGGGGTGTAGTTGTTCCACAGGAAGTTGATCGCGGTGGGGGCCAGCAGCTCCAGCGGCTTGCCCGTCGCGGTCTCCACCAGATGGGGGCGGCCGTCGGCGACGGTGACCGACAGGTCGCGGGGGAAGAGGACGTCCGGGCCGGGGCGCCGGAATTCACCGACGCTGACAACGCGGGGCAGGGCCTGCGGCGCGCGGGTGAGCAGGTCGGCCGGTACCCGCCCGGCGTGGAAGGAGAGCTGCGCGAGTTCCGCCTCCGGATCGACGGTGGGCAGGTTCGCGTACGCCCCCTCCGTGCCCGGCAGCAGGTGCCAGAACCGGCCGGACATCGATCCGGCCGAGCGGGACACAGTCAGCACGCGCAGCCGAAAGTCCCCACAGCTCAGGGCCGGGATGGAGGAGGCGTGGACCTGTGCGGCAAGTTCGAGGTGCGGCGCCAGGTGGTGGGGCTTATCGCCGGCCGCAGCTTCCAGTTCCTCGATCATCGCCCCGCTCAGCGCGACGGTGCGGCTGCCTTCGGCAGCGGCAGTGCCGGCCAGCTCCAGCAGCAGCCGGTCGCGCCGGGACATCGGCCGGGGCGGCTCGCTCGCCGTGAGGAACCCTGCCGGGAAGCCCACGCCCCGGTCAGGATCCGTGGCCACGTCCACCGGCACCGCGGTGTTCTCGCCGTAGCGCTCGGTGAACTGCTCGATCCACCGCCGCCATGTCGGTGTTCCAGACGAGTGGGCGACCACGCGGGCCAGGACGGTTGCCGCGGTTTCCACTTCGGTCAGCACCTGCTCGGGCAGCCGCACGTCGGCGTCCAGCCGCAGGTCGCACGCGGTGCGCAGGCCAGCTGCCTGAGCGCGAGCCGCGGGCGGCAAGACGTCGGTGGGGTCGGCGACGGTGGCAGGTGCGCGCAGCGACGAGCGCAGCAGCCTCACCCGCAGCAGTTCACCGAGCAGCCGGTCGCGCGCGATGTCACTCACAGCGGGAAACTCCGCGGCCAGTTTGTCGGCCAACTGGCTGTACCCGATCGGCGATCGGGCCAGATCGAGGACGAGGCGCAGTGCCGGATTGAGGGCGAGTCGGAACTCGGCGTCGCCCTCGGAGGGCACGTGGATGTGCTGGTCGCGCTGTTGGATCAGGGTGTTGACGCAGACCTCGGCGTCAGCCATGCGCGCAGCGTCGCTCTCCCAGTGGCTGAGCAACTCCTCGAGTTCGGTGGCCTCGGGGCGGGCCACGGCCTGGTGCTCGTCACCGATACGGACCGACGTCGTCTGGGCGAAGCCGAGCGGGGCGACGCCGGCGAACAGGCCGTAGGGGGTGGAACGGCGTGCGTAACGGATCGCGTAGCGGGCAGTGGACAGCGCCGCCCGGCGCATCCGGCGCACCGTCGGCGTACGGCCGCCGATGATGGCCTGCACCTGGTCCGCCAGGTGAGGGCTCGCGTGCGACACGGTGCGGCGGAAGTCGGTGTCAGCCCACACCGTGCTCAGCCACGCACGCCAATCTTCCCGGGGCGCCGTGCGCGTCGGCCAGGGCGGCATGGCGGGCGCGGTCGTGTGTACCGCGGCGCGCAGCATGGACTGCCCTGCGGCCTCGTACAGGCTTAGCCGTTGCCGTGTCATCAGCGCTCTCCCTATCTTTGTACGTGACGGGCGGGGCGGGCCGGACGGGGAGAGCCCCGTCCGGCCCGCGGTGCCGGGGTGACCCGGCTTACGAGGTGGTGCAGGCGCTGGGGCAGGAAGAGCCGCAGTTGTCGCCCGTGCCGCACATCAGGACCGTCTCGGTCGCCGGCGTGCCCTCGATGAACGTGATGTCGAGCCCGAACGGGTCGTCGTCGGTCATTACGAGGTCGGCCTGTGCCGGAGCGGTCGGCCTCTCGGTCTGGGTGGCGGTCATTCATGCCTCCTGTAAGGGGTGGATTGCGCGGAGCACCGAGGCCCGGTCGGGCCCCGGGGTCTGATGCCAGACGAGCTGGCCGGCGAAGTCGCCTGGTCCATGGCGTCTGGGAGTCGGGGTGCGGCCGTCGGGCTGCTGCGGGCTGCGCCAGCGGGGTGTTCTCGGCGGCGTGGCTCAGTACCCGGGTGAAGCGCTCGGCCCGCTCGTCGCCCTCGGCCTCCTGCGCGCGGAGGTCACCGAAGTGCTTCCAGTACCGGCGGCTGACGTCGCTTTTCATGATCCACGCGGCGTGGAAGGGCAGGTGCCTCTTCGGGACGAAGCCGAGGCGGTCGCGCAGGCTGAACGTGCAGAGGAGCCGGTTGGCCGACATGAGCCGCATGTACTCCTCGGTCTCCAGGCCCTTGGGCTTCCAGATCTCGGCGAGGTCAGGAGTGGTGGAGACCTGCGCCAGCCAGTCGATCTGGTTGCCCGCGAGAAGCGCCTCATTCCGTTCGGCCTGGTGCCGCGCGTTCTGCCGGAGCCGGGCGGCTCCGACCATGGTGGTTGTGAGGGAGACTGCGGCGCCGGCAGCGAGGACGGCGGTGGTGACCTTCATACGGCAACGGTCCTTTTCGTTTGGAAGGGATCGGTGGGTGCCTCGGATGGGTGGAGTGGGCGGGGTTCGCTGGGGCATGCGACCTCCGCGAGCACGACGGTCGAGGAGTCGCCGGCCTGGTGGTCCTGGGCGAGCCGGCGACGCACCGTCTTCAAGGCCGCGCCGATCGGTGACAGCCCCACGGAGGCCCTTCGCTGGTCCAAGGAGTCGGAGGCGCGCACCGGACACAGCAGAGCCCCTGTTGCGGTGAGGACCTGTTGAGTCCCGAATTCCTGGGGGTGACCGCTGTTGACCAGGGTGCGGTCGTAGAGGTGGGCCCAGTGTTGGAAACGTGCGTCGCCGTGCTGGGCTGCGCGTTCCAGCAGGGTGGTGGCGGCACGTTGGAGGCCGGCGTCGTTGTCGGCGTGAAGAGCCAGGCTCCAGGCGGCGCGTGCGGCTTCGGGACCGACGAGGCGGTAGCCGGGCCAGTCGTGTTCGGCCAGGACTCGGCGCAGCACCTTGGTGTCGGCGTGGTCGGCGTGACGGTTCTGGCCGATCGCTACGGCATCGAGCTGGTTGCGCACGCGCCTGGCCCGGCGCTCTGCCGCCTTCGTGGCGCGGTCGACGAGTTCGCGGGCGAGGTCCGGCCGCAGCGGCGGCTCGGCGGCTGTCACGCGATGCTCCGGCTGTCTGCGGTAAGGCGCGGCTCGTGGACCTGGCAGCCGATGAGCGCGCTCAGTCCAGAGCGCTGCTCGGCGATGAGTTCGAGGCGGGCGACTCGCTCGCCGTGCTGACCGGTGCCCGATCCCCGTACGTCCCAGCCCATGTCGGTGAGCTGTCGGAGGAACGGGGCGATCGGATCAACGTCGAGGGGCTGGCGGGCCATGGCCTCGGCGCGTACAAGGGGCAGGTCGCGTCGGGCTGCGAAGTCGGAGGCCCACAGGGTCATCAGCTGGATGGTGTTGTCGGAGCGGTCGGGCAGGGTGTGGATGCAGCTCAGGAAGAGGCACGGTCCTTGGCCCCAGCCGAGATCGAGCTCGCGCTGCGGGATCAGGCATGCCAGCAGCAGCCCGTCCTCGAACAGCCCGGCCGGCTTCGCCTGCGGGTCGTGGAACAGGGCCGGGACATCGGCTCGGGTGGGTACCGGCAGGCCGCGCATGGTGAGCCAGCGCTGACGGTCCTGAACGAGTGCGACGGCCTCATCTCGCTCGGCGTCCGTGCACAGAGTCCGCATCTCGTACACGGCTGTTAACTCTGGTGCGCGTCGCGGCTGCGGCGCGGGAGATGTTCTCACTGGTTCGCTCCGATCTCCGCCGTGCCGGTCGGCCTGGCGCCCAGTAGGCGCCAGGCGTGGGCCAGGACGACGAGCTGGGTGGCGTCGGCGGCGCCCGTCTCGTCGAGCAGTTCGTCGAGGGCGGACCGGAGATCGGCCGGGGCGATCTTGGCGGCGAGGGCGATGTCGCGGTCGGCGCTATGCGCGGCGACCGCTCTCACAAGCTGCTGCTGCTCCACGGTGAGCCCGGGCTCCGGCCGCTCCGGTGCGGGCGGATCGACGTGCTCGGCGGCCAGCAGGAGATGCACGAGCACCTGCGGCTTGCAGCGAGGCGGACAGTGGACGCTCTCCCGGATGTCCCGGACGTACTGGCGGATGGTGTTGGCCGACAGCCCGGTCTTCGTGGCGAGGTCCGGGACGGTCGTGAAACCGTCCACGATGTGCTTGGCAACGCGCTGCTTTGTGTTGCTCAGCGGTGTGGTTGGTGCGCTGGTCGACAAGGACGGGGACACGGGTGTCTCTTTCTCGGCTAGGTGGACGGTCACCGGGAGGGGTGCCGCCGGCCCCCGCGGGGGACGGGGGCCGGCGGCACGGGCCCGTGCGCGGCGGTCGGGATTCACGGGGTGCCGCGCACGGGGGTTCATGCGGCGGTGGGGCCGGGTTGCGCCCAGGCGGCTTCAGCGGCGAGGCGCTCGGACCACTGGATGTCGTCCTCGTTGAAAGCGGCGTCGGCCAGGCGTATTCGCTGGACTTCACCCGTTCCGGCCGGGGGGTGGGTGTGCTGGATGTCGCGCCACAGGCGCTGGAGGACGTACTCGCGGTCGAGGGCGTGGGCGCCGTGCAGTTCCATGGCGTCCTGGGCGGACGTCATGGCCCACTGGTGACCCAGGTACTTCGCGTTGATCAGCTCGGCGTCGCAGGACAGGCCCTGGTCCAGGAGATGCACGGACTGGTAGGCCAGGATGCGTGCCGCGCGCAGCCGGGCCTCGATGTCGCCGACGCGGTCCCGCAGGACCGGCAGATCGGACAGGGCGCTCCGGTAGCGGGGTCGGGCCTTGAGGTAGGAGGTCGTGGTGGCCGCGACCGCCTCGTGGATGCCGAGGCTGACGGCGGCCAGGTTGGGGCGGCCGTACAGGATGCTGCTGCTCTGGGCCACGCTGAGCCCTTGGCCGATCTCGCCGACCACGTTGTCCGCGGGGACGCGGACGTGGTCGAGGTCGAGGCGGCCGGCGGAGAAGCCGTGCAGGCCGAGACCGGGGCGGTGGTCGGCGACGGAGAGTCCGCGGCGGTCGGCTTCGACCATGAACGCGGTCAGCGCCTGCGTGGTGCGCACGCCCGCCTCGGCGGTCCGGGCGAGCACGAGGTGGGCTCCCGCGAGATGGCTGTTGCCGATGTGGACCTTGCTGCCGGTGATCACCCACTGATTGCCGGTCCGCTCGGCGGTGGTCTCCATGCCGCCGATGTGCCCGCCGGCGTCCGGTTCGGTCACTGCGATCGACAAAAGCAGCGAACCGTCCGACACCCCCGCCAGCCAGCGGACCTTCTGCTCATGCGTGGCGAAGTGCAGCAAGGCGCCGACGGGGATCAGGGTGGCTTGCAGGATGGTCGCGGCAGCTGCCGAGACGCAGCCGATGCGGTGGATCAGGACCGTCTTGGCCACGTGTCCGGCGCCCAGACCGCCGAGGGCGGCCGGGAGGGTGACGGCGAACCAGCCCCGTGCGGCCATCAGATCCGCGACCTTGCGCTCCACCCTGCCCGGAGCGGCTTCCATTCGCACGGCACGCGGCGCGATGTGCTCGGCCGCGAAGGAGTCGGCCTCGTTCCACAGCAGTTCGTGGCGGGCGGTGAGATAGGGACGCAGCGCCGGAGGCGGTGTGGCGGGTGTGGCGGGCATGGTCGTTTCCCTCTCCCTGGGTGAAGTTCGCGCGGTGGAGCGGCCGGGGATCGCAAGCGGCTCCCGGGTGGGGGCGGTGGAGCGGGCCTAGCGGACGACGGGGGTGTGGACCATGTGGTCCATCACCTGGGCTCCGGCCTTGATGGCGATGTCTCTGAGTCGTCGGGCCTCGCTCAGGGGCCGCTTCTCGGGGTCGATGACACACACCGTGCCCAGCACGACACCGCTGTCGTGGTTGAGCGGTGCGCCGAAGTAGGAGCGGATGCCGACCGCGTCGACCACGTGGTTACCGCTGAAGCGGGGGCTGGCGTGTACGTCGTGCAGGGGGAGGGCCTTCTTGCGGGTTACAACCTCCGGGCACCAGCCGTGGTCGTGGCTCATGGTGCGGCCGACGATCACGTACCCGCTGTCCGCGGGCGGCTGGTGCAGTCCGACGAAGGTCTGCTCCTCCAGGAACAGATTGACGAACCCGTACAGGAACCCGGCCTTCTCGGCCATGTCGCGGGCCAGCTCGTCGAAGTCCTGGCTGGCAGCGATGGACACGCCGAGGCGCTCCAGCAGTTCGTACCGTTGCGCCAGTTCGGTCGCCTGCTGGGCCTGCGGACCGGTGACGGCAGCGCCGGCTGGGATGGGCAGCCCGTGGGTGCCGTCGCGCATGCCGCGTTGCGGCAAGGACAGCGCGGGTGTGCCGGCTTGGGGCAGGTGGGGATCGTTGGGCTGATATGACATCAGGCGTCCTGGAGACTGGTGGTGGATGCGGGGCGAGCGGGTCCTGCCGGTGCGTTCTGCACGGCGTGGCCGACGAGAGTCAGCAGGACGCCGGCGACGTGGCTCGGATTGCGGGCGTCCCAGGAGGTCGCCCCCACCGTCCAGCGGGGCGAAACGTCGGTGACCACCGGCACAGAGGCGGGCAGGTCGAGGGCGGCGCGGATCTGTTCGGGTTGATAGCGGTGGGCTCCGTCGAAGTGGTTCACGGCGACGACGAAGGGCAGGCCGATGTCTTCGAAGAAGCTGACGGGGGTGAAGCTGCTCTCCAGGCGGCGGGTGTCGACCAGGACGACCGCGCCGACGGCTCCCCGGGAGAGGTCGTACCAGAGGTCGACGAACCGGTCCTGGCCGGGCGTGCCGAACAGGAAGAGCTCCAGAGGCACGGGCGCGTCGGGCAGGCTGAGACGGCCGAAGTCGAAGGCGACCGTGGTCATCTGCTTGGCCTCGACGCCCTCCAGACTGTCCACGCCAGCGCCGGCCTCGGTCAGGTACTCCTCCGTGCTCAGCGGCGTGATCTCGCTGACCGCGCCCACGGCGGTGGTCTTGCCCGCGCCGAAACCACCGGCGATCACGATCTTCAGAACCGTCGGAGCAGCGGACTGCGGGCGTGACGGACTCATCAGAGCCATGTCCGGGTCATCCGGCCTGGGGGTAGGCGATGGCATCGGGCCACTTCCTCTTCAGGCCCGCCGAGAGGGCCGCCAATAGGTGGGTGGTGGGACGTTCTTCCGCGCCCGTGTCGGAGGAGGAGGCGAAGGCATCGGTGACGGAGATGACCAGGGCGTGGGCGTCCAGGAGGTCCGAGACGAGGATCTTTACGGCGGTGACAGGACGGCCGAGCTGTCCCGCCAGCTCAGTCACCGAACGCCGGTGCTCGCGGCACAGGGCGAGGATCTCTTCGCATTCCCCGGCCTGGCCTGGGCCGGGCCGTCCCGGGCCGGTGTCCAGCACGGTGTCCAGGGCCATCAGGTGGCGCGGCCTGGTGCGCCCGCGCGTCAGCGTGTAGGTCCGGACGAACGTTGATTCCTCGGCCGCGTCGCCGTGGGTGCTCACCGGACCTCGTCACCTGTGTCGACTCGGACGGGGATTTTCATGTACGGGGCGAACTTCTGCACCAGGCGTCCGGTTTCGAACCCGATGTTGCCCGCGTCGGCATCCGTGGCGGCGACGACGGCGAGGATCGTGTCCACCAGGCCCCGGTTACCGGGGTGGTTGTCGAAGGCCGCGCTGTGGCCGGCGCTCTGGACGAAGAACAGGCAGTCGTCTCGCTCGATGATGACCTGTCTGGACGGCCGCTTCTGGTGGGTGGGGCCGGTGATGTTCGTCGCGATGGAGGCCACTGCGCTCAGTGCGGCCGACAGTTCGTCGGCCCAGTCCTTGTCGACTTCGCTGTCCAGCAGCCGTAGCCCGTCCCGCGACAGCAGGACGGCGTGCGTGACGCCCGGAACCTCGTTGGCGAAGTGCCGCAGCAGCCAGAGCATGTCGCCCCGCTTGCCGCTCGGCGTCACCTCGGCCTCCGGTTCGGAGGCGCCGCTGGTCATCTCAGGGTGGGTGTTCATGGGAATCGCTCCAGAAGGGGGAGGGCTGGCGGATATGTCCGGGGCCACTGGGAACGCATGGTGAGGGGTGGGCGTCAGTGCCGGGGCTGTCCGGCCGGATCGGGGGGCGAGCTGGAGCTCCTGCCGGCCTGGATGCCGTTTCGGAAGGCGCCTGCGAGTCCGGGCCTCGCCGCAGTCGCGGGTGCTTGTTCCTGCGACTGCGGCGGACGGAACGAACCGGCTTGGCGCGTACGCCTGGGGAGGTCGGGAGCAGGAGCACGATGTGACGGCCCCTCTGCACCTATCCGGCGTCCGACCTGGCCCGCTGAGGGCTCGGCTGTCGCGACGGGCTGTCGAGGCGGCGGCGCGGAGGGGCGGAGTTCCCGGCTGCGGGCGCCGGCGTCACCGACGGGGGCAATCGCTACGAGGAGCCTGGCCGGGATGACGACCAGAGCCGTGGTGCCTCCCGTCACGTTCTCCTGCAGGAGAACGGACAGCCCATGCGACTGCGCGATCTTCGCGGCTACCAGCAAGCCGAGTTGCCCGGCTCGCACCTGGCCGCTGACGTCGACCTCATCGGGCGCCTTGAGCAGACGGTTCATCTGCGCGCGCGTCTGCGGATGCATGGGGATGGCCCGGTCCTCGACCTCGATCGCCAGCCCTTTCGGCACCCTCTGCGCTCGCACGGTCACCTTTGTCGCCGGGTCGGAGCACTCGCAGGCGTTCTCGATCAGCTCGGCCAGCAGGTGCGTCAGGTCCGGACCTACATGTCCGGGAAGCCCCAGCTCACCCCCCACGGAACCGGCCGCGACCATTACACGCGGGTACTGCACCACCTCGGAGATCGCACCACGCAGCGTGGTCGTGACGGGCACCGGCTGGCGCACGCTGCGCAGGGACTGCCCGCCCAGCACCGCCGTGCTCTCCACCTGACGACGCATCCGCGTCACGAGGTGATCGATCTCGAAGATCTTCGCGAGCAGTTCCGGGTCGTCGGTCAGCATCTCCAGCTGAGTCAATGCTTCCAGTGCCTTCCCGACCAGGGCATGCTCCCGCATGGCCAGGCGGCGCAGCACTTCCAGAAGGACGACGGACTGGGACTCGTCGTGCACGCGTATCAGCGAGGCGACGGCCTGGACCTGCAGTGCACTCAGTGCCTTGTCGATCTCTGCGGTCGTACTGGCCGGCTGCGGCATCTGCATGTCCGGCAGCGGCGGTCGTGCCCCTCGGCACAGTTCGTCCGCCGACCACGCCACCGACTTCTCGACGGCCGCCGCGGCTCCCGTGACTGCGGTCAGCACCGCCGTGCGTCGTTCCTCTGCGGTTGTCTGCACGGCGTCGGCGGCCGTACGCACTTCGCGAGCCGCTACCAGCGCGACCCCGGCCAGCCCGCAGACCAGGCCGACCAGGAGCCCACCGAGAGCCACTGCGGCCGTCACCCAGATGGCAAAGGTGGCGCTCAGCAGGCCCGCAAGGAGCAGCAGGGGCAGCACCACGGCACGACGGACGCGGTGCACCGTGAAGGCGTCGGTCCGTGGCGACCGCCGACGGCGGTGGCCGGTCGCGGCCGGCCGTGTCGGGAACGCGGTGTCAGGCATGGGAATCCTCGCAGTGGAAAAGGAACGGCTAGGCGTGCTGCGGCGTCAGGGTCTTGCGGTTCTGTTGCGGTCCGGGTGAGGCGGAACGGGGTGCCGGAACCGCCACCGCGCCTCGGCGAGGAGAGGACTGTGGCGCCAGCTGCTGCAGGAGCAGGGCACTCTGGATCAGGCCCATGTGGCTGAACGCCTGCGGAAAGTTCCCGAGCTGGCGCTGCTGGACGGGGTCGTACTCTTCGGCGAGGAGGCCGAGGTCGTTGCGCAGCGTGAGAAGGCGTTCGAACTGGGCATGGGCCTCATCCAGGCGGCCGGTCAGGGCCAGGGCATCCACGAGCCAGAAGGAGCAGAGGATGAAAGTGCCCTCATCGCCCGTCAGCCCGTCCACTCCGGCGTGGTTGCCGATCGTCGGGTACCGACGCACGAGCCCCTCCGGCGTGGACAGCTCCCGACGTACGGCGTCCACGGTGCCGATGACGCGAGGATCGTCGGGCGGAAGGAACCCGACCCGGGGGATCAACAGCGTGGCGGCGTCCAGTTCCTGCGAGCCGTAAGACTGGGTGAAGGTGTTGCGCACCGGGTCGAACCCCTCGGTGCACACTTCGCGGTGGATCATCTCGCGCAACTCGACCAAGGGGCCCGGATCCAGCGCGAGAGCGTCGGCCTCGGCCAGACGGATGGTGCGGTCGATGGCCACCCAAGCCATCACCTTGGAGTGCACGAAATGCCGGCGTGCCCCGCGGATCTCCCAGATTCCCTCATCGGGTTCCTGCCAGCGCTGGGCCAGGTGCTCGATAAGCCGCTGGTGCAGGGCCGCGGTGTCCGCGCAATGGGCGACACCGCTCTGGTGGGCGAGATAGAGGGTCTCGATCAACTCGCCATACACGTCGAGTTGCAGCTGGTCAGCCGCCCCGTTCCCCACCCGCACTGGAGCCGATTCCGCGTACCCCGGAAGCCAAGGCAGCTCCCGCTCCCGCAGATCACGCTCGCCGGTGATCCCGTACATGATCTGCAGGTTTTCCGGATCGCCGGCCACCGCACGCAACAGCCAACGCCGCCACGCATGGGCCTCCTGCCGGTAGCCGGTTCCCAGCAGCGCGGCGAGAGTGGTGGAGGCGTCGCGCAGCCAAGTGAAGCGGTAGTCCCAGTTCCGTCCGCCGCCGATCTCCTCGGGCAGCGACGTGGTCGGCGCGGCAACGATCCCGCCGCTCGGCGCATACGTCATCGCCTTCAGCGCGATCGAGGAACCAACCACTGCCTCGCGGTAGGGCCCGTCGTAGGTGCATTCCTGCGTCCAGCCATGCCAGAAGGCGAGCGTCTCGGCGAGAGCGGCCTCCGGGTCGGGAACCTCCGGTGCGGCTGCGTGGGAGGGGCACCAGCTGAGCACGAACGCCACGCTCTGCCCGGCGGCGACGCCGAAGGCACTGACGATGACACCGTCCTTCTCCACCTGCTGGACGCCCGTGTCGAGCCACAGTGCGTCCGCGCCTGCTTCCGCGACCATGCGCCCCTCGACCTCGTGGATCCACGGGCTGACGCTGCCGTACCCCGGACGCGGACGCAGAGCCGAGACCATCGGCACCTCGCCGGACACACCCTCAACAATCCGGATCACCTGGGGTGCTCCGCCGCGCGGCGGCATGAAGTCGAGCACCCGGACCGACCCGGACGGGGTGCGCCACAGC
This sequence comes from Streptomyces sp. NPDC096323, assembly GCF_040302845.1. NCBI lineage: Bacteria > Bacillati > Actinomycetota > Actinomycetes > Kitasatosporales > Streptomycetaceae > Streptomyces > Streptomyces sp. NPDC096323. Next base: position 124,763 of record NZ_JBEOSI010000014.1, read on the forward strand.
GATTCGAGGACGAGCGAGTCACCGAGGTACCGGCGCTCAGAGACCGCTCCGGCATCGGATTGACTGGCAGGCGGGACTGGGGCGATTTGCCAAGAGCCGTGCTTCTGCGTGCCGAGCAGGCCCGCGAAGATGGCAGGCGAGTCGAAACGGGGCAGGCACAGCCAGTCGATCGAGCCGTCGTCGCAGACGTGGGCACTGGTCTGCATGTCGCCGATAAGACCGTACTGCTCGATACGCGGAAGACGCTTCATCGTGTGGATCTCCGTAGACCCCGCGGATCCGGGGATGGCATCGGGCCGCCGCAGCGGCCGGGAACGGTAGATGAGGAGGGACACGGTGGTCACCTGTGCGGGGAAGGCTCGCTCTGCCCCGCTGCGGAGTCCTCGTCCTGCGGAGCGGAGCGGCAGGACACTCGGCCACCGCGGAGAATCAGCCGGGCCACCGGGCCTAGAACCACCGCGATCAGAACTGCCGAGGGCGGTCATGCCCGGGGCACCGATGCGGCCAGAGCCAAGAGGACGAAGGCGACAGCGAAGACCGAGCCGCGCAGCACGTTGAGCCGTGGCCTCCAGTAACGCCATCTCCGCGCGGGCTTCGCGAGGACCACGCCATGAGCTTGACCGGCCGCGCCGAGTGCCTGAGTGGCCTCGGCGAGCTTGACCAAATGCACCCTGCTCGGCATGTAACCGTCGGGGACGCCTGCCGAAGTGAGCTGTTGCGCGCCACGCAGGCCCGCGGCTCCGGGCGGTACGACGGCTCCGAGTTGTCCGATGTGACCGCGAAGGCGCCGCGCAAGCTCCTCCACGTCGCCGGCGCTCTGCGGTAGCGGGGACTTATCGTCCAGCACGAGTGCCACCGTCTCTGCTGCAGCCACCGCTTGATCCCGCTGGACATCGGCCGATCCCACGGTGAGGTTGGCCAGTTTGCCTCGACCATCGCCGTGACGGGTCTGATGCAGGAACAGCGAGAGGCGCATGACACAACTCCTGTATGGATCAAGCCAAGTTAAGTGGGGTTCGCCTTGGAGTGCCGACGGCTGAGGTGCATAGTGAGTGACCCGGCCGCTACGTTGAGCGAACCCTGAATCGCCGCCGAGGGGTATGCCTGCACGGCTGCCAAGGCCGCCAAAGGCGCCAAAGATCATTTCGAGACCGAGGGGCAGTCCATGGCCCGTGAGCGAAACCTCGCCTTCTCCGCCCTTCTGCGCGAAGCGGGCTGGTCCCAGCCTCAAGCGGCCGCTGCAGTTGCCCGCGTGGCTGCGGAGAGTGGCGTACGGGAGCTGGAGGCCATCTCCCGTTCGCATATCTCCATGTGGGTCCTGGGTACGAAGCCCAGCGGGATAGCGCGGCATATCCTGCGCGAGACGCTTTCCCGCAGACTTGGCCGCCGTCTCACCTTGGTTGACCTCGGGCTGGAGGAAGTGCCGACAGGCACGGCCGACAGTGGTTCCGACTGGAGCGTCGACCCTCTGACTGTGCTGGCTGAGCTGGGAAGCGACGATCTGGACATGCACCGACGCAAGCTGCTGGCGACCTCCGCGTACTCCGCCGCCAGCCTGGCCCTGCCCACCACCTCGTGGTGGGCAGCCGCCCCTGCCGCAGCAGCCAGACGCACGGCAGTCTCTCCCCGACTGGTGGCCCAAGCCGACATCGACGACGTCCGCGACCTCACGAACTTCTACTCCGCGCGAGACCAGCAGCGCGGAGGCGCCTCCGGGCGCTCGGCGCTGGCTGGCCACCTTCGCGACGAAGCAGTCCCCCTGCTTGGCAGCCGATTCCGCACGGAACAGAGCCGCCGGGACACCTACTCCGCTGTCGCGGAGATGACCTACCTCGCCGGCTGGATGGCGTTCGACGCCTCCGAGCACCGAACAGCCCAGCGCTACCTCACCCTTGCCACCCGCATTGCGGCAGAAGCCGGGGACGGACCACTTGCCGGTCACATTCTGCGAGCCCTCGCCCATCAGGCAGTGGACCTCGGGCACCCACGCAAAGCGCTCGCCCTGGCCGACGCCTCCATGTCCCGCGACCGTTACGGCCAGGCCAGCCAGCGGGAGAAAGCCCTGCTCGCGATCGTTCACGCACGAGCGCTCGCGGCCGACGGCAACCGGTCTGGCACCATCGCGGCCATCAGTCGCGCGGAGCGGGACCTCGCCCGTGCGGACAACGACGGTGCGCCCGGCCGCGTGGACTTCTTCCAGGAAGCCTCCCTCGCCCACGAGACGGCTTGCGCCCTGCGCGACCTGGGTCAGCCAGTCGACGCGGAGATCCACTTCCAGCGCAGCGTTGCCACCCGCCGCAGGCAGCAGTACGCCCGCACCCACAGCGTGACCCTCGGCTACCTCGGCGCCGTCCAGGTTCAGCAGGGCCATCTCGACGAGGCATGCACCACCTGGGGGCAAGCCCTCGATGCCATGGCCGGCGTTCTGTCGGGCCGCGTACGCGACGTCATCGTCCGGATGCAGAGCGATCTCTCGCCCGTTCGGCAACGCGGAGGTCGCCACGTTGTCGAATTGGACCATCGGGCACGGGAGATGCTGCGGGTCATAGGCTGACCGCGGATCAGGCCCGTTGCTTCGCGTGACGGCTACAGGATGCGTAAGTTCTGATTGAGAGGAACGACCCTGATGGCGACGTACGAGGTCGAGTCGATCGCAACGGTGGTCGGGGGCCACACCCGCGTTCAGGATGACTACCAGGGCGGGATCGAATCGGTCATCAGGCTCAACGACGCGTACCCCCTCGAAACATTGCAGGGCATCGAGGAGTTCTCTCACCTGACGGTGACGTGGCGCTTCCACATGGCGCGGCCGGAAGACGTCCAGCTGCACGCGCGTAGCCCGCGGGGAAATCCGAGGTGGCCGGCGACGGGTACGTTCGTCCACCGCAACCATCGGAGGCCCAACCAGCTGGCGACCAGCTACCCGCAGTTGCTGAAAGTGGAGGGCCGGGATCTCCTGGTGACGGATCTTGACGCCGTCGACGGGACACCGATCATCGACCTGGCGCCGTACTTCGAGGAGATGGGACCGCGAAGTGAAGTCCGTCAGCCGACTTGGCCGGGCGAGATGCTCTCCACGTACTGGCTTGACGCCTCCGAACGTCCGTAGCTCAACTTCCTGTAATGCCGCGATGGTGGTGCTCGCAGGGGGAGTCATCAGGGCCTGCCCACAACGATAGGAAACGTGCACCACGTCGTCCGGCCGTCCGTGCTGGCTCCCCAATCCCCGGAGAGGGCCTTAACGAGGACCAAGCCCCGACCCGAAGTGGCATCAGCACTGGCCGAACGCATGGTCGCCGACACTGAGCTGCCGTCCTGGACCTCGACTAGGATCTCGGTTTCGCGGCATCGGACGCGCAGTGACAGGTCTCCAGAGCCGTGAGTCACACCGTTAGTGACCAGCTCGGAGACGCAAAGCACCACGTCCTCCGCCAAGGGGCCGGCGACCTCCCATAGCCTCAGGAAGACGCTGCTGGTGTGACGCGCGCGGCCAACGTTGATCGGTTCCGGGGCGAAGCATGACTCGAAGGCGGCGTACCCGGGGCGGGGTACTGACCGCGTCGTGACCGGTGCGAGAGCTGTTGCGACCGTCATCGGGCTCCTCCCGGATGAATGGCGTGGTGAACGTGTGGCTGAGGCGCCAAGCGCGCGGCACGAGGTGCCCTGCCGATGGCGAGGCGTATTCGCGTAGTAACCAGCGAACACCTCGCAGTGAAGGCTTGGGAATGACTTACAGATGGCGTTGACCCGTCAGTAACCAATTTTGGGTGCCGCCTGAGGGCATGGTCCTGACATGCTTGGCTGCATGGTGACTCTCGATGGAAAGCCCGTATCTGTAGATGACTTGCTTCCCCTGGCGCTCACGAACGTCGGGCACTTCACGTCCATGCGTGTCGATTCCGACGGCAGCGTCCGTGGCTTGACGCTGCACCTGGAACGCCTTGCGCGGGACTGCGAGATCGTGTGGCACGCGGCTCTGGAGACTGACCGCGTGCGCGAGTACGTCCGTCGGGCTCTGGAGGGGCAGACCCGCCCGTGCGTCGTGCGTGTCACGATCTATGACCCGAAGGTCGAGATGGGCCACCCGGCCCACGCCAACGAGCCGCACGTTCTCGTGTCCGTACGCGGTGCCGGCGCCCTTCCTCCGGCGCCCTTGCGCGCCCAGAGCCTGGTGTACGAGCGTGACCTGCCCCAGGTGAAGCACATCGGGCTCTTCGGCGCCTTGCACGCCCGGGGCTCGGCTCAGCGAGCAAACTTCGACGATGCCCTATTCGTCGGCTATGACGGGTTCATCTCCGAGGGCGGCACCTGGAACGTGGCCTTCGTCGACCAAGAGGGCACTGTTGTGTGGCCAGATGCCCCCGTGTTGCCCGGCGTCACCATGGCTCTGCTCCAGCAGCATGCGAAACACCGCATCTCCACTGTCACCCTGGACCAGGCCAAGGGCATGGCCGCGGCGTTCGCCACGAACACGTCGATCGGCGTGCGCCCTTTGGCCGCGATCGACGACACCGAGTTCTCTGTGGAGCACCCTGTCTTGAGGCAGCTCCAGGAGGCATACCTGTCGATCGCCGGCGAGACCCTGTAGGGAAGCAAGCGTTATGGCGCGGGTTACCAGGTGGACCGGCCGCGAAGCCGAATTGCTGCGCACGGCCATGCGGAAGAAGCAGAAGGAGTTCGCCGAGCTGGTAGGCGTGAACCCTCGTCAGGTCCCCCGGTGGAAACGCCGGGGCGAGACCATCGAACTCGAACTCGACAACCAGACGGCCCTCGACACGCTTCTGACTCAGGCTACGCCCGACGTTCAGCAACGCTTCGCCGCGCTCATGACCGAACGTGCGGACGTTGAGCACGACGAGCGGGCCGAGGAACTCCTGCGACGGGACCCAAGCACTCGCCGGCACCCGATCGACGGGAAGGTCATGGTCCTTGTCGAGGAGGGCATTTATCTCTCCGGCCCTGACAACCGCTCGGTGTGGCTGGAACCGTTTCTCATCGACGCCTACCCGACGACCAATGAGGACTACTCGCGCTTCGTGTTGGCCACCAAGCACCGGACGCCACAGCACTGGCCAGACGGCCATTGCCCCGTCACCCTGGCCACCCACCCCGTGGTGTGGGTGACGTGGCACGATGCGGCCGCTTACGCCCGTTGGGCTGGCAAGCTCCTTCCAACCGCCCGGCAGTGGGAGAAGGCGGCTCGCGGCCCGCGTGGTCGCGTCTACCCCTGGGGCAATGAGCCGACAGCCGCGAAGGTGAACACGGCCGAAGCGGGCATTGACGCGACGACCCCTGTCTCCCGCTACCAGTCCGGCGCCAGCCCTTTCGGCGCCTTCGACATGTGCGGCAACGCCTGGGAGTGGTGCTCCACGGAAGAGGAGCCCGGAAACGGGCGGTACCACCTGAAGGGGTCCGCGTTCACGTCTCCGTTCGAACGGGCTGCGCCATCCCTCCTGAACACAGCCGCTGCGACTATGAAGGACAACGACACGGGATTCCGCTGCGTTGCTGCATCGTAGAAGCCCGGACTACGCTGCGGCTTAGTTTTCGACGCTGCTCACGGCCACAGTGGGGTCATAGACCGATGGCGGACGTGGGCCCCATGTACGAGCCTGCGCCTGGGAAGCCGTCCCGGCACAGCTTCACCAACAGGTCGGAAAGTCGAGGCGGGGCGGGTCATCGAGCGGCACGAACTCGACAGCGTGGATCTGCCGGGTGTCGGCGCTCTAGGTGTTCTGTCCCGGGAGGTTGTGGACGGGTGAGGCAGGTCTCGGCTGAGGGATCTTGAATAGGTGAGGGCCTTCCGGTTCCGCGTGGATTGTGACGTCTACACCAATAGAAAGGCACTCGTGCCCCACCGTAATGCACCCCTGACCGAGACCGGACGCCTGCGCCTGGCCCGCTGCGTCGTCGAAGACGGCTGGACCCTGCGCCGCGCCGCGGAACGCTTCCAGGTCTCGCCCACGACGGCTCAGCAGCCTTCTTCTTGCTGGTGAACGCGGTGAAGTCGATCTCGGCGTCGGAGATCCAGCGTTCCTCCGTCTCGTCCCAGATCGCGTTGGTGTGCTCGATCGGAGTCCAGGCGTCCTCGGGGATCTCCACGATGGCCGCGCGGATGGTCTTCTTGACCGCGACGGCCAGGGAGAAGACCGCGCCGGCCTTGCGGCAGACGTCGATGACCTTGTGCGAGAAGTACGCCGAGTCCGCCCGCACAACGATCCGTGCGGTGATGCCCATGGCCCGAACGGTGCTCAGGGCCTTGCGCAGCAGACTCGCGGCTCCCTTGCCGGAGTTCGCCGAGCCCTTGCGCAGCCTCGGGCCACGATCACCGGCGCGCAGGCGGCGGTCTTCACGGTGACGATCTGGAAGTGCAGGCCACGGACCTTGGTGTAGCCGAAGGAAGCGCCCTGCTTGGCCGGCCCGTAGACCTGTTTGACCTTGGAGTCGATGTCCACGAACACCACCTCGTCCCCGGCCGGGACCAGGCCGGCGTGCGCGGCAAGATTGCAGGTGAACGCCCGGGCAGCAGACTCGAGTTGGCGCACGTGCCCCCAGGTGAACGCGCGCAGGAAGATGCCCAGCGTGGACGGGGCGCGCAAGCCGCCGAACAGCTTCGGCAGACCACCGTGGCGCAGGACGTCCAGATCGTCGATCGAGGTACCGGCCAAAATCCCGCCCATAATCGACAGAGCCTTGGCATCGGCGGCCGCCCCGGCACCGTCGGCCGCACCGACGAGGTGGACCTTCTGCGCGATCAGCGCGGGCCGCCCGCACCGCTCGGCCAACCGTATCCTCGGCAGCAGCCCAGGATGTGCGATCAGATTCGGATCATCGAACGCCGCGAACGTCGCCGCGGCCGTGTGGGGAACTTTCACTTCCGAGGTGCCTCGCTGTACATGCGTGATGGAGCTGTAGGAAGTCCCATCGTCGCAGGTCAGCGGGCACCTCTTTACGTTTCGTCACCCACAGGCCCGCCATCACGCGGTGGATCGAGGCTCAGGCCCTACGGGCCGACGATCACCTGGCCCAAGCTACCTGTCGCCCGAGTTTCCAAACAGGCCCATCAGGACAGAACGCCCCTTTACTTCACCCTCGAAAGCTGACGTTGGGCCGAAACCTTCATCATCTGTGACCGTCTCCGAACAGCGCATGATCGTCTGAGACCCCATCGCCACCGCCCGCCCACGACCGCAGTGCCTCCAGAGACGGCGGAGCGCGGCGGCGCGAGCGAGCGCAACATAGCCGACGATCACCGGTTACCCAAACCGGCCATCGTGGTGACCATTGAAGGCGCTCCCCCTTCGTCCTGCCTGGCGATGGGACCGAAGCGAACACAGCGAAGAAGACCGCCCACGAAAAGATAGGAAGCGCCTCGTCACTGCCGCGCCACAACTACCGGCGTAACTGCTTGGTGAAGCTACCCAGGCATGCGCTGTGAGGGCATAGGCCCTGGAAACCCAATGACCGCCAAAACAATAGGACTTGCACGGAGGGTCAATGCAGGACACGACGGCAATATCGGCCGAGGCGGCCCGACAGTGGCTGCGCGAACACTTCGAGGGCAACCCCGCGCCCCAGGTCGACATCACCTTCCGAAGCGAGGAGCCCGACCCCGTCGCCTATCGCCGCCTACTGGAGATCGTATTCCACCCGCGCACCGACACCCCTGCGACCTAACATTGCCGCAACGTACGTAACCCTCGGAGGTACGGCAGCACCTCCCAAGATCCGCCACTTGAAAGGGGCTGACATGGGCAAGACACGCACGCGCGCCGCCGCCGACACGGCGCTACGGGCCAGCGCGGCGGCACTGCGGGCCGTCGACTACCTGCGCGTCTCCACGGAGGAACAGACCGAGGGCTACGGCATCTCGTACACAGGCAAGCGCACCGTCCGACACATCCAGAAGAAGGGCTGGACACACGTCGGCACATACGCCGACGAAGGGTTCAGCGGCAGCCTGGAAGCCGACCACAGGCCAGACCTAAAACGCCTCATGCAAGACGCCCGTAAAACTCCACGCCCCTTCGACATGGTTGTCGTAAACGAGGGCCGAGGCATCGGCCGCACAGGACGCGCCTTCTGGAAGTGGGTCTGGGAGCTCGAAGACCTCGGGGTGTACGTGGCCGTGGTCAAAAGAGACTACGACAACTCCACGTCCGCCGGCCGCAGCCAGATGCGCAAGGACGCTGACTACGCCGAAGAAGAGCGTGAGCTGATCCGCGAGCGCACCCAGGGCGGCATCCAAGAGAAGGCCGAAGACGGCCTGTACCCAGGCGGCATGGTCCCCTTCGGGTGGGAGGTCGCCGAGCGCGGTAAGAAGGGAGTCTCGCACTACGCCGTCTGCGAGAAGGATGCAGCCACACTCCGCAGAGCGAGGGAAGTCTTTCTAGATAAGCGAAGCTGGGAAGAAGCCGCCCTCACCCTCAATGCGGAGCAGCGCACCACGCGTTCGGGCGCCTACTGGACTGCGAAGAACATCAGATGCCGTCTGCTCGGCGACGCGGTCATGGAGAACCGCGTCGTTTGGCGCGGTAGATCTGCAGAGCGGGACCCGGACGGCAACCCCGTCCACGGCGACAGCGTCGCCATCGACCTGCCTCCGGTCTTCACCAGCGAAGAGATAACGGAACTGCGGACTGCCATGGCCCAACGTCGGCCTGCGGTGAAGACCCGCTCCCGGATCTACATCCTGACCGGCCTCATGACCAGCCCGTGCGATCGCACCTACGAGGGGCACCAGCATCGGCCCACCGAGGTCATCTACCGATGCAAGGGGCGGCACGAGTCCTACGCCGGGGCCGCTGATCGCTGTACCTGCCCATATCTGGAGGCCACCAGCGTCGAGCGTCAATTGTGGGCCGACGTCGTAGCGCTGCTCAGTGACGCCGACCGCATGAAAGCCATGGCTCAAGACTGGCTGCACGCCACCAGTCACAAGCGGGTCGACTACACCAAACGCATCACCGATCTGACTCAGCAAATCACCGAAACAGAAGACTTGATCGACGTCACCGCCGCTACAGCAGCCAAACGGGCACTGCGCCGAGGACTAAACCGCGAAGAAGCAGCAGAAGCCGCAGACCGGGCCACGAAACCTCTCGAAGACGCTCTGACGACCCTTGAGAAGCAGCGTGTGGAGGCGGAAGCCTGGCAGAGAGAGGCTGCTGAGGCGGGCCAGCGTCTGCAGGGTCTGGAGCGTCTTGCAGAAGTAGCGCGGCGGAACCTGCAGGACATTGAGCCTGCGGAGAAGGCGGAGCTGCTGCGGATGGTGGGCCTCCAAGCCGAGGTCGTAAGGTGTTCCCCGCGACGCAAGGGCGTCGCCTGCGCGATTCGGGAGTGGTTCCTCCAGGAGGGTCGGAACGTTCCTGTTCTGACCGACGAGGCATGGGAACGGATCAAGCCTCTGATGGGCGGCTCTCGGTCCGTCATCGACCGGCGAACGATGGTGGCGGCTCTGCTGGACAAAGCTGTCTCGGGCGAACGGTTCAAAGAGCTGGCGCAGCGGTACGGCATCGGTTGGACCACCTTGCAGACGCAGGCCCACCGCTGGCTGAAGGCTGGTGTCTGGGCAGAGGCCATGACGCTGTTGAAGGATATGGAGGCCGTACCGCCCTGGCAGCCGGACCCCGTCCAGATACGGGCAAGCCTGAAGCCGCTGGCTATTGAGTCCATTGCGGGCGATGAAGAACGCGACCCTTGGAGACGGGGCCGCCCACGCAGAACTCGGTCCGTTCGCCGAAGCCCTGCTGGGCGATGTCGTGCGACAGGATCTGGGCATGCGCCGAGCAGTCCTTGATCAGTGCGGAGAGTTCGAGCAGGGCGAACACGTCGTGCCGGTGGACGGCGCCGTCCCCGCCCGCGTCGCGGTTGACGACGAGCAGGCACTCCGAATTCCCCGGCAGGCCGAAGAACGCCTGCTTGCGGCGGAGCTTGCGGCGCCAGAGATACGTGCGCGCGAGCCACCCGAGGGCGGCGCTGATGCCGGCGGCTATCACGCCCAGCACGATGTTGCGTACGTCGTCAGTCATGGGCGGGCATGTTAGCGGGCATGTTAGCGGGCATTCGGGCTCACGTCCGAGGCGCTCCTGACGCGGCGGCCGGGGCGGCGTTACCCTGCGCGGACGATCCTTCACTGGAGGTGCGCATGAGGCGTTCCGTCGCTCGGAATGTGTCGTTGTCAGGTGTTCTGGCCGCCATGGTGACGCTCGGGGCAGCCGCCCCGTCCTCCTCCGCGCCACCGATCCCGCCGCCCTTGAAGTCGCCCGTGGCGGCCGGTTACGGGGGTGCGGTGTCCAGCGTCGACGCCGATGCGACGGCCGCGGGCATCGAGGTGCTGCGCAAGGGCGGCAACGCGGTGGACGCGGCCGTGGCCACCGCGGCGGCCCTCGGGGTGACCGAGCCGTACTCGGCGGGGCTGGGCGGGGGCGGCTACTTCGTGCACTACGACGCCCGCACCCGCACCGTGGAGACGATCGACGGCCGCGAGACCGCGCCGCGCAGCGCCGACTCCTCGCTCTTCCTGGAGAACGGCAAGCCCCTCCCCTTCGAGGCCGCCGTCACCAGCGGCCTGGGCGTCGGCACCCCGGGCACGCCCGCCACCTGGGACGCGGCGCTCGACGCCTGGGGGAGCAAGTCGCTCCGGCAGGTGCTGAAACCGGCCGAGCGGCTGGCCCGCGACGGCTTCGTCGTCGACGGCACGTTCCGCTCGCAGACGGAGAGCAATCAGGCCCGGTTCGCCGACTTCCCCGCCACCCGGAAGCTCTTCCTGCCCGACGGAGAACTCCCGGTGGTCGGCTCCGTCTTCAAGAACCCCGACCTGGCGCGTACGTACGAGGAGGTCGGCCGCGACGGGGTCGACGCGCTCTACCGGGGCAAGCTGGCGGACGACATCGTGCGGACCGTACGCAATCCGCCCGTCGACCCCGCGTCGGCCCGGGTGGTGCGTCCGGGCGACCTCACGGCGAAGGACCTGCGCTCCTACCGGGCGTTGCGGCAGGCACCCACGAAGACCGGCTACCGCGGGCTCGACGTCTACGGCATGGCACCGTCCTCGTCGGGTGGTACGACGGTGGGCGAGGCCCTCAACATCCTTGAGTCCACCGACCTTTCACGGGCGAGCCAGGCGCAGTACCTGCACCGTTACATCGAGGCGAGCCGCATCGCCTTCGCCGACCGGGGGCGCTGGGTCGGCGACCCGGCCTTCGAGGACGTACCCACGAAGGAGCTCATCAGCCAGCGGTTCGCCGACTCGCGGGAGTGCCTGATCAAGGACGACGCGGTGCTCACCAGTCCGCTCGCCCCGGGCGACCCGCGCAACCCCGGTGACTGCGCGGGTGCCGGGACGGCCGCCCCGACGACGTACGAGGGCGAGAACACCACGCATCTCACGGCCGCCGACAAGTGGGGCAACGTGGTCGCGTACACCCTGACGATCGAGCAGACCGGGGGCAGCGGCATCACGGTGCCGGGGCGGGGCTTCCTGCTCAACAACGAGCTGACGGACTTCTCGTTCGCACCGGCCAACCCGGCCGTCCACGACCCGAATCTGCCGGGTCCGGGCAAGCGGCCGCGGTCGTCGATCTCCCCGACCATCGTGCTGGCACACGGGAAGCCGGTGCTGGCCCTCGGTTCTCCGGGCGGCGCCACGATCATCACGACCGTGCTCCAGACCCTGACCGGCACGGTCGACCGCGGGCTGCCGCTGGTGGACGCCATCGCGGCGCCCCGCGCCAGCCAGCGCAACGCGGCGGCGACCGAGCTCGAACCGGGGCTGTGGAACAGCCCGGTGCGGGCGCGGCTGGAGGCTCTGGGGCACGTCTTCAAGCTCAACCCGGAGATCGGGGCGGCGACGGGCGTGCAGCGGCTCCCCGACGGGCGGTGGCTCGCGGCCGCGGAGACGGTGCGGCGGGGCGGCGGTTCGGCCATGGTGGTGAGGCCGGCCGGGCGTGACTGACGGCCGGCAGTAGTCCTATGCGTGAGTCGGCCCGGCGTCGGGAGAGACGTGCCGGGCCGGCCCCGCGACGGCCCTCGCCGGGGAGTCCTGTGCGCCAACTGACGGGGCGCGCCGGGTGGTTCCGGCGAACGGGGCGCCAAAGACGGCCCTTTGAGCGGTCAGAGGGCGGTCAGGATCCTGGGGCCGTCGTTCGTGATGGCCACCGTGTGCTCCGCGTGCGCGGCCCTGCTGCCGTCGTTGGTCCGCAGGGTCCAGCCGTCGAGGTCCGGGTGATAGTCGTCCCCGCCGCCCCCGATCAGCATCGGCTCGATGGCCAGCACCATGCCGTGCCGCAGCGGCATCCCGCGGCCCGGACGCCCCTCGTTGGGCACGCCCGGGTCCTCGTGCATGGCCCGGCCGATGCCGTGGCCGCCGAAGCCCTCCGGGATGCCGTAGCCCGCGGTGCGGCAGACCGTGCCGATCGCGTGAGCGATGTCGCCGATCCGGTTGCCGACGACGGCCGCCGCGATGCCCGCCGCCAGCGCCTCGTACGCCGTGTCGACCAGCCGGGTGTCCGCCGGCCGGGCCCGGCCGATGGTGAAGCTGATCGCCGAGTCCCCGGCCCAGCCGCCGAGCGTCGCACCCGCGTCGATGCTGACCAGATCGCCGTCGCGCAGCGGCACGTCGTCCGGGATGCCGTGGACGATCGCGTCGTTGACGGACGCGCAGATCACGCCGGGGAAGGGAGTGGGCGCGAAGTGCGGCCGGTAGTTCAGGAAGGGCGAGCCCGCACCGGCCTCGCGCAGGACCTCGCGGGCCACCTCGTCGAGCTCGCGCGGTGTGACGCCGACCGCCGCCGCTTCGCGCGTGGCTGCCAGTAGCTGCGCGACGACCCGGCCGGTCTCACGCATGGCTTCGATGGATGTGTCTGTCTTGAGCTGCACCATGCCAATTACTATACCGGTCCGAGCGGTATTAGAATGACGGCATGGTACGAACGCCCCTCACCCCCGAAGAGCGCCTGCGAGGCGAACGGCTCGGCCGGCTGCTCCGCGAGATGCGCGGCCCCCGCAGCATGTCCGACGTCGCCGCGTGCGCCGGAATCTCGGCCGAGACGCTGCGCAAGATCGAAACCGGCCGCGCCCCGACCCCCGCCTTCTTCACCGTCGCGGCGCTCGCCGGGGCGCTCGGCCTCTCCATGGACGAACTGCTCCTGCGGTGCGCCCCGGAGCCGGACACCGTCCCGCTCGCCGGGTAGCGGGGCGAACGGCGGTCGCCCTGCGTAGGGTTGGACCATGAGCCTCCAGGACTTCGCCCGCAGTGAATACGTCAGCCTCACCACCTACCGGAAGGACGGCACCCCCGTCGCCACGCCGGTGTGGGCGGCGGCCGACGGGGGCGAACTGTTCGTCTGGACCAAGAGCGATTCGTGGAAGGTCAAGCGACTGCGCAACAACAGCAGTGTCCTCGTCACCGTCTGCGATGTGCGCGGGCGGATCGCGGAGGGCGCCCCGAGCGCCGAGGGCACCGGCCGGCTGCTCGACGAGAAGGGTACGAACGGTGCGCGGCGGGTCATCGCCCGCAAGTACACCTGGAAGTACTGGCTGCTCGACTACCCGGCGATGGTCGTCCGGCTCGGTAAGCGGCCGCATACCGGGATCGCCATCACCTTCTGATCGCTGGGCCGGTGCCGAGGGGCGCGCGCCGAGCCGACGAGCGCCCCTCGGCACCCGGTTCGTATCGACCCGCGCCGCTCGGACCCGGGTCGAAAACTGCGTGTAGCCGTCCCGTAACACGACTGCGGTCGAATGCCTGCGGACTGGAAGGTTCCAGTCGGCAGCGGCCGAAGGCGGCGATGACGGTGGCGGTGACGGTGCATCAGCGTGCTGAGTCCATAGGCGAGTTCGCGCACCATCTGCGAGAGGTGGCGGCGCTGCTCGATGCCGGGCGGGGCTGGTACGGCGTCTTCTGCCGGCGTGATCCCGAGGGGATGCGGGCCTGTCTGGCGGGTGCGGAGATCCCGCCCTGGGACGTCATGGAGTCGCTCTTCACGGACCTCGCCGCCGTGCGCGGCGCGGCGTTCGCGGAGCGCGCCTCGGTGCGTGCGGCCGAGCTCTACGCCGCCTCCGCCGCCGCCCACGACCGGCGCCCCGGCGGGCGGCAGCAGCTCGCGGAGCGGCTGGAGCTGATGCTGCGGGAACAGGCGAACGCGGCTCAGCGGCTGAGCGCTGCCCTGGCCGGCGGCGAGGCGGGCGCCATGGATGCGGACGCGGTCGCGGAGGCGGTCGCCTGGGCCCGCGACGACCACGCCCGGGCGTCGGCCCGCTGTACGGAACTGCGCAGGAGGCTGGCCGCGGTGGCGGTGCCGGCGGGCTGGTTCCGCGCGGAAGGGGACGCCGCGCCGGGGTCGGAGCCGGGGTTCGAGGGCACACCGGACCCCGCCCGCCGACAGCCCGCAGAGCCTGTGCCTCAGCCCTCGGCCCCCACACGTCGGCCGCCCGCAGAGCCTATGCCCCAGCCCTCGGACGCCGTCCGTCGGCCGCCCGCACACCCCGTGCCGCAGTCCTCGGCCCCCACCCGTCGGCCGCCCGCAGAGCCTGCGCCTCAGCCCTCGGACGCCGTCCGTCGGCCGCCCGAGGCCCCCGCCCGCAAGAAGGCGCGGGGTGCGCGCTTCGCCGGGCTGGACGTCGAGGCGGAGAGTTCCGCGCCCGTTCTGCCCCTCCCGCCGGTGGCGGCGGCCCTGCCCCGGGGAGCACGCTTCGGCGGTGCCTCCCGCGCGGCGGGCGCTCCGGCCGGGGATGCCGAGGCGGCGCAGGACCCGGCCGTGCTGTACTCCGCGCGGGCCGTCGTCGCGACCCTCGTCCGGCTCCGGGCGGAGGGCCGGAGCGGCGAGGCCCATGGCGTGCTCTGCGAGGCGGCGGGCCGGCCCGCCGAACTGTTGCCGGTCCTCGCTGTCGAACTCCACCGGGCGGGGCTCGGCGCGGACTGGGCGACCCTGCTGTGGGAGGTCTCCTCGCTGCCCCCGGCCGAGCTCGCGGCCGCCGCGGACGCGCTCGCCGGTGCGGGGCGCCCGGAGGACTGCGGGAACCTGTTGCGCCAGGGCGTGGCCCGGCCGGCCGCCGAGATCGCCGACGCGGTGACCGCCCTGGACCGGGCCGGCCGCGGGGCCCAGGCACAGGCGCTGCTCGGCGCCTTCGTCCGCGTACGGACACCGCAGGACGCGGCCAGGATCGCGGAGAGCGACCCGCGCCACCTCGTACCGCATCTGCTGGCGGCGGCCCGGACGGTGTCCGAGGACCGCGAGCGGGACGTGGAACGCGCCCTGCGGGTGGCGGGCATCGCCTGACCACCCGCCGCCATCCGGCCCACCCCGGGCACTGGACCGCACGGGTGTGAAACATGATCGACTCCGCTGGTTCACGGCGATGGTCTTGCCCCGCTGTGTGACGGGGCTTACGTTCTCCCGTACGCACGTGTCTACGGGCGTAGAAACGCGAAGAGGCTCTCTGACGCCGTGTCGAAGGAGCAGCTCATGTCCCACGTCGTACGCGCCGCACTCGTCCAGGCGACCTGGACCGGCGACACCGAATCCATGATCGCCAAGCACGAGGAACACGCTCGGGAGGCCGCCCGGCAGGGGGCGAAGATCATCGGGTTCCAGGAGGTGTTCAACGCGCCTTACTTCTGCCAGGTGCAGGAACCCGAGCACTACCGCTGGGCGGAGGCCGTGCCCGACGGGCCGACCGTGCAGCGGATGCGGGAGCTGGCCCGCGAGACCGGCATGGTGATCGTCGTCCCGGTCTTCGAGCTCGAGCAGTCCGGCTTCTACTACAACACCGCTGCCGTGATCGACGCCGACGGCTCGTACCTCGGCAAGTACCGCAAGCACCACATCCCGCAGGTCAAGGGCTTCTGGGAGAAGTACTACTTCAAGCCCGGAAACATCGGCTGGCCGGTCTTCGACACGGCGGTCGGCAAGGTCGGGGTGTACATCTGCTACGACCGCCACTTCCCCGAGGGGTGGCGCCAACTCGGGCTCAACGGAGCCCAGTTGGTGTACAACCCGTCAGCGACCTCGCGCGGCCTGTCCGGTCACCTCTGGCAGCTGGAGCAGCCCGCCTCCGCCGTCGCGAACGAGTACTTCATCGCCGCGATCAACCGGGTCGGCCAGGAGGAGTACGGCGACAACGACTTCTACGGAACGAGTTACTTCGTCGACCCGCGCGGCCAGTTCGTCGGCGACGTCGCCAGCGACAAGGAGGAGGAACTCCTCGTCCGGGACCTGGACTTCGGGCTCATCGAGGAGGTCCGTCAGCAGTGGGCGTTCTACCGGGACCGCCGCCCCGACGCGTACGAAGGACTGGTGGAACCGTGAGCAGCCTGCACCACCGCCACCTCGCCGTCAGCCCCGACTGGCTGGCGCTCTACTACCGGCACCCCCTGGAGATCACCCACGGCGAGGGCCGCCACGTCTGGGACGCCGACGGGAGGCGCTACCTCGACTTCTTCGGCGGCATCCTCACCACGATGACCGCCCACGCACTGCCCGAGGTCACCAAGGCGGTCAGCGAGCAGGCCGGGCGGATCATCCACTCCTCCACGCTCTATCTGAACCGGCCGATGGTCGAACTCGCCGAGCGCGTCGCCACCCTCTCCGGCATCCCGGAGGCCCGGGTCTTCTTCACCACCTCCGGCACCGAGGCGAACGACACGGCCCTGCTGCTCGCCACCACGTACCGCAGGTCGAACCAGATCCTCGCGATGCGCAACAGCTACCACGGCCGGTCGTTCTCGGCCGTCTCCATCACCGGCAACAACGCCTGGTCGCCCACCAGCCTGTCGCCGCTCCAGACGCTGTACGTGCACGGGGGCGTCCGCAACCGCGGCCCCTACGCGCACCTGGACGACCGGGAGTTCATCGCCGCCTGCGTCGCGGACCTGGAGGACCTGCTCGGCCACACCCGCTCGCCCGCCGCGCTGATCGCCGAACCCATCCAGGGCGTCGGCGGGTTCACGTCCCCGCCCGACGGCCTGTACGCGGCGTTCCGCGAAGTTCTGGACCGGCACGGCATCCTGTGGATCTCCGACGAGGTGCAGACCGGCTGGGGCCGCACCGGCGAGCACTTCTGGGGCTGGCAGGCGCACGGGCGTAACGGCCCGCCGGAGATCCTCACCTTCGCCAAGGGAATCGGCAACGGCATGTCGATCGGCGGCGTCGTCGCCCGTGCCGACGTCATGAACTGCCTCGACGCCAACTCCATCTCGACGTTCGGCGGTTCCCCCGTCACGATGGCCGCCGGCCTCGCCAACCTCTCGTACCTCCTCGAACACGACCTCCAGGGCAACGCCCGCCGCGTCGGCGGGCTGCTGATCGAGCGCCTGCGCGCGATCGGTGCGGCGTCGGAGTGCGTACGGGAGGTGCGCGGGCGCGGCCTGATGATCGGCATCGAGCTGGTGAAGCCGGGGACGGACGAGGCGAACCCCGAAGCGGCCGCGGCCGTGCTCGAAGCGGCACGCGAGGGCGGCCTGCTCATCGGCAAGGGCGGCGGCCACGACACCAGCGTGCTGCGCATCGCCCCACCGCTCTCGCTCTCCATCCCGGAGGCCGAGGAGGGCGCGGCGATCCTCGCCGAGGCACTGCGGTCGGTGGGGTGAAACCCCGGGGTGCGGCGGCCCGCCGGGCCACCGCACCCCGCCCGGCACCGCGGTATTGCCCCGTGGGCAGCCCACTTCTACGTTTTCTCTCACGCACCGCGTCCACGTGTGCGTGGACCCATTCCGCCACAGTGAGGAGGGGCACATGACCCGCACCGTCATCCACGGCGGCCTCGTCATCACCGCGTCCGACGAGATCCACGCCGACGTACTCGTCGAGGGCGGCCGCATCGCCGCACTCGCCGCACCCGGCACCGACGCCGCAGCCGGCTGGACCGCCGACCGGACCATCGACGCCACCGGGAAGTACGTCGTCCCGGGCGGTGCCGACGCGCACACGCACATGGAGATGCCGTTCGGCGGCACCTTCGCCTCGGACACCTTCGAGACCGGCACCCGGGCCGCCGCCTGGGGCGGCACCACCACGATCGTGGACTTCGCGATCCAGTCCGTGGGGCGCTCCCTTCGTGAGGGGCTCGACGCCCGGTACGCCAAGGCGGACGGCAACTGCGCCATCGACTACGCGTTCCACATGATCCTCGCCGATGTGAACGAGTCGTCGCTCAAGGAGATGGACCTGCTGGTCGCGGAGGGCGTCACGTCCTTCAAGGGTTTCATTGGCTCGGGTGACCAGGGATGTTCCACCCTCGTAGGCGCCTGACCTGTAGGAATGCGGAGAATTCGTACGGTCGGTGGGGTGGAGTCACCCATCTGCCCCACCGACGGACCCTTCCTGGGGGGAATGGGGCGAGCAGTAACGGCTCATGGGTGACCGCCGTTGATCCGACGCGAATGGAGCAGAAGCCATGGCACGCACTCTCATTACTGGCGGACTGGTGATTACGGCCTCCGACGAGTTGCACGTCGATGTGCTCGTCGACGGTGGCCGGGTCGTGGCCCTGGCTACTCATGACAGCCATGGGTGGACGGCTGACCACGTCATCGACGCGGCCGGGAAGTACGTGATTCCGGGTGGGGTCGACGGTCACACGCATATGGAGATGCCGTTCGGCGGCACGTTCGCCTCCGACACGTTCGAGACCGGCACGAGGGCTGCGGCTTGGGGCGGCACGACAACCATCATTGACTTCGCTATTCAGTCCAAGGGAGGTTCCCTGGCTGAGGGACTCGATGCGTGGCAAGAAAAGGCCGACGGAAAGTGCGCGATCGACTACGCGTTTCACATGATCATGTCCGATGTGAACGAGTCCTCGCTCAGGGAGATGGATGGCCTGGTCTCGGCCGGCGTCACCTCATTCAAGCTCTTCACTGCGTATCCGGGTGTATTTTTTTCCGACGACGGTCAGATCCTGCGGGCCATGCAACGCGCCGGCTCCAACGGCGGCCTTGTGATGGCGCACGCGGAGAATGGTCTTGCGATCGACGTGCTCGTGGAGCAGGCACTGGCCCGAGGGGAGAGGGATCCGCGATACCACGGAGAGGTCCGCAAGGCGCTGCTCGAAGCGGAGGCTACACATCGAGTGATCAAGCTGAGCCAGGTGGCGGGGGCTCCTCTCTATGTGGTGCACGTCTCGGCCCAGGAGGCTCTCGCCGAACTGGCGCGAGCTCGGGACGAGGGACTTCCTGTATTCGGCGAGACGTGTCCCCAGTACCTGTTTCTGTCGACCGACAACCTGGCTGAACCCGACTTCGAAGGAGCGAAGTACGTCTGCTCCACTCCGCTGCGTCCGAGGGAGCATCAGAAGGCTCTGTGGCGTGGCCTGCGGACGAATGATCTGCAGGTGGTGTCCACGGACCATTGCCCGTTCTGCTTCAAGGGACAGAAGGAGATGGGACGGGGCGACTTCTCGAAGATCCCGAACGGCATGCCCGGCGTCGAGCATCGCATGGACCTGCTGCACCAAGCTGTTGTCGACGGGAATATCAGCCGCCGCCGCTGGATCGAGATTGCCTGTGCTGCGCCGGCTCGCATGTTCGGTCTGTATCCGAAGAAGGGGACGATCGCACCGGGGTCGGACGCCGACATCGTCATCTATGATCCGGCGGCCGAACAGGTTCTGTCTGCTGAGACGCATCACATGAATGTCGACTACTCGGCCTATGAGGGCAAGCGCGTCACGGGGAGGGTCGAGACGGTGCTGTCGCGCGGTGTTCCGGTGATCGATGACCGTGCCTACGTGGGGGAGACGGGGCACGGCACGTACCTGCCGCGGGGTATTTGCCAGTACGTAAACTGAATTGCCCTCGCCAGTGGCCAAACGGCTCTCATTCTTCTACCGATTCATCGGAGCAGGGTCAACAAACGCCCTTGCGGTCAATGAGTGAACGCTTCGTCTGGCGATAACCGCCGCATGAAGCGCTCACGCGGAACCGAAACCCCCTATAGGGGGATCCCCAGATCCCGAGGGCTATCTTCTCCGCGGCCCACCTGCGAGTGACGTCGCGGCCGGTGTCAGCCTGTGCGAGCACCGCGCGGAGTCGCAAGGCGAGCGGGCCGGTTTGGTCCGGCCGCGGTAGGGCCTTCGCACTGTGCTGTCCTTCGTCCCAGCGTTGTCGCAGGTAGTCGAGGTAGGGGTCCAGAGTGGAGGGCTTGCGGGGCGGCCGACGCATGGCTTCCTGCCAGGTGCGTGCGCGGGCGTACTTACGAACGGTTCGGCGGTCCAGGCCGAGCTCGCGGGCCACGGAGCTGTGGCTCCGGCGGGTGCGGGTCAGGGCTTGGACCGCCTCGAACAGGCTTTGGGCATGGCGCCCGGCCCGGCTGCCCGCCGCGGCGTTGTCAGTGGTCTTCGCGACCGGTTGATGATCGTCTTCAGTGACGGTTGGCAGGGCTGCGGGCAGGCATCCGCGGTGGGTGGAGACGATGTCCTGAACTCGGCGGGACAGGCCCCGCCAGAGGTGAAAGCGGTCGCTGACCTGCACGGCTGCTGGCCGGGTGTCCGGCGCTGGTAGCGCGCGGTCAGGCCCGGTACTTGCTCGGCGAAGGTTGTCTCCGGGCAGGTCGTGTTCTCGCAGTACAGGCGGCGTACGGACAGGTCGATGCGCAGAGGGCGGCCTGCGAGCGTGACGTCGACGTGGCGCCGCGCGTAACGGCTGTGGCACCACTCACTGAGCTGGCCACATTCCGTGCAGCCCGCTGGTTCACCGGATCTCGTGCGGGCGCGGACCGCCACCACCGCATCGGAAACCTCAACCGAGACCACCTGCACATCGGACAACTGCGGTAACAAGCTGACCAGTTCAACAGAGCACAAAAACAGGCCGCCCATCCTGCGGACCGGCCGACCATGGCACCGCATTGATCTCCGCCTGCGAAAATCTTGCCAGAGCCGCAAACGTGCACAGTCAGGTACGCCCGAACGTACACAGGGGTCTCGGTGCGAAATGAGCTGGTCTCAAGACCAATAGGCGTTGCCCCGCGCCGTGGGGCAGGCGGGTAAGACGACGCCACCTGGATCGCGCACCCTGGCGGTTGCGGTCCAGATGGCGTTCAGCGGGCGGCGGTTACTCGGCGAGCAGCTCGACCGGGATGTTGCCGCGCGTGGCGTTGGAGTACGGGCAAACCTGGTGGGTGGCCTCGATGAGCGCGCGACCGACTTCTCGGGGCAGGCCGTCCGGTAGCTTCGTCCGCAGGCTGACTTCGAGCTGGAAGCCGCCCTGCCCGTTGGGGACGAGGCCGACTTCGGCGGTGACCGACATGCCCGAGACGTCGATCTCCTTCTTCTGCGCCACCAGCTGCATGGAGGTGGCAAAACAGGCGGCGTAGCCCGCCGCGAAGAGCTGCTCGGGGTTGGTGCCGTCTCCGGTCCCGCCCAACTCTTTCTGGAGGGCCAGCTCGACGTCCAACTTGCCGTCCGAACTGACGGCGCGGCCGTCGCGGCCGGTCGCGGTCGCGACGGCGGTGTACAGGCTCATGTGCTGCCCTTCTGGTAGACCGATCGGTCAATCTGTCTGGCGCACTCAGCGTATGGAGGTCAAGTGCCGCACTCCATGGCTCACCGTCTCCGTTTCATATCTGGTCGTCTTGCTTATAGCGGCCTTGCGATACGATCTGACGATGGATGTGCTCAGCGATGCGATCGGCGTCATGCGCATGGGGCGCCCCCATTCCACTGAAATCCGCAAGCACGCTCCGTGGGGAGTGCGGGCCGAGCCGTTCTCCGGGGCCGGCTTCCACGTGGTGCTGGAAGGTACATGCTGGCTGATCCCGCCGACGGGCGCCGCGATCGCCCTGAGCGTGGGCGATGTGGTGTGTCTTCCGCACGGCTGCGGGCACGCTCTAGCCGACAGTCCGTCGACGTCCCTGACCGGCGCACACTCGGCGTCCCTGCGGGAGATAGCGCCCAGTGCCGACGACGGCGAAGGGGCCACTACGGTCCTGCTGTGCGGCGCGTACACCCTCGACCAGACGCGGTCGCATCCGCTGTTCGAGGAACTGCCCGAGGTCATACACCTTCCGGCACGTCTCGGCCACCGCACGCCGCTACGTGCTGCCGTCAACCTGCTCGGCGACGAGATCGCCAACCCCGACCACGGAACCGAAGCGGTCGTATCGGCCCTGCTGGACATCATGCTGCTGTACATCCTGCGGGCCTGGCTCGACGAGCAAACCGACGACGGCCCGGCCACCGGGTGGGCCGCGACGCTGCGCGATCCGGCGATCACCGAAGCGCTGCGCCATATCCACCAGGAACCCGCCGGGCAGTGGACGGTCGAAGCGCTGGGCGCGAAAGCCGGACTGTCGCGGGCGGCCTTCTCCCGCCGGTTCACCTCGCTGGTCGGCAAACCGCCGCTGGGCTACCTGACCTGGTGGCGGATGACGCTGGCGGCGCGACTGCTGCGCGACAGCGACAAGCCGGTACAGACCGTCGCGCAGCGCACCGGATACACCTCCGAATTCGCCTTCGCCAAAGCGTTCAAACGAGAGTACGGCTTGGCCCCCGGTCGGTACCGCCAGCGGTCGCGGAGGTAGTCCGGTCAGCACACCTTGAGGTCGACGGCCTCCTGTTGGACGCAAGCCTGATCTGCCGCTGACCGCTCGTTGTCGACCACGGTTGCAATCCGACGGTCCCCACGGCGCGAGACCGTTGGAGCTGTGCACGTTTCCCCGTACACGCTTATGCACGTCGACGTCGACCTGTACGCCGACATCGGGCCGGTTGACCTCGACCACGGTCAGGCCCGCATGGCGGGCGGCACGGGTGAACCCCAGGCCGTAGGAGGAGGTGGTGTCGGGGTGGACCTTGACGCGTCGATGCTGGACGTGGCGCGGAAGCAGGCGCCTGAACTGCCCTGGTTCCAGGTCGACCTGGTCGAGTTCGCGCCCGCCCCGCTCGGCGTTGCGGGAGGCTTCGACCTTGTCGTCGCCGCGGGCAACATCTTTCCGTTGCTCGCCCCCGGCACCGAGACCGGAGTGGTTCAGCGCCTGTCGGCGGCATTGAGTCCGGGTGGCCTCCTGGTCGCAGGCTTCGGCCTGGACGAAGCCCACCTGCCGGTGCCGCCCAGCAGCACGCTCCCGGACTGCGACGACTGCTGCGCCGCGGCCGGTCTCACCCTCGTCGACCGGTTCGCCACCTGGGATGCCGACCCCTATGAGGGCGGCGGTTACGCCGTCAGCGTCCACCGTCGCTGAGGGCGAACCGGACGCCTTCCTCGACTACCACCTGGTCAGCCGGCGTTTCCCACCGGGGCCGGGGTAAGGGCGGCGTCAAGGACGGGGACGGTGCCCGCCTCCCCGGCGACCGCGGCCTTCGTCGACACCCCGACGCCCAGCTTCGTCAGGATCTTTTTCTCGATCTCGTTGGCGAGGTCGGAATTGTCCTTGAGGAAGTTGCGGGCGTTCTCCTTGCCCTGGCCGAGCTGGTCGCCCTCGTACGTGTACCAGGCGCCGGCCTTGCGGACGAAGCCGTGTTCCACGCCCATGTCGATCAGGCCGCCCTCGCGGCTGATGCCCTGGCCGTAGAGGATGTCGAACTCGGCCTGCTTGAACGGCGGTGCGACCTTGTTCTTGACGACCTTGACGCGGGTGCGGTTGCCGACCGCGTCGGTGCCGTCCTTGAGTGTCTCGATCCGTCGGATGTCGAGCCGGACCGAGGCGTAGAACTTGAGCGCGCGGCCACCGGTTGTGGTCTCCGGCGAGCCGAACATCACACCGATCTTTTCGCGGAGCTGGTTGATGAAGATCGCCGTCGTCCTCGTCTGGCTGAGCGCTGGTGATCTTACGGAGGGCCTGACTCATCAGACGGGCCTGCAGACCCATGTGGGAGTCACCCATCGAGCCCTCGATCTCGGCACGTGGGACCAGGGCCGCGACGGAGTCGATCACGATCAGGTCGATCGCGCCCGAGCGGATCAGGATGTCGACGATCTCCAGCGCCTGTTCACCGTTGTCCGGCTGGGACAGGATGAGATTGTCGATGTCGACACCGAGCTTCTTCGCGTACTCGGGGTCCAGGGCGTGCTCGGCGTCGATGAAGGCCACCGTGCCGCCGAGCTTCTGCGCGTTCGCCACGGCGTGCAGCGTCAGCGTCGTCTTACCGGAGGACTCCGGTCCGTACACCTCCACCACACGGCCGCGCGGCAGGCCCCCGACGCCGAGCGCCACGTCGAGCGCGGTGGACCCGGTGGGAATCACCTCGATGGGCTCGTTCGGCCGCTCGCCGAGGCGCATCACCGCACCCTTGCCGAACTTCCGCTCGATCTGCGCGAGCGCGGTGTCCAGTGCCTTCTCCTGGTCGGTTCCTGCCATGAGCTTCACCCGGTCCGATTGAGTGGCGCGCCGCACGTAGGAGAACGGGGGCGTCTGTGCCGACAACGGACGTGTCGGAGATCCCGAAAACGAACATCCGATCGAATTTCGTGTCCAGCGAAAGGTACCAAACGGAGGGGAAGCGGGACGGGCCGCGCGCCGGACTCCCGCGTGCCGTGCTCCACGGGCCCCGTTGGCAGGCGGGCCGCCGCGGTCAGCACCGGACGCAGGAGAGGACCACGACCGGGGGCCAGAACGACTGGCCGAACGTGAGTACCCGCTCGGCCGCTCCGGCGGTGCCGGGCAGGAAGAGGGCGAGCAGAAACCAGGCGCCGCCCACCCACATCAGTACCGAGGCGCCGACGGACGGCCCCGGCCGCAGCCCCCACGGCGCGCTCGGCCCCGGAGACGGAGCGGAGCGCACCGGAGGCAAAGCGGCTTGCCCCGGCAGCGGCCGACCGGCGCAGGCGCCGCGGCGCACGGCCAGCACCGGCCACACCGCCAGCAACGAGAACCCCACGGCCACCACGACACCGTGCGGGAACGAGCCGCCGCTCAGCGGGGCCGGGAACAGCGCGAGCAGCATCGCCGAGAGCCCGCCGCCCGCCAGCGCCACCCGCCCCAGCGGCGCGGCGGGCCGCAGCCCGCACGCGGTCACCACGTGACAGGCGCCGAGAGCCAGCAGGGCCGACGTCATCACCCAGTAGCCGCCGGCCCCGTCGGCGGCGAGGACGCTGATCGTGGTCGAGGCGGGATCGTAACCGGGCCCCTGAAGCACTGCCGAGGCCGTCCAGCCGCCGACGAGAAGGACGGGGGCGGACACCGCGGAGAACAGGACCCACAAGGGGACAGATCGCATCGAAGCACGCTA
Organism: Streptomyces sp. NPDC096323; assembly: GCF_040302845.1. Classification (NCBI taxonomy): domain Bacteria; kingdom Bacillati; phylum Actinomycetota; class Actinomycetes; order Kitasatosporales; family Streptomycetaceae; genus Streptomyces; species Streptomyces sp. NPDC096323. The sequence continues at coordinate 149,930 of NZ_JBEOSI010000014.1, forward strand.
GAACGCCCGGGCCGGCAACTCCCGGCGCACACGCCCGGCGACGCCGAGAAGGACGCGCCGCCGGACCGCGTTCTGCTCCAGGTCGTGTCGTCAAACCGCCTACCTGCGGGCAGCCGCCGCTTCGGTCTTCGCGCTCCCGCTTCCCCGCACGTGGTAGACGTTGAACGCCTTGCGGATGACGGGCTGGGCGACGTTGCGTACGGGAACGCCGCCGCTGGTCATCCCGTGCTCGGTGCCCGCGTGCGCGTGGCCGTGGACGGCCAGGTCCGCGCCGGCCGCGTCCACCGCCTCGGCGAGCAGGTAGCTGCCCAGGAACGGGTAGATCTCCAGCGGTTCCCCCGCCAGCGTGTCCGGCACCGGGGCGAAGTGCGTGAGCGCGACGCGTGTCTCGCACCCCTGCTCGGCCAGTTCCGTCAGAGAGGTCCGCAGTCCGTCGGCGCAGCGGCGGGTGTACCGGATGAACTCCTTCATCAGGGGCTCGCCGAACTCACTGCCGCTGCGGCCCGCGAACCCGCCGCCGAAGCCCTTGGTGCCCGCGATCCCCACCCGCCTGCCCTCGACCTCGACGACGGTGCCCTGGCCTTCGAGCACCCGTACGCCCGCTTCGCGGAGGATGGCGGTGACCTCTTCCGGCCGCTCGTCGTGATGGTCGTGATTGCCGAGCACGGCGACGACCGGGACCGGGAGGCCGGTCATCTCCCGGGCGACCACCCGGGCCTCGTCCGGCGTGCCGTGGCGCGTCAGGTCCCCGGCCAGGAGCAGCAGGTCCGCGCAGTCGGCGAGCGTCTCGAAGGCCGGCCGGAGCACACCCTGGCTGTCGAGACCCATATGAATGTCCCCCACGGCCGCGATGCGGATCATGCGACCTCCTCCGGGTGGTCAGGGGCCGCCGAATCGGCCACGACGATGTCGAAGTGAACGGTCTCGCCCTCGAGTTCGTCGTTCACCGTGCGCAGCAGCTCGCTGCGGCAGTGTGCGGTGGGGACCGTGCCCATGACGGTCACGGAGGACCCGCGGTTCTCGATACGGATGCCGAGCTCACCCAGCTCCTCCGCAGCGAGCCGCTCCTTCAGATGGGCGATGCGGTACTCGGCGTTGGCGGGGTCCTTCATCGTTCTTCTCCTTGCGGCGCGATGACTTCCAGGCGTTCCAGCAGAAAGAGGAAGGCCGCCGGCATCGGGGCGTCGCCGTACTCGTCGCGGACCGCCTGCCAGTCGACCATCTCGCGCAGCTGCCGCGCGATGGGGAGTACGGCGCCGAAGTCGCAGTGGTGCTCCGAGAAGGCGGCGAGCAGGGCCCGCACCAGATCGGTCGGTGCCAGCACCGGCATCTGGACGGAGTCCACCGGCAGCTCGGTCGCCCGGTCCAGCAACTCCGTCGTCACGGGCCGGTGCGCCAGCTCGAAGATGAGGTCGATGTCCTGGCCGAGGCACTTCGCCTTGACCAGCCAGTCCTCCGGGGGCGTGAACACCGGCAGGCCGGCCTCCTCCAGGGTGGCCACGACCGCGTCGGCGTCCTCGGGCCGGATGCAGAAGTCGGCGTCGTGCCGGAGGTTGCCGGTCCCGCCGTGCGCGTAGACGGCGACGCTGCCGGCGAGGGCGAAGGCGTGCCCGTGCTTCTTGAGGATGACGGCGACCTGCTTGGCCGCCTCCAGGATCGCCTGATTGAGGTCGGGCGGAAGCTCGTCGGTGCGGAGCTCGTGGCGCGGCGGCCCTCCCGCGGACCTGCTGCCTGTGCCGCCCGCCGGACGCAGCTCGGTGACGGGCTTGTGTCCGCCGGGAGGGGTGTCTTCCGCGTTCCGCGTCACCTGCTGCTCCGTTTCCGGACGCCTGCTGCCGCACCGGTCGGGCGGCTCGGGAGTCGTCGGCGATTCCTGCCCAGGCATTACCGATACCCGGACCGCCGCCTTCGACACGGGACGGTCTCCTGTCCGCCACCGGTGCATATGCGAACGGTGCCGGATTTCCCTTATACCGCAGGGACAGGGCCGCGACCTTTCCGGGCGGGGGCGCATGCCTCAGGGCCGCCGCCAGTCGTCGCTCCGCAGGTGGGAGCCGGCCTGCGGGCCCATCCGCACCATGCCGCCGTCCACGAGCCAGGACGCCCCGGTCACGTACGAGGCATCGGGGCCGGCGAGGAACGCGATGACGGCGGCGACCTCGCGCGCGTCACCGGGACGGCCGAGCGGAATGCCCGGGCGGGGCTCGCGGCGCACGTCCGTGTCCTCCTGCCCGGTCATGGGCGTGGCGATCTCGCCCGGGGCGACGGAGTTCACCGTGATGCCGTGCTCCGCGAGCTCCAGGGCCATCACCTGGGTGAGCAGCCCGAGCCCGCCCTTCGCGGCGCAATAGGGGGCCGCGCCCACCCGGGGCTGGTGTTCGTGCACCGACGTCACGTTGACGATGCGGCCGCCGTCGCCCTGCCGGATCATGCGGCGCGCGGCGTGCTGGCCGCAGAGGAACGGACCGATGAGGTCGACGTCGACGACGTGCCGGACGTCCTCGTGCGTCAGGTCGAGGAAGGGCGTCGCGGTACCCGTGCCGGCGTTGTTGACGAGGACGTCGATCCGGCCGAGCCGTTCGGCGAGTTCGTCGACCACCTGCGCGGCATCGGGCAGTCGGCTCAGGTCCATCCGGGCGACGGCCGCGCGCCGGCCGTGCCGCTCCACCTCCTCGGCCGTCCGCTCGGCGCCCCGCCGATCGCTGTGCCAGGTGATGCCGACATCCATTCCGGCCGCGGCGAGACGGACGGCCGTGGCCCGGCCGATGCCGGAGTCGGCGCCGGTGACGACGGCGGCGCCGGTGGGGGAAGCAAGGGGGACGGTCATGGATCCTCCGTATCGTGCTTGCCGGCCCGGAACGGTGCCGAGCCGTGGGCGGACACACCCGGCCTTCGTCCAGAGTCGGCCATGACGGCCCGCGCGTCCCGCCGGGAGCGCACCGGCCGTCTCACTCATCGCGGCACGTCCGCTGTGCCGGGCAGGCGATTCCCCCGGCGAACGGCCGCGCTGCGCAGGCGCACCCCGAGGTGATCGTCGAAGTTGGGTGACATGACTTCTTCGCACACTCCGGACCCGGATCCGGACCCCGAGACGACCACAGGGCTGGAACCCGGCGGGGGCGTGCCCCCGGGGGAGACACCGCCCGCCGAGAGCAGCATGTCGGGAGCCGGGCCCCAGGAGACCCACAACCCTCCCAAGGGGTGGGCGAAGGCGCCTCTGACGCTGATCCTCGTCCTCACGGTGCTGGTCGCGGCGTTCTTCCTCGTCTACGCGCTGGTGCTGCTGCTCTGAACCGAGGGCAGTCACAACCACAGCGCAGTCACACCCACAGCTGTACGTACGGACCGGCACGCAAGGATCGGAGACAGGACACATGAGCGAAGACACCCCGTCGCAGGCCGAGGGCGAGCGCGACGAGACCGGCGACGAAGAAAGGGCCTGCCCGCCCCGCACCACCCCGTCGCAGGCGGAAGGGGAGGACGACGACAGCGCGGACGACACGGACCGCTGAGCCGGACAGGGCCGATGCGGCGACAGCCGAGGGCCCGCCCGGCTCTTCGTCCGGCTCGGAGCGCGTACCTCGCATACCGTGAAAAACAGCTCATAGGGAACGCAAACGGGTCGAAGGAGTCGACGAACGTGACGGACGTATCGAGCAAGGGCCCCGCCTCCGGTGACGACCGGGAGACGCTGACCAACCGGCAGGGCCATCCGGTCTACGACAACCAGAACCAGCGCACCGTCGGCGCCCGCGGCCCGGCCACGCTGGAGAACTACCAGTTCCTCGAGAAGATCAGCCACTTCGACCGCGAGCGCATCCCCGAACGCGTCGTGCACGCCCGGGGTGTGACCGCCTACGGCTACTTCGAGGCGTACGGAACCTTCGGCGACGAGCCCATCGGGCGCTTCACCCGGGCCAAGCTCTTCCAGGAGCGCGGCAAGCGCACGGACCTCGCCGTGCGCTTCTCGACCGTCATCGGCGGCCGCGACTCCTCGGAGGCCGCCCGCGACCCCCGCGGCTTCGCGGTGAAGTTCTACACCGAGGACGGCAACTGGGACCTCGTCGGCAACAACCTGGGCGTCTTCTTCATCCGGGACGCGATCAAGTTCCCCGACGTCATCCACGCACTCAAGCCGGACCCCGTGACCTTCGAGCAGCAGCCGCGGCGGATCTTCGACTTCATGTCGCAGACGCCCGAGTCCATGCACATGCTGGTCAACCTGTTCAGCCCGCGCGGCATCCCGTCGGACTACCGGCACATGCAGGGCTTCGGGGTCAACACGTACAAGTGGGTCAACCAGGAGGGTGATTCCCTCCTGGTGAAGTACCACTGGATGCCCAAGCAGGGTGTCCGCAGCATGACCGAGGAGGACGCGGCCAACGTACAGGCCGAGGGTCTGGGGCACGCCACCAAGGACCTGTACGAGTCGATCGCGCGCGGCGACCACCCCGAGTGGGAACTGCTCGTCCAGGTGATGGAGGACCACGACCACCCCGAGCTGGACTTCGACCCCCTCGATGACACGAAGACCTGGCCCGAGCAGGACTTCCCGCCGAAGGCGGTCGGCCGGATGGTGCTGAACCGGATGCCGGAGAACTACTTCGCGGAGAACGACCAGATCTCCTTCGGCACCGGCGTGCTCGTCGACGGGCTCGACTTCTCCGACGACAAGATGCTCGTCGGCCGCACCTTCTCCTACAGCGACACCCAGCGCTACCGCGTCGGCCCCAACTATCTCCAACTTCCCGTCAACCAGGCCAAGAACGCGGACGTGCGCACCAACCAGCGCGACGGCCTGATGACCTATCACGTCGACGGGGGCGGCGAGAACCCCCTCGTCAACTACGAGCCGTCCCTCACCGGCGGACTGCGGGAGGCGCAGTATCCGACCCATGACGAGGTGGGGCCGGAGATCCGCGGCAGGCTGACGCGCAAGCGCATCCCACGGACCAACGACTACCTGCAGGCCGGCCAGCGCTACCTCCTGATGGAGCAGTGGGAGCGGGACGATCTCGTACGCAACCTCGTCGACCTGCTCTCCCAGTGCGACCGGGCGGTCCAGGAGCGGATGGTCTGGCACTTCCTCCTCGTGGAGAACGAGCTGGGCCTCAAGATCGGCGACGGCCTCGGCATCACCGCGCAGGACGTCGCGGGACTCGAGCCGCTGGCCGGCCATGAGCTGGGCGACGAGGACCGTAAGCGGCTCGCCAACCTGGGGAAGAACCCGCCGCGCGACGTCAGCGGGCTGACCATGACGCACTGCGTCCCGAACGAGCGGCACGTCGTCGCGCGCTGAGATCGAGCGGCACGTCGTCGCGCGCTGAGAGCGAACGGCACGTCGTCGCGCGCTGAGAACGAGCGGCACGTCGTCGCGCGCTGAGAACGAGCGGCACGTCGTCGCGCGCTGAGAACGAGCGGCACGTCGTCACGCGCTGAGAGCGAACGGCACGTCGTCGCGCGCTGAGAACGAGCGGCACGTCGTCGCGCGCTGAGAACGAGCGGCACGTCGTCACGCGCTGAGAACGAGCGGCACGTCGTCGCGCGCTGAGGCGGAACGGCCGGCCCCGGCGTTCTCCCGGGGCCGGACACCCGCCGTTCGCACGCGCCGCGTGTCAGCCCTCTTCACCGGGGGCCGACGGAAGGTCTTCCTCGCGCACCGTGTGGACCGCGGCCTCCTCGGCGCCCGCCGCGCCGCCGTCCACGCCCGCGTCGGAGGCCACGGCCTCCTTGGTGCTGTCCGGGCGGGCGCCCTCGTCCGGGGCCACCAGACGGCCCGCCCGGCCGTCTCCGGCCTCTGGGTCAAGGGGCTCGCCCTCACCGCCCGGCAGGTCGCCGACGCCGTCACCGTCGGGCTGCTCCGTGTCCGGCACCTCCTGGGCGAGGCGCTCGTCGAGCGACTCGCCCTCGTGCTGCTCCGCGGCCGTCGTGCCGGTCTTCGTGACGCCCAGCGGCTTCTCCGGCGGCGAATAGCCCTCGTCGAGCACGTCGTCGTACGTACGCTCGTCCACCGCGTCCTGCATGTCCAGCGGCGCCGCGTCCTCCTGTTCCTCGTTGTCGCCGGTCGGCTGATAGGCGTCGTCCGCCATGTTCTGGTCGCTCATCACTGCCTCGCGCTTCGTGATCAGTCGGGTCGCGCTCCGTCATCGATCGTCGCCCCTCGATCCCTCGGAGTGCCCGCGACACACTCCGCCAAACGATCGGCGATACGTGGCGGGCCGCGCACGGCCGCGGCGGGCCGCGGAGGGCCTCTTCCCAAAGCCCCGGAACCGGTCCAGAATCATCCCCCCGCGACTCGCGCTCGAGGCGGCGTCGTGCACCGTCCGGTGCGAGGCCGTGTGGAAGGATCTGCCCGAACGCGGCACTCGAGGGCAGCACTGACCTGCACCATCCCGACCGGCCGTACGCGCGTACAGGCCACGGCACGCACACCCCGCGCTCCACCTGTCGGCACCCGGACCAGGAGCACTTGGTATGGACTTCGGACTCGTCCTGCAGACGGACCCTCCCGCCTCGGCCGTCGTCGGCCTGATGCGCCGCGCCGAACGCAACGGCTTCCGCTACGGCTGGACCTTCGACTCGGCGGTGCTCTGGCAGGAGCCCTTCGTCATCTACAGCCGCATCCTCGAACACACCGAACGCCTCGTGGTCGGGCCCATGGTGACCAACCCGGGCACCCGCACCTGGGAGGTGACCGCCTCCACCTTCGCCACCCTCAACGACATGTACGGCAACCGCACGGTGTGCGGCATCGGCCGGGGCGACTCGGCCATGCGCGTCGCCGGACGGAGACCCAACACCCTGGCCCGGCTCGGCGAGGCCATCGACGCGATCCGCGACCTCGCCGAGGGGCGCGAGACGCTCGTCGACGGACAGCCGGTGCAGATCCCCTGGATCAAGGACGGCCGGCTGCCCGTCTGGATGGCCGCCTACGGCCCCAAGGCGCTCGCGCTCGCCGGACAGAAGGCCGACGGCTTCATCCTCCAGCTCGCCGACCCCTTCCTCACCGAATGGATGATCAAGGCCGTACGGGACGCCGCCGCCGAGGCGGGACGCGACCCGGACTCCGTCACCATCTGCGTCGCCGCGCCCGCCTACGTAGGGGACGACCTCGACCACGCCCGGGAGCAGTGCCGCTGGTTCGGCGGCATGGTCGGCAACCACGTCGCCGACCTGGTCTCCCGCTACGGCGAGCACTCCGGACTCGTCCCCGAGGCCCTGACCGCGTACATCGCCGGACGCTCCGGATACGACTACAGCCACCACGGCCGCGCCGGGAATCCCGACACCACCTTCGTCCCCGACGAGATCGTCGACCGCTTCTGCCTGCTGGGCCCGCCCGAGGCGCACATCGAGAAACTCCGCGCGCTGCGCGACCTCGGCGTCGACCAGTTCGCCGTCTACAACATGCACGACGCGCGCGAGGCGACCATCGACGCCTACGGCTCCGAGATCATCCCCGCGCTCACCGACTGACCACCGCGTTCCTCCGGTCGTACGCCCCAACCCCCCGCGCCCGCACGGCACCGCTCCCGAGCGAAGGGTCAAGCGCAGCCATGACTTCGACCGCCCCACCACCACCCCAGGACCGGATACCCGCAGTTGCGGACCGCGTCGAACTCCCCGCCGGGGCCGCGCCCGACGACAGCCGCTTCGTCAACGAGGACCTCCTGCCGGTCCCTCTGGAGCGGCGCGACTGGACCACGTACAACTTCGCCGCCCTCTGGGTCGGCATGGCCCACAACATCCCGTCCTGGCTCCTCGCCTCCGGCCTCGTCGCCCTCGGCATGGACTGGAAACAGGCGGTCTTCACCATCGCGCTGGCCAACCTGATCGTCCTCGGCCCCATGCTGCTCACCGGGCACGCCGGACCGAAGTACGGCATCCCGTTCCCGGTGCTGGCCCGCGCCTCGTTCGGGCTGCGCGGCGCCAATCTGCCCGCCCTGATCCGGGCCGCGGTGGCGTGTGCCTGGTTCGGCATCCAGACCTGGATCGGCGGCGTCGGCATCTTCACGCTGCTCGGGAAGATCTTCGGCGGCTGGGCGGAGGCGGGCGTGATCGGCGGACAGCCGTGGACGCTCTGGCTCTGCTTCGTGCTGTTCTGGGCGCTCGAACTCGCCATCATCTACCGGGGGATGGACACCCTGCGCCGGTTCGAGAACTGGGCGGCGCCGTTCGTGATCGTCGGCGCGCTGGTGCTGCTGGTCTGGGTCGCCGTCAAGGCGGGCGGCTTCGGCCCGCTGCTGGACCAGCCGTCCAAGCTGGGCTGGGGCAAGGAGTTCTGGCCGGTCTTCTTCCCCTCGCTGATGGGCATGATCGCCTTCTGGGCCACGCTCTCCCTGAACATTCCCGACTTCACCCGCTTCGGCGCCGGCCAACGCGCCCAGATCCGTGGCCAGTCGCTCGGTCTGCCCACCACCATGACGCTCTTCGCGCTGCTCTCCGTCCTGGTGACGTCCGGCTCGCAGGCCGTGTACGGCGAGGCGATCTGGGACCCGGTCCAGCTGGTCGCCCGCACCGACAACGTCTTCGGGCTGCTGTACGCGCTCGTGACGGTGCTGGTGGCGACGGTCTCCGTGAACATCGCGGCGAACGTGGTCTCACCGGCGTACGACCTGGCGAACCTCGCGCCGAAGTTCATCAACTTCCGTACGGGCGCGCTGGTCACGGGCGTCGTCGGCGTCGTGATCATGCCGTGGAAGCTCACCGAGACGCCCGAGCTGTACATCTTCACCTGGCTCGGACTCGTCGGCGGGCTGCTCGGCACGGTGGCGGGCATCCTGATCGCCGACTACTGGATCGTCCGGCGTACCGTGCTCGACCTCGCCGACCTCTACCGGCCCGGCGGCCGCTACTGGTACACGAACGGCTGGAACTGGCGGGCAGTCGCCGCCTTCGCCGTCGGCGGTGTCCTGGCGATCGGCGGCTCGCACTCCGAGCCCGGAAAGGGACCGTTCCCCGCGGACGGCCTGGTCCCGTTCCTGAAACCTCTCGCCGACTACGGCTGGGCGGTCGGGCTGGCGTCCTCGCTGCTGCTGTACGTGGTCCTCACCGGACGCGAGCGCGTCACACCTGGCTCGTCGACCGGCCCGGCAGCGCGCTGACATCGAACGAGTCGGCAGGCGCGGGCGTCGCCCGGGGAACCGGCTCGCCGAAGGCGGAGAAGCCCACGACAGCATCCGCGCCGTTGCCCTCGATGGTGAGCCGCAGCGGATACGGCTTGCCGGTGGCCGCCACGTCCACCGTCAGCGTCGTGCCGTCCCGCATACGCGTCACCGGCACGACGGACGCCTTGCCGAGCGTGGTCCTCGCACCCTTGTTGAGCGTGCCGGTGTCGTCGTTCGCGTTGTCGCTGACCAGCTTCTGAAAGGTGTCGAGGTCGCAGGTCCTGGTCAGGGCGCTGAGCCGGGGGTCGTCGGCCGAGCCCTTCATGTAGCGGTCACCCACGATCGCGGCGAAGGCCGAACCGCCGCCCGGGACCTGGTTCTCCCAGAAGTCGGCGTCGGGCTTGATCCAGACGTCGTCGCCCCGCTTCACGATCAGCGCCGAGCCCTTGCTGTCGCCGAGGTTCACCGAGCCGTTGCAGTTGCCGTCCCGGTCCAGGGTGAGCTCCAGCGCCATGGGGGTACGCCCGCTGCCGGGGTTTTCGCGCGTGCTCAGGTGCAGGGACTGCGCGTCGAGCAGGGCGTCGCGGGAGCGGTCGGCGATCTGCTGCGCGGTGAGGCGGTCGATGTCCTCCGCGTGGGCCACGCCGCCGGTGAGGCCGCCGCCGGTGACGGCGATCACGATCACCGCAGTCCATGCGGCGGGGCGTGTGCCGAGGTGTGGACCGGTCACGTCGCCTCCTCGAAGGGTCGTGGCGGGACTGTCCGGGTCTGCGGCCCGAATCATTCGAGCGTACGCCGGGGGAGTGGCTGCTGCGCGGCGGCGCACGTCCGCCGCACCCCGGGTGCGTACACAGCGTGACGTGGTGCGCCGGTTTTCGGTTAAGGGGGCGGGGACGGTGGTCAGGCACCGTCTCGTCACGGCCGAAAGGAAGACATGAAGAAGTCCATGAGGAGTCTGTTCAGGGTCGTCGTGCGCGGCACCGCCGTCACCGGGCTGACGGCGGCACTCGCGGTGTCCGCCGGCCCGGCCACGGCGGCCTCGGCCTCGAGCGCGGCTTCGCCTGCGGCTGCGGCTGCGGCTTCTGCTTCCGCGAAGACGCCGCCGGGGCTTTCCTGTGAGACGGGCAAGCACGCCGTCGACGACTACACCGGCTACGCCCTGTGCCGGAACAACGGCGGCACCGCGCAGACCTTCTGGGTGCACCTGGTCTGCGGCTGGTCACCGGACGTGGACGGGGAGCACGTCACGCTGAACCCGGGCCAGTCCGGTCAGTCGACCGCGCACTGTGCCGGGCTCGGGACCGGGATCGGCGAGATCACCGTACAGCCGTAGGGACGGGCCGCGTGGTGCCGCTCGCGGGCGGCATCACCCGGCCACCGGCGCACGGTTGAGGGATCGGCCGCGGCTCGTTACCTTTCAGTAAGTTCGTTCGCGCAGGCGCACGCACGTGACGGTACGAGGAAGGCGGACAGCCCATGTCCTCAGCGGAATCCACCGGTACGGAGACCGGGGCGCCGCCCGGACTGGCCGACAGCGCACGGGCTCTCGCGGACGGCCGCACGACGTCCACCCGGCTGGTCACGGAAGCACTCGCCAGGATCGAGGCGAGCCAGGGCACCCTCAACGCCTTCCGGCACCTGCGCGCGACCGCCGCACTCGCCGAGGCCGCCGAGGCCGACCGCCGGCTCGACGCGGGGGAGCGGCTGCCGTTGCTCGGGGTGCCGATCGCGGTCAAGGACGACACCGACGTCGCCGGGCTCCCCACCCATTTCGGCTGCGCGGGGGAACTGCCCGTCGCGACCGCCGACAGTGAGTCCGTACGCAGACTGCGCGCGGCCGGGGCCGTCATCGTGGGGAAGACCAACTCCTGCGAACTGGGCCAGTGGCCGTTCACCGAGGGACGGGCCTTCGGCGCCACCCGCAACCCGTGGAACACCGGCCACACCCCCGGCGGCTCGTCCGGCGGTTCGGCGGCCGCCGTCGCCGCCGGGCTGGTCCCCGCCGCGCTCGGCTCCGACGGCGCCGGGTCCGTCCGCATCCCCGCCGCCTGGACGCACCTCGTCGGCATCAAGCCCCAGCGCGGCCGGATCTCCGTGCACCCCCACCGCGACGCGTTCCAGGGCCTCACGGTCAACGGGCCGCTGGCCAGGACCGTCGCCGACGCCGCCCTGCTGCTGGACGCCGTCGCGGGAGCCCACCCCGACGACCATCATCGCCCGCCACCCGTCCAGGCCTCGGCCGCCGCCCGCCGGGACCCGGGCCGGCTGCGCATCGCCCTCGCCTGGCGCCCCCCGTTCACCCTCACCGGCACGGCGCCCCACCCGCACGTCCGCCGGGCCGTCACCGAGATCGCCGAAGCGCTGGCCCGGCTCGGCCACCACGTCGAGGAGGCCAGGCCCCGCTACGGGCTGATCGGCCTCGCCTTCGTCCCCCGCGCCACCGCCGGAATCGCCGAACTCGCCGCCCTGCACCCCCAGCCCGCACTCCTGGACCCCCGCACCCGCAGCGCCCTGCGCACCGGAACCCGGCTCGGCGGCAGAGTGGTGCGGGCGGCCCGCGAACGGGAACTGCGCCAGCACCGGCGGATCGGCGCCCTGTTCCACCCCGCCCGCGGCAGGGCCGGATCGGGGTTCGACGTGCTGCTCACCCCGACGACTGCCCTGCCGCCTCCCCCGATCGGCAGGTTCGACGGGCTGAGCGCCTGGCGCACCGATGTCGCGATCACCGAGGCCTGCCCGTACGCCTGGCCGTGGAACGTGCTGGGCTGGCCCGGAATCAACGTCCCCGCCGGCTTCACCCCCGGCGGCCTCCCCGTCGGCGCCCAACTGCTCGGCCCCTCCCGCAGTGAGGAACGGCTCATCTCGCTGGCGGCCCAACTGGAGGCCGACCGCCGCTGGCACGAGCACCGCCCGCCGGCCGTATCCGGCGCGGCGGCGCGCCCCTGACCAGGCGGCTTGCAACACCCGGTCTACGGCCCCTGTCCTACGGCTCCTGTCCTGCGGCCCCTGTCCTACGGCTCCTGTCCTGCGGCCCCCGGCCTACGGCTCCTGTCCTGCGGCACCCGGCCTACGGCTCCTGTCCTGCGGCACCCGGCCTACGGCCCCTGTCCTGCGGCCCCCGTCCTACGGCACCCGGGCGGTCCACTCGGCCGTGCCGAACTTGGTGCGGACGAGTTCCTCGGCCCGGGCCAGCTCCTCGGGGGTCACCTCGCCCCGGGTGAGGCCATGGCGGTTGCGGAACGACTCGATCATCCGCTCGATGACGGCCTGACGAGGCAGACCCGTCTGCCGGCGGAGGGGGTCGACGCGCTTCTTGGCGCTCTTCGTCCCCTTGTCGGACATCTTCTCCTTGCCGATGCGCAGGACGTCGAGCATCTTGTCGGCGTCGATGTCGTACGACATCGTCACGTGGTGCAGCACCGCGCCGGCGCCGCCGTCCGGCCCCAGCACGCGCTTCTGCGCCGCCCCCGCGATCTTGCCGACCTCGGTCGCGATGTCGTTGAGCGGCTGGTACCAGGCCTTGATGCCCATGTCGCCGAGCGCTTCGAGCACCCAGTCGTCCAGGTAGGCGTAGCTGTCGGCGAAGGAGAGGCCCGAGACGAGGGAGTGGGGCACCGCGAGCGAGTACGTGATGGTGCTGCTCGGCTCCGCGAACATGGCCCCGCCCCCGGAGACCCGCCGCACCACGGTGACACCGTGGCGGTCGACGCCCGCCGGGTCGACCTCGTTGCGCAGCGACTGGAAGCTGCCGATGATCACCGCGGGGGAGTCCCACTCCCACACCCGCAGCGTCGGCGGGCGCCGGCCCGCGGCGACCTCCGCGGTGATGACCTCGTCGAGGGCCATGTGGAGCGCGGGGGACTGCGGGGCGTCGTGGATGAGCTGCCAGTCGAAGTCGCTCCACTCGGTGGCGTGCGCCAGCGCCCGGCGTACGGCGACGGCCACACCCTCCGACGTGAGCCCGAGCATCACCGTGGACGCGGGAAGGGCCGCGTCGATCCGGGCGGCCAGGCCCGCGGTGTCGGTGGTGGCAGGGGCGCCCTCCAGCGCCGCGTCGATCACGAGGATCGCCTCGTCCGGCTCCAGGAAGAAGTCGCCCGCCACCCGCACGTCGCGCAGCGCCCCGCCCCGGACGTCCAGGTCCACCACGACCAGCTTGCCGCCGGGGACCTTGTACTCACCGTGCACAGCCATGCCTCCAGTTCCACCGGGCCTCGTGCCTGCGTATCGGCGCACCGGCTCCGACGGGGCATAACGTCACTCCCTGAGGGTTTAATCCGCCATCGAGGGCATCTCGGCCGCTTCGGCCAGTGGTACGTACCAAAGTATTGACACCCGCTTGGTTCACTTCTTAAATCACACAGTGAAACAAGCGCCCGTGCGCCTATGTGTCATGTACATGGCTGTCAGATGCATGACAGTTGCCCCTTCCTCCCCCTCACGCACCGGAAGGGAGAGTCATGGACTCCCCACGCCGTAAGCGGCGCCTGCTGCACTCCGTACTCCCGGTTCTCGCTCTCGCCCTGGCCACGACCGCCCTGGCGGGCGGCGGACCCGCTGCCGCGTCCGCCGCCCCGATCGCATCCACCGCCGCGGCCGCCGCGGTCACGACGTTCGCCGACGAGTTCGACGGCTCCGCCGGCTCGGCGGTGAACGGCAGCAAGTGGCAGATCGAGACCGGCGACAACGTCAACAACCATGAGCGCCAGTACTACACGGCAGGCAACAGCAATGCCGCGCTGGACGGCCAGGGCCATCTGGTCATCACCGCACGCAAGGAGAACCCGGCCAACTACCAGTGCTGGTACGGAACCTGTCAGTACACCTCGGCCCGGCTCAACACCTCCGGGAAGTTCACCCAGGCCTACGGTCACGTCGAGGCGCGGATGAAGATCCCGCGCGGGCAGGGCATGTGGCCGGCCTTCTGGATGCTCGGCGCCGACATCGGGCAGGTCGGCTGGCCCAACTCCGGTGAGATCGACGTCATGGAGAACGTCGGCTTCGAGCCGTCCACCGTCCACGGCACCCTGCACGGTCCCGGCTACTCCGGCTCCGGGGGCATCGGCGCCGGGTACACCCTCCCGAACGGCCAGGCCTTCGCCGACGCCTTCCACACCTTCGCCGTCGACTGGGCCCCCGATTCCGTGACCTGGTCCGTCGACGGCAACGTCTACCAGCACCGCACGCCCGCCGACACGGGCGGCAACCCCTGGGCCTTCAACAAGCCCTTCTTCCTCATCCTCAACCTCGCCGTCGGCGGTTACTGGCCCGGCGACCCCGACGGCAACACCGCCTTCCCCCAGCAGCTCGTCGTCGACCATGTGCGCGTCACCACCGGCGACACCCAGCCGCAGACGGGCGGACCGATCACCGGTCTGGCCGGCAAGTGCGTGGACGTCGCCGCGGCCGGCACCGCCAACGGCACCCCGGTACAGCTCTACGACTGCAACGGCACCAGCGCGCAACGCTGGAGCGTGAACGCGGACGGCACGATCCGCGCGCTCGGCAAGTGCCTCGACGTGGCCTCGGGCGGGACCGCCGACGGCACTGTCGTACAGCTGTGGGACTGCAACGGCACGGCGGCCCAGCGCTGGGCCGTGAGCGGGGCGCGTGACATCGTCAATCCGCAGGCGAACAAGTGCCTGGACGTCACCGGCAACAATTCCGCCAACGGTACGCGGCTGCAGATCTGGACATGTGCGGGAACCGCCAACCAGAAGTGGACGGTGAACGGCTGACCCGTAGGACTTACCGGTCCACCGGCCGGCCATCTCCCCGACATGACCACGTCGGCGGCGTCCCCGCCGTCCGTGCTTAGCTGGGGGACATGATCGATGACTTCCTTGCCGGGGACCTGACCGAGGTCGAGGCGGCGGTCCGCGCAGCGGCCGCCGCCGAGATCATGCCGCGCTACCGGCAGCTCGCCGCCCACGAGATCGTCGAGAAGAACGGTCCGCACGACCTCGTGACCACCGCGGACCGGCTCGCCGAGGAGCACCTCACCCAGTCCCTGCGGCAGCTCCTGCCCGGCTCCGTGGTCGTCGGCGAGGAGGCGGTCCACGCCGATCCGAAGGTGTACGGGGAGCTGGGCGGCGAGGCCCCCGTGTGGATCGTCGACCCGGTCGACGGCACCCGCCAGTTCGTCCGCGGCGAACCAGGGTTCTGCACCCTGGTCGCCCTGGCCCACAGGGGCGAGCTGCTGGGCTCCTGGACGTACGCCGCCGCCCTGGACGAGATGGCCGTCGCCGTCCGCGGCCGGGGAGCCACCCTGAACGGCACCACGCTACGGTCCGGCTCGCCGGCGTCCGACGCCGTGCTGCGGGTGGCGATGTCGCACCCCGACTACACCACCGACGCACAGAAGCAGGCCCTGCTCGGGCTGCGCGCCGAGGGAATCGACGCCCGCCCCTGCGGTTCGGCCGGCCTCGAATACCTCGCCGTTGCCCGCGGTGAACTGGACGCCCTGGCTTTCAACTGGGAGTTCGCGTGGGACCACGCGGCGGGGCTCCTCCTGGTCGCCGAGGCGGGCGGCGCCCAGGCCACGCTGTCCGGGGCGCCGTTCCGGATCACCGGGGGCAACGACCTGCCGTTCACTGCGGCCCGGGACCGTGCGACCGCCGACCGCATCCTGGCCGCGCTGCGCACCGGGGCCTGAGCGGGGCAGGTTCCGGCGGGACCGAGCCCGTGTCACGAAGGGCCGGGGCCGTGCTTGACCAGGCAGAACGGATGCCCGGCCGGATCGGCGTACACACGCCACGGGCGGTCGGTCCCGGCCCCGTCATCCAGTACGGCCGCGCCGGCCGCCACCACCTCCCGTTCGGCGGTGTCCAGGTCGGGCACGCCGAAATCCAGGTGAAACTGCTGAGGGTGCTCGGGATCGGGCCACCGCGGCGGCCGGTGGTCCGCCACGCGCTGGAACGCGAGCACGGAACCGGCGGGGGTGTGCAGCGTGGCCCAGTCGTCGCCGACCGCCCACCGCCGGTCCACCTGGTTCACCCGCCCGCCGATCAGTGAGCGGTAGAACTCGGCGAGACGCAACGGATCGGGGCAGTCGAGCACCACGCACTGCAGTTCGGCGATCATGGCGGGATCCTACTGTCTCCGTTCTCCCGCCGGCTCAGGCTGTGCGCAGCACCTCGCGTACGTCCCGGACGAGTGCCGCCGCCGTCTCCACCGCCGCCGGGTCCAGCCCTCTCAGCGCCTCGTCCACGCGCTCCGCGAAGTCCGCCGGTGTGTCAGGCAGGGCCGCGGCGGCGGCCAGGGCGCCCTTCTCGTTGAGGCACCACGTGCGGTGGTGGGCATGCAGCGACTGGGCGAGGATGCCGAACGCCCGGGACAGGCACAGCGAGACATGGAGCCGGTCACCGGCCGGCGCCGACTTGCGGGCCGCCCCGACCGAGAACTCCGCCTCCCAGGCCGCCTCGGCCAGCGCCGCGCGCAGTGGTTCCGGGTAGTCGGCCGTCTCCCGCTGAAGGGCCGTCAGCTCGCCGTGCGGATCGGTGAGTACGTGCCCGAGCGCCACCTCGCCCGGATAGGCGGGGGACCAGAAGCCGAGCGGATGGCCGGGCTGGGTTCCCACCTCGAAACGGCCCTCCCGGCTTGCGGACCACACCGCCTCGACCCGGTCCAGGTCGCGCAGGATCCAGTCGACCGGAACACCGTCCACCCGCAGCCACGCCCCGCCGTTCACCCACGGGCCCCAGCCACCCGGCCCGGCCACCCCGACCGGGGAGCCCTGGAAGTCGGACGCCAGTGCGGCCAGGGCGGCGAGGTCCGGTGCGCCACGGTAGTAGAGGCCCAGATCCCAGTCCGAGTCCGGCCGGTGGGCGCCCCGGGCCCGGCTGCCGCCGAGGAGGACGGCGCGGATGCCGGGTACGTCGGCCAACCGGTCCGCCATGGCGTCGATCCGCCGGCGGAGTCCGGATTCCGCGGCGCCCCGGGGGCCGGCGGTCAGCGGGTCCGAGGGCGGTTTCCGTGCGGGCTCAGTGGTATTCATCGGACGGCGACACTACCCGCGCCCGAACCGCCGGCGCCTGCGAATATCCTGGGGGTTCAGACCGTCGGCTGACAAAGGAGTCCGAAGGTGCCGTCGATGCTCGATGCCGTCGTCGTGGGAGCAGGCCCCAACGGACTGACCGCCGCAGCTGAACTGGCCCGCCGCGGCTTCGCCGTAGAGGTCTTCGAGGCAGGGGAGAGTGTCGGCGGCGGGGCCCGTACCGAAGAGCTCACGCTGCCGGGCTTCCGGCACGACCCCTGCTCGGCGGTCCACCCGCTGGCCATAGGCTCGCCCGCCTTCGGTGCGATGCCGCTGGCCCGGCACGGCCTGGAGTGGCTGCAGCCGCAGCTCGCGCTCGCCCATCCCTTCCCGGACGGGACGGCCGCCGTACTGGCCACCTCGGTGGGGGAGACGGCGATGGCGCTCGGGCCACAGGACGCGGGCGCCTACCGCAGACTCATGGCCCCCTTCACCGGCCACTGGGACACCCTCGCCCAGGACTTCCTGCGGACCCCGTGGGACGGGCTGCCCCGTGATCCGTACCGCTGGGCGCGTTTCGGGCTCGACGCGATCCAGCCCGCCACGCTGCTGTCCCGCCGCTTCCGCGGCGAGAAGGCCCGGGGCCTTATCGCCGGGCTCGCCGCCCACGCCATCGCTCCCACCAGCGGACTCGCGACCGGCGGCATCGCCCTGCTCTTCGCGCTCGCCGCGCACGAGAAGGGCTGGCCGGTGCCGCGCGGCGGCTCGCAGGCCATCTCCGACGCCCTCGCCTCGTATCTGCGCGAGCAGGGCGGCGTCATCCGTACGGGAACGGAGGTCAGGCGGTTGGACGAACTGCCGCCCGCCCGCGCCTACGTCTTCGACACCTCCCCGACCGCGCTGGCCCGGATCGCCGGACTGGGCAACGCCTACCGGGGCTACCGCTACGGCGCGTCCTGCTTCAAGATCGATTACGCGCTGTCCGGCCCCGTCCCCTGGACCGCGAAGGAGGCCCGCCGGGCCGGCACGGTCCACATCGGCCCCACCGCCGGCGAGATCGACTCCGCCCTGCGCGCCGCCGTGACCGGCCGCGACCCGAGCGTGCCCTTCCTGATCACCGCACAGCCCAGCCTCACCGACCCGTCCCGCGCCCCCGAGGGCAAGCATGTCTTCTGGGTGTACGGACATGTCCCGGCGGGCTGGGAGGGCGACGCGACCGACGTCATCGAACGCCAACTGGAGCGATTCGCCCCCGGCTTCCGCGACCTCGTGCTCGCCCGCGCGGTGGCCGGACCGCCTCGGCTCGCGGCGCGCAACGCGAATTACATCGACGGCGACATCGCCTGCGGCGCCTTCTCCGGGCTGCAGACCGTGATCCGCCCCCGGCTCGCCCGGGTGCCGTACGCGACCGCGCACCCCTCGGTCTACATCTGCTCGTCGGCGACCCCGCCGGGGCCGGGCGTGCACGGCATGTCCGGACACCACGCGGCCAAGGCGGTATGGCGACGGCTGAGGGAATCGGGGCCGTCCGGCCGTCGTTGACGACCGCCCCGCGCGGCCGGCCGCCACGGAGCCGCGCGCCACGGCATGATGGCCGCATGCGCACCTCTTCCGCCGTCACCGTCACCCTCGTACGGGGCGACATCACCCAGCAGTCCGTCGACGCCGTCGTCAACGCCGCGAACTCCTCCCTCCTCGGCGGCGGCGGGGTCGACGGCGCGATCCACCGACGGGGCGGCCCCGAAATCCTGGCGGCCTGCCGGGAGTTGCGTGCGTCGACATACGGCAAGGGGCTGCGCACGGGCCGGGCGGTCGCCACCACCGCCGGGAAGCTCGACGCCCGCTGGGTCGTGCACACGGTCGGCCCGGTCTGGAGCAGTTCCGAGGACCGCTCGGCGCTCTTGGAGTCCTGTTACCGAGAAGCCCTGCGCGTGGCAGGGGAGTTGGGGGCTCGCACCATCGCCTTCCCCGCCATCTCCACCGGCATCTACGGCTGGCCGATGGACGACGGCGCCCGCATCGCCGTCCGCACCGTGCTGGCGGAGGCCGCCGCGCCCATCGAGGAGGTGCGGTTCGTGCTCTTCGACGCGCACGCGTACGTGGAGTTCGAGGAGGCGCTGGCGGCGGCGCGGGCGTGAGGGCGGGCCGCCCGATCCCTCCGCGTGCCGCCCGGTCCCTACGGGTGCCGTGCTGGGGCCGGCGCGTGCCGTGCTCAGGCCGGCCGGGCGGGTCCGACGCCGTCGACGTCGAACGTCACCTGGTCCTCGTAACACCACCACCACGTCTCGCCCGGTTCGTACGAGCGGATCAGGGGATGGCCGCTGGCCTCATGGTGCGCGGTGGCGTGCTTGTTGGGGGAGGAGTCGCAGCAGCCTACGTGCCCGCAGCTCTGGCACTCGCGCAGATGAACCCACGGGTCACCCTGCGCGACGCACTGCGGGCAGGAGTCCGGGCTGTCCGGGGTGACGCGCCGGACCTGGTCCAGGTGCGAGCAGATCGGCGCGGGCGTGTCCGTCATGGCGGCTCTCCCTTGCGTTCCGCGGGGGTCGGAGCTTTCTCCAGCGTCTCACCGCGACCCCGGCTGTCAACTCAGGGGCCGCCCGTCGGGACGGAGCCCGGGGGCCGATGAAGTCCTGGCAGCGCAAGGCTGATGTCGGATTCTCGCCAGCCCCCACCCCGCCGGTGGCCCATGCTTGAACCATGCACACCGACACCGAGCGCTGCGTGCGGGCCGTCCAGTCGAAGGACGCCCGGTTCGACGGCTGGTTCTTCACAGCCGTCCTGACCACCCGGATCTACTGCCGTCCGAGCTGCCCCGTCGTGCCGCCCAAGGTCGAGAACATGAGCTTCTACCCGAGCGCCGCCGCCTGCCAGCAGGCCGGGTTCCGGGCCTGCAAGCGGTGCCGCCCCGACACCAGCCCCGGATCGCCCGAGTGGAACGCCCGCGCCGACTCCGTGGCCCGCGCGATGCGCCTCATCCGGGACGGGGTCGTCGACCGGGAGGGCGTCCCGGGGCTGGCCGCCCGGCTCGGCTACTCGGCCCGGCAGATCGAACGGCAGCTGCTCGCCGAACTGGGCGCCGGACCCCTCGCACTGGCCCGGGCGCAGCGGGCGCAGACCGCGCGGGTGCTCATCGAGACGACCGGGCTGCCCATGGCCGAGGTGGCCTTCGCGGCCGGTTTCGCCTCGATCCGTACGTTCAACGACACCGTCCGCGAGGTCTTCGCGCTCGCCCCGGGGGAGCTGCGCACCCGCGCCTCCCGGCCGGCGCGGCCACCGGCCACGCCCGGGGTGATAGCGCTGCGGCTGCCCTACCGCGCCCCGCTCAACCCCAGCAACCTCTTCGGGCACCTCGCCGCGACGGCCGTTCCCGGCGTCGAGGAGTGGCGCGACGGGGCCTACCGCCGCACGCTCGGCCTGCCGCACGGGCACGGCATCGTCGCCCTCACCCCGCATCCCGACCACATCGCCTGCCGGCTCTCGCTCACCGACCCGCGCGACCTCACCCTGGCCATCAGCCGGTGCCGCTGGCTGCTGGACCTGGACGCCGATCCCGTCGCCGTCGACGAGCAGCTGCGCTCGGATCCGCTGCTGGCCCCGCTGGTCGACCAGGCGCCGGGCCGCCGGGTGCCGCGGACCGTGGACGGTGCGGAGTTCGCCGTCCGGGCCGTGCTCGGCCAGCAGGTCTCCACCGCGGCCGCCCGGACCCACGCGGCCCGGCTGGTCGCCGCCCACGGCACCCCCGTCGACGACCCGGAGGGCGGCCTCACCCACCTCTTCCCGGCCCCGGAGGCACTGGCCGGACTCGACCCCGAACAGCTCGCCCTGCCGCTGAGCCGCCGCCGCACCCTCACCACGCTCGTCGGCGCCCTGGCGGACGGATCGCTGCGGCTGGGCACCGACACCGACTGGGAGAAGGCACGGGCCGAACTGAACGCGTTGCCCGGATTCGGCCCCTGGACCGTCGAGGTCATCGCCATGCGGGCGCTCGGCGACCCGGACGCCTTCCTGCCGACGGACCTCGGCATCCGGCGCGCCGCCCAGCAGCTCGGCCTGCCCTCGACACCGGCCGCGCTCACCGCGCGCGCCGCGGGCTGGCGGCCCTGGCGGGCCTACGCCGTCCAGTACCTGTGGACCGTCGACGACCACCCCATCAACCACCTGCCCGTACAAGGAAGTTCCTCGTGACCACGACGCACACCCACATCGCTGCCGCCACCCGGCAGCACACCGTCATCGACAGCCCCTACGGCCTGCTGACCCTCGTCGCCACCGAGCGGGTCCTCGCCGGCCTCTACATGACCGGTCAGCGGCACCGGCCGCCCGAGGAGACCTTCGGCGAGCCCGACGCGAGACCCTTCGGTGAGGCCGTCGAGCAGTTGGACGCCTACTTCGCCGGGGAGCTGCGGGAGTTCGACCTCCCGCTGCACCTCGCCGGCACCCCGTTCCAGCGCTCCGTCTGGGCCGAGCTGCGGCGGATTCCGTACGGCGAGACGCGTACGTACGGAGAACTGGCCGAGAACCTCGGCAAGCCCGGCGCCTCCCGCGCGGTGGGGCTGGCCAACGGCAAGAACCCGGTCGGCATCATCGTGCCCTGCCACCGGGTGATCGGAGCCTCGGGGGGCCTCACGGGATACGGCGGCGGGCTCGACCGCAAGCAACGCCTGCTCGCCTTCGAGAACGGGACGGGGGACAGCGCCCCGGGGCTCTTCTAGGGCGGAACGGCGAAGGGCTCCGCGCAGAGACGCGGAGCCCTTGACCGTATGGCGAAGGGCTCCGCGCACCATGTGCGGAGCCCTTCGCCATTCCTGCCCGGTCAGCCGGTGAAGATCTCGACGACCGTCCAGATCGCCAGCCCCAGCATGCACACCCCGCCGATGCGCTGCACCGTCTTGAGCGGTACGCGCTTCGCGATGAACCGTCCGGCGAGCAGGGCCAGTGCCGATACGGACATCAGGGCGGCGGCGGATCCGATCGCGGTGGACCAGGCGCCGTTGCTCGCGGCCAGGTTGGCCGTCGTGATCTGGGTGAGGTCGCCCCACTCGCTGATGAACACGGCCATGAAGGCGGTGGAGTACACCGGCCAGAAGCCGGTGACCGTCTTCGGGCCGCCCTCCTCTTCGTCGTCACCCGCGTCGGCCCGCAGCAGCATGAACGCGCCGAAGGCGAACAGGGAGGCCGAGACGAGCTTCACGATCCAGCCGGGCAGCAGACCGAGCAGGCCGCCCGCGCCGACCGCGATGGCGACGTGGACGATGAACGCCGACGACGTACCGAACCAGACGTAGAGCGGTTTCATGCGCGTGCCCATGGCCAGGGACGCGAACATGGTCTTGTCGGGGAGTTCCGCGAGGAAGATCAGCCCGAAAGCGGTGATGATCGCCAGGGGGTCGAGATGCATTCCGGGTGGCTTTCTGTTGGAGCCGGGCCCCGGGTCTTCCGCGAAGTGCCGCTCGGGCTTTTCGGAGGACCACTCGGCCCGGCATGACGGCGCCGCCCACAGGGCGTGGGCGTGTCATACCTGACCGAAGGTCTCGCCCGCCCGCAATGATCCACGAGCCCGGCCACCGGGAACCCGGGGGTTCCAGTGTGTCGACGACCGGTTTGCAGGGCTACTCCCCTTCGCAGCCGTCAACGTTACCGCACACGGTCCTCGGCCTTCCACGTGCGGTCCAGGAAGTCCGCGATCAGCGGTGCGATCTGCGGGAGGTGGTCCTCCAGGGCGAAGTGCCCCGTCTCGAAGAGGTGCAGTTCGGCTTCCGGGAGATCACGCAGATAGGCGCGGGCGCCGGGCTCGGTGAAGAACATGTCGCCCGTGCCCCAGACGACGAGCGCCGGCGGGGTGTGTTCGCGCAGCCAGCCCTGCCACCGCGGGTAGAGCGCCACATTGGAGTGGTAGTCGAAGGCCAGGTCCAGCTGCGGCTGCGTGCGTCCCGGCAGATCGAGGAAGTGCTGGTCCAGGGTCCAGCCGTCCGGCGCGACCAGCTCGGGATCGGCCGTGCCGCCCTCGTACTGCCCCCGCGTCGCGGGCAGGGTCAGCAGTGACCGTACGGTCTCGGCGGCGCCGGGGTTCTCCGGGCGCAGCGCGATGAAGTCGCGGGCCTGCTGCGACAGACCCTCCTCGTACGCGTTGCCGTTCTGGACCACCAGACCGGCGATCCACTCCGGGTGGCGGGCGGCGAGCCGGAAGCCCACGGGGGCGCCGAAGTCGAACACGTACATCACGAAGCGCGACAGCCCGAGCCGCTGCACGAAGCCCTCGGTTATGTCGGCGAGCCGGTCGAAGGTGTACGTGAACGTGCCGCCGCCGGCCGAGGACGCCGGGGCGTCACTGTGCCCGAAGCCGGGGTAGTCCGGAGCAATGAGGCGGTAGTGGGCGCCGAGCGCGTCCATCAGCCGGCGGAACTGGTGCGAGGCCGACGGGAAGCCGTGCAGGAGCAGCATCACGGGGGTCTCGTCCGTCGCGTCGGCGGGGAGCGACTCGCGGTAGAAGACACGGACGCCGTCGACCTCGATGTGGCGGTGACGGATGTGCGGAACGGTGGGAATCGCCATGTTCACATGCCTCCTTGTCGGCCTCATGCATTAGTGGCCCGATGCGTCAGTTCTATCCGGAGGGTTCTAATGCGTCAAGGGTGTGGGTTAGCGTTAGTGTCATGAATGGTCCTGAGCCACTGACCGGCGAGCTGCTCGCCCTGGATCTGCTCAACACGCTGCCGTACGCGACCGACGGGCCCCCGGTCGATCACCTGGCCGACGCGGCCGGCCTGCTGGCGTGGCTGGCGCTGGAGGGGGCGCGGCTGCCCGGGGCCGCCGACGTGCGGGAGGTGACCCCGGACGATCTCGCGGCGGTGCGCGCGGTCCGGGCACACGCGACGCTCGCCGTCGATGCGGCCCGTCGCGGTGAGCGCCCGCCGGAATCGGCCCTGCGCGAGCTCAACGAGGCCCAGCTCGCCGCTCCCGCGATCCGGTACGCGCAGTGGGACGGCGACGCCGTCGTGGTGACCGCCCGCCGCAGCGGTCCGCCCGGTACGCGGGTGGCCGCGGCGCTGGCCGAGGAAGTGGCCGGCCTGCTGGCGGATCCGGCGCTCGCGAGGATCCGGGAGTGCGAGGCCGAGGACTGCACGATGCTGTTCGTCCCCGCCCACCCGCGCCGCCGCTGGTGCTCGGCCGCACGTTGCGGCAACCGTGCGCGGGTGGCCCGCTACTACCGGCGCCACAAGGGGGTGGGGTCGGAGGCGTCGGGGTAGCCCGGCGCAGCGCCCAGTTCCGCAGGCCGTTTCAGGCCCCCGGTCCCGCCTCGTCCGCCAGCCGCTCGAGCAGGGCGGGCGGCGCGGTGCCGATCGGTTCCCGGATCGTCTCCTGCGCCGGCGCGTCGTACGGAGTCGGCTCCGCGTTCATCACGATCAGCCGCGCCCCGTGCTCCGCCGCGATCCCGGCCAGCGAGGCGGCGGGCTGCACCTGGAGCGTCGTACCGACCGCGACGAACACCTCGCAGCCCTTCGCGACCGCCATCGCCTGACTGAGCACCACCGGGTCGAGCCGTTCACGCGGGGAGAGACCGGCTGCCTGGTGCAGACCGTCGACGTTCTGCGTGATCACCCTGACGGCGACTCCGGACCGCTCCAGGGCAGCCACCGCACGGTGGGCCGCGTTCGGTTCGGCGTTCCAGGTGGCACTGGTGCGCCGCAACTGCCATGAGCGGCGGCGGATGTCCGGATCGGCCATGTACGCGTCGTACTGGACGAGCTTCTCGGCCTCCGGGGCCTTGCGCCAGGGGCCCTTCGGCCCGCGGTAGCCGGGGATGCCGGAGTCCGTGGAGATGCCGGCGCCGCTGAGGATCGCCACGAGTGTCGTGCCGGGAGCGTACGCACCGCCCCCACGTCTCGCGAGGCGATATGGAGTGCTGCTAGCGTCCCCGCCATGGCAAAGGTGACGGTCAGTCTGGACGCGGAGCTCGTAGTCGAAGTGATGGTGCTCGCGGGCGTCGGCAGCCCTCAGGACGCCGTCGAACTCGTCGTACGCGACTACATCGCGCGCGGCCACCGCACGGAGGCGCGGACGGCGGCGCGCGAGGAGACCGTGCGTGAGGACGGGATCAGGCCACAGGACCAGCAGGGCTGACCGTCCCGCGCCACCCGCTCCTCAGCCTGCCCGCCCCGTCAGCCGATGCGCCGCCTGCCGACCGTCAGCCGACGGGGCGGCCGTCCTCCAGTTCCACGGCACCGGCGCCGGCTTCCAGCGCGTCCAGCGCGGCCCGCACGCGCGTGCGGAGCGCCCCGAGCAGGTAGCGGTCGATCTCCGCGGGCTCGACGAGCTTCCACGACAGCAGCTCCTCCTCCTGGAGCCTGACGGCCTTCAGTTGCTCCTCGTCCAGCACCCCGCCGTCGTACACATAGGCCACGATCGGCGGCCGCGCGGCGCCGCGCGTCCAGTCCACCGCGAGCAGTCGGCCCGGTTCCAGATCGAGGCCGATCTCCTCGGCCGACTCGCGCCGCGCGCCCTGCCGCGGGGTCTCGCCGTCCGCCGACTCGATCGTGCCGCCGGGCAGCGTCCAGCCCTCGCGGTAGTTCGGTTCGACGAGCAGCACGCGTCCCCGCGCGTCGCGGAAGAGACAGGCCGCACCGGCCAGCACCTTCGGGAGACCGGCGATGTACGTGGCGTAGTCATGGGTGGTCACAGCGGCAGCGTAGTGGCCGGGTCCACGGCACGGACACCCATGGGCAGGGAGGGGGTGCGGCGGATATGGTCGGGGCGGCGCGACTGCCTGTTCGAAAGCAAAGGGAATCAAGGTGACGGACGGAGCAGTGATGGAGACCGCACGCGTGCTCGTCGCGGCGGACAAGTTCAAGGGCTCGCTCACGGCCGTGCAGGTCGCGGAGCGGGTGACGGCCGGGCTGCGGCGCGTCGCCCCCGGGGTACGGGTCGAGACCCTGCCCGTGGCGGACGGCGGCGACGGCACGGTGGCGGCCGCGGTGGCCGCCGGATTCGAGCGCCGCGAGGCGCGGGTGACCGGGCCGCTGGGCGATCCGGTGACCGCCGCGTACGCGGTGCGCGACACCACCGCGGTGGTCGAGATGGCCGAGGCCTCGGGCCTCCAGCACCTGCCGGCGGGCGTGTTCGCCCCGCTCACGGCCACCACGTACGGCTCCGGTGAGCTGCTGCTCGCCGCACTCGAAGCGGGGGCGCGGACCATCGTGTTCGGCGTCGGCGGCAGCGCCACCACGGACGGCGGGGCGGGCATGCTGACCGCGCTCGGCGCGCGGTTCCTGGACGCGGACGGCAAGCCCGTCGGTCCCGGGGGCGGCGGACTCGCCGATCTCGCCACGGCCGATCTGTCCGGGCTCGACCCGCGGCTCGGCGAGGTCGACCTGATCCTCGCGAGCGACGTCGACAACCCGCTCACCGGGCCCAAGGGCGCGCCCGAGGTGTACGGCCGCCAGAAGGGCGCGACCGAGGACGACGTCGTGGCGCTCGACGCGGCGCTCGCCCACTACGCCTCCGTGCTGGGGCCGGAGCAGGCAGAGCTGCCCGGGGCCGGTGCGGCGGGCGGTATCGGGTACGGGGCGCTCGTGGCCCTCGGTGCGCGGTTCCGGCCCGGGATCGAGGTGATGCTCGACGTCCTCGGCTTCGCGCCCGCGCTGGCCAGGGCGACGCTCGTCATCACCGGCGAGGGCTCGCTCGACGAACAGACCCTGCACGGCAAGGCCCCGGCCGGTGTCGCCGCGGCGGCCCGCGCGGCGGGCATCGAGGTCGTCGCCGTCTGCGGACGCCTGGCCCTGCCGCCGGAGGCGCTCGGGCACGCGGGGATTCGCCGTGCGTACGCCCTCACGGAGCTGGAGCCGGACCCTGCGGTGTGCATGGCCGAGGCGGGGCCGCTGCTGGAGCGGGTGGCGGAGTCGATCGCGCGGGATTTTCTGCGGTGAGGTGACGGTGGCGCGGACCCTTCGGGGGCTGGGCCGACGGGGGGCGGGGCCCTTCGGGGGCTCCGCCCCCCGTACCCCCGCTCCTCAATCGCCCAAGGGGCTCGAATTCGCCCCCCGCCCCAGCCGTACCGCGTCCAGCGCCAGCATCACTTCCACCAGTTCGCGCGGGCGCGACAACGACCGTGACGTCAGATCCTCCAGCCGCCGCAACCGGTTCAGCACCGTGTTCCGGTGGCAGCACAGCCGTACCGCCGTCCGCCCCGCCGACCCCCCGCACTCCACCCACGCGTCCAGCGTCGACACCAGCAGGGCGCGGTCCGCCGGGTCGCGGGCCAGCAGTGCGCCGAAGATGTCCGTGGCCAGGTAGGCCGCGAGGGCCGGCTGGCCCGCCACCAGGGCCGCGGGGACCCGGCCGTCCAGGCAGACGACCCGCTCCCCGCCCGGGCCGCACGTCAGCAGCGCCGCATCGGCCAGTGCGCGGGCCGTGCCCAGCGCCGACAGGCCGTCCACCACCGGGCTGACCCCTCCGGGGCCGGGGCCCGCGTCGGTCAACAGCGCGGCCACGGCCGCCGGATCCGCCTCGCCCAGCGCCACCACCGCGATGTCCCGGTCCGGCCGCGAACGCCACAGCAGCCGCATCCCCTGCGCGCCGGCCGGATGGCTGCCGGTACGGCCGTGCACCGGGACCACCGCCACCGCGTACCGGCCCCGCTCCGGCAGCCCCAGCACTGTCGCGGCGAGCAGCGCGAGGTCCGGCCCGCTCTCGTCCTCCAGCAGCGCGTCGAGCAGCGCCCACCCCCGCTCGTCCCCCCGCTGCCGCATGCCTGCTCCGTTCTCCGCATGCCCCTGGGTCGTGTCGTCGAACTGCCGCCTGCCGTGCAGCACGATCGGCTCGGCGATCTGGTCGCCGATGCGGTGCACCGCGTTCAGCGAGTGCATCGCGCCCTGGAAGACGATC
>NZ_JBEOSI010000015.1:0-12067 GCF_040302845.1 Streptomyces sp. NPDC096323
ATCCAACGTCAGGTCATCGGCGAAATGCCGGTCACCGGTCGCGTCGGGCACGTACTTCACACAGACAACGATCCTCAAGCTCACGCCGGCTCTCCTACTGCATCGTCATTTCCGGGCTGCCTTGTTGCACGCAGCATAGGCGCCTGATGGGGCGATTTCCGGTCAGGGCGACCGACGCTCCGACCGTAATATTACTCGTCAGTACACCCATTCGAGGCCCATTAAGCAAGCGCTTTGCCCTGTGATCTCGCCAACGCCCGAGTGCCTTCGCCGAGCCGGAAGATCTCAGTCTCGCAGAGCGGTGAACCTGCCCTGGTGATAGACGAGCGGCCTGCCGCCACCGGCGGGATCGCCGACGACCGCCTGCGCGACCACGATCCTGTGGTCCCCCGCCGGAATCCGCGCCACGACACGGCACACGAGCCAGGCGAGCACGCCGTCCAGTACCGGGACACCTTCCGGTCCGCTGCGCCAATCGGTGGACGGACCGAACCGGTCGGCGCCGCTTCGGGCGAAGGTGGCGGCCAGCTCCCGCTGGTGCTCGCCGAGTATGTGGACGCCGATGTGGCCGGCCTCCGCGACGACCGGCCAGCTGGAGGACGAGGTGCCCACGCCGAAGGAGATGAGCGGCGGATCGGCGGCGACGGAGTTGAGGGAGGTGGCGGTGAAGCCGACGGGCCGGTCGCCCGCCGCGGTGATCACGGCGACCCCGGCGGCATGCTGCCGGAACACGGACCGCAGAAGGTCCGGGGTTGCCGTCCGGGGGGTACCCGTCTCGGGTGATGCCGTCATGGAGAGGTCCTTCTGCGCGTCGGGAGTGCGGGGCCGTGGATGCTCAGGCATCCGGACAGCGCGCACTCGCGTTGCGGGCCAGGTCGACATGGACCCGGCCGTAGAGAAGGAGTTCGGGTGGCATAGCGTCAGAGTGACGATGCGCGGCGGGTGCAGTCAAGAGCGTCCCACAAGGTGGGAGAAGCATCACGGTCCGTCACATCGCCTGCCCCAGGGCGGCGACGACGTCGACGGTGCGCGGCTGTCCCACAGCCCGGCGGACCACCCGTCCGCAGGCGTCCAGCACCAGGACGGTCGGGGTCCTGCTGATGTCGAGCGCCCGCACAAGAGTGAGATGCGCCTCGGCGTCGATCTCCACATGGGCGACGCCCTCGACCATGCCCGCCACCTCCGCGAGGGTGCGGCGCGTGGCCCGGCAGGGCTGGCAGAACGCACTGGAGAACTGGACGAGCGTGGCCCTCTCCCCCAATTCCACGCCGAGTTGGGCTGCGTCCAGCCTGTCCGTACGTGTGCGCCCGTCCACTTCCGGCCTCCTGTCAGAGTTCTACGAAGGGCTCAGCACCGGCCGAAGCCGGGACATTCCCTGCCGTTCCACGTGACGAGAATCTCGCGGCCCGCGCCCGCCGAGACTGGCCACCGCGACGCGCATGGGGCACGATCGGCCCAATGCCGAAAACCTACGGCTGCGTAACTTCCGCCGGGAGAACCCTCCCCAGGCGCTGAAGAAGGGTCTTCTCCAGATGGCAGAACTCGTCTATCGGCCGGTCATCGGCGCCGCTCGTACGTTTTTCAAGGCGCTCGACCTGAAGATCGACACCCAGGGTTCGGAGCACATCCCGAAGACTGGTGGCGCGGTTCTGGTGAGCAACCACATCAGTTATCTGGACTTCATCTTCACCGGTCTCTCGGCGTTGCCGCAGAAGCGGCTGGTGCGGTTCATGGCCAAGGAATCGGTGTTTCGGCACAAGGTGTCGGGCCCCCTGATGCGCGGCATGAAGCACATCCCCGTCGACCGGAAGCAGGGCGAGGACGCGTATGCGCACGCCCTCGAGTCGCTGCGTTCCGGGGAGATCGTCGGGGTGTTCCCCGAGGCGACGATCTCGGAGTCCTTCACGCTGAAGAGCTTCAAGTCGGGTGCGGCGCGCCTGGCCCAGGAGGCCGGTGTGCCGCTGATCCCGATGGCGCTGTGGGGCACCCAGCGCCTGTGGACCAAGGGCCGCCCGCGAAACTTCAGGCGCAGCCACATCCCGGTGACGATCCGGGTGGGCGAGCCGCTGGAGGCCCCGGCCGACCAGTACGCGGGTGCGATCACCCGGCGGCTGCGCGAGCGCGTACAGGAGCTGCTCGAGGCTGCCCAGCGCGCCTACCCCGTGCGCCCGAAGGACGCGAGCGACACCTGGTGGGTGCCTTCGCATCTCGGTGGTACGGCTCCGACGGCCGCCGAGGTCCGCGAGCGCAGCTGACGGCCCCGGCGGGGCGTGTCGCTGAAACGTCACTCCGGAGCACGGACGCATAGGCGGGCCCCGGCCGGACCGGCCGGGGCTCCCTGCCGCCGGCGGTCAGAGCGCCGTGGGCAGCGCGCGCCAGAGCTCCTCGCGGTCGGCGGATGTCCGCAGGCCCCGCAGCACCGCGGGATGGGGCGCCGCGTAGAGCGTCGGGTAGTCCACTTCACCGACTTCGGGCCGGACGGGCCAGGCCAGCCTCTCCTCTCCGAGCGAGAACCGCGCGTCCACGCCGGGCGGCTGGTTGCCCCGTGCGTCCAGCCGGTCCCAGCGGCCCCGGCCGGGGAGCCGGAGCGCGATCAGCCCGTGCACCACGCCGGGCTCTCCGTCGTCCTCGACGAGCGCCTGGTAGCAGAGGGCGGCCGGGATGCCTTCCGCGCGCAGCAGGGCGGCCAGGGCGTGCGATTTGGCATGGCAGATGCCGTTGCGGGTGGCGAGGACGTCGGAGGCGCGCCAGCTGACGCGCATGTCACCCGAGTCGACGGAGTGCGGGATGGTGTCCCGTACGAAGCAGTACGCCGCTTCTGCGTATGAGTATGCGTTGGTGGCTTCGGAACGCAGCTGTGCGGCCGTGTCGCGGACCAGCGGGTGTTCGTGGTCGATCGCGTCGTCGGCGGCCAGATATGCGGAGATGTCAGGGGTTTGCTGTATCAGCTCCATGGCTGATGAGCGTAAGGAAGCGGCCGACCGGAGTCAATGGATTCCCGGTCGACCGCATACTCATGCATAGCTTGCCGTGGCCTACTATGCGGCCATTTCTTCCTTCAGGGCGAGGACGAACGCGTCGACGTCGTCCTCCGTGGTGTCGAAGGCGCACATCCAGCGCACGTCACCGGCCTTCTCGTCCCAGAAGTAGAACCGGAAGCGCTTCTGCAGCCGCTCGCTCACCTCGTGCGGCAGTCGCGCGAAGACGGCGTTGGCCTGGACGGGGTGGAGGATCTCCACCCCGTCCACCGCGCGGACGCCCTCGGCGAGCCGCTGGGCCATGGTGTTGGCGTGCCGGGCGTTGCGCAGCCACAGATCGCCCGCGAGCAGCGCCTCCAGCTGTACGGAGACGAAGCGCATCTTGGACGCGAGCTGCATCGACAGCTTGCGCAGATGCTTCATCGCCCGGACGGCGTCCGGGTTCAGCACCACGACGGCCTCGCCGAACAGGGCCCCGTTCTTCGTCCCGCCGAACGAGAGCACGTCGACGCCCACGGTGTTCGTGAACGTACGCATCGGTACGTCCAGCGAGGCCGCGGCGTTGGCTATGCGGGCTCCGTCGAGGTGGACCTTCATGCCGTGCCCGTGGGCGTGCTCGCAGATGGCCCGGATCTCGTCGGGTGTGTAGACGGTGCCCAGTTCGGTGTTCTGGGTGATCGAGACAACCTGCGGCATGGCCCTGTGCTCGTCGTCCCAGCCGTACGCCTGCCGGTCGATGAGCTCCGGGGTGAGCTTGCCGTCCTCGGTGGGCACGGTGAGCAGCTTGAGGCCGCCGACCCGTTCCGGCGCGCCGCCCTCGTCCACGTTGATGTGGGCGGACTCGGCGCAGATGACCGCACCCCAGCGGTCGGTCATCGCCTGGAGCGAGACCACGTTGGCCCCCGTTCCGTTGAAGACCGGGAAGGCCTCGGCGGTGGGGCCGAAATGGCTGTGCATCACGCGCTGGAGGTGCCCGGTGTACTCGTCCTCGCCGTAGGCGATCTGATGACCGCCGTTGGCGAGGGCGAGGGCCGCGAGGACCTCCGGGTGGGTTCCGGCGTAGTTGTCACTGGCGAATCCGCGTACCTGCGGGTCGTGATGACGACGCGCGTCGGTCCTTACGGTTGCGGGGTCAGCCACAGGCGCTTTCCGTTCACTTCGGGGGCGGGCACGTCCCAGACGCCGGCGATGGCATCGGCCAGCTCCTTGACGTCGGTGAAGCCCGCGAACTTCGCATTCGGGCGCTCGGCGCGCATCGCGTCGTGCACCAGTGCCTTCACGACCAGGATCGCAGCAGCGCTCCGCGGGCCCTCGTCGCCCCCCGCCTTGCGGAAGGCGTCCGCGAGCGCGAGGGTCCAGGCCTCCGCCGCGGCCTTCGACGCCGCGTAGGCGGCGTTGCCCGCGGTGGGGTTGCTGGCTCCGGCCGCGCTGATGAGCAGGTAGCGGCCGCGGTCGCTGCGCTGCAGGCCGTCCTGGAAGGCCAGTGAGGTGCTCTGGACCGTGCGGATCAGGAGCTTCTCCAGCAGCGTCCAGTCGGCGAGATCGGTGTCGGCGAACGTCTTGCTGCCGCGCCAGCCGCCCACGAGGTGGACCAGCCCGTCGATCCTGCCGAATTCCTTCTCGGTCTTGGCGGCCCATTCACGGGCGGCACCGAGATCGAGCAGGTCCACGGTGTCACCGGTGACGGTGGCGCCGCCGTGGGCGTAGCGTGCCGCGTCCACCGCCTCGGCGAGCCGGGCGGCGTTCGCATCCGATGCGACGACCGTCGCGCCCGCCTCGGCGAGCCGGAGCAGGGTCGCCCGGCCGGCCGGACCTGCCGCCCCCGCGACCGCGACGACGGCGCCTTCGAGCGCACCGTTCCCGCTGCCCCTGCCGTTTCCGTTCATGGCCACCGCCTCCTCACGACGTGCGCTCACGCGGCTGCCTGCCCGGCGTCCGCGGCGGTGATTCCCTTGGTTGAGGCGATCACGGTCTTCAGCTTCTTGGAGAGCGCCTCATAGAACATGCTCAGGGGAAACTCGTCCGGAAGCACGTCGTCGACGAGTTTGCGGGGCGGCTGGGAGAGGTCCAGGGCGTCGGGACCCTTGGCCCAGCGGGAGCCGGGGTGCGGGGCGAGGTACGTCGCGACCAGGTCGTACGCGGCGAACCAGTGGACGAGCTTGGGCCGGTCGATGCCGTCCCGGTACAGCTTCTCGATCTCGGCGCAGAGCTGGTTGGTGACCTGGGGCGCCCGCTCCCAGTCGATCTTCAGGGTGTTGTCCGTCCAGCGCACGACGTCGTGCTTGTGGAGGTAGGCGAAGAGCAGCTGGCCGCCGAGTCCGTCGTAGTTGCGGACGCGCTCGCCGGTGACGGGGAAGCGGAACATGCGGTCGAACAGCACGGCGTACTGCACGTCGCGGCCGTGGGCGTTGCCCTCGGCCTCCAGCTTCACGGCCTCCTTGAAGGCGGTGAGGTCGCAGCGCAGCTCTTCGAGCCCGTACATCCAGAACGGCTGGCGCTGCTTGATCATGAACGGGTCGAACGGCAGGTCGCCGTGACTGTGGGTGCGGTCGTGGACCATGTCCCAGAGCACGAAGGCCTGCTCACAGCGCTGCTGGTCGGCGACCATCTCGCGGATGTCCTCGGGCAGCTCGACGCCCAGGAGTTCGACGGAGGCTTCGGTGACACGGCGGAAGCGAGCGGCCTCGCGGTCGCAGAAGATGCCGCCCCAGCTGAAGCGCTCGGGGGCCTCGCGCACGGCGATGGTCTCCGGGAAGAGCACGGCGGAATTGGTGTCGTACCCGGAGGTGAAGTCCTCGAAGGTGATGCCGCAGAACAGCGGGTTGTCGTAGCGGGTCGCCTCCAGGTCGGCGAGCCACTCGGGCCAGACCATCCGCAGCACGACCGCTTCGAGGTTGCGGTCGGGATTGCCGTTCTGCGTGTACATCGCGAAGACCACGAGGTGCTGGAGCCCGTCGACGCGGTTCCTGGCGGGCTGGAAGGCCAGCAGCGAGTCGAGGAAATCGGGCACGCCGAACCCGTCGGCGGCCCAGCGACGCAGGTCCATGACAAGGGCGCGGTGGTACGCGGCGTCGTGCGGGAGCAGCGGCGAGAGCTCCTCGACCGCCTTGGTCACCCGGTCCAGGACCGCCTCCACGGCCGCGGGGGCGGGGGCGCCCTCGGCGTCGAAGTCGATGGAGCCGTCCTTCGACTGCCAGGGGCGGATCTCCTCCACGGCATTCTTGAGCGCCGGCCAGGCAGGGTGCTCGACCACCCGCTGGGCGGAAGCTATGTCGCCGGCGGCGACGTCGTGCACAAGAATTTCCGTCATCAGACTTCCTCCACGGGAGAAGCTCGCGTCAAGCAACCGTATCCGTGTGCGGTTCCTCGAGACAAGTGGGGTCCTGGAAATTATCCTGCTCACCCCCCATGGTCACCGTGATTTTTCCTGTCACTCAGCGTTCCGACGGCTTCTTCAGTGGACGAACCGGGCCTTGCCCTCGCGCCCGCCCGGGAGAACCCGCGCGCGCGGATCCGTGTCGGTCATGCCGTAGCGCCAGTTGGGTAGGCAGGGGGCAGAAGCCGTCGACGGAAGCGAGAGTCCCTTGTCCTTTCTCACCATCGGACACCGCGGAGTGATGGGTGTCGAGCCGGAGAACACGCTGCGGTCGTTCGTCCACGCCGAGCAGGCCGGGATGGACCTCATCGAGCTGGACCTTCATCTGACCAAGGACGGCGCCCTCGCCGTCATGCACGACGCCGAGGTGGACCGGACGACCGACGGCAAGGGGCCGATCGCCGAGAAGACCCTGGCGGAGCTGCGCGAACTGGACGCCGGTCAGGGGGAGCGCGTACCGGTCTTCGAGGAGGTCCTCGACGCCGTGCGGTCCCCTCTGCAGGCGGAGATCAAGGACGTGGCCGCCGCCCGGACGCTCGCCGAGGTGATGCGGCGGCGCGATCTCGTCGACCGCGTCGAGGTGATCTCGTTCCACGACGAGGCCATCGCCGAGATCGCCCAGCTGGTACCGGGCGTGCGGACGGCCCTTGTGGCCAGCCGCTGGGGCGGCGATCTGGTGGACCGCGCGAAGGCGGTGGGCGCGACGCGCCTGGTGCTGAACGTCAGGCGCATCACGTTGGAACTGGTCGAGAGGGCCCACGCCGAGAAACTGACGGTCGTCGGCTGGGTGGTCAACACGCAGGATCATCTGCGGCTGGCCCGCGGACTGGGGCTCGACGGCGCGACCACCGACTTCCCGGAGATCCGTCGCGCGGGCCGTTTCACCGCGTAGGGCCTGCGGCCGGCAGGGATGTACCTCTGCCGTCACCCTCGTCCGCCCGCGGGCCCGGGCCGGGGGGCTGCCACCACCCGCCCCCGCCCCCCGGGCACGGTCAGCTCCCGGGGAGCTCCTTGACCAGCAGCTCGAAGGCGAGATCGTCGCGCTGCGGGACGCCGAAGCGCTCATCGCCGTACGGGAACGGGCTCAGCTGACCCGTGCGGCGATAGCCGCGGCGCTCGTACCAGGCGATCAGTTCCTCGCGCACCGAGATCACGGTCATGTGCATCTCGCGCGCCCCCCAGCTCTCCCGTACGGAGCGCTCGGCCTCGGCGATGATCACCTTGCCGAGTCCCGCGCCCTGGAGCGAGGGACGGACCGCGAACATGCCGAAGTAGGCCACTTCACCCCGGTGTTCGAGCTGGCAGCAGGCGACCGGCTCGCCGTCGCGCTCCACGACGAGCAGCCGGCTCCCGGGCGCGTGCACCACGTCCCGCACCCCCTGCGGGTCGGTGCGCTGCCCCCGCAGGATGTCCGCCTCGGTGGTCCACCCCGCGCGGCTCGAGTCCCCGCGGTACGCGGACTGGATCAGCTCCACGAGCGCCGGCACGTCCGCGTCGGTAGCGTCGCGGAAGGTCAGCTGACCCGGATCACGGGGCGGGGCGGTGTCCATGGTGAGGCTCTCCGTTTCTCTGCTGTCGCCGGTGCGCCAGCAGCGTAACCGTTGCTCCAATCATCAGTAGATCTCAGCAATCCCCCGGGTGCCGGTGCGGGTCCCGGACCGGGTTCCCCGCGCTGAGCAGCCCGGTTCACGGCGAGCCCGCACCCTTCGCGTCGCGATTCACCCCCGCCACGCGCTCCCCTTTTGCCCCCGTGCGCCGCGTGCGGGCGTCGGGCCGTGGGCATCGACTAGACGAAGGCGATGCCGTTCGCCCGGGGGAGGACTGCTGTGCACGGACCTGTGATGTCCGGCTGGCTGCTGATGGCGCTGTGCGCGGTGACGGCTGCGTACTGCCTGCTACGGGCCCGCGACGGGACCGGCGAGGAGCGCAGGACGGCGCGCGCGGAGGCGCTGATGGGCTTCGGCATGGCCGCGATGGCCCTGCCGGCGGCCGTCGTCGCACCGCCGGCGTGGGGATGGGTTCTGTACGCGGCGCTGTTCGGCGTCGCCGCCCTGCGGGCCCTCTGGTTCTCCCGCCGCAGCGGTCACCATCTGCACCACCTCGTCGGCTCCGCGGCGATGGTCTACATGTCCGTCGTGATGGCGCGGTCCGGCGGAGCGGGGCACAGGGGTCACGCGTCCCACGCCATGGCCGCCGCAGGCGGCGTTCCCTTGCTGACCGGTCTGCTCCTCGCCTATTACGCCGCGTACGTGCTGCGCTCCGGCGCCCGGCTGATACCGGTGACCGCCGCTCCCGCAGGGGGCGGGCGCGTCGCCGGCGGTCCGTCGGCAGGCGGCTGGGCGGCACGGCCGGAACTGGCACGGGCCTGCCGGCTGACCACGGGGATAGCCATGTTCGCCATGCTGCTCACCCTGTGAGACACGGAGTGCCGTGCGCCGTGGCGTACGTCACTTGCCCGGCGCAGCCATACCCGTGCGCGCCGTACCGCTCATAGGCTGACGCCATGTTGGTCTCCGTCGTGCTGCTGCTGCTCGGTGCGCTGGCCGCCGTCGTGACCCCGCGGCTGATGGCGCGGGCCGAATGGCCGGAGCGCGAGCCCGTGGTGGCGCTGTGGGTGTGGCAGTGCGTGGTGGCCGGGGTGTTGCTGTCGTTCGCGTTGTCCATGACGTTCAGCGCGGCCGCGGCCTGGCAGGCGGTGCGCGGTCAGGTGTTCGCACCTGCTCCGCATGCCGTCGTCGAGGCCTACGCGCTCGCCGCCTACGGACCGTGGTCGGCCGTGATGGCCGTGCTGCTGGCCCTCGGTGGGCTGTGGACCGCCGCGATGCTGACCCGTGAGATCCGCCGCGGCCGCCTGCAGCGCAGGCAGCGGCGGGCCGAACTCCTGGTGCGTTCACCGCTGCTGCCGGGCGAGGCGCCGGGCAGTGGGCG
Organism: Streptomyces sp. NPDC096323; assembly: GCF_040302845.1. NCBI lineage: Bacteria > Bacillati > Actinomycetota > Actinomycetes > Kitasatosporales > Streptomycetaceae > Streptomyces > Streptomyces sp. NPDC096323. The sequence goes on from NZ_JBEOSI010000015.1 coordinate 9,283, forward strand.
GCTGGTGGTTCTGGAGGGGGAGCGCCCGGACGCCTGGTGGCTGCCCGGCACAGCGCCTCGGCTCGTCATCACCACCGGCGCGCTGGGGCGGCTGAAGGGCCGTCAGCTCGATGCGGTGCTCGCTCACGAGCAGGGGCACGCGAACGCGCGCCACGACTGGCTGCTCAACTGCTCGGCGGCGCTGGCATCCGGTTTTCCGCAGGTTCCGGTGTTCGTGGCCTTCCGCGGCGAGATGCACCGGCTCGTCGAGCTGTCCGCCGATGACATGGCTTCCCGGCGCTTCGGCCGTCTGACGATCGCGCTGGCCCTGGTCGAACTGAACGAGGAGCGCGGGGTGTTCGGTCCCTGCCCGACACCGGACGCGCAGATGCCGCTGCGGGTGAACCGGCTGCTGGCGCCCGCGGGCCGGCTCACGGCGGGTCGCCGGCTGCGGCTCACCGCGGCAGCCACGCTCCTGCCCGGGGTTCCGCTGCTGGTGGCGTTCGTTCCCGCGCTCGTCGCCCTGCGGTAGGCGGCCCGCGGCGCTCGCGGAAACCCGCGCGGCATTGACGGCCCACAGCGTCCGCTGAACGGTCCGGCCGCGCCGGGATGGCCCCGCGCTCCGCCTTCGGCGAGGATTGCCACCATGCATGCCCCGCTCCTCCCCCCCGCGCACCGCACCCGCACTCACTCGCCGGCACTGCGGGCGGGAGCCGTCTGCGGAGCCCTCGGCCTCGTGCTGGTGGCCCTGGTCGCCGGCCGATGGTCGCCCCTGATGCGCCTGGACCGCGATCTCGCCGAGGCGCTGCACCGGAGGGCGGTGACGGAGCCCGGCCTGGTCCATGTGAACCGGCTGCTGACCGACTGGCTGTGGGACCCGTGGACAATGCGCGCGCTGATCGCGGTGGCCGCCGTCGTCCTGTGGCGGCGCGGGGACCGGGTGCTCGCGGCATGGGTGGCGGTGACGACCCTGATCTCCAGCCTTCTCCAGCAGAGCGTCAAGGCCCTCATCGGCCGGGAGCGCCCCCGGTGGCCCGACCCGGTGGACTCCGCCCACTACGCGGCGTTCCCCTCCGGACACGCGATGACGGCGGTGGTGACGTGCTGTCTGCTGCTCTGGCTGCTGCGCCGGTCCGGCGCCCGTCCCTGGATCCGCAGGACGGCCCTGGCCGCCGCGGGGGTCTCGGTGCTCGGCGTCGGTCTGACCCGGCTCTATCTGGGCGTGCACTGGCCGTCCGACGTACTGGGCGGCTGGCTGCTCGGCGCCGCCCTGGCCGCCTTCGCCACGGCCGGATACGACCGGTACGCCTCCCGGCAGCGCACGGATGGGGGCTGACCAGGCGTCCTTGCCCCGCCGGGACCGCCTCGGCGAGGATCGGACCATGCCGATCAAGGGTGCCCTCTTCGACTTCTCCGGGACGCTGTTCCGGATCGAATCCGTCCGCTCCTGGCTCGCCGCGACCCTCGCGGAACGAAAGCTGCACGTGGACCAGGCCGACTTCGAGCAGTACGTACGGGAGCTGGAGGTTTCCGGCGCGCTGCCGGGCGGCCCTCCCCCGCGCCGGGTGCCGGAAGACCTGGCTGCGGCCTGGGCCACCCGTGACGAGAGCGCGCACCTGCACCGCGAGACGTATACGGCCCTCGCGCGCCAGGTGGAACTGCCGGATCCGGGGCTGTACGACGCCCTGTACGAGAGGCACCTGAGCCCGGCCGCCTGGCAGCCCTATCCGGACGCCGCGGAGGTGCTCGCCTCGCTGCGCGACCGGGGCGTCGCGATCGGCGTGGTCAGCAACATCGGGTGGGACCTCAGGCCCGTCTTCCGCGCGCACGGTCTGGACGCTTACGTGGACGCGTATGTGCTGTCCTTCGAGCACGGTGTACAGAAGCCGGACGCACGGCTCTTCCACACCGCCTGCACACTTCTGGGACAGGATCCGGCCGATGTGGTGATGGTCGGCGACGACCGGCGCGCGGACGGCGGGGCGTCCGCGCTGGGCTGCGAGGTGCGATTCGTGCAGCATGCGCCGGTGGACGAGCGGCCGGACGGACTGCGGGAGCTCGGACTGGCCGCCGAGGTTGCCTGAGAGCCATGTGAGAGATGTCCCTGACGCGGCATGGGTCGCATTGTCACATCGGGGCCTTAGCCTGGTAGGTATGTCCCCGACTACGTGCCCGTCCGGTTCCGTGCGTCCCGCCGCAGTGGTGAATGAAGACATTCGCGACCTGTGGCAGCGCTCGGGCGGATGCCTGTCCCCGCAGGACGAGGAGGAGTACCAGCGGCTGCTGGTCGAGTGGGCCGCCGCCACCGGCGGCAACGCCCGGTCTGCCGCCTGACCGGTTCGCTGTGCGTCGGCCTCCGGCGCGTCGCACCCTGGAGGCATGACTTCTCCCCCGATCGTGATCTTCCGGCCGTCCCCTTCCGGCGGGCGGCGCGTCACCGTGCAGAGCGGCGGGCGGGTCCAGATACTCGGCCTCGCGCACTCGGATCACGAGGTGATCGTGTTCCTGGAGGGTGCTGGGCTCGACGAGCCCGAGCGGATCCTGGACGACCCCGAGTGGGTCGAATGGCGAGGTGGCCGGGCGCACCGGTACGAGGCCGCCTGAGACGTCTGATTCCGGCGATCCCCTGCGTCGCCGGAACCAGCCGGTCACCCCGGCCGGCAGTGCGGGCCGGGGACCGCGTGACGGACCGGCCGCTCAGCCGGTCACCGCGGGGGTACAGCATGTCCCGGCGCGGCGGATCGGTCAATGAACGCGGAGGCCGCGAGAAGGCCGGTCCCGCCCGGGTGGAGACCCGGGCGGGACC
>NZ_JBEOSI010000015.1:12077-177424 GCF_040302845.1 Streptomyces sp. NPDC096323
TCTCCGCCCCCGCGGGCGGCGCCCGGGCCGGGCCCGCGGGGGGGGCCCCCGGGGCGGGACCGGCCGTGTGCTGTCGCGGTCAGCCGGCCGCCCGACTCAGCGGCCGGCTGCCGGCCTGCGCTGCCGCCTCAGCGGCCTCAGCGGTCGAAGTAGTCCGGCTGCGTCTGGACGTTCAGCTCGTCCGTCCGCACCCGCTTCGCCGGATCGGTCCGCCGGTCGTCGATCTTCAGGACGTCGAAGCCCTTGGCGATGTCGTTGGAGTAGATGTAGCCGTTGTAGTAGTACGCCGACCACGGGCCGGCCGTGGTGACCGCGTCGGTGCTGACGGGGCCGCGCTCGAAGAAGCCGATCTCCTGGGGGTGGGAGGAGTCGGTGAAGTCCCACACCGATACGCCGCCCTGGTACCAGGCCTGGACCATCAGGTCGCGGCCCTTGACCGGGATGATCGAACCGTTGTGGGCGACACAGACCTCGGTGTCGGCCTGCGGGCGGTCGATCTTGAAGTAGCTGCGGAAGACGAGCTTGCGGTTCTCGCCCCTGCCGACGATGTCGTAGATGCCGTCGGCGCCGCGCTTCGGGCCGACCTCCTCGTTGCAGGTGGCCGCGCCGCCGCCGCCGAGCTCATCGGTGAAGACGACCTTGTCGGCCCGCTGGTTGAACGTCGCGGAGTGCCAGAACGCGAAGTTCACGTTGTCCTGCACCCGGTCGATGATCTTCGGGTTCTCCGGGTCCTCGATGGAGAACAGCAGGCCGTCGCCCATGCAGGCGCCGGCCGCCAGGTCCTTGGACGGCAGCACGGTGATGTCGTGGCAGCCCGTGGTCTTGGAGACGCCCGGGTTGGTGGGAGCGCCCGGGTTGCCGCCGTCCGGGAAGAGGACCGGGAAGTTGACGATGCGGGCCTCTTCGGGCGCGTTGCGCGGCACCTTGATGACGGAGATCCCGTCGTGCGGCGGCTGGCAGTCGGGGAACGTCGTGTTCGGCGAGTACGAGGAGACGTACACGTAGACGTCTCTGCGCTCGGGAACCAGCGTGTGGGTGTGCGATCCGCACGCGGTCTCGACGGCGGCGACGTACTTCGGGTTGCGCTTGTCGCTGATGTCGAAGATCTTCATGCCCTCCCAGGAGGACTTCTCCGTGGCGGGCTGGGTGGTGCTGCTGCACGAGTTGTCGCTGCGCGAGGAGTCCGTGGACAGGAACAGCAGGTTCCCGGAGACGGAGATGTCGTTCTGCGATCCGGGACACAGGACCTGGGCGATCGTGCGGGGCACCTTCGGGTTGCTGATGTCGAAGATCCGGAAGCCGTCGTAGTTTCCGGCGAAGGCGTACTTGCCCTGGAAGGCCAGGTCCGTGTTCAGCCCCTGGAGCGCGTCCTTGGGGACATTGGCGAGGTGGGTGATGTTGCGGCTGTGGACGATCTCGTCCACGCCGGGTATCTCACCGCCGGCGATCGCAGCGGTCGCCTCCGCCTCCTGGCTGGCGGAGAGATCGGTTCGGCTCGCGGTCGCGTCCCCGGGGTCGGGTGTCGCGGCCGCGGGCCCGGCCATCAGCAGAGTGGCGAAGAGCCCGGCGGCGGCTGCCGCCACGCCCAGACGTCTGCGCCGCACCGGGGTGGTGTGCAACGAGGTCACTGCGTCCTCCCATGGATGTATATGTAGTTGGCCGGTTCACGGACTCCGGCAGTATCGTCCTTGCCATGGGCATCCCAACAGATGGCAACAGAGACGTAATGAAAGTTTTTGATCAAAGCTGTGCGTCGACGTGCTAGGACAGAGCGCAACCGTCCATGTGTCCACGGAGGTCGCTTTGTTGATTCGTCGTCAGGCCCAGCGGCTGCGCGGCATCGTCCTCGGCACGGCCGTCGCGGCAGCCGTGCTCACCTCGTCCGGATGTGACGCGGGCAGCGGCGACAGCGGCTCGAAGTCCGAGGCGCACCGAGCCGGTTCGGTGGTGGCACCCGGGAAGCCGGGCGAACCCGCACGGACGCTCTCCCCCTCACAGGCCGTCAAGGAGGCCGGGGTGGACAGCCCCAACTCGGCGGACGTCCGGTATGTGCAGCTCATGATCCAGCACCACGCCCAGGCACTGGAGCTGACCGGACTCGTGCCCGCCCGTTCCCGTTCGGCGACGGTCAAGAGGCTCGCCGAGCGCATCACCGCCGCCCAGCAGCCCGAGATCGGCGCGATGCAGGGGTGGCTGACCCGTCACGGCCGCTCCGGGCAGTCCGGCAAGCACGAGCACGGCGCGATGCCCGGCATGGCCACGGCCGGACAACTGCAGGAGCTCAAGTCCGCGAAGGGGACCGCGTTCGACCAGTTGTTCCTCAAGCTGATGATCACGCACCACCAGGGTGCGATCACCATGGCGACCGAGGTCCTCTCGGAGGGAAACAACGTGCAGGTCGAGGAGATGGCCGGCGATGTCGTGGCCCAGCAGACGACCGAGATCGACCGGATGCGCGCCCTCTCATCCTGAGGGGCGGGGACCCTGAGGGCGCCGGGCCGCTGAAGGACGCACTGCCCCCAGGAGGTCGGGGCGCGCCTCTCCCCCGCCGGGCCCACCGGTGCGATGCTGGAGGCACCCTCAAGGAAGAGGTGTGCCGTGCTCCGTGTCGCCGTCGTCGGCTCCGGCCCCAGCGGGATCTACACCGCCCAGGCCCTGGTGGCCCAGACCCTGGTGCCCGATGTGCGGGTGCATGTCCTGGACCGGCTGCCCTGTCCGTACGGACTGGTGCGGTACGGCGTCGCGCCGGATCACGAGAAGATCAAATCGCTCCAGCAGAGTCTGCGGACCGTCCTGGAGCACGAGCGCGTCACCTTCGTCGGCAATGTCGCCGTGGGCGGGGAGGGAGTACCGCCCGAGCGGCTGGGCGAGCTCTACGACGCGGTCGTCTACTGCGTCGGAGCGGCCACGGACCGCCCGCTGGGCATCCCCGGCGAGGAGCTGCCCGGCAGCCATTCGGCGACCGAGTTCGTCTCCTGGTACAGCGCCCACCCGGACACGGCCGAGGGTCTCTTCGCGCTGCGGGCGCGTTCGGCCGTCGTGATCGGGGTCGGCAACGTGGCGGTCGACGTAGCGCGGATCCTCGTACGGGGCGCCGACGAACTGCGCCCCACCGATGTGCCGCAGCCCGCACTCGGCGTGCTGGCCGGCAGCCGGGTGCGCGAGGTGCACATGGCGGGCAGGCGGGGCCCCTCCCAGGCCCGGTTCACCACCAAGGAGCTCCGCGAGCTCGGCTCGCTCCCCGGGGCCCGGATGGTCGTGGACCCGGCGGAGCTCGCCCTGGACCCGGCGTACGGGGACGCGGCGGCGGGCTCCGCGCCGCTGCCTGCGATCGTCCGGCGCAATCTCGACGTGCTGCGCGGCTGGGCCGGCGGTCCGCCGGGGACGGGTGACAGCCGCCCCAGGACCATCGGGCTGCGGTTCTTCCTGCGCCCGGTCGAACTGATGGAGCGGGCCGGCCGGGTGGCCGGTGTCCGGTTCGCGGGTACGGCCCCGGACGGAAACGGCGGGGTGCGCGACACGGGTGCGTACGAGGAGATCGGCGCCGAACTCGTCCTGCGAGCGGTCGGCTACCGGGGCATGCCGCTGACCGGGCTGCCGTTCGACGCGGTGCACGGCACGGTGCCGCACCGGGCCGGACGGGTGCTGCGGAACGGCGTGCCGTCGCCCGGGGAGTACGTGGCGGGGTGGATCAAGCGCGGTCCGACGGGTGTCATCGGGTCGAACCGTTCGTGCGCGAAGGAAACCGTGGCGTCGCTGATCGAGGACGCGCCGCTGCTGGCCGCGCGGCCGTCGGCCCAGGACCCCCTCGCCGTGCTGCGGTCGTGGGGGTTGCGGCCGGTGGAGTGGGACGGCTGGCTGGCGATCGAGCGCGCCGAGGCGGCGCTGGGGCGGTCGCTCGGCCGGGGGCCGGTGAAGATCCCGGACTGGCCGGGACTGCTGGACGCGGCACGCGGCGACGTACCGGGGTGATGGACGGGGTGATGGACGGGGCAATTGCGGGGCCGCCCGTCCGGCCCTGGGCGGTCAGTCCTCGCCGAGGCGGCCTGCCTGGAGGTTCGCCGCTTCCAGCACGCGGTCGAGCAGCCCGGGGAAGAGCGCCTCCAGATCCTCGCGCCGGAGCCCGTTCATCTTGGCGGTCCCGCGGTAGATCTGCTGGACGATGCCGCTCTCGCGGAGCACCCGGAAGTGGTGGGTGCTGGTGGACTTGGTCACCGGAAGGTCGAACCGCGAGCAGGTGAGCTCGTCGGCGGCGGCGGCCAGTTCGCGGACGATGCACAGCCGTACCGGGTCCGAGAGCGCGTGCAGGACCGACTCGAGCCTGATCTCGTCGCGCGCGGGGTGGGCCAGCGTACGAGCGCCGGCTGCCGGTCCGGTGGCGCTGGCAGGGGTCACGGTCGCTCCGCATCGTCGCTCGTCCGGGGCCTCCATGATACGAGACCTGTCGTAGTTGGAGCGCAATAGGACAGGATCTGGCCTGAAGAGTGGCTAGCGTGGTCCCGCTGCCGGGCACCGGCCCGGCCCCTCAAGGAGGCGCAGTCGGATGCCGGACCCCCAGGACACCCCTCACCTCCCGGACACCCCTGAGAACGCACGTCCCTTCGCGGGGGCCGCCGAGCTCGAATCATGGCTGGAGAAGCACCACACCGAACGGACCGGGATCTGGCTGAAGATCGCCAAGCGCCACTCCGGTGTCCAGTCGGTGAGCGCGGCCGAGGTCATCGACTCCGTACTCTGCTTCGGCTGGATCGACGGGCAGCGCAAGTCCTTCGACGAGGTGTACTACCTCCAGCGGATCACGCCCCGCCGGCGCCGGAGCCCCTGGTCGCTGATCAACGTGGAGAAGGTGGGTGCGCTCACCGAAGCGGGGCGGATGCGCGCGGCGGGTCTCGCCGAGGTCGAGCTGGCGCGGGCGGACGGGCGGTGGGAGTCCGCGTACCCCTCGCAGAGCAGGGCCACCGTCCCGGCCGATCTCGCCGCTGCCCTGGAGGCGAACGAGCCGGCGCGGCTCTTCTACGAGGGGCTCGGCAGATCGGACCGCTATCTGGTGCTCCTGCGTCTTATGACGGCCACGACCCCGGAGGTAAGGGCGGGCCGCCTCCAGAAGGCGGTGGCCTCTCTGGCGGCGGGCCGGAAGATCCGCTGACGCCCGGTCAGCCGCTCAGCAGCTCCGGGTCCTTGGCGAGCGAGGCGAGCCGGCCGGCCGGGTCGGCGACCAGCCTGCGCGTCGTCAGGTCGAGGACGCCCGCCACGCCCGTGATCTCGGCCGCCACCGTGCCGTCCTCCTTGAGGATCTGCTGGGCGACCGTGAACGTCTTGCCCTGCCCGTAGTCGAACCGGCAGGACACCCGCACCCGTTCGCCGCCCCGCAGCTCCTTGCGGAACCTGACCGTGACTTCCAGCGCGACGGGCCCCACTCCGTCGGCCAGCAGCTTCTCCTGGGGCAGTCCGGCGGCACGCAGCAGTTCCCAGCGCGCGTGCTCGGCGTACTGGAGGTAGACGGCCTGGTTGAGATGTCCCTGCGTATCGAGCTCGTAGCCCCGTACGGTCACGTCCACGAAAAAGGTCATGAACGTCGGAACAGCCGGCTCCATTCCCGCATTCCCCCGCCCGCCCCGCCCGTCAGTCGGTTGCCGTGGTGAGGTGCGGGAACCTCAGCTCCGTGCGGCTGGAGAAGACGTCGTCCGGGCGCAGGACGGTGGCGGGGTGGCCGGGGCGGTTGGGCGAGTCGGGCAGGTGCTGGGTCTCCAGGCAGACGGCGCTGTGCCGTGCGTGATGCCCTCCGTCGGGGGCGGACAGGGTGCCGTCCAGCTGGTTGGCGGTATAGACCTGGATGCCCGGTTCGGTGGTCCACACCTCCATGATCCGCTCCGCGCCGGGGGCGGTGAGCCGGGCGGCCCGGCGCAGGCCGCCCGGTGTCGCGGGCGCGTCGAGGACCCAGCAGTGGTCGAAGCCTCCGGCGCGGCGCAGTTGCTCGTCCGGGAGTGCGATGCGCTCCCCGATGCGGTGCGGGGCGGTGAGGTCGAACGGGGTGTCGCGCACCGCCGCGGCAGGGCCTTCCGGGATGCCCTCGTCGTCGACGGGCAGATAGCCGCCGGCGTCCACCTGGAGGGTGTGCCCGAGGATGTCGCCCTGCCCGGTGAGGTCGAAGTAGGCGTGGTTGGTGAGGTTGACGACGGTGGGGCGGTCGGTGGTGGCGGTGTAGTCGAGGGCCAGGGTGCCGGCCCGGTCGAGGGTGTACGTCACGGCGACGTCCAGCGCGCCGGGGAAGCCCATGTCGCCGTCGGGGCTGTGCAGGGTGAGCCGGAGCGTCGCGGCCGTGTCGGTGGCCGCGCCGGCGGCCTGCCAGTGGCGGGTGTGGAAGCCCTCGGGGCCGCCGTGCAGGGCGTGGCCCCGGTCGGTGGCCGGGATACGGTACGACGCTCCGTCGAGGATGAAGCGGCCGTGCGCGATGCGGTTGGCGAAGCGGCCGATGAGGGCGCCGAAGAAGGGATTCTTGCCCGCGTAGTCGTCGAGGGAGGCGAGCGACCGTACGACGGACGCGGGTGCTCCCCCGGTGTCCGGCACGGTGAGACGGTGGAGGATGCCGCCGTAGGTGAGGATCTCGGCCCGGACCCCGGTGCCGGAGTCGAGGGTCCAGAGGTCGACGTCCGTGTGCGCGTGGGCGCCGAACGGTGTGCGGGTCACGGTGGGGCGAGGCATCAGAGATCCTTGCGACGAACGGACGGCCCGGCGGGGCGAGGACGGCGGGCCTGGACAGGTGATCCTGCGGAAGGGGTGGCGTATCCCGGTCTACGCGGGGGGCCGGGGCACGGTGGACTCCCGGACGACGAGGCGGTAGCCGGGGCGGGGCCGCCGGGGTTCGGACACCGGGTCGCCCGAGAGGCGTTCGACGAGGCTGTCGACGGCGAGCCGGGCGATCGCCTCCTTGTCGGGGGCGACCGTGGTGAGCGTGGTGGCCCCGTAGAGGCTCTCCTCGATGTCGTCGAATCCGACGACGGCCACGTCCTCGGGGATGCGCAGCCCCCGTTCGGAGAGCGTGCGCATCGCCCCGATGGCGATGAGGTCGTTGTACGCGAACACGGCGTCGGGGCGTTCCCCGCGGTCCAGGAGGGCGGCCATGCCGGCGGCTCCGTCCTCACGGCCGTAACCGTCGGTGACCACGACGAGCGACTCGTCGGCCTCGATGCCCGCGGCGGCGAGCTCCTCGCGCCAGCCGCGCAGCCGCAGATGGGCCGGCTGGCGTTCGCGTCCGGTGCGCGAGCCGAGGAAGGCGATCCGGCGGTGCCCGTGGTCGATGAGGTGGCGCACGGCCTCGCGGGACGCGGCCACGTTGTCGATGGCGATGTGGTCGTACGGGGCCTCGTACTCGCGCTCGCCGAGCAGCACCAGGGGCGCGGTCTCGGTGCGGGCCATCAGATCCTCGGTCTCCAGGTGGATCGGGCTGAGGATGAGGCCGTCGATCACGTGGGACCGGAATCCCTGGCTGACCAGGAGTTCCTTCTCCCGCAGGCCGCCGGTGTGGTCGACCAGCACGGTGTAGTCGTGCCGGGCCGCCGCGTCGACGACCTCGCCGGCCAGCTCCGCGAAGTAGGGGTTGCCGAATTCGGGGACGGCGAGGGCGATGATGCCGGTGCGGCCCTTGCGCAGATGGCGTGCGGTGAGGTTCGGCCGGTAGCCGAGTTCGTCGATGGCCTGCTGGACCTTGGCGCGCATCTTCGGTGTGACGTGCTGATAGTTGTTCACCACGTTCGACACGGTCTTGATGGACACGCCCGCCCGTTGCGCAACGTCCTTGAGGCTGACGCCCACGACACTCCCTGGATCGACTTGTCGCGCTGGCGCGCGGTGGCCCGGCTCCGCCGGTTCGGCTGCAAACGGTGCCGGGGCGGCGGGCCCCGGCACCGGTTCAGGTGGTTCTGCGGCTGCGCGACAGGTACCGCTGGGCCACGACGACAACAATAAGGAACCCTCCGCTGACAACCGACTGGTAGGAGGAGTTCAGCGAGCCGATCTGGTTGATCAGATTCTGGATGACGGCCAGCAGCAGGACGCCCCAGAGCGTGCCGCTGATCGATCCGGCACCGCCGATCAGAAGGGTGCCGCCGATGACGACGGCGGAGATCGCGTCGAGCTCCATGCCCACGCCGACGATGGTCACGCCGGAGGAGAGCCTGGCGGCGCTGAGCGCACCGGCGAGTCCGGCCAGCAGCCCGCTGAGCGTGTAGACGAGGATCTTGGTACGTGCGACGGGCAGGCCCATCAGCGTGGCCGCGTCACTGCTGCCGCCGACCGCGAAGAGCGTCTGGCCGAACGAGGTGCGCTGGAGGACCAGTCCGCCGGTGCCGAACAGCACGAGGGCGATCAGGATCGGGTAGCCGAAGCCCCATACGCTGCCCTGTCCGAGTTCGGCGAAGGCGGATCCCTTGGGGACCAGATAGGTGGTGGCGCCCTCGTCGGTGAACGCGAGGAGCAGACCGCGCGCCCCCAGCAAGGTGGCGAGCGTGACGATGAACGGCGCCATCCCCGCGCGGGCCACCAGGAACCCATTGAGCAGTCCGATCGCACCGCACACCACGAGCGGGACGAACAGAGCGGCGAGAAAGCCCCATTGGGAGGCCCATGCGGCGAGCACACCGCCCAGGGCGAAGACGGATCCGACGGACAGGTCGATGCCACCGGTGATGATGACCATGGTCATGCCGAGGGCGACCACGGCGAGGAACGACGCCTGGACACTCACGCCGCGGGCGTTGTCCAGGGTGGCGAACGTCGGGTAGATGAAGGAAGCGACGATCACGACGGTGAGCAGGACGGCGAGGACGCCCTGGCGCTGGAGGAGTTCGGCGATGCGCTGCCCGCCCGCGGGGCGGGGTGTGCCGCCGCCGGCGGCAGCCGGCGGTGTCTTGCGCGGGACCTGGGCCACGGGGGCAGGTGAGGTTTGGTTCATCGGGACCGACGCTCCCGGGCGACGTAGACGGCGGCGATGATGATGGCCGCCTGGGCGATCTGTGCGGTGGAGTCGGGCAGGTCGTGCTTGACGAGGGTGGCGCGCAGCAGCTGCATCAGCAGGGCGCCGGCGACCGTGCCGAGCACCCGGACGGAGCCGCCGCTCAGCGGGGTGCCGCCGACGACGACCGCCGTGATGGCGGAGAGTTCCATGAGGGTGCCGAGCGAGGACGGGTCGCTGGCGGTGAGCCTGGCCGTGGCGAGGATGCCGGCCAGGGCGGCCAGGACGCCGCAGAGCACGTACACACCGATGAGGACGCGCCGTACGGGAAGTCCGGCGAGGGCGGCCGCCGGGCGGTTGCCGCCGATGGCGACGACCTGGCGGCCGAAGGTGGTGCGCTGGACGAGGAAGGCGACGGCGGCCGCGAGGACGCCCGCGATGAGCACGACCAGCGGGATCCCGAGGAAGGAACCGGTGCCGAGCGACAGCAGGTCGGGGTTGACGATCTGCTTGAGCTGACCGTCCGCCAGGACCAGGGCCAGTCCCCGGCCGCCGACGAACAGGGCGAGGGTGGCGACGATGGGCTGCAGCCCGACGAGCGAGACCAGTGAGCCGTTGACCGCTCCGACGACCGCGCCGGCCAGCAGCGCCAGGGCGAGGGCGGGCACCAGCCCGTACCCGAGGTACAGCGGCAGGAGGGCGGTTGCCAGCGCCATGGTGGAGCCGACGGAGAGATCGACGCCCTCGGTGCCGATGACGAGCGCCATTCCGAGGGCGACGATGACGATGGGGGCGACCTGCACGAGCTGGGTGCGGAGGTTGTCCGCGGTCATGAAGTGCTCGGTGAACAGGGCGTTGAAGAGAAGGACGACCGCGACGGCGAGATAGACGCCGTATTCCTGGTACCAGGCGGGGTCGCGGAGCCGTGCCAGTGGGCGGGTCGCGGGGGTGGAGAGTGCGGCCTGGGTCATCGGGGGTCCTCCTTGGCGGCAGGGGTGTTTCCCGCGGGCGCCGGTGAGTGGTCGGCGAGCACTTCGAGCAGATGGCTCTCGGCCACCTCGTCGCCCGACAGTTCGCCCGCGACCGCGCCGCCGCGCAGGACGACAATGCGGTCGGCGCCCTCGATGAGTTCTTCGATGTCGGAGGAGATGAGCAGGACGGCGAGGCCCTCGCGGGCGAGGTCGTCGATGAGGCTCTGCACCTCGGCCTTGGCGCCGACGTCGATGCCGCGGGTGGGTTCGTCGAGCAGCAGGACCTTGGGCTCCAGGCAGAGCCAGCGGGCCAGCAGGACCTTCTGCTGGTTTCCGCCGGAGAGCTCGCCGACCTTCTGTTCGGGGCTCGCGGCCTTGATCCGCAGCCGCTTCATGAAGATGTCGACGATGCGGTCCTGCTTGGCGCGGGAGACGATGCCGGCACGGGACAGACGGGGCATCGCGGCCAGCACGATGTTCTCGCGGACGGAGAGGCCGGGCACGATGCCTTCGGCCTTGCGGTCCTCGGGCAGCAGGCTGATGCCGGCCCGGATGGCGCCGGCCGAGGTGAGGCGGCGCAGGGTGCGTCCGCCGATGCTCAGTGCGCCGGAGTCCAGGGCGAGCGCGCCGGCCAGGGCCTTCGCGGTCTCGCTGCGGCCGGAGCCGAGGAGCCCGCCGAGACCCAGCACCTCTCCCGCGTACAGCGACAGGGATATGTCGTGGAGCTGGTGGTCGCGAGAGAGGCCGGTCGCGGTGAGTACGGGCGTACGGGAGGCGTCGTGGCCCTCGGAACCGAAGCTGGTGACACCGTCGCGGCGCACCTCGGCCAGGTCGCGGCCGAGCATCATGGAGACGAGTTGCATGCGGTCGAGGCCCGCGAGGTCCCCGGTGTGGATGTGCCGGCCGTCGCGGAGCACGGTGACGCGGTCGCAGATCCGGTAGAGCTCGTCCATGCGGTGGCTGACGTAGAGCACGGCGATGCCGCGTGCGCGCAGGTCCCCGATGACGCGGAAGAGGGTCTCGACCTCGCGCGGCTCCAGCGAGGAGGTGGGCTCGTCCATGATGACGACCTGGGCGTTGACCGAGACGGCCCGGGCCAGCGCGACCATCTGCTGGGTGCCGATGCCCAGGGTGTGCAGGGGCCGCTTCGGGTCGACGCGTACGCCGAAGCCGTCGAGGAGTCCGGTCGTCTCGCGGTGCATCCGGGCGAAGTCGACCAGGCCGAAACGGTTCTTGGGTTCACGGCCGAGGAAGATGTTGCGCGCCACGCTCATCAGCGGGACGAGGTTCACCTCCTGGTAGATCGTGGAGATGCCGGCCTGCTGTGCCTCGAACGGCCGGGCGAACGCGATCGGCCGACCGGCCAGCCGCAGTTCGCCCCCGTCGGGCCGGTAGACGCCGGTCAGCACCTTGATCAGGGTGGACTTTCCGGCCCCGTTCTCCCCGACGAGTGCGTGGGTCTCCCCGGCGCGCAGGGAGAAGGAGACGTCGTCGAGGGCGACGACGCCCGGGAAGCGCTTGCTCACCGAGCGGGCTTCCAGGACGGCCGCGGCCGGTGCGGATGCCTCCTGGGCGGGGGCCGGCTGCGGTACTGCTTCAGGTGGTGCCATGACTGTTCTTGGCCTTCCGCTCTTCCAAGGGTGCGGGCCCGGGGGCCGCCGTGACCTTCTGGCAGGGCCACGGCGGCCGGGCGGTGGGAACTCGGGCTGTCAGAACGCGCCGCCGAGTGACGCCTTGGCGTTGGACTCGTCGTAGGCGCGGTCGGTGATGATGACGTTCTCGGGGATCTCCTCGCCGCCGTAGAACTTCTGGGCGGTCGCGAAGGCCAGCGGGCCGAAGCGCGGGTTCGACTCGATGACGGCGTTGTACTCGCCGTTGACCAGGGCCTGTACGGCGTTACGGGTACCGTCGATGGAGACGATCTTGACGTCCTTGCCGGGCTTCTTCCCGGCGGCCTTGAGCGCGGTGACGGCACCGAGGCCCATCTCGTCGTTCTCCGCGTAGACGGCGGTGATGTCGGGCTTGGACTGGATGAGCTGCTCCATGACCTGCTGGCCCTTGTCACGGGCGAACTCACCGGTCTGCTGGGCGACGATCTCCAGGCCCGGGGCCTCGGCCTTGAGCTGGTCGACGAAGCCCTTGGTGCGGTCGGTGGTGACGTTGTTGCCCGAGGCGCCGAGGAGGATGGCGACCTTGCCCTTGCCACCCGTCACCTTGATCATCGCGTCCGCCGCACGCTTGCCCTGCTCCACGAAGTCGGAGCCGAGGAACGCCACATAGTCCTTGCAGGCGGAGGCGTTGACCTTGCGGTCGATGGTGAGGACGGGGACCTTCTTGTCGGCGGCGGCCTTCAGGGCCGGCTCCAGGCCGTCGGAGTTCAGCGGGGCGACGATGAGGAACTGGGCCCCCTGGGACAGCATGTCCTGGATGTCGCTGATCTGCTTGGACAGCTGCGACTGCGCGTTGGTGGTGAGCAGCTTCTTGACGCCGGCCTTCTTGGCCTCGTCCTTGATGGACTGGGTCTCAGCGATCCGGAAGGGGTTGGCTTCCTTCTCCGACTGGGAGAATCCGACCACGGCGTCCTTCAGGTCCAGCTTCGGCGCGCCGTAGGTCTGCAGCGAGCAGCCCGAACCGGAGGAGGATTCGGGGGTCTTGGCCGCCTGCGCGCCCTGGCTGCTGTCGGTGGTGGCGGTGTCCGAGGTCTCCGACTTGGAGCAGCCGGAGGCGGCCAGCGTGGCGGTGGCGGCGAGGAGGCAGGCCACGGCGAGGGTACGGGTTCGACGCTGGATCATCATGCGCGGGAGCTCCTTGGCGGATTGACGGCACGCCGATGGGCGTGCGGTCGGGCATGGCTGGACGAGGCATCGGCTGCCGCTCGGTGGCTGGTGTCGCCGCATTCCTCACGGGCCCGCCGGCTGGAAGAACTGCGGTCGTGAGATTCTGCGCGGCCTCTCGGCGGCTCGATTTACAACGTTATACAGGCGCCTCGACACGGGCGGCAAGAGTCCGGTCGATGTTTCCGGAACGCGCTCGGAGTCGCCCGGCACCGGCGGGTGACTCCCACTGCACCGGTTGCCGCCGCACCCCTGGACAGCAGCCCGGCGCCGTGCTGTCATACCGCCGGTACCCAATTTTCCAACGTTGCAAGCACGGTGTCGCGCAACCCTCCGATCGCGACGCCGTGCCCTGCCGTGCGCGTGTTCCGCATCCGCCCCGGGGCGGGCGGGCTTCATGGCAGGCCCCCGCAGTGAGACGTGCCGTTTCCGCGCCGGAGCCCCGCACGGCCGGCCGAGAGCAGGAGCCCTCCATGCCCCTGAACCGCAGACAACTGATGACCGGTGCGCTGGCCACCGTCGCCGCCACCACGGCCGCGTCCGGCCGCTGGGCCACCACCGCCACGGCGGCCGCCCACCGGGCGAAGCCGGCTCACGGCGGCCACTACGCGCCCAACGCCGCACCGCTGCACCCGACCGCGTTCCTGAAGCTCCCACCCGGCCAGGTCACCGCTCGCGGCTGGCTTGCCGGACAGCTGCAGCTCCAGCTGGACGGACTGTGCGGCCGCTACGAGGAGTTCTCGCACTTCCTCGACTTCACCGCCACCGGCTGGGTCCGCCCGGAGCTGGGCGGCTGGGAGGAAGTCCCGTACTGGCTGCGCGGATACACCGACCTCGCGATCGTGACCGGTGACGCCAAGGCCCTGGCCGCCGTCCGCCGCTGGTTCGACGCGATCCTCGCCACCCAGCAGCCCGACGGCTTCTTCGGCCCGAAGCCGCTGCGTACGTCCCTGAACGGCGGCCCGGACTTCTGGCCCTTCCTGCCCCTGGTACAGGCCCTGCGCTCATGGCAGGAGTACTCCGGCGACACCCGTGTCATCCCCTTCCTCAGCCGGTTCTTCCGCTACATGAACGCCCAGGGTCCCGGCGCGTTCAACACCAGCTGGATCGCGCTGCGCTGGGGCGACGGCCTGGACAGCGTCTTCTGGCTCTACAACCGCACCGGCGACGCCTTCCTGCTGGACCTCGCCGACAAGATCCACGCGAACGGCGCCGACTGGGGCGACAACCTGGTCAACCCGCACAACGTCAACATCGCGCAGGGCTTCCGCGAGCCGGCCCAGTACGCGCTGCGCAGCGGTTCGGCCGAGGACACCCGGAACACGTACGGGACATACGGCAAGGCGATGGACCAGTACGGCCAGTTCCCCGGCGGCGGCTTCGCCGGGGACGAGAACGCCCGCCCCGGACACGGCGACCCCCGCCAGGGCTTCGAGACGTGCGGAATCGTCGAGTTCATGGCCAGCCACCAGTTGCTCACCCGGATCACCGGGGACCCGCTGTGGGCCGACCGCTGCGAGGAGCTGGCGTTCAACTCGCTGCCCGCCTCGCTCGACCCGTCCGGCAGGGCGGTCCACTACATCACCAGCGCCAACAGCGTCGATCTGGACAACGCCCCCAAGCGGGAACGCCAGTTCCAGAACGGCTTCGCCATGCAGGCGTTCCTGCCCGGCGTCGACCAGTACCGCTGCTGCCCGCACAACTACGGCATGGGCTGGCCCTACTTCGTCGAGGAGCTGTGGCTCGCCACCCCGGACGGGGGTCTCGCCGCCGCCATGTACGCGAGTTGCGAGGTCACCGCGAAGGTCTCGGACGGCACCGAGGTCACCTTCACCGAGGAGACCGGCTACCCGTTCAAGGACACGGTCACCCTCACCCTGAGTGCGCCGAAACGCCTGGACTTCCCGCTGGTGCTGCGCGTACCCGCATGGTGCGACAGCCCGCGGATCGCGGTCAACGGCCATCCGGTCGAGGCACCCGCCGGACCGGCCTTCACCCGCGTCGACCGCACGTGGGCGGACGGCGACAAGGTGACTCTCCGCTTCCCGCAGAAGACCACCGTCCGCACCTGGGAGCACAACCACGGGGCCGTGAGCGTGGACCGCGGCCCGCTCACGTACTCCCTGCGGATCGGCGAGGAGTACGAGCGCATCGGCGGCACCGATCAGTTCCCGGAGTACGCGGTGCACGCCACGGGTCCGTGGAACTACGGGCTGGTCCTCGACGGCCGGAAGCCCGCCGCCTCGCTGCGCCACCACACGGTCCGCCGCCTCGAGAGCGCCAACCCGTTCACGCTCGACGGCACCCCGCTGACCATGACCGCCAAGGCCCGCCGGATCCCCGAATGGACGGCGGACGACGAGCATGTCGTCGCACCGCTGCAGGACGGCCCGGCCGGGAGCAGCCAGCCGGTGGAGGAGATCACGCTCGTCCCCATGGGGGCGGCGCGGCTGCGCGTCACCGCCTTCCCCACCGCCGATCCGGGCGCGGAGCCATGGCTCGCCGACCGCTGGTACCGGGTCCGTAACCGGCACTCCGGCAAGGTCCTCGGCGTGGACAACATGTCCACGGCCAACAGCGCCCACGTCGTCCAGTTCGGTGACACGGGAACCGACGACCACGACTGGCGGCTGGTCGCCGAGGGCGACGGCTGGTACCGCATTCGCAACCGCCACTCCGGCAAGGTCCTCGGCGTCGACAACATGTCCACCGCCGACAGCGCCCACGTCGTCCAGTTCGACGACAACGGCACCGACGACCACCTCTGGCAACTCGTCCCCGACGGCGACGGCTGGTACCGCATCCGCAACCGCCACTCCGGCAAGGTCCTCGGCGTCGACAACATGTCCACCGCCGACAGCGCCCACGTCGTCCAGTTCGACGACAACGGCACCGACGACCACCTCTGGCAACTCGTCTGAACCCGGCTGTTCACACGCCGTCCCGCACCGCTCCCCGCGCCACCCGGCGCGGGGAGTTTCCCGTACCGGGTCCGAACAGAACGAAGGAGACACATCGATGAGCCGTTTACGTGTGCCGGGCCGAAGGCCGTGGTGGAGACGGGCGATCGCCACCACCGGACTGCTGGCGCTGGTGTCCACCGCGCTGACCGGGATCGGTTCGGCTCCGGCCGGCGCCGCGTCCTGGGCCCCCAAGCCCTCCCCCATGACGACGCCGTGGACCGGACAGGTCCCGGTCGACAAGCCGCTGCCGGAGTACCCGCGCCCGCAGCTGACGCGGCCCGACTGGGCCAACCTCAACGGCATCTGGGACTTCGCGGTGACCGGCCGGGACGCCGGGCAGCCGGCCTCGTTCCCCGATCAGATCCGGGTTCCGTTCGTCGCGGAGTCCACGCTCTCGGGAATCCAGCGGAAGATCACCGAGAACGACAAGCTCTGGTACAAGCGCGCCTTCACCGTGCCCACCGACTGGAACGGCCGCCGGGTCGAGCTCAACTTCGGCGCGTCCGACTGGCAGACCACGGTATGGGTCAACGGCGTCCAGGTGGGTGCCCACAAGGGCGGCTTCGACTCGTTCGCGTACGACATCACTCCGCAGCTCAACGGGGGTACGAACACCGTCGTGGTCTCCGTGTACGACCCGACGCAGACCGGCGGCCAGGCGGTCGGCAAGCAGCGCATCAACGAGGTGCAGCCCCACAGCGGCGGCGGCATCTTCTACACCGCGGCCTCCGGCATCTGGCAGACCGTCTGGCTGGAGCCGGTCGCGACCGCCCACATCACCCGCCTGGACATGACGCCGAACCTCGGTGACAGCACGCTGCGCGTGAAGGTGCAGGGCGCCTCCGCGGCCGGGCGGAGCGCCCGGGTCACGGTCTCCAGCGGCGGGAGCGTCGTCGGCACGGCCACCGGGACCATCGGCTCCGAGATCTCCGTACCGGTTCCGAGCGCTCACCTGTGGAGTCCGGACGATCCGTTCCTGTACGACGTGAAGGCGGAACTGCTCGACGGACCCGCGGTCACCGACGCGGTCGGCAGCTACGCCGGCATGCGCTCGATCGCCGTGGCGAAGGTCGACAACATCCTGCGCCCGGTCCTGAACGGGAAGTTCGTGTTCCAGACCGGCACCCTGGACCAGGGCTACTGGCCGGACGGCATCTACACCGCGCCGACCGACGCCGCCCTGAAGTCGGATCTCCAGGCGCACAAGGACCTCGGCTTCAACATGGTTCGCAAGCACATCAAGGTCGAGCCGCAGCGCTGGTTCTACTGGGCGGACAAGCTGGGCCTGCTGGTCTGGCAGGACATGCCCGCCATGGACACCGGCAAGACGCCCAGCACGGCGGCCCGCACCCAGTGGGAGGCCGAGTACCACGCGGTCATCGACCAGCACCGCAGCTCGCCCTCACTGGTGATGTGGGTCGACGAGAACGAGGGCTGGGGGCAGTACGACCAGGCCAGGATCGCCGACGAGGTGAAGGCGTACGACCCGTCCCGGCTGGTGAACAACATGAGCGGGGTCAACTGCTGCGGGTCGGTGGACGGCGGGAACGGGGACGTGATCGACAACCACATCTACGTCGGCCCCGGCAACACCGCCCCGACCTCGACCCGGGCGGCCGTCCTCGGCGAGTTCGGCGGCCTCGGCTACAAGGTGCCGGGGCACGAGTGGTTCCCCGGCGGGGGTTTCAGTTACGAGGACCAGGCGAGCGTCTCCGCGCTGAACAACCGGTTCGTCGGGCTGCTCGACAGCATCCGCGTCGGCCAGCTGCCCGCGGGCCTCTCCGCCTCCGTCTACACCGAGATCACGGATGTGGAGAACGAGGCGAACGGGCTGCTCACCTACGACCGCCAGGTCGTCAAGGTGGACGCGGCACGGGTGAAGGCCGCGAACCAGGCCCTCATCAACGCCTCGCGGAACCCGGCCCCGCCGGTGACCCTGCCCACCGGCCAGTACAAGTCGCTGCGGGTCACCACCCCCGGCTACACCGACAAGTACCTCCGCCACCAGGACGCGCTCGCCTTCACCGCGGTCGTCGGCAGCACGAGCAGCGCGCTACTCAAGAGCGACGCCACGTGGAAGATCGTCACCGGTCTCGCCAACAGCAACTGCTACTCGCTGGAGTCGCGCAACTATCCGGGCGAGTACCTGCGGCACCGGGACTTCCGGGTCCGGCGCGACGCGAACGACGGCTCGGCCCTGTTCAAGGCCGACGCCACGTGGTGCACGGTCTCCGGTACGGGAGGGGTCCGGCTGTCGAGCGTCAATCTGCCGGGCAGCTATCTGCGCCACATCGACTCGGAGGTGTGGCTGGCCACGCCGGGCGGTACGCACGCCTGGGACAACCCGGCCACGTTCACCGAGGACACCACCTGGGCGGTCCAGGCGCCCTGGGCGCCATGACCTGATCCCTGGGCGCCCTGATCCGATCCCTCGGGCGCCCTGATCCGATCCTCCGTGGCACCGGCCCGGATGCGACGCTCGCGCGTCGTGTCCGGGCCGTCGCCTTCTTCAGTGAAGGCCCCCGGCCGGGGCCACGTACGTGTGCAGCAGCGCCGCGCGGCCGTCGGCCGTCGTCCAGTCGCCGGTGCGGGTTCCGGCGTGGCGCCATCCGGTGTGTTCGTAGAGGGCGATGGCGGCCCCGCCGCCGTCCTCCACCTCCAGGACCAGCCGCAGCCCCTCGGCTTCCGCGGCGGCCGACGCGGTGGCCAGCAGCGCCCGTGCCACCCCGCGCCGACGGGCCGAGGCCGTGGCGAACAGCCGGGCCACCGAGGCGAGTTGGTCCGCCGCAAGTCCCGCGTCCGCCGCCAGGTCCTGTCCCGTCCTGGTCAACGCCACATGCCCCAGGACGTCAGGGCAGCCCTCCACCGCCACCCATGCGCCGAGCAGGCCGTCGGGCGTCAGCCAGGCGCCCGGGTCGGCCGGCCACTCGGCCGGGTACCGGTCCGCTTCGTGCACGGTGGCCAGCGCCTCGACGCACGCCTTCAGGTCGTCGTCACGGCGGCGGCGGATCTCCGGTTCTCCCATCCGACGATCCTCACACAGGGCCGGATTCGATGGCTTCCGGGTGCACGCATGCCGCTGCCTGCCGCCACACGATTGCGGCAGGCAGGCAGCGGTTCAGCCCTTCATGACGAGCCCGGGGCGCTGGGCTACGGCTGCTGGGTGGTGTGCAGCGCGCTCACCTCGTCCGCGGTCAGCGCCTTGTCGTACACGGCGACCTGGTCGACGGAGCCGTTCCAGAAGTCGGTGTTGCCGCCCGACCACTTGGCCCGGCCCACGGACAGTGCGCCGCTGCTGACATCGGCTGTCCCGGCCGCCGCGGTCGCGGCGAGCCTGCCGTCGACGTACAGCTTGATCTCGTCACCGCTGCGTACGCCGACCACGTGGTACCACCGGCCGAGCTCGGGCTTGATCTCCAGCCGGGCCCGGTTGCCGCCCGGGGTGGAGAAGGCGAAGGCACCCCGGCCGTACTGGAGGTAGAAGGGGTTCTCCTGGCGCCGGCCGTCCTGGCTGACGACGGTGGCGTAGTTGCCCGGAAGAGCGTCCAGGGACGCCCAGGCCGACACGGTGTAGTCGCCGGTGGTGTCGACGACCGGGCCGTCGGTCTGCGCGTACTGGCCCTCGCCGTTGAACTTCAGCGCCGAGCCCCGCACTCCGGGCGCCCAGGACGTTCCCTCGGACAGGGTGAGGTCCTTGTGGTTCGGTCCGCTGTCGACGGCCTTGGTGCCGCCGTTCTCGTCGAGGGACCAGGCGCCGCCGCCCTTGACCGCGTCCCGCTCGCCCGCGGCCGCACCGGCGGCGATGACCTCCAGGTTGATCTTCCGCACCTGGGCGGGGTCGACCTTGATCTCCCGGCGGTCGTACGTCCAGAGGCCGTTGAGCTCGTTCTCCAGGTCGGTGACCTGGGTGTAGATGGAGCCGGAGAGTTCGGCTCCGGCCGCCTCCAGGTAGTGATCGCGCGTGTTCTCGACGTACTTGGCGGTCAGGGCGTCCTTGTCCGCGACACCGCTGTAGATCGCGGTGGGCGCGCCCGGCCACATGTGTCCGGGCATCCGGAGGGTGAAGCCGCCGTGCTCGCCGTCCATCGCCGCGCGGCCTGCGTCCGGGAAGGCCGGGTCGGTGTTGTTGTAGTCGTGGTGGTCGATGATGTCGCCCTTGCCGGAATCACCCTTGGAGTTGCAGCAGTTGACTCCGCTGTGGGCGTTGACGACACGGGAGGGATCGGCCGCCTGGACCCGCTCGGTGATCTTTCCGGTCTCGGTGCGGTCCCACTCGCCCCAGCCCTCGTTGAAGACGATCCAGGCACCGATCGAGGGGTAGTTGTGCAGCTGCTCCATCATCTCGGCGCCCTGGCCGAGGAAGGCCTTGTGGCCCTTCTCGCCGGTGAGGTTGCCCGAGACGAAGTCCTGCCACACGAGCAGGCCCAGCTGGTCGGCGTGGTAGTACCAGCGCGCCGGTTCGACCTTGATGTGCTTGCGTACGGAGTTGAAGCCCAGGTCCTTCTGCGCCTTCAGGTCGAAGAGCAGGGCGTCGTCGTCGGGCGCGGTGTTCAGACCGTCGGGGTAGAAGCCCTGGTCGAGCTGGGCGAGGGAGAAGAACGGCTTTCCGTTGAGCACCAGCTTCTGGTAGCCACCGACCTTGGCGACGCCGAAGGAGCGCATGCCGAAGTAGCTGTCGACGGTGTCCTTGGACCGGCCGTCCTTGAGGGTGACCTGCAGGTCGTACAGGTAGGGGTCGTCGGGCGTCCACAGGTGCTGCCCCGCGACCGGCAGGCTCAGCTCGCGGTTGGCCGGGCCGGTGACCCTGCCGACGACCTTGCCCTTCCTGTCGCGGGCGACGGCGGTGATCCGGGCGGACTGCGAGGCGTCCTCGGAGTTGACCGTCAGGGCGAGGCGGCCCTGGCTGATGTCCGGGGTGGTCGTCAGGGAGTCGACGGCGGCCGGGGCGACGGGCTCCATCCAGACGGTCTGCCAGATGCCGGAGGAGGCGGTGTAGAAGATTCCGCCGGGGTTGGCCGACTGCTTGCCCGTGGGCTGGTCGGGTCCGGTGGTGTCGGTGACCGCGACCACGATCTCCTGCGGGCCGCTGCCCTTGACCGCGTCGGTGATGTCGGCGCTGAAGGCGGTGTAGCCGCCGGTGTGCTCGGCGACCTGCTTGCCGTTGACCCAGACACGGGCCTGGTAGTCGACCGCGCCGAAGTTGAGCTTCAGCCGGTTGGCCTTGCCGCTCTTGTCGCCCTTGGCGGCCTTCACGGACCAGTTCTTCGGGACGGTGACGAGCTTGCGGTAGAACATGTGGTCTTCGTGGCGCTCGAGCCCGGAGAGCTGCGACTCGACGGGGTAGGGCACGGTGATGCGCTCATCGAGCTTCTTGCCGAAGACCGGCTGCTCGCCCGCCGAGGCTCCGGCGAACTCCCAGGGGCCGTTGAGGTTCTTCCAGTCGTCGCGCACCTGCTGCGGCCTGGGGTACTCGGGCAGCGGGTGGTCGCGGTCGACCTTGTCGCCCCAGGTCGTGGTCAGCCGGTGCGTGGAGAGGTTCGTGGCGCTGCGGCTGATCTTCGGGACGGCCTCCCCGCCCGCCCGGAGGCCCGCTTCGCCGTCGTACGCGACCCTGACCTGCTGGCCCTTCAGTACGGGCCCGGCGAGGGTGACGATCAGTGCCTTGGGGTTGCCGGGCGCCGGGGCGACGGACTTCACCGGGATCGGCGAGGTGTCGGCCTCGATCGTGAGGTGCTCCCCCAGCGACGAGAAGTCGCTGACCTCGTCGTCGAACACCGCCTGGAGCTTCAGGCCGTCGTCCGCGACGCTCAGCCCGACCGGGTAGACCTCGAAGCCGGCCGGCGGGGTGAAGGCCGACTCGGGGACGAGCTGCTTGGCGAGTTTCGCGCTCGACCAGCGCAGGAACATGTTGGCGCCGCCGGTGTCCTGGAACATCTCCAGCTTGAACGCGTGCGGCTCGCCGGCCTTGAGCGCGAGCGGCTTGCTGGTCTGCTCCTTGTCCCAGTCGGGCTGCCAGTGATCGATGACGACCTGGCCGTCGATGAAGAGACGGAAGCCGTTGTCGCCGATCGCGGCGAAGGTGTAGTCGCCGTCCTCCGGGGCCGTGATGTTTCCGGTCCAGCGAGCGGTGGTGTTCTCGGTGCGGCCGGTGGCGGACTCGAAGGTGCCCGTGAGGCCGGGGAAGTTGATCTGCGGGTCGAGGGAGACCCCGCCGAGCTTGTCGAAGTCCCGCGCACCGGGCGCGGACATGCTGAAGTACTCACCCTTCAGCCCGTGCACGGCGGTGGCCGGATCGCCGGCCGTGAAGGTGTTCGCGGAGGCGGCGCCGGCGGCCGCGGCAGGGGTCGCCGCGGCGGCCGGGACCAGGGTGGCGCCGATGGGCATCAAGAGCGCGGCGGCGCAGGCCACCGTTCTGAGCACAGTGCGGGACCGGGGCATTTGTCGTCTCAAGGCGTCGTCCTGTCGAGAGAGCTCACGTGCCTCGAACCTGTGAGGCACAGCACATAATCGAACATTGAGCCACAGCACCAAACTCAAAACAACAGTCGTGCACGGGAAATTTTCAACGATATAAATCGGTGGCGTCCGGACCCGCCGGCGTCCCGCGTACGCAGCCGCCCTCCCCGCGGGGCCGGTCCGCCGTCAAAGGACGGCCGGACGGGACACACGGGGAGGGCGGAGGGGGAGAGGGCTGCCCGGGACCGGTCAGATCGCGTACGCGTACTGCTCGGGCGCGTGCGCGACGCCGCTCAGCTCGCGCGCCGCGTACTGCGCCCAGGACGGGTTCCGCAGGAGTTCGCGTCCGAGGAGCACGGCGTCCGCGCTGCCCGCGGCCAGGATCTTCTCGGCCTGCTGCGGGTCGGTGATCAGACCGACGGCGGCGACCGGGAGCGAGGTCTCGCGCTTCACGCGCTCGGCGAAGGGCACCTGGTAGCCGGGGCCGGTCGCGATCCGCGCACGGGGGGCGTTTCCGCCGGTGGAGACGTCCAGCAGGTCGACGCCGTGGGCCTGGAGCTCCCCGGCCAGCCGCACGGTCTCGTCGGCGGTCCAGCCCTCGCGCTCGTCCTCGGCGTTCTCGGTGAGCCAGTCCGTGGCGGAGATACGGAAGAAGACGGGCAGGTCCGCGGGCCACACCGCGCGCACGGCGTCGACGACCTGGAGGGCGAAACGGACGCGGTTGTCGTAGCTGCCGCCGTACTCGTCGGTGCGGTGATTGCTGTGCGGCGACAGGAACTGCCCGATGAGGTAGCCGTGCGCGCCATGCACCTCGGCGACCTGGAAGCCCGCCTCGACGGAGCGGCGCGCGGCCTCGCGGAAGTCGGCGACGACCGACTGGATCTCGTCGACGGTCAGCTCGTGGGGTACCGGGTAGCCGGTGTCGAAGGGCAGTGGGCTGGGGGCGACGGGCGTCCAGCCGTGGGCCTCGGGGCCGACGGGGCCCCCGCCGGTCCAGGGGGCCGCCACGGAGGCCTTGCGGCCGGCGTGCGCGAGCTGGATTCCGACCGTCGAGCCCTGCGCCTTGACGAAGTCGGTGATCCGGCGGAACGCGGCGGCCTGGGTGTCGTTCCAGATGCCGAGGTCGGCCGGGCTGATGCGCCCCTCGGGGCTGACCGCGGTCGCCTCGGTGAGGATCAGGCCGGTGCCACCGGTGGCGCGTGCGGCGAGGTGCGCGAAGTGCCAGTCGGTGGGCACACCCGTCTCGGGCCCCTCCACCGCGGCGCAGTACTGGCACATGGGTGCCATCCATGCCCGGTTGGGCACGACCAGCGACCTCAGGGTGAAGGGCTCGAAAAGGGCACTCACGACGGACTCCGTTTCGACGGGTACGGAAGGATCGCTAGTACGATACATCCCGTACTACGACGTCCGTCAAATTACGATGTCCCTCGTACAAGGGGTGTGTTCTCGGGGCCGCACCCTTCAGGTCAGCGGGTACGACGTGCGGCCGGACGCGTCGTCGATCTCGTCGTGGGCCTTGGTCAGCAGTTTCATCGCCAGTTCGTTGAGTGCGCGGGCCCCCGCGATCTCCTCGCCCACCCTGGGCTGTTCGGAGTCGGAGGGATGGCGGCTGGCATAGCCGTGGGCACGGACCTCGCTCCCGTCGGAGAGCCGCACGAGAGCGGCCGCGCGGGTGCGGTGGGTGTCTTCCTCGAATTCCAGCTCGATGTGCCATCCGACAACCGTCTGCGTCATGGCGCTCACCTCCGGAGTCTCCCCTCCAGGGTGCGCCCCGTTCCGCGGCGATGCGCGGCGGGGCGGGGGCCGCCGACCGGGTCTACCGCCCGCGGCGGCGCAGCGTGATGCGGGCGTCGGCGTCGTAGAGCTGGTTCCAGCTGCGTCCGGGGCCCGATTTCCAGGTGATGTGAACGGTGGCCCCGTCGCTCCGGACGGCGTCGACCGTCATGGCGCGGTCGCCGTCGCGTACGTCTCCGCGGCGCAGTTCGTCCGCCCTGACGGTGACCGGGTCCGCCGAAGCGGCGCTCTCGGCCTCGTCCGCCGCGAGGCCGAGAGCGGTGGCCAGTTCCCGGGCCCGGGCGGGGGTGCAGGTCAGCGAGAGCTCTCCCGACGGTGTGCCGATCCTGATCTCGACACCCGCACCGACGGGGGTCACGTCCAGGCGTTCGGCCGGCGCACCGGTGTCTTCGTTGCCGCTCTTCATCTCTGCTCCCTCAGGGCTGTCCCCGGGCTCAGCGCAGCCGGAGGCTTTCCGGCGGGCCCAGGTAGCTGGGCTTGAGGCCGCCGGTGTCGACCACCAGGTTCTGCAGCACCACCGTCGGGTCGACCATCCAGAATTTCAGCACATGCACTCCGGCGGCGCCGATGTGGTGCACCGTACTGGTGACGTTGACGTTGTCGGAGGTGTTGCGGGCCCACTGCGCGTTCATGGTGCCGTCGTCGGCCCCCGTCGCCTTCGTGACGTTCACCCGCTGCGGTGCGGCGTCGTCGAAGGAGACCGCGTACGTCAGTCCGTCGGTCGGCAACGGGTTGTTGCGCGGCGACAGATACGCGTGGACGGTGACCGGGCCGGTGGTGAACAGGCTGACCCGGTACTCCAGCCGCGGGCTGTTGCCGCCCGGGGTCTGCCGGGCGGCGGTGACCGGGAAGGGTTCCATGCCCGCACCCGTCCGCCCGATGTCCGGGATGCGCTGCCAGTAAATGCCGCCGCCGTCGACGGCCCGGCTGTAGTGGTCGGCCTCGATGGAGACGTACCCGTTGGCCTCGACGAAGCCGTCCAGGCGCGAGCGGGACAGTGCGGGGCGGTCGACGACCGCCGTGACGACGACCTCGGCCCCGTCCGGTCCGGTGACCGTGACCGGGACCTCGGTGACCCCCTTCGGAGCCCTGGCCCAGTCCACGCGCAGGGTGATGCGGTCCTGCTGTTCGACGCGGCCCCGGACACGGTCCGCGGTCAGCCAGGGGGCGCCGGTGCGCACCCGGTAGTCGAACGGGGCGCGGCCCCGGTTGAACACCTCGATGTACTGGGCGGGCTGGCTCTGGTACGGGCTGAAGACCGGCAGCACGGCCGGGCTCTGCTCGTGCGGCCACCACGCGGCCGAGCCGTCGACGGCCACGCCCATGCCGGCGCCTGCCGGCAGGTCGATGCGCTTGACGGCCGGGAAGAGGACGTCCTTGAGCGCGACGTTGTTGATCTCGGGCTGCTGCCAGGGTGCGTTCGGGCCGTAGCGGGCCACGTCGCCGTAGTCGATGTGCGGCTGGGTCTGGAACCCATGCCATTTGCCGCCCGCCACCTGGGTGTTGAAGCGGTCGGCCAGGGCGAGGTCGTCGGCCAGCCGGGCCTCGGCGGCGGCCGCCAGATCGTTGGTGCGGGCCCGTCCCTGGGCGGCGTAGTGGAGGTTGGTGAACTCCGCCTCGCGCAGCGCGTACAGGTTGGCGGTGGCCGTGACCTCGTAGCCGACCAGTTCGTACCACGCGTCCTGGGCGGAGGCCGGCAGCCGCCGCCCGACCCGTTCGGCCTCGGCGCCGAGCTGCCGCCACTCCTCCGTGACACGCTCCAGTTCGCGGTAGTCGGTGATGCTGAACGGGGTCGCCTGGTCGTCGTTCACGATCGCCGAGCCGTCCTTGGCGGGATCCTTGGCCGGGTCGAGGGTGATCTTCCGGTTGAGCAGTTCGGGCTTGCGCCGCGACTGGAGCCGGGCGTACGCGCGCAGGACGGCGGCCACGCCGGCGGCCTGCTTCTCGCCGAAGTTCTGCCGGGCGTACCGCTCCTCCCACTCGGGCAGCCGGTCCAGGGTCCAGCGCTCGGGGTTCCAGGCGTACTCCAGGAAGAACTGCGTGGGCAGTTCGTTGCCCTTGAGGTCGCCGACGTTGGTGATCCAGAGCCCGTGGTTGCCGTAGGCGTCGCACTGGTGGAGCTGGTCCCACATGTTCGGCAGGGAGGCGGTGTCCACCCACTTGTAGTTGCGGCCGGCCCCGACGTAGTCGAAGTGGTAGTAGAGGCCGTAACCGCCCTCTCGGGCGTCGTTCTCGTGGTCGGGCAGTTTGCGGATGTTGGACCAGTTGTCGTCGGTGAGCACCACCGTGACGTCGTCGGGGACCCGCAGTCCGCGGTCCCAGTAGCGCTGGACCTCCTTGTAGAGCGTCCAGACCTGCGGAATGGTGGTGATGTCCTTGCCGGAGACCTCAGCCAGGAGAGCACGCTGGGTGGCGATGATCTCGGTCATCAGCTCGATGCCGTCGCCGTCGGGGAGACTGACGTCACCGTTGCCGCGCATGCCGAGGGTGACGACGCCCTCGAAGTCCTCGTCCTTCATCCGGCGGATGCCGTCGGCCCAGTAGGCCTTGATGGCCTCGGCGTTGCGGCGGAAGGACCATTCGCCGGTGCCGCCGTACGGGTCGTGGCCCGGGGTGGTGATGTTGCCGGCGCTGTCGCGTACCGCCGCGACGGCGTGGCGGTTCCACTCCTCGATGCCGCGCATCATGGGGGCCTCGTGCGAGGTGCCCATGACGACGCCGTACGCCTTGGCGGTGGCGTGGTTGAGCGGGTCGTCCTCGGCGAACGCGCGCCCCCACACGGCCGGCCAGAGGTAGTTGGCCTTGAGCCGGAGCATCACCTCGAAGATTTTCGCGTAGAAATCGGCGTTGAAGCCGTTCTCGAAACCGGGCGCCTTGCCGGGGCCGAAGTAGGCGGGGGCCCAGGTGCCGAGCGCCGGGTTCTCGTCGTTGATGAAGAAGCCGCGGTACTTGACGGCGGGAGTGCCCTGGGTGTGCCGACCGGGCAGCACATGGATCTCGTCGCGGTGTACGGGGATGACGTCGTCCCACCAGTACCAGGGCGATACGCCGATGCCGCGCGAGACGTCGTACGTGCCGTAGATCGTGCCGCGCTGGTCGCTGCCCGCGATCACCAGGGCGCGCTCCACCCCGGGCAGCGGGTTGTCGACGACGGTCTGGAGACTCGTCTCCCACTTGCCGTGGATCGCCGAGACGTCGAGCTTGCCCCGGGCGACAAGTCCGTCGATAAGCGGGCTGCGGCCCACGGTGCCGATGATCGTGAGCTCGCGGCCCTTGGGCAGCGTGCCGTGCGAGAGCGTGGGACGGACGCCGGTGACGCGCTCGATGTCGCTCTGCAGGTCGCCCGCCACCCGGACGACGCCCGCCCAGTCGCGGTCGCTGACGAGGATGGGCACCGCGCGCCCGTTCCTGACCAGGGCGAAGCTGCCGCGCCGGGGCGTGAACGAGATGTAGGCGCCGGGGTCCGTGGGCCGCACCGCCGGGCCGTGGCCGCTCGCGGACGCCTCGGCGGCGAGGCCGAGGAGGGAGCCGAGGGGGGTCGCGGTGAGCGCGGTGAGGCCCAGTCCGAGTCCGAGCACCGCTCGGCGGCCGGTGTGCTGCGGGACGCTGTCGTCCATACTGCTCTCCCATTTGTTCATTGCGATGACAAATTAGGCGGATGGCTGCCGGAGGATTCCTCCGGTACGGGCCGGCTCCGGGGCGGCCGGCGGAGCCCGCCGCCCCGGAGCTGCGACCGCGCGCGGTCGGTCAGCGCATCCCTCGTCAGTTCCGGCCCGCGGCGAGCTTCAGGTCCTGGGTCAGGGCCTTGTACGCGGGCTTGGCCGTGTAGTTCTCGTCGAAGAGGTTGGCCGCGCCCTCGCCCTCGAAGACGCCGGGCACCCAGGAGTACTTGTCGGTGAAGCCCCACACGGTGAAGTCGGTGCAGTGGCGGGTGAGCAGGCAACCGCGCAGCAGCACGTCGTACCCCTCGGCCTGCGCCTCCTGCTTGGTGCTGTCGGAGGGCATCGGGACACGGACGTCGGCCTCGGTGATCGCGGTCTCCAGCCCGAGGTCGTCGAACCGCTTCATGTTGTCGGCGATGTCGTGCGGGGCGTTGTACTGGACGGAGAGGTGCCCCTGGATGCCGACGCCGTCGATCGGTACGTGCTGCTTGCGCAGCTCCACGACCAGCTTGTAGAGCGCCGTGCTCTTGGCGTTGACGCCCTCGATGTTGTAGTCGTTGATGAACAGCTTGGCCTTGGGGTCGGCCTGGCGGGCCCAGCGGAAGGCGTCCGCGATGTAGCCGGGGCCGAGCTTCCGCAGCCAGATGCTGTCGCGCAGGGTTCCGTCGTCGTTGAAGGCCTCGTTGACGACGTCCCACTGCCAGATCCGGCCCTTGAAGTGACCGGCCTCGTCGGTGATGTGCTTGCGCAGGATGGCGCGCAGCTCGTCGGCGCTGAAGTCGCCCCCGGTGAGCCAGGCCGGCAGCTGGCTGTGCCAGAGCAGGGTGTGGCCGCGCACCAGCTGCCCGTTGGCCCTGGCGAAGTCGACCAGCTCGTCCGCCGCCGCCCAGTCGTAGGTGCCCCGCTCCTTCTCGACGACCTCCCACTTCATGACGTTCTCGGGGGTGACGGAGGTGAACTCGCTCGCCGTCTTGGCGCGGTAGGGCGCGTCGTCCGCCAGGGCCGCCATGTCGACCGCCGTGCCGATGCGCAGGTCGGCCCGCAGACCGAGGGCACCCAGGGTGCCTGCGGCGGGCTTCGGCTTCCCGTGGGAGCCGGAGTGCTCGGGGGCGGCCGAGGCGCTGAGGGTGAAGGAGGACACGAGCAGGGCCGCGGCGGCGGTGCCGATCATGGCGGTCTGGGTTGTCTTGCGCATGACATATCCCTTTCGGTGGACGCGGCTCCCCGGAATCCGAATGCCGGGATCGACGCGCGTTCGATGAAGATGGTTCGAAAGTTTCGTGAACCTCCCCGCATCCGGCGGGAAGGCCGCTCGGCGGCGGGGAGGTTCACGAGAGGGATGGTGCGGCTGTGCGGGCGGCGCCGGTCAGTGCGCGGCCGGCTCCGCCACGGGGGCGGGCTCGACCGAGGTGCCGCAGACGAGCCGTCGCGTGTGGTCGACGATGCGCTCGGGGCCGTTGAGCCGGAGCCGCAGCGTCCGGCGGATGTCGGCCGTGTCGCTGGAGGCGGCGATCCGCAGTTCCAGCTCGCCGGGCTCGACGACGCGACGGCCGCCGATGCCGGTGAAGGACGCCAGGTCCGCGTGGAAGCCGAACCGGACCCTGGCCGCCGCTCCGGCGGCGAGCGGAACCCTGGCGTAGCCGATCAGCCGCGCCTGCGGCCGGGTGGTCTGGGCCACCGGGTCATGCAGGTAGAGCTGCACGACTTCGGCGCCGTCACGCTCCCCGGTGTTGCGGACCGTGACCTCGATGTCCGCCGAGCCGTCGGTGGTGATCTCCGCCGGTTCCGGGTCGCCCCGCTCCCAGTCGAAGGTCGTGTACGAGAGTCCGTGCCCGAAGGCGTAGAGCGGTGTCGGGTCCAGATTGCTGACCCCGCTCACCAGCCCCAGCGGCGGCTGCAGATACGTCCAGGGCTGACCGCCCGGACCCTGCGGAACGCTCACCGGAAGCCGGCCCGACGGGTTGACCCGGCCGGAGAGCACCCCGGCCAGCGCCGGTCCGCCCTCCTCACCCGGGAAGAAGGCCTGCACGACGGCCGCCGTACGGTCCGCCCAGCGCCCCAGCCCGTACGGGCGGCCCGTCAGCAGCACCAGAACCACCGGGGTGCCGGTGGCCAGCAGCGCGTCGAGGAGCTCGCCCTGCACGCCGGGCAGCGACAGGTCGGCCGCGTCGCAGCCCTCGCCGGACGTGCCGCGGCCGAAGAGGCCGGCCCGGTCGCCGAGCACGGCGACGCAGACATCGGAGTCGGCGGCGAGCCGGGCGGCCTCCGCGATGCGGGAGGTGTCCGTCCCGTCCACCTCGCAGCCGGCGGCGAAGCCGATGCCGGAGCCGGGGAACTCCCCGCGCAGCGACTCGAGCACCGTCGGGACGTCGATCCCCCTCTCGAACTCGGGGTGCGAGACACCGACGTGGCTGGGGAAGGAGTAGCAGCCGAGCATGGCCAGCGCGTCGTCGGCGCGGGGTCCGACCACGGCGATCCGCCCGGCGTCCCGCAGCGGCAGCGTGCCGCCGGGGTTGGCGAGCAGCACACAGGCCTGTTCGGCGAGCTCCCGGGCCAGGGCCCGGTTCTCCGGGGGGTCGAGGTCGACGGTGTCGCGCACCTGCTCGGGTTCCGTGCCCTTCAGTACGGCGGGCAGCGCCGCCCAGTCCGGGTCGAGGAGTCCGAGTTCGCACTTCTGCAGCAGGACGCGGCGCAGGGCCCGGTCGACGAGCGCCTCGTCCACCACCCCGTCCCGTACGGCGGCGACCAGCACATCGCCGTAACTGCGGACGGTGGGCAGCTCCACGTCGACGCCGGCGCCCAGGGCGAGCCGGGCGGCGTCCGCGCGGTCGGCGGCGACCTTGTGCAGGGTCTCCAGGAAGCCGATGCCGAAGTAGTCGGCGACCACCGTCCCGTCGAATCCCCAGGTGTCGCGCAGGAGTCCGGTGAGCAGGTCCGGGTCGGCGGCGGCGGGCAGGCCGTCGATCTCGGCGTACGAGTGCATCACCGAACGCGCGCCGCCCTCCAGGAGCGCCATCTCGAAGGGCGGCAGGATCACGTCCGCCATCTCACGGGCCCCGGCCCGCACCGGTGAGAGGTTGCGCGCACCGGCGGAGGCCGCGTATCCGGCGAAGTGCTTGAGGGTGGCGACGATGCCTGCGGACTCCAGTCCGCGGACGTAGGCGGTGCCGATGGTGGCCACCAGGTAGGGATCCTCGCCGATGGTCTCCTCGACCCTGCCCCAGCGCAGGTCGCGCACGACGTCCAGAACGGGCGCCAGGCCCTGGTGGACCCCGACCGCGCGCATGTCGGCGCCGATCCGGTGGGCCATCTCGGCCACCAGCTCCGGGTTCCAGGCCGCGCCCCAGGACAGCGGGACGGGGTAGGCGGTGGCGCCCCAGGCGGTGAAGCCGGCCAGACACTCCTCGTGGGCGAGGGCCGGGATGCCGAAGCGTCCCGCCTCGACGATCCGGGCCTGGGCGCGGGCGAGGCCCAGGGCACCTACGCCGGGATCGACCGGGGCGGTGCCGAAGGGCCGGGTGAGCTGGCCGAGGCCACGGGTGGTCAGGTCACCGAAGTCGACGTCGTCGACCATGTCGTTCTGGTGCGGCGCGACCCCGTCGCCGTCGGCGTCGGCGCCCACCCAGATTCCGTACAGCTGCGCGGCCTTCTCCTCCAGGGTCATCCGGGGGATCAGATCGGCCACCCGCTCCTCGGGGGTGCGGGAGGGGTCGCGCCAGGGGCCGTCGACGGCCGGGGCCGCTCCGGTGCTGCGGGCATGCGGGACAGCGGGGATTGCCATGGGGGCAGGGGTTCCTCTCATGAGTACGGTGGTGCGGGGCGGCGTGGAGCGCTACTTGCCGCCCACCCCCATCAGTCCGTTGACCAGCGCCTTCCGTGCCACGAGGTACACGGCGAAGATCGGCACGACGGAGAGCACGATCGCGGCCAGGACGGCGGGCACATTGACCCCGAACTGGGACATGAAGTTGAAGAGGCCCAGCGTGAGCACCCGGTTCTCCTCCGACTGGGTCAGGATCAGCGGGAACAGGAAGCCGTTCCACGCCTGGAGAGCCGTGTAGATGGCCACCGTGCTGATGCCCGCCTTGGACATCGGGATCGCCATCTGCCAGAGCATCCGCAGGGGGCTCGCGCCGTCGAGGGCCATCGCCTCGTACATCTCCTCGGAGACATCACGCATGGTGCCGCTGAGGATCAGCACGGCCACCGGCATCGCGAACGCCGCGGTCGGCAGGATGATGGCCGGCAGGCTGTCGTACAGACCCATCTTGCTGATCAGCAGGTACAGCGGCACGATCACGGCCTGCGCGGGGATGGCCACGCCGAGCAGGAAGGTCCGGAAGGCGAGCGAGGAGAGCCGGCTGCGGGTCCGTACCGCGACGTACGCGACGGGCACCGAGAGCAGCAGGACGATAGCCACGGTCGCCACGGCGACGATGGCCGTGTTGGTGAGCATCCCGGAGAAGCCGCTGTCGAGCACGGTGCGGTAGTTGTCGAGCGTCGGGTCGGTCGGGATGGCCAGCGGCTCGCCGTTGAGGGCCTCGTCCTGGTGCATGAGCGAGGAGGAGACCAGCGTGTAGAGCGGGACGACCACGAGCAGCAGCCAGACCAGCGAGCCCAGGCCGGCCAGTGGGTTGCCCCACTTCCGGCGGCGCCGGGCGGCGGCCAGCCGGCTCCGGGTCACGGGCGACGTGGGGCGCGCCACGGGGCGGGTGTCGATTGACATCTCGTCACATACCTTCCCGGGTGGACCGCATGTTCCCGAAACCGCTGAAGCGGACCAGGATCAGCGACAGTGCGGTGGCCACCACGACCAGGGCGGTGGCGATCGCCGCGGCGTAGCCGAGGTCGTAGGTCTGGAAGCCGGTCCGGTACATCAGGTACGGCAGGACGGTGGTGTCCGTGCCGGGGCCGCCCTTGGTCATGATCAGCACGGTGTCGAAGTACGTCAGCGAGCCGACGATCATCAGGACCGAGGAGGTCGTGATGGTGTTGCGCAGTTGCGGCAGGGTGATGTGGAAGAACTGGCGGAGCATGCCGGCGCCGTCGATCTCCGCGGCCTGGTACAGGACCTGGGGTATCTGCCGGGTGCCGCCCTGATAGATCAGGGTGTGGAACGGCATGAACTGCCAGCCGCCGACGAATGCCACGGTGAGCAGCGCGCCGGTGGACGAGCCCATGATGTTCGGATCGATCCCGAACCAGGGTCCGATCGTCTTGATGACACCGAAGTTGGGGTCGAGCAGCGCGTGGAACAGCATGGCGATGGCCGTGGTGGAGAGCAGCAGCGGGATGAAGAAGACCGCCGAGAGCACGGCCCGGCTGCGCTGTCTGCCCGCCGCCCAGACACCGAGCAGCAGCGCCACCGGGGTCTGGAAGGCCCAGCTGATCGTGGTGAGGAGCAGGCTGAGCCACGCGGCCTGGCGGAACTCCGGGTCCTTGAACAGCCGGGTCCAGTTGTCCGTGCCGACGGGTGTCGGGGAGTTCAGCCCGTCCCACTGGCAGAAGGAGAGGTAGACGGCGATCGCGAGTGGGACGATCGCGAAGAGGGCGAAGAAGAGGATGCCGGGCACGGCCCAGGCGACCGGGGGGCGGCCGACATTGCCGACGGCCGCCTTCCTTCCTCCGCGCACCTTTTTGTACGAAGAGACATGGGACATTTTTAGTTGACGGCCTTCATAGCGGCGACGAACTGCTCGGGGGTCGACTTACCGGCGAACAGCTTGCTGATCTCGGTGAGCAGCGGGGTGGCGTACTTGGACTCCAGTGCCTGGTCCCAGGAGAGTGTGAAGTCCGGGGCCTTCTGGACCATGTCGTACTGGTCGGTGGCGAACTTCGGGTTGGGCGAGCCGCTCAGCATGGAGGCGGCGTTCGACGTGGTCGGGACGTCACCGTTGTCGACCAGGGCCTGGGCGTAGGTCTTGGACGCCATGGTCTTGAGGAACGCTATGGCCTCGTCCTTGTGCTTGGTCCGGGCGTTGACCGACCAGTAGTTGGTGGGGTTGCCCACCACGTTCGCCGCGTCACCGGCGCCGCCGGTCACGGTCGGGAACGCCGTCCAGCCGAGGTCCTTCTTGGCGAACTCGGGCGCCTTGCCCAGCTGGGTCGAGTACTCCCACGAGCCCATCAGGTGCATGGCGGCCTTGCCCTTGTTGAGCAGGGTGGGCGCGCCTCCGTTGCCGTAGTCGACGGAGTTGAAGTTCTTGC
This sequence comes from Streptomyces sp. NPDC096323, assembly GCF_040302845.1. Taxonomy (NCBI): domain Bacteria; kingdom Bacillati; phylum Actinomycetota; class Actinomycetes; order Kitasatosporales; family Streptomycetaceae; genus Streptomyces; species Streptomyces sp. NPDC096323. Next base: position 45,918 of record NZ_JBEOSI010000015.1, read on the forward strand.
CGAAGGCACCGTCGTCGACGAGCTGCTTGACGGTCTGGGCCGTCTTGAGCACGGCCGGGTCGCCCCAGCCGGAGGTGTCGCCGTTCTGGATCTTCCGGAAGACGTCGGGGCCCCCGATCCGGTCCAGGAGGTACTCCATCCACATCAGCTCGGGCCACTTGTCGGAGCCGCCGAGAGCGAAGGGGGTGATGCCCTTGCTCTTGAAGGTGGTGATGGCCTTCTGCAGGTCCTCCCACGTCTTGGGGGGCTCGATGTTGTTCTCGGCGAAGAGGGACTTGTTGTAGAAGAGCATCACGGGCTGCATGCCGCGCATGGGGATGCCGTAGGTCTTCCCGTCGAGGCCACCGGCGGTGACGATCGAGGGCAGGAAGCCGGCCTTGAGCGTGGCGTCGTTCTTCACCGTCGACGTGAGGTCGACCAGCTGGTTGGCGTCGACGTACGGCTTGATGGAGCCGCCGCCCCAGTTGAAGAAGATGTCGGGCGCGCTCGGGGAGCCCATGGCGCTGCGCAGCTTGTTGACGTATTCGGTGCCCGGAACGGGAACGAGCTTGACCTTGACCTTCGAGGTCTTGTTGAACTCCTTGACCGCGGCTTCCTGCACCTTGACCGCGTCGTCGCCGTAGACGTACGCGGTGAGGGTGCCGCCGCCGTCACCGCCGCTGCCGCCGTCCGACCCGCAGCCCACCAGCACGCCCGCCATGAGCATGGCCGCACCGGCTGCCGTCCATCTCGCCGCACGCGTACTCTGAGTGAAAATTCCCGACCCCATGACCGCACCTCTGTCGAATGTTTCGGCCCTGCTTGCGAATGTTGCCGGAACCGTACGGTCGCGTTTCGGGCCAGTCAAGAGGTCCGGACGAGGGAATTTTCCTCGGGGGCCACGCCACCCCTCCTTGCGGCGGGCAGTTACGATTCCCTGTATGAGCCCCGCAAACGTCCAGTCACATCAGGAGAAGGCGCCTGTCGGCGAGTCGTCGGACGGCACCGCCACGTTGGCGGAAATCGCCCGGGCGGCCGGAGTCTCGGCTCCGACAGTTTCGAAAGTGCTGAACGGGCGGGCCGATGTCGCCCCCGGCACGCGCACCAAGGTCGAGGAGCTGTTGCTGCTGCACGGCTACCGCCGCAGACGCGGCTCCACGACACAATCGCAACTGATCGATCTGGTCTTCCACGAGCTGGACAGCGCGTGGGCCATGGAGGTCGTGCGCGGTGTGGAGAACGTCGCGCGGGAGGAGGGCCTGAGCCTGGTGCTCTCGGAGAGCGCGGGCCGCCTCACCCCCGGGCAGACCTGGGTGGACGGCGTGCTGGCCCGCAGGCCGGTCGGGGTGATCCTGGTCCTCTCGGACCTCACCGCCGCCCAGCGTGCACAGCTCACCAGCCGCAACATCCCGTACGCGGTGGTCGACCCGGCCGGCGACCCCGGCGACGACATCCCGTCCGTCGGGACGACGAACTGGCAGGGCGGGCTCGCCGCGACCCGCCACCTCACCGGGCTCGGGCACCGTCGGATCGGCGTCATCAGCGGCCCGTCGCGCATGATGTGCAGCCGTGCCCGGGTGGACGGCTACCGCGCCGCCCTGGAGACGGCGGGCCTGCCGATCGACCCCGCCCTGGTCCGCGAGGGCGAGTTCCATCACGAGGCCGGCTACACCGCGGGCCTGGAGCTGCTGCGCATGGAGGACCGGCCGACGGCCATTTTCGCCGGGAACGACCTGCAGGCGCTCGGCGTGTACGAGGCCGCGCGGGAGCTGGGACTGCGCATCCCCGAGGACCTCAGCGTGATCGGTTTCGACGACCTGCCGCTCACCCGGTGGATCGGGCCGCCGCTGACCACGGTGCGCCAGCCGCTGATCGAGATGGCCGAGACCGCGGCCCGGCTGGTCCTCGACCTCGGCCGGGGCCGGCAGCCCGCGACCACCCGCGTCGACCTGGCCACCAACCTGGTGGTACGCAGCAGCACGGCGGCCCCTGGCCGCTGACCGTTGCCCCGTCGCCCCCGCCGCGGAAGCGGCGGTGTCCGGAGCCGTCCTGCGCGCCGCTGTCAGTGGCCGGGTGCAGACTGGCACGTATCCGGCACAACGGCGTCTCGGGAGGTTCGGTCATGACCGATGTTCTGCTCACCGTCGGCACCCGCAAGGGGCTCTTCATCGGCCGCGGGAGCGGCGGTGCATGGGAGTTCGCGGGTCCGCACTTCAACGCTCAGGCGATCTACTCCATCGCCATCGACAAACGCGGCGACGTCCCCCGGCTGCTGGTGGGCGGTGACAGCGCGCACTGGGGCCCATCCGTCTTCCACTCCGACGACCTGGGTGCCAGCTGGGTCGAGCCCAAGCAACCGGCCGTCAAGTTCCCGGAGTTCACCGGGACGTCGCTGGAACGGGTCTGGCAGCTGCATCCGGCGGGCCCCGAGGCGCCCGATGTCGTATACGCGGGCACCGAGCCGGCCGCGCTGTTCCGTTCGGGGGACAGGGGCGAGTCGTTCGAACTGGTGCGCCCGCTCTGGGAGCATCCGACGCGCTCGAAGTGGGTGCCGGGCGGGGGCGGCGAGGGGCTGCACACGGTACTGACGGACGAGCGGGACCCGCGGTCGGTCACCGTCGCCGTGTCCACCGCCGGGGTGTTCAGGACGGCGGACGGCGGCGAGAGCTGGGCCCCGGCCAACCGGGGGGTGTCGGCGGTCTTCCTGCCCGATCCCGACCCGGAGTTCGGCCAGTGCGTCCACAAGGTCAGCCGGGACGCCGTCGACCCCGACCGCCTCTATCTCCAGAACCACTGGGGTGTGTTCCGCAGCGACGACGCCGGGGACAGCTGGACGGACATCGGCGCGGGCCTTCCCTCCGACTTCGGCTTCGCGGTCGCGGCGCACCCGCACCGCGCGGACACGGCGTACCTCTTCCCGATCAACGCCGACTCCGACCGGGTGCCGGCCGGGCACCGGTGCCGCGTCTTCCGGACCACCGACGCGGGCAGCACCTGGGAGCCCCTGTCCTCGGGGCTGCCCGACGGCGCGCACTACGGCACGGTGCTGCGGGACGCGCTCTGTACGGACGACGCCGATCCGGCCGGTGTGTACTTCGGCAACCGCAACGGCGAGGTGTACGCGAGCGCGGACGACGGCGACAGCTGGCAGCAGCTCGCCTCGCACCTGCCGGACGTGCTGTGTGTCCGGGCGGCCACGATCGACGGGTGACCCGCGCTAGGGCAGGCGCCAGTCCACCGGCTGCGCCCCTTGGCGGCTCAGGAGTTCGTTGGCCTTGCTGAACGGGCGCGAACCGAAGAAGCCGCGGTCGGCCGACATGGGGGACGGATGGGCGGACTCGATCGCCGGGAAGTCCCCCAGCAGGGGCCGGAGGTTGCGGGCGTCGCGGCCCCACAGGATGGACACCAGCGGAGTGCCCCGCGCGACCAGCGCCCGGATGGCCTGCTCGGTGACGGCTTCCCAGCCCTTGCCGCGGTGGGCGGCGGGCTTGCGGGGCTCGGTCGTCAGCGCCCTGTTCAGCAGCAGGACGCCCTGGCGCGTCCACGGCGTCAGGTCGCCGTTCGACGGGCGGGGCAGCCCCAGGTCCGTGTGCAGTTCGCGGTAGATGTTCTCCAGGCTGCCCGGAAGCCGGCCGACCTCCGGTGCGACCGCGAAGCTCAGCCCGATGGCCATCCCCGGTGTGGGGTAGGGGTCCTGACCGACGATCAGGACGCGCACCTCGTCGAAGGGCTGCTGGAACGCGCGCAGCACGTTCGCCCCCGACGGCAGATACGTGCGGCCGGCCGCGACCTCCGCCCGCAGGAAGTCCCCCATCTCGGCGATGCGCCCCGCCACGGGGGCCAACGCCTGAGCCCAGCCGGGCTCCACAACTTCGTTCAACGGTCGCGCTGTCACAGGAGTCACCCTACCGGCGTAAGGGCGGGTGTCCCGCAGCTCCCCCGCCCCGGTGAACGCGCAGGCCACAGGCCCAGTGACCCGGGGACCTCCGGTACGCCGCCACGCGCCGGGGACACGGGGTGCGCCCGGGGATAGGCTGCCGCCGTCCTTCTTCTGCTTACGGGAGCCGCTCCATGGAGTCAGACGGGCATATGCCCGGGGATTACGTCCTCGGGGTCGACTCGGGCGGTTCCGGGCTGAGGGTGGCGCTGGGCACCGTGGACGGGGACGGCCCCCTGGCCACCGCGGCGTGCGCCGAACCGGTGCGGACCGGGCCCTCGGGCATCGACGCCGGCCATCTTCTCGAACAGTTGCTGCCCACCGTCCGGCAGCTGCTCGCCCGGCACGGCGGCGGCGACCGGATCGCCGCCGCCGCGATCGGGGCGGCCGGTATGGCCACGCTGGGCGACCGGCTGCGCGCCGAACTGCCCACGGCCCTGGCGGACGCGTTCGGGCTGTCGCACCTCGCGCTCGCCGCCGACGCGGTGACCGCCTACGCCGGGGCGGTCGGGCAGCGGCCCGGCGCCGTCGTGGCGGCCGGCACCGGCCTGATCGCCCTGGGCACGGATCTCACGCGGTGGCGCCGGGCCGACGGCTGGGGACATCTGCTGGGCGACAGCGGGGGCGGCGCCTGGATCGGGCGGGCCGGGCTCGACGCGGCGATGCGCGCCCATGACGGGCGACGCGGCGGTTCGCCGGCCCTGCTGGCCCGGGTGGAGGCGGTGTTCGGCCCGGCGCCCGACCTGCCCGGCCTGCTCTATACGCGTACCGACCGGCCCGCCGTCCTGGCCTCGTTCGCCCCCGAGGTGGCCGCGTGCGCGGCGCACGATCCCGTCGCCGAGACCATCCTGCGCGACGCCGCCGGGCACATCGCCGAGGCAGCCGCCGCGGTGTGCCCGCAGGCCGGGGCGGACGATCCGGAATGCGAAGTGGCCCTGACGGGCGGCCTGTTCCGGATGGGCGAGCCGCTGCTCGTACCGCTGCGCGAGGAGCTGGCGCGACAGCTGCCGCAGGCACGGGCGGTCCCCGGTCCGGGTGATCCGCTGGCCGGTTCGCTGCTCATCGCGCAGGCGCTCGCCACGGGAGGTCTGCGGTTGCCGCTCCATCCCACGCTGCTCCGGGTCACCGGACCGGGGCAGGGATCCGGCGCCTTCCCCGGAGGCGGCGGAGAGGCCCTCACGGGGGCGACAGAGCAGGGCAGTCGGCCGGTAAGCCACTGATCGGATAAATGCGGACAGACAACGCACGACCGGCCCCTCCCCGAGCAGCGGGGTACCCAAAACCAGTAGCATGCGGCGCCATGAGCACCCCCACTGGGCCCGCTTCCGGCCTGCCTGTACGAATGCCGCGACCTCGCCAGTCCGGACGGCACCGCCGCCCGGAGCCCGTGGTCGCGCCTGAGGGCGCTGCCGCGCTCGTTCTCGCCGTTCCCGGTACCCCCTCCCCGGCCAGCCGCAGTCTGGCCGAAGAGGTCATCAGCATCGCCCGCTCCGAGCTGCCCGGCCTGAACGCCCTGATCGGTTACCTCGACGGCGACGACGCCGAGTACCCCGCGCTCGCCTCCGTGCTCGCGCACGCCGCCGCCGAGCGCATCGCGCGCTTCGAGCAGGCGAAGGCCGCCGGCCGCGAGGTCGCCGAGCCCGAGGGCCCCGCCGCCGTCGTCGTGCCGCTGCTCACGGGACCCGACAGCGCGCTGGTTCAGCGGATGAGCCGTGCGATCGAGGAGAGCGGCGCTCCGGCCGAGCTGACCGATGTGCTCGGCCCGCACCCGCTGCTCGCCGAGGCGCTGCACGTGCGCCTCTCCGAGGCCGGTCTCGCCCGCGCGGACCGCGCCAGGCTGTTCACCGTGGCCACGGCCGCCGACGGCATCGTGCTGGCCACCGTGGGCGGCGAGGAGGCCGTGCAGGCCGCGGGGATCACCGGCATGCTGCTGGCCGCGCGGCTCGCGGTACCGGTGATGGCCGCCGCCCTCGACGTCGCGGGCTCGGTCGCCTCGATCGCGGAGCAGCTGAAGGGCTCCGGCTCGCTGCAGCTGGCCGTGGCGCCCTACGTGGTGGGTCCGGAGGTGGCCGACGGCCTGCTGGACGCCGCGGTGAAGGAGGCCGGTTGCGCGAGCGCCGAGCCGCTCGGCGCGTATCCGGCGATCGGCAAGCTGGTGCTGTCGATGTACACGACCGCGCTCGGCATCGCTCCGGCGATGGCACAGGGAGCCCAGGCCCTCTGATCCGGTCCACGGGCGGCCGGGTGCGCTGCCCGACACGGGCGGGGCGGGGCCGGACGACGCGCCCCCGCCCCGCCCGTGACACACGTACGCCCCGGGACCCGCTTGCTGGTCCCGGGGCGTACGTCGTTCTCAGGCGAAGATCACGCAGGAGGCCGAGGGGACCTTCAGGGACCCTCCCGGGGCCGGGACACCGGTCCGCGGGTCCACGGTGAACCAGCTGACGTCCCCCGACCGCTCGTTGGCCGCGTACAGCCGCCGGCCGGTGGGGTCGAGGGCGAGATCGCGCGGCCAGTGCCCGCCGCAGCTCACGGTCGTGACGAGGGACGCCTGCTCGCCCGTGGCGTCGAGGGCGAGCACGGAGATGGTGTCGCGCCCGCGGGTGGCCACCCACAGGAACCGGCCGTCGTGGGCCACGACGGCCTCGGACGGATAGCTCTCCGTACCGTCGCCGCCGTTCGCCCCGGCAGGCAGCACGGGCGTCTCACCGACCGCTTCCAGGGTCCCCGCGCCGGCGTCCCACCGGCACACCGTGACCGTGGGGTCCAGCTCGTTCACCACATAGGCGTGGCCGCCGGCGGGGTGGAACGCGAGATGGCGCGGGCCGGTCCCGGGCCGCAGCGCCGTCTCACCGTGCGGGCGCAGCTGCCCGGTGTCCGGGTCGAGTGCGTAGATCCATACGGAATCGGTGCCGAGGTCGACACTGAGCACCCAGTTCCCCGTCGGGTCGGGGACGGCCTGGTGGGCGTGCGGTCCCTCCTGGCGCCCGGTGACCGGGCCGCTGCCCTCGTGCGCGCGTACGCAGGCGGCCTCGCCGAGCGAACCGTCCGCGAGCACGGGCAGGACGGTGACGCTGCCTGAGTTGTAGTTGGCGGTGACCACATGGCCCGCCGCGACCGCGAGGTGCGTGGGGCCGTCGCCGTCGACCGGCCGGGTCTCCCCCAGGGGCCGCGGGACGTCCTGGCTGATGTCGAGGGCCGCCGCGGCGCCCTTCTCCGTCTCGCTGACCGCGTAGAGGACCGCGCCGCCGGGGCCGGTGCCCCGGCCGAGCGCGAGGTAGGAGGGATCGGGCACGACGTCCGTCGCGCCGAGGACGGTGAGCGCCCCGGTCTCCCCGTCGACGGCGGCCACGGTGATACCGCGTCCGCCCGTCGAGGTGAACGATCCGATGAATGCCCGACCGGCACCGTTGCTGCTGTCCACCGCACTGCCTTTCTCCGCCGACTGATCGCGACGGCGGCGGCCGCCGTGATCTTCCGCGGCGACCGTAGCAGTGCCCTGCGTGGTCCGGTCGGGCGGCGCGGGATCAGGCCGGGACGAGAGGCGCGCGGGGCGGGGCGTGCAGGGGCGCGGCCAGTTCGGCGAGTGCGCGCTCCAGGCCGTGCAGGTGGGCGAGGGCGGGTTCCGTCGCCGCCGGGTGCGCCGGGAGCAGGGCGCCGACCGCGGCGCGGGCCGGTCCTCCGGGTGCGGTGAGCGCCTCCACGGCACTCTCGACGCGCCAGCAGGCCGCGGCGAGCCGGGCGTCGTGGGAGGCTTCCGGATCCGCCGCCACCGAGGCCAGTCCGCGCACCTCCCGCGCGCACGCGTCGAGGAGGGCCAGGACGTGCCCGGCCCGGGCCCTGCGGGCGCGCAGCGGGCTCAGCGGATGGACCAGCGGGGCCAGCGAGAGCCGGACGCGGCCGAGGAGCGCCTCGAGTTCGGCGATGCGCGGCGCCGGGTCGGCGGCGGCCGAGCCCGAGAGCCGGGCAGCGGCCTCCTCCGTACAGGCGTGCACGCAGCGCAGGGCCCGCTGGATCCAGGCGTCGGTCGTGGCATGCGTGGTGACGGGCAGCACGCACAGCACCGCCAGCATCGCGCCCAGCGCGCCGACGGCCGTCTCACCGAGCCGCAGGGCGAGCAGGCCCGGGTCGAGCACGCCCAGGGACCCGTAGAGCGCCCCGGCCATCACCGTCACGGAGAACATCATCCAGGTGTACGAGACCGCGGCGGTGTAGAAGATCCCGAACACCCCGAAGGCGACGAGGACCGCGGTGGGGACGGGCGCCCCGTCCAGCGGGACGACGACGGCGAGGCCGACGGGGATGCCGATGAGCGTGCCCAGCACCCGGCGGAAGCCGCGTACCAGCGTCTCGCCGCGCGACGCCGTGTTCACGAAGACCCACCAGGTGGCGCCCACGGCCCAGTACCAGCGCTGGTCGGACAGGAACTGCCCCGCCAGCAGCGCGACGGCTCCGCCGGCGGTCGCCTGGACCGCCTGCCGGGTGGTGACCCTGGCCAGGCCCCGACCGCTGACCGGGGCGGGGACGAAGGGCGGCGTCAGCCGGCGTTCGTAGCACCACAGGCCGAAGCGGACGGCCGACGAGGAGAGCAGCGAGAGGGCGACCGCGGAGTACAGCTCGGGCAGCTGTCCGGGCAGCGTGTGGAGGAACTGCGTGGTGAAGAAGGCCATGAAGGCGAAGACGCCGAGGGAGTGTCCGCGCGGGCCCCACCGGCGCGCGTACACGCCCATGCCCATGACCGCCAGGAAGGCGGCGTCGCGCGCGAGCGGATGGTCGTGGAGTACGGCGGCGAGCGCGAGCACCGGGAACCCGACGGCGGGCAGCAGCGCCGTGGTGACCGCCTGGCCGCGGACGGTGGGGTCGGTCACCGTGAACAGGGCGAGCAGCGCGGCCAGCCCTCCCGTGATCGCCGCGACGAGCGAATGCCCGGCCAGGCCGCACACCGTCACGGCGAGCCCGATGCCGAGGACCGCGCGGCCGGCGAAGCGCAGCCGCAGCCGTCCCGGGTCCCGGGCCACGAACGCTTTTCTCAGCACTGCTGCTCCCCGCCTCCACTCACCGGTTTCGTGTGCCGGCATGAAAAAGGCGCCACGGGATCCGCAGCGCCATCGACAGGTACATGAGAGCACCCAAAGGCCTGGTGGCTCAACTTGTCCCGTGAACACTGAGCCAATGGCACAGTGGATTACGGACCTGGGGTACCGGCGGCCGACCAACGGACCAACGCCATTGGTACAGTCGCCACCCCGACCGACGTACCAGGGAAAGGCCGGCGGACCATGGCGGTGGACGCGCTCGACACCCGGATCCTGCGGCTGCTCATCGAGCAGCCGCAGACGAGCGTGCGTGAGTACGCGCGGATCCTGTCCATCGCCCGGGGCACCCTCCAGGCCCGGATCGACCGACTGGAACGGGACGGTGTGATCACCGGCAGCGGCCCGTTCCTCTCCCCCGCCGCCCTCGGCCACCCGGTGCTCGCCTTCGTCCACCTGGAGGTGACGCAGGGGCACCTCGACGACGTCGGCGAGGCGCTCGCCGCGGTGCCGGAGATCGTCGAGGCGTTCTCCACCACGGGCGGTGGCGATCTGCTGACCCGGGTGGTGGCGCGGGACAACGGGCACCTGGAGGACGTGATCCAGCAGCTGATCCAGCTCCCGGGCGTCGTCAGGACCCGGACGGAGGTGGCGCTGCGCGAACGGGTGCCGCACCGGTTGCTGCCGCTCGTGGAATCGCTGGGCCGGGCGGCGGCCGCGCCCGGTCAGGGATGACCGTCTCCGGGACGCCCCGGGCCTGCCTGACCGTCACCATCACGGCTGCCGGAGCGGGATGACGGCCGGTCGTCCCGGGTCCGCGCGCCGGATATCCTGATCTTGCCGCGTGCCCCACCCCGTCCCTCGTTCCGGGCGAGGTCGCCGCCGCGGTGGCCGGAGCGGTACCCGGCCCGTGGCTGTCCGGGATTCGCGAGCTATTCGAGATAGGTGTGCACAGGTGCTGGTTGCTGGTCGGTACCGATTGATATCCGCCATCGGCCGAGGCGGGATGGGTGAGGTCTGGCGGGCCACGGACGAGGTCCTCGGCAGGGCCGTCGCGGTGAAGCTGCTGCTGGGCGAACACGCCGAAGAGTCGGCCACGGCGCGGTTCCGGCTGGAGGCCCAGACCGCCGCACGACTGAGCCACCCGCACCTGGTGGCCGTGTTCGACTTCGGGTCCTGGGAGGACCGGCTCTATCTGGTGATGGAACTCGTCGAGGGCAGGAGCCTGTCCGACCTGCTCCTGTCACAGGAGCGGCTGGGTCCGGAACAGGTCGCCCGGATCGCCGGCCAGGCGGCCGCCGGGCTGGCGGCGGCCCATCGACAGGGCGTCGTCCACCGGGACATCAAGCCGGGAAACCTGATGCTGGACGCCGAAGGCTCCGTGAAGATCGGGGACTTCGGGATCGCCCAGTTCGTCGACGACCCCTCGGCCGCCCTCACGACGACGGGGCACATCGTCGGCACGAGTCTCTACCTCGCTCCGGAGCGGGCCCTCGGCCGCACGGCCGGTGCCGCGTCGGACATGTACTCGCTGGGCTGTGTCATCTACCAACTGCTGCTCGGCCAGCCGCCGTTCCGCTCGGACACTCCGACCGCGACCCTGTACCAGCACGTGGACACGCCTCCCGTCCCGCTGCGGCAGCGGGGCGTCGACATGTCGGCGGCCTTCGACTCGTACCTCCTGGGTCTGCTCGCGAAGCAGCCGGAGGACCGGCCCACCGCCCAGCAGGTCGCCGACTGGTTCCACGGCGAGGCCTGGCGGGGTCAGGCGGAGCCGCTGCCGCAGCACCGGCCCGCTCCCCCGCGCGCTCCTGCGGCGGCCCACACGCGGACGCCGGCACGGCCCTCGCCGTCGCCTGCCGCGCAGCGCTCCGGCGCGGACCCCGGCGCCCCGACGACGTACCGGCTGCCCCAGCCGGCCGGCCGGGGGCGGCGTGCGGCGGCCCGGCCCCGCATCAACCGCCGGCGCAGCACCCGCGAGGCCATCAGACGCCGGCCCAGAGTGGCCAGCGCGATCGCGGGGACGGTCGCCTTCCTCGCCGCCGTCTATCTGGGGATGAGCCTGTTCTCGCCCGATTCCAGCTCGGCCACCACTCCGGACGGCGGCGCCTCGACGAGCGGGCCGCCGTCCCCCGCACCCGGCGAGTAGCCGGGCGCCGCTACCAGCGGTCGTGGACCGCCGCGCGGATCCTGCGGTCGTAGAGGTCGCGCACCGCGTCCAGCGTGCTCTGCGGCAGTGGTGCCAGAGCCGCCGCGGCCGCGTTGGCCCGGGCCTGCTCCACCGAGCGGGCGCCGGGGATGACGCTGGTGACGCCGGGCTGCTGAATGATCCAGCGCAGCGCGGTCTGGGCCGGGGTCGCCCCTTCGGGAGCGAATCCGGCGAACTCGGCCGCCGCGGCCACGCCGGTGCCGTAGTCGATCCCGGAGAAGGTCTCGCCCTGGTCGAACGCCTCCCCGTGCCGGTTGTACGTGCGGTGGTCCTCGGGCGCGAAGACGGTGTCCGCGGTGTACTTGCCGGAGAGCAGACCGGAGGCGAGCGGCACCCGCGCGATGATGCCGACCCCGGCCGCACGCGCGGCCGGCAGGACCTCGTCCAGCGGCTTGAGGCGGAACGGGTTGAGGATGATCTGTACGCTCGCGACGCCCGGGCGCGCGATGGCCGTCAGGGCCTCGGCGCACGTCTCGACGCTCACCCCGTAGGCGGCGATCCGCTGCTCGGCGACCAGCGTGTCCAGGGCGTCGTAGACCTCGTCCGAGGAGAAGACGGCCGTGGGCGGGCAGTGCAGCTGTACGAGATCGAGGGTGTCGACCCCGAGGTTGGCCCGGGAGCGGTCGTTCCACGCGCGGAAGTTGTCCAGGACGTAGTTCTCCGGCACCTGGTCGGCGCGCCGGCCCATCTTCGTCGCCACGAGGACGCCCGCGTCGGGCCGTTCCTTCAGATAGCGGCCGATGAGCTGCTCGCTGCGTCCGTCCCCGTACACGTCCGCGGTGTCGAAGAAGGTGACTCCCGCCCCGACGGCGGCGTCGAGGACACCGAAGGCGTCGGCCTCGCGCACCTCGCCCCAGTCCCCGCCGAGCTGCCATGTGCCCTGCCCTGCGACCGATACGTCCCGTCCGGTCCTGCCCAGTTCTCGTTGCTCCATGGGGATCATGCTACGTCCCGGAAGTCGCCGGTCCCGGACAGTGCGGCCACCGCGGGCGCCGGGGCGGGAGACGCCTCGCTCCCGGCCCCGGCCGGGCCGTCAGCCGGCGTCCTGGCCGAGCGCCGTGAGCCGCTCGGTCTCCTCCTCGGTGAGCCGCAGAGCGCCCGCCGCCACGTTGGCCTCCAGGTGGGCAGGGTTGCCCGTCCCCGGGATGGCCAGGACGTGCGGGCCGCGCCCGAGCGTCCAGGCGAGCCGCACCTGGGCGGGAGAGGCGTCGTGCGCACGGGCGATGTCGAGCAGCACCCGGTGCTCCGCGGTGGGGTCCGCACCGGCCTCCCGGCCGCCCGCGGCGATCGCGTAGAACGGTACGAAGGCGATGCCGAGATCGCCGCAGGTGCGCAGGACGTCCTCGGAGTCGGCCCGCCGTTCGCCGATGCCGTATCTGTTCTGTACGCAGACGATGGGCGCGATGGCCCGGGCCTCGGCGATCTGGTCGGGCCAGACGTTGGAGAGGCCGAGATGGCGGATGAGCCCCTCCTTCCGCAACTCGGCCAGGACGCCGACGTGTTCGCCGATCGGGGCGGGCCCGTTCACCCGCAGGTTCACCACGTCGAGGTGATCTCGGCCGAGCTGGCGGATGTTCTCCTCGACCTGCCCGCGCAGTTGGCCGGGCCGGGCCCACGCCGGCCAGTCACCGCCGGGGCCGCGGCTGGGGCCGACCTTGGTGGTGATGACCAGGTCGTCCGGGTACGGACCCAGTGCCGTGTTGATCAGTTCGTTGGCCGAGCGCAGCGGTGAGAAGTAGAAGGCGGCGGTGTCGATGTGGTTCACACCGAGCTCAACAGCCCTGCGAAGCACGGCGATCGCGCGGTCCCGGTCGTGCGGGCCGCGGTCGTCGCCGAAGGCGGCACCGTTCTGAGTCAGGCGCATCGCGCCGAAACCGATCCGGTTGACGGTGAGGTCGCCGAGCTGCCAGGTGCCGGCAGCCGCCGCGTCGGGGGTTTCCGAGGTCAAGAGTGAGGCCTTCCGTAAAGCGGTGTATGGGCGGCCGGAAAAGTGACGGCGCGCCAGAAGACTTGCGCCAAGTCAACGGATCGTGATAAGTTTGCGCCAACGCGTCTGTCGTTACTGTGACTTGGTGTGAGTGCAGGATAGATCCACTCCGCCGTTCTGTCCAGCCCCGCCCCGGCTTTCTCGCACCGGCGGGCCCTGGGCCCCTCCCCGCCACCGCCGCCTTTTCTGTGCGCCGGCTGTGCGATCGCACGAGGGCGACTTGACCAGACTTGCCAAGTCCCTTTCGCCTGCCCGTAGTTCGTTGACGATGACATGTCCACGTGTGAGTGTTCGGTCGCCCGATCACGGACACCACCTGGGTGGACGACCGGCGCCGGCCGTACGGGCGGGTCCGTCTCTCCATGCCGCTTCCGTGACCGAGGTCCCCACACAAACGAGGAGCCTCGATGAAACGCAGACCGATGACGGCCGGGACAACCCTGGCCGTCCTCGCCGGAATGCTGGTCGCCACCAGTGGCCAGTCAGCTTCTGCAGAACCGTCTCCGCCCGCCCCCACCGCGCTCTCGACCGCCGTGTCGGCGGCCGACCGGGCGGCGGCCAGTGGCCTGGATGCCCTGGCCAAGGGCCCCGAGGAGCGGTACGAGCGGCAGATGGTGACCCCGTGGGTCAACGGGCTCTACTCCATCGCGTACGAACGCACCTACCGCGGCCTGCCCGTCGTCGGCGGTGACGCCGTCGTGGTGGCCGACTCCAAGGGGCGCATCCGCGGATCCCAGTCCGCGGTCTCGCGGCGCATCAACGTGCCGGTCACGGCGACCGTCTCCGCCCGGGCCGCCGAGGCCGCCTCACGCAAGAAGCTGCGCACGGTGGAGCGGGTCGACAGCCACCGGCTGGTCGTCCGGGCCACCGGAACGAAGTCCCGGCTGGCCTGGGAGACCGTGCTCACCGGCCGGACCGCCAAGGCGCCGAGCCGGCTGCACGTCTTCGTCGACGCGGGCACCGGCAAGGTGCTCGACAGCTACGACGACGTCAAGGCCGGCACCGGCAACAGCCAGTGGAACGGGCCCTCCCCACTGTCCATCAACACCACCTCCTCGGGCGGGAGTTACTCGCTGCGCGACCCGGGACGCCCCGGGCTGAGCTGCGCCGACTACAGCACCGGCAGCGTCTTCACCAAGTCGAGCGACTCCTGGGGCACCGGCAACGCCTCCAGCAAGGAGACCGGCTGCGTCGACGTCATGTGGGCGGCCCAGCACGAGTGGGACATGCTGCGCGACTGGCTGGGCCGCAACGGCCACGACGGGAACGGCCGCAGCTGGCCGGTCAAGGTCGGGCTGAGTGACGTGAACGCCTACTGGGACGGCTCCTCCGTCTCCATCGGCCACAACAACGCCAACCAGTGGATCGGCGCGATGGACGTCGTGGGCCACGAGTTCGGCCACGGCATCGACCAGTACACCCCCGGCGGCGCCAACAACGAGTCGGGTCTCGGCGAGGCCACCGGCGACATCCTGGGCGCGCTGACCGAGGCGTACACCAACGAGCCCGCCCCGTACGACGACCCGGACTACACCGTCGGCGAGAAGATCAACCTGGTCGGCCAGGGACCGATCCGGATCATGTACAACCCCGGGCAGATCGGCGACCCCAACTGCTACAGCTCCTCCATACCCAACACCGAGGTGCACGCGGCGGCCGGACCCCTCAACCACTGGTTCTACCTGCTGGCGGAGGGATCGAACCCCGGGGGCGGCAAGCCGTCCAGCCCCACCTGCAACAGCTCCACGGTCACCGGCGTGGGCATCCAGAGCGCCGGCAAGATCTTCTACGGCGGCATGCTGCTCAAGACCAGCGGGATGACTCACAAGCGCTACCGCACCGCCACGCTGACGGCGGCGAAGAACCTCGACGCCACCTGTGCGCTGTTCAACTGGACGAAGGCGGCCTGGGACGCGGTGAGCGTCCCCGCCCAGAGCGGTGACCCGACCTGCGTGCCGAGCGGCAACAACGACTTCTCCCTGTCGCTCGATCCGGCCTCCGGCTCGGTGAAGCAGGGCGGTTCGGTGACGGCCACGGTCAGGACCACCGTGTCGTCCGGCAGCGCGCAGACGGTGAACCTGTCGGCGAGCGGACAGCCGAGCGGGGTGAGCGTCTCCTTCAGCCCCTCCTCGGTGCAGTCCGGCGCGACCTCGGCCATGACCGTGTCGGCCACGACGGCCGCGGCGCCCGGTACGTACACCCTGACGGTGAAGGGTGCGGGCACCCAGGACCACACCGCGCAGTACACCCTGACCGTCGGCGGCGGCGGCAACCCAGGCGGTACGGCCCCCGACATCAGCGTCGCCAACGTGCAGACGCATCTGTCCCAGCTCAACACTCTCGCCTCGCAGAACGGCGGCAACCGGCGGGCCGGCAGCAGCGGCTACACCGCCTCGCTCGCCTATGTGAAGGGCAAGCTCCAGGCGGCCGGGTACACCGTCAGCGAGCAGACCTGCACCACCTGCACCTACCGCGGGAACAACCTGATCGCGGACTGGCCGGGCGGTGCGGCCGACCGGACCGTGATGTTCGGCGCCCACCTCGACAGTGTGGCCGCCGGCCCCGGCATCAACGACAACGGCTCCGGTTCCGCCACGCTGCTGGAGAACGCGCTGGCCCTGGCCCAGCAGAACCCGACGATGACCAAGCACGTGCGCTTCGCCTGGTGGAACGGTGAGGAGCAGGGCCTGGAGGGCTCCGAGTACTACGTCGGCCAGCTCTCCGCCGCCCAGCGGACGGCCATCAGCGCGTACTACAACTTCGACATGGTCGCCTCCACCAACGGCGGCTACTTCATCAACAACCTCAACTCGGCGGCGTCGGCCCCGATGAAGGAGTACTGGACCTCGCTCGGCCTCGCGCCGGAGGAGAACGTCGAGGGCCAGGGCCGCTCCGACGACTACTCGTTCCAGCAGGGGGGCATCGCCACCTCGGGGTACGCGACCGGCGCGAGTGACACCAAGACGTCCGCCCAGGCCACGAAGTGGGGCGGTACCGCGGGCCGTTCGTACGACTCCTGCTACCACCAGTCGTGCGACACGACGGCCAACATCAACGCGACCGCGCTCGACCGCAGCGCGGACGGGGTCGCCTACACCGTGTGGAAGACGGCGGTCGGCACCACCGCGCCCGCCGACGACTTCTCCGTCTCGGTGAACCCGGTGTCCGGCAGTGTCCAGCCGGGCGCCTCCGTCACGGCGACCGTGGCGACGGCCACCACCAGCGGTGCCGCGCAGAGCGTGCGGCTCACCGCCTCCGGCGCGCCGAGCGGGGTCACCGTCTCCTTCGCCCCGTCCTCCGTGCAGTCGGGCTCCTCGTCCACGATGACCGTCTCCGCCGGGGCGCAGGTCACGGCGGGTACGTACACCCTCACCGTGACCGGGACGGGCGCCGCCACCCACACCACCACGTACTCCCTGGTGGTCGGGGGCGGCGGCACCTGCCAGGCGAGGCAGGTCGTCGCCAACGGCGGCTTCGAGAACGGCACCGCGCCGTGGACCCAGAGCGACGTCATCACCAACCGGACCTCCGAGAAGCCCGCGCACAGCGGGGCGTACCAGGCCTGGTTCGGGGGCTGGGGCAGCACCCACAGCGACACGGCCACGCAGTCGGTGACCGTTCCGGCGGGCTGCTCGACCTACCGGCTGTCGTTCTTCCTGAGCACCGACACCGACGAGTCCGCGGGCGACGCGACCGCCTACGACACGTTCACGGTGAAGCTCGGTACCCGGACACTGGCGACGTACTCGAACCTCGACGCGAGCAGCGGCTACGTCCAGCAGTCCTTCGACGTCGGCTCCGCCGCGGGGCAGACGGTGACGCTGGGATTCACCAGTAAGGAGGACGCCTACCTGCAGACGAGCTTCGTCGTGGACGACGTGACGCTCGATGTGAGTTGATCCACCGCGGGGGCGGGGCGTGATCCACACGCCCCGCCCCCGCGTGTCAGCGGACCACCGCCGCCAGTCTGCTGACGAAGTCGCCGCTCTCCGCGTGGCCGCCGCCGCGGGCGGCGAGTCTGCCGTGGAGTCCGCGCAGTTCCTGGCCGAGCAGCGTCGCCGGATTCACCTCGGTGGTGTCCAGGACCGGGGCCGCCACGGCCTGCGCGGCCGCCGGGTCGCCGGCGCACGCGTGCGCGTCGGCCATCCGGGCCAGGAACAGCATCCGTGCCGAGTGCATGCCGGGCGGCAGCAGACCCAGCGCGGCCCCGGCCGCGCCGACGGCGCGGAGCGCGAAACGGCGGTCACCGGTGGCCGCGGCGAGATCGCGCAGCGCGCCGGCGGCGCCGGACTCCACGCGCAGGCGGACCGAGGCGACGGAGAGCCAGGGCGCCTCCGCCTCGTCGCTGTCGCCGGCGCGGTCCATCTGGGTCCAGGCCCGGCTGATGTGCCGCAGGGTCCGGGCCGCGTCGCCGCGGACCGCGTGGCCGCGCGCCTGGTACAGATCGCTCATGGCGCCCGCCCAGTACCGGCCCGCGGCGGCCTCGCCTATCGCCCTGCCGTAGGCGAGCGCCGACGGTCCGTCCCCCTCCAGGCGGGCCAGGGTGCTCATGTCGCTGAGGGCGGCGACCTGCGTCCCGACGCGGCCCGCCAGGGCGGCCCACTGCAGCGAGCGGTCGAGCCAGGCCATCGCCGTCCCGTTGCGGCCCCACAGCAGCCGCAGACAGCCGGCCGACTGCGCGTACTCGGCTGCCAGCGGGGCCAGTCGGGTCTGGTACGACGCCGTGGGGAGCGCCATCCAGCGGAGCATGGCGTGCAACGTGCGCTCGACGACGGCGGTCGCTCCCGGCCAGGCGCGCTCCTCGTCGGCGCGCAGACAGACCGCGAGCAGGGCGGTCAGCGCGTGCACCGTGTCGTGGTCCAGGGCGGGGTGGGCCTGTGCGTCCGGGCCCAGGGCGCAGAACGCCGCGTGCAGGGCGATGACGTCCGAGAGCGGGGGGACCGTGCAGCCGTCCAGGCCGTGCGCGGGGCAGATGAGTCCGTAGGCGGGCAGGCGCGCGGGCAGGACGGTGCCCGGCGGGAGCATCGCGGGGAGGGCTCCGCCCGGGGGTTCACCGGGCAGCGGGGCGCTCCGCGCGGCGAGCGGCCCGTCCTCGGGACCTGTGGCGCGCTCCTGTTCCCCGGCCGCCTCGCAGGCGGCCAGCAGCTCGCCCCCGGCCTTCAGCAGGTCGTCGAGGCGGCGGGCCAGCGGCAGCGGCGTCCGCCTGCTGCCGTGCTCCAGTCTGCTGATGGCGGTGTGGTCGTAGCCGACCCGGGCGCCCACCTGGGCCTGGGTCAGCCCGGCGCGTCCGCGCCAGTGGCGCAACCGGGCTCCGAACGACCGCCACGCCTGCGCCGTACGGGCGTCCGCCGGCACGGCACCCATCGCCTCGCTCACCTGGAATCCCGTAATCGCGCCTGGTCGAGGACGCCACACGTGCCACGCTCACGGCTCATGCCCGGAGGATAGCGAGCAGCCGGGCCGGCTGTCCCCCGCGTATCGACAACATGTCCGGTATCAGGCGCGGCGGTTGCCGGCCGGGCCGTTCCTCAGGGCCGAGGGGGCTCGTCGAGCGACTGCTCGGACCAGATGACCTTTCCGCGCTCGGTGTAGCGGGTGCCCCAGCGCTCCGCGAACTGGGCGACGAGGAACAGGCCGCGGCCACCCTCGTCCGTTGTCGCGGCGTAGCGCATGTGCGGCGAGGTGCTGCTGCAGTCCGACACCTCGCAGATCAGGGCCCGGTCGTACAGCAGCCGCACGCTGATCGGCTCGGAGCCGTACCGGATCGCGTTGGTGACGAGCTCGCTCAGGATCAGTTCGGTGACGAACCCCTCCTCGTCGAGGCCCCGGTCGGCGAGCCAGCGGATGGCCTCCTTGCGGACGCCGGCGACGGCGGCGGGGTCGGGGTCCACCTGCCACTGGACGCGGCGGGCGGGGTCCAGGGTGCGGGTGCGGGCCACGAGCAGGGCGACGTCGTCGCCCGGGCGGCTGGTCAGCAGGGCCTCCAGCACGTCGTCGCAGGTTTCCTCCGGCGTCCGGTCGCGGCCGGCCAGAGCATCGCGCAACTGCTCCAGGCCGTCGTCGATGTCCCTGTCGCGGCGCTCGATCAGACCGTCCGTGTACAGAACCAGGCGGCTCCCCTCGGGTACCTCCAGCTCGGTCGCCTCGAAGGGCATGCCGCCGATTCCCAGCGGCAGGCCGGCGGGGATCTCCGGGAACTCGACGGTGCCGTCCGGCAGGACGAGGGCGGGTCCGGGGTGCCCGGCCCGGGCCACCGAGCAGCGCCCCGAGACCGCGTCGTAGATCGCGTACAGACAGGTGGCCCCGGTGATCGCCGCGCCGGCGGTCTCGTTCTGGTCCATTCTGGCGACGAGTTCGTCGAGGTGGCTGAGGAGTTCGTCCGGCGGCAGGTCCAGCGTGGAGAAGTTGGCGACCGTGGTGCGCAGCCTGCCCATGGTGGCCGCGGCGTGCAGACCGTGCCCGACCACGTCGCCGACGACGAGCGCGACCCTGGCGCCGGACAGCGGGATCACGTCGAACCAGTCGCCGCTCACCCCCGCCTGCGCGGGCAGATAGCGGTAGGCGACGTCCAGGGCGTTCTGCTCGGGAAGGCCGCTCGGGAGCAGGCTGCGCTGGAGGGTCACGGCCATCTCGTGCTCGCGGGTGTAGCGCCGGGCGTTGTCGACGCTGACCGCGGCCCGGGCCACGAGTTCCTCGGCGAAGGACAGGTCCTCGGCGTCGAAGGGGGCCTCGTTCTGCGCGCGCCAGAAGTTGGCCATGCCGAGGATGACGCCGCGCGCGTGCAGGGGCACGGAGAGCAGGGAGTGGAATCCGTACTCCAGGATCCGTGCGGCCTGTCCGGGGTCGGGCAGGCGCCACTGCTGGGACGCGGCGAGATCGGGCACCAGCCAGGTGTGGCCGCTGCTGGTGCCGAGGCCCTCGGGGCTGGTGGGTACGAAGCCGATGACGCGGCCCAGCGGGTAGAGCGGGTGGTCCGGGCGGGCACCGTGCAGGGCGGTGCGGCGCATGTCCATCACCTCGCCGGAGGGCGGTTCCGGTTCCTCGCCGCGCAGGACGGGGTCGGCGAGGTCGACCGTCGCGCAGTCGGCGAAGCCGGGTGCGGCGACTTCCGCCAGCTCCTGCGCGGTCGTGGTGACGTCGAGGGTCGTCCCGATGCGGGCCCCCGCCCGGTACAGAAGCATCAGCCGCTCCCGCACGGTCTCCGCCCGGCCGGTGAGGGCCTGCAGTTCCGTGGTGTCCCGCAGGGTGGCGACCGTGCCGGGCGGTCCGCCGCGCTCGCCCGTGGGGCGGAGGTTGACGGCCAGCAGCCGGTTTCCGGCCGGCCGCAGCTCGTCCGTGGCGACCCGCCCGGACGCCAGCAGCTCCGCTGTGCGGGGGTGCAGTCCCAGCGTGGTCACGGCACGGCCCTCGGCGCCGGCGGGCAGGTCCAGGAGCCGTCGTGCCTCGTCGTTGGCCAGGACGAGGCGGCCGTCGGCCCCGATGATGAGGACGCCCTCGCGGACGGCGTGCAGCACCGCGTCGTGGTGTTCGTACATCCGGGTCATCTCGGCCGGGCCGAGGCCGCGCGTCTGGCGGCCGAGGCGGCGGCTCACCAGCGCCGCGCCGCCCGCCGTGAGGACGAGCGCGGCGACCGCGGCGCCCAGGGCGAGCGGGATGCTCGGATAGGCGAGCTTGTTCACGGTCTCGACCTTGATGCCGACGGACACCAGGCCGGCGGCCGTGCCGTCGGGCCGTGGCACGGGCACCACGGAGTTGACGGCCAGACCGTGGCTGGCCGTGACCGTGCGGGTGTACGCGTCCCCCTCCAGGGCTTCCTTGTACGGGCCGACGATGCGGTCCCCGATCAGCGCGATGTCGGGATGGGTGTAGCGGATGCCGTTGGTTCCGGCCACCACGACGTATTCCACGCCGGTGCTGCGCCGGACGTCCTCCGCGCGGGGCTGCAGCAGGGTGGTGGGGTCCTTGCTGTCGAGGGCGGCGGCGACGCCGGGCGCGTGGGCGAAGGTTTCCGCGACGCTCAGCGACCGGGCCCTGGCCACGTTCATGCTGTCGTGTCTGCCCTGCACCACCAGCGCGACGACGGCTGTCACGACGAGCAGCGTCGTGATGCCCAGCATGAGGAAGAAGACCTGGCCGGCCACGGTGTGGACGCTGAAGAGGTCGCGCAGTCCGCGGCCGGGCGCGGACCGTCCGCGATGCGGGCCGTAGGGCACACGCCGCTCACCGCCCGGGTGTCCGCGATCGTGCCGGCGCGGCTGCCGGGCGGAGTGGTGAAACCGCGTCCGGAGCCGACCTGTACCACCCACGTCTTCAGGTTTAACACGATTCTCCGTGGCCGCCCTTCGGGACCGGGCGGCGCTCATGGCCGCCTGACGTGTGAACGGCGCGCTGCCAGGGCATAGGACGGATTACCGACAGGAGGTGGTGCCAGTGGGCCGCATCAGGATCGTCCGACGTCCACCGCTTCCGTCCCGGCCGCCGCCGCTCGATCTGCGCACGCCGTCCGGGCGCCCGCTGCCGTACTGACTGCCGCGCCACTCATCCGTTGCCCTCGGGGCCGCACGCCGTGCGGCCCCGAGGCGCGTTCCGGGGCGGCGCGCCGGAGGGCCGGCTGCTCGCGGGCCCGGGTGTTGATCACCTGCCGCGCAGCGGTGCGAACCGGCAGGATGTCGGGGTACGGGGCCGTCGTCCGCCGGCGGACGACGGCTGTCGCTGTCCGAGGAAAGGGTTCCCATGCGGGAAGTGCACGCAGACCAGTCCGCCCCGGCCGAAGGCTCCTCTCCCGGCCCCGCCGAGGAGGCCCAGGTGATCGTGGTGGGGGCGGGGCCGGCCGGCTCGTCCGCCGCGTACCACCTCGCCAGGGCGGGCGTCGACGTGCTGTTGCTGGAGAAGTCCGCGTTCCCCCGGGAGAAGGTGTGCGGCGACGGCCTCACCCCGCGCGCGGTGCACCAGCTCATCCGGATGGGCATCGACATCAAAGCCCCCGGCTGGACGCGGTCGCGCGGGATGCGCTGGGTGACCGGGGACCGGCAGGTGCAGATCGACTGGCCCGCGCTGGGCGGCTACCCGGACTTCGGCCTCACGCGCAGCCGGCACGACTTCGACGACATCCTGGCCCGCCACGCGGTGGCCGCCGGGGCCCGGCTGCGTACCGGCGTGAAGGTGACGGAGCCGGTGACGGACCGGGCCGGCCGGGTCACCGGTGTCACGGCGGTGTCGGGTACGGCGGCGCCGGTGGTGCACCGCGCTCCGGTGGTGATCGCCGCGGACGGCGCCTCCGCGCGGCTCGCTCTGGCCATGGGGCTGCAGCGGGACACGAACCGGCAGATCGCCACGGCGGCCCGCCGCTACTACCGCAGCCCCGAGCGTTCCCGTGAGGAGTTCCTCGAGCTCTGGGCGGACCTGCGCTATCCCCGGAGCGACCACTTCCTGCCGGGGTACGGCTGGATCTTCCCGATGGGCGACGGCCGGGTCAACGTGGGACTCGGCGCCATCCCCCACCGCCGCCACGGCAAGGCCGACCTGCGGGCCACCCTGGACCGGTGGCTGGCGCGGACGCCCGAGGCGTGGGGACTGCGCGAGGAGAACGCCGAGGGGCCCGTACGCAGCGCCGCGCTGCCGCTGGGCTTCAACCGTCACCCGCTGTACACCCGGGGGCTTCTCCTGGTCGGCGACTCCGGAGGCATGATCAGCCCCTGGAACGGTGAGGGCATCGGCCAGGCGCTGGAGGCCGGCGAGGTCGCGGCCGAGACGGCGGCGCTCGCCCTGGCCCTGCCCGCGGGCCCCCGGCGCGAGAGGGCGCTCCGCCACTACCCGGTCGAGATGAACCACCGCTGGGGCAGCTACTACCGGCTCGGCAACGCGGCCGCCGACCTGGTGTTCAGCCGCTCGGGGTTCCAGCCGGTGCTCAACCGCTATGTGATGGGCTCGCCGTTCCTCCTCAGCACGCTGGCCCGACTGCTCACCAACCTCACGGACAGGCCCTCGCGGGATGTGATCGACCATGTCCTGAACACGGCGGTGCGTCTCGTCCCCGCTCCGCACGTGCGCCGGCGCTGACCGGTTTCCGCCTCGCGGCGCCGGGCCGCCCTTCGCAGGGATCCGAGCCGGGGCCGGCACGGCCGGCTCAGCCGTTGATCTCGGCGCGGCCGTGCCGGTTGCGTACCGAAGGCGCGCAGGAAGGTGTCGACGCCGGCGGTGACGACCTTCGCGACGTCCGCCGGATCGAGGGGCCTGGTGCCCAGCGCGCTCATCCCAGGCAGCTCCTCGCAGACCAGCGCGATGAACTCGTTGGCCTCCCTGACCGGGTCCTCGATGCGCAGATGACCGGCGTTCGCGAGGCGGGCGAGCCGACCCGCGAGCGCCTCGGTGAACTGGTTGGGCCCGCTCGCCCGCACCGCGTCGAAGCGGTCCGGGAAGCGCACGGCCTCCGCGTACAGCAGCCGGCGACGTCGGCCTGGACGTAGCCGCCGGCTCGCTGAGTCAGCTCGTCACGGACGGCTTCGTCCCCGGCGTGGGGCTCGGCCTGCTTCAGCGTGCCGAGTTCGCGCAGCGCCTGGAGCTCGTCGGCGCGGGCCGCGATGCGGGCAGCCTCGCACAGTTCGGCCTCCCGACCGGCGGAGGCCGCGGCTTCGGCCGCGAGTTCCGCCCGGACGACGTCGTCGGTGTCCGGGTCGTAGACGGTGCCCGCCGGCGCGGCGGCGAGCAGCTGGTCGATCCGTTCCCACTCCGTGAGCTCCGCCGGGCCACGGACGACGTCGGCCAGGTCCTCGTGCCGGGACGCCTGCCGCGCGTCGAACCGTGCGTCCTCAAGGACCGCCGCAACGGCGCCGGCGTCCATGTCACTGGCGAAGCAAGCCACTTGCCACCGGCCCGCGCGCAGCAGGGCAGTGGTCGCCACCCACCCCGCGGAGCGCCGCGCCGACCTCTGCAGACGGTGCCAGGTGTCCTGTGTTCACGAACCTTGAACAGGTACCGCTGAAGTCTGAGCGACAAATGAGCTGGTCACAGCATCCGCACTTCGCTCTCGGGGAGCTTCGCCCACCAGTGGTGGTAGCGGCTGTAGACCTCCGTTTCGCGGTCACCGAGGAGCGCTCCCAGGGACTGGGCCTCCGCGGCGAGTCCGTCCCAGGTGGCGGGTGACAGGGAGTGGAAGGCCGTGGCCTCGATGCCATCGGCCACCGGGCGCCACACACCGGCGACATAGCCGTCCACCAACAAAGTGGGCAATACGTCTCCGTTCCTGCGGATCACCAGGGGGCGGTAGGCCGGGGGTATCACCCGGCTGCGATCGGCGTAGGCCAGCAGAATGCTGTCCCACATCGCCATGAGCCGGGGCGGCGCCGGCGTATCCGCGGGCGGCCGGGGGGCGGCCGGGAGGTCGAACAGCGTGCTGCCGTCCGGCCCTTGGACCTGCTCGATGGCCCCATCCAGAGCGCACAGCGCCTCGCGGACGGGTGCCCGCTGCACCATGGCGAACTGCGCCACATCCGCCACCGACGCGGGCCCAAAGCCCGCCAGATAGCGCAGAATCAGGGTCTGCAGCGCTTTGGGATCCACCGCCCGCCCCGCAGGGGCGGTCCCGGTCCCCGCCGCGACGAAGGACGGCCGGAGGCCGAATGACCACGGCCCGCCTGTTGGGGCATGGTGCATCGGCGCGTAGGCCTTCAGCCCCCACCACGCTCCGTCCTTCTTCTCGGTACCGAGCCGCTCCTCGACCCACGCCTGCATCTCTGCCGAAGTCCGCGGCCGACGAGCAAAGGCCAACAACTCCGGCACCAGCTCGTCGGCGTCCGCTGGGAGCAGCCCCGCATCGGCGAAGCGGAAGCCGAGCCGGGAGGCGTACAGGGTGGGCTGCATCGCCGCGCGCAAGACCGGGTAGTCCCCGGCGTGCACGGCGTGCAGGGTGATCCGCATCAGGGTCGCCTTGACGACCGCATGCCCGGCGAAGGCGGCGTCGAGCTCGGCCGGAGCAAAATCGGTGACCCGGTTCCACAGCGCGAGGTACGGCGAGGCCGGATGTTGCGCCTGGAGCGCGACCACGCGCTGCGCCGCGTCGGGGATGGTCAGCGGCTCACGCTCCAGCAGCAGTTGGCGGCTGAGGGCTGCCCGGTTGAGTTCGCGCGCGGTGATCATAACGGCGCAGGGTACCGCCCTGCCCGGGCCCGCCAGCGCCTCGTGTCCCAGGTTCGGTGACACGAAACCGCATCCGTCAAGCATCAATGGCACGCGCTCAAGTTCACTGTCACTGGAAACCAGGAAAGGTGGCCAGGCACCCACTCCAGTGATCCTGGTGACAACAAGCCTGCCTTTGTGACAACTGTCGCGCATCGGCACAGGAGTGCTTGGCCCGGGACCAGGGCCGGCTTGGCGAGGTCGCCGCCATCGAGACCACCATGGCCGCCGCATTGCAAAAGCTGGAGGCCATGCGCGAGCGTGCAGCGCAACCGTTCACCGTCCACCTGGGCATGCCCGACTTCCGACGGAACGCCGGACGAAGCAGCGCCGAGCCCGAAACCCCGCCAACCGCGGCGGGCCCGTTGTGAGTCGACCGCGTATTCGGGCCGGTTGCCGCCGCGAGATCAAGTCTTGGGCAGGAAATCCCGCCAGAACGAGACGGTGGCCTGCGGGCGCCAGTCGTGCGGAGTGTGGGCGTCGAAAGCGTCGAACTCGTGGTTGACGTAGTCGACCAGGTCAGTGCCGTAACAGATGATGTCGGTGCCCCACACTGAGAGAACCGGGTGACCCTGGGAACCATGGCCGGCAGGCAGAAACCGATGCCCGTAGATGGGAACGAGCTTGGGGACCTGAGCAAGCAGCGCCTGAGCCTGGTGAAGGGCCTCGTCGGCATCCTCCGGCCGTTGCCTCCAGCTCGGGTGCCAGTAGCCGCGTCGGACCGACAGGGCAATGCCCTCCACGGGCCACTCAAGCCGCTCTCGGAGTCTTTTGGGGTCGCCGTTGCGCCAGTCCGGCCACGGGTTCTCCCACGTGTCCCCCTCTTCGGGCTGCTGACTGACCGGCAAGCCCGACGCCAGGAAAGCCCGGTGGTCGTCGGCAAACTCGAAGCCGTACTCCTGTTCAATACGCTGGAGCTCGACCTCGCTCAGGCCTGGCGCTATCTCGCAGCCGTCCGCAACGGCGAGAAGGCGCGCTGCTTCGATCCCGACTTCATCCCATCTGGCTTCATTACGCTGGAACAGTACTGGTCCCACCATCTGAGCTCGGACAGATTTCGAAGATCACCCGGCTTCAGCCGGAGCCCGCCTGACGCGAGATGAGCTCAGGCGCGCGGCGGCAGGACCTCGATGATCTCGGCGATGCCGGCGACAGGTTGGGTCTCGTGCATAAAGATCACGTCACCGGGCTTCAGGTGCTGCCACTGCCCGGGCTGCAGGGGAGCCAGGCGAACGTCGGCTGTCTCTCCAGGGCCGAGTTCCGGTTCGAACTCCACCCACAGCCTTGCGATGCTCAGCTCCCGCTCTCCGTCGGCTGCGCGATTGCCGATGTCCCACATCGGCCTGAGCCGACCGTCCCCTGAAAAGGCAGTTCGACGTCCGCCCTCCTGTAAGGGTGCGCGCCGTCAGGCTCGACGACGAGTGCCGGAACGGGGCCCGCTCCTCGCACAGTGCGGGGAGGAGGAGAAAGCCGATGATCCCGCACAGCAGGCCGAGCACGATCGGTGTGCCTCCGGGGACCGCACCCGTCCGGGCCAGTCCGTAGCCGCCGAAGGGCAGCAGAAGGACCGTCACCGCCAGGCCCGATCCCATACGCGCACGGACCACCCTGCGGGCCGCGGCTGCTTCCACTGTTACTTCCACCGAACACCCCCGCTTCTGCCGGCAGGCACCATCATGCAGGCGCGGCAGCTCTTGCCGCATTGCCGGTGTCCGGCAATCTTCAGCACTGGATCCGTCGGGGACAGAACCTAGGGATTCCGGGCCCCGTCGTCCCATCGGGCGGCCAGCAGCAGCGCGATGTCGTCGGGGCGGTCCGCGGCCTGCCTGGCGCGGCCGATCACGAGGTCCGCCGTCTCGGCCAGGGAGGCCGGGCCGAGCGCGGCGATCGTGCCGCGCAGCCGCTCGACGCCCACGTCGATGTCGGTTCCCGACTCCTCGACCATGCCGTCGGTGTACAGGGCGAGCATCTCCCCGGGGGCCAGGTGGAGTTCGGTGACGGGATAGGACGCTTCGGCGTCGATGCCGAGCACGATGCCGCCTGGCAGGTCCATGACCTCGGCCGTGCCGTCCGGGTGGCGCAGCACCGGCTGCGGATGGCCCGCCCGCACGGCCTGCGTGAGGCCGGTGGCCGGGTCGATGACGATGTAGCAGCAGCTGGCGAACTGGCCGGGGTCGAGATCGATGAGCAGCCGGTTGGTGCCGCTCATCACCTCCTGCGGATCGTGCCCGCTGAGCGCGAAGGCCCGCAGGGCACTGCGCAGCTGTCCCATGGTCGCGGCCGCCGCGACGCCGTGGCCCTGTACGTCCCCGATGACCAGCGCCAGTTTTCGGCCGGTCTGGATGACGTCGTACCAGTCGCCGCCGACGTCCATGCCCTGGGTGCCGGGAAGGTACCGGCCCTCGGTGCCGATGCCCTCCACGACGGGGAGCCCGTGCGGGAGCAGGACGTCCTGCAGCCCGCGGGCCAGGGCCGACTCGGAGTCGTAGCGCTGGGCCCGTTCCAGTGCCTGGGCGATGAGGCCGGCGAGGGCCGTGAGGACGGTGCGCTCCTCCGGGCTGAAGCCGCGCGGCTGGTCGAAGCCGAGGATGCAGGAGCCGACGTGGCGTCCTGAGGCGATCAGGGGCAGGAAGGCGCGGGCGCCGACGTCGGTCTCCATGGGGATTCCGGGGTAGGCGGCGGCCAGTCGCTCCATGGATTCGAAGAAGATGGGGCGCCCGGTGGTCAGCGTGTCGACGCCGGGGATGCGGGCGTCCAGGGCCACGCCGTCGAACCGGTCGAGGAAGCCGTGGGGGAAGCCGGTCTCCCACTCCAGGTAGAGGTGGCGCTCCCTCAGCAGGTAGATCGCGAGCTGTCGGCCCCCGAAGGCGGGGAGCAGTTCCTCGGTGACCACGGCGGAGACCTGCCGGGCGGTGACCGCCTCGGTGAGGGCGATGGCCAGCGCGACCGGGCGGTAGAGCGCGGCGGAGCGGTCGGCCGGGGAGCCGAGCCCCAGCCCGGGCGAGGCGACGGACTCCGGTGCGTAAGCCGGCTGTTCGGTGGGGGTGAGCACGGCGGTGAGGCCGTCGTGACCGGGGTAGAGGGAGATGGACAACCAGGGGCCGGGGGCGCGCCGGGCGAGGAAGTGGACCGGGGTGTCGGAGAGCATCGCGGCGCGGTAGTGGTCCTCGTAGGCCGGGTTCGCAAACCACGGCAGGGCCTCCCAGAGCACCTGTCCGATCAGCTCCGACCGGCGACGGCCGAGACTCTCCTCCGCCAGGCCGTTGATGTAGGTGATCCGGGCGAAGCGGTCGAGGGAGAAGATGCCGCGCGGCAGCCGGTCGGCCGCCTCGGCGACGACCGGGCCGATGCCGAGGTCCACCAGGAATCCGCTCAGATGGGTCGGGGAGCCGGGGCCCGCGCCGCGTTCCCTGCGTCCCGATACCTCCAGCAGGTGCGAGCGGCCGTCGGGGCCCCGCAGCCGCATCCTGCGGACGACGGGCCCGCCGGAGTCCGCCGCCTGGCGCGCCAGGGCCCAGAGCCCGTACACGTCCTCGGGGGCGAGCCGCGCCGCGAGTGCGTCGATCGTGCCGGGGAACTCGTTGCGGCCGGTGCCGAGGATGGCGCACAGTTCGTCGTCCGCGCCGACGGCTCCGCTGTCGAGGTCCCAGTCGAACCGGCCGATCCTCACTGGTGGCGAGCTGTCCGCCGGCAGCTGGACGGGGAGGGGCTCTTCCTCCCATCGCGCCGGTGTCCCCGTGGCCTCCAGGCCGGCCAGCGCGGCGCCGAGCCCTTCGGCGATGCTCTGCAGTCTGCGCCGGTCGGTGGTCCCCACCGGCTTGCCCGGGGTCGCCGCACGCAGTACGACCAGGACGCCGACCGGCTTGCCGCCGCTGAAGACGGGCGCGTACAGGGAGCCGAAGGGGAACGGCAGCCCTGCCATCAGTTGGGGGAAGCGGCGCATCGCCTCCTCCGCGTCGGCGAGGTGCACGGCCTGGCCGGACCGGAAGGCCTCGGCGACGGGGAACGGCCGGTTCACATGCATCCGCCACCACGGCCGGAACAGCGGTCCGGGCAGTCCCGCCAGTACCGCGAGCTTCAGGAGGCCCGGGGTGAGGGAGCGCAGATAGACGCCGCCCGCCCGTCCGCCCGCGGCTTCGACCGCGTTCACGACGGCCTGGGCCAGCACCAGCGACAGCTGGTCCGGAGCCCCGCCGTTCCCGAGTCTCCCGGGCATGCTGCTGCCCTCACTGAGCGGCTTGCGCCGGACCGCGCCGTACCAGGTCACCTAGCCAGCATGCTCCCCTGCCGCCGTGCCCCGCACTTCGAGGCGCGAGGCAGAGCCGATCGAAATGCACCCTTCACCCTTGTATGCAACTCTGAAGACGGCCCATCGTCCGACATCCGCACAGGAGGCACGATCATGGGCAAGAAGCAGAGCCGGCAGAACCGCGGCGCCCGCACCGGAGGCCATGAGCGCTCCGCCGCAGAGGTGAAGGAGCAGCCGGGCCCGGTGCCCGCACCCGAGTCGGTGAAGGCCATCTCCGAGCAGGTCTCCCACAAGCGCGAGCGGAAGTTCGGCCACAACTGACGGAGCGACGCGCGTCTGCACCGCGCGCTCGGCGCGTGGCAGCGGTCGCATGACCGCAGACGACGTGGCGCCACATTTTTTGCGGTGGGGGGCCGCCGGGGGCGGCCCCGCCAAAAAAAATGGGCCCGGCCCGGGGGCGGGGGCCGGCCCCCCCGGCGCCCCCCCCGGCGGCGCCAACTTTTTGGGGGTGCGGCCCCGCCCCCCGCCCCCCCCCGCAAAAAATGTGGCGCCCTACCGCTCGTCGGTGGGCGGTCGGCGGTCACCGAGCTGGTCATTGAGCCTCTGCTGGGCGGAGTCGACCTGGCCGCCGTATTTGCCGCTCGTCTTCTTGTCGACGAAGTCGCCGCCCTTCTCGACTCCCTTGCCGGCCTGGTCGGGATGCCCCTTGATCATGTCCTTGATCTTGTCGAGCATGCTCATGACTTTCCTCCTCCTGGAACCGTGACTCTCCCAGCATCCATGCGATACCCCGGCGCCGCACCCCGGGCGGGGAGCCGGGGCGGGGCGGCCGGGGCGGGGAGGAAATTACCCACAGGTATGTAGTGACTTCTGATGCAAGCGCCAGTAGAACTCGTTCCCATTCGACTGACAGTGAGGAACGTCACATGACGAGTTCGAGCTTACGTCCCAAGGGATCGAGCGATGTCTCACGTCGCAGATTCATGGCGAGAACAGGTTTCATTCTGGGAGCCGCAGCCCTGTCGGGTCACGCCACCGCCGCTCAGGCGCGTACCACCGCCGCCGCTGTGATCGGCAGTGGGGACCATGTCCCGGCTCTGGTGATCGGCACCGGATACGGAGGGTCCGTCGCCGCCCTGCGGCTCGCCCGGGCGGGGATCCGCGTCCACCTGGTCGAGATGGGGATGGCCTGGGACACCCCGGGGGCGGACGGCAAGATCTTCGCCAACACGACGAAGCCCGACGGCCGTTCATACTGGCTCCGCACCAAGAGCAAACAGCCCCTCAGCAACTTCCTCGGCTTTCCCATCGACAAGGCGATCCCGCGCTACACGGGCATCCTGGACGCCGAGGACTTCAGCGGCATCACGGTCTACCAGGGGCGCGGCGTCGGGGGTGGATCGCTGGTCAACGGCGGCATGGCGGTGACGCCCAGGCGGGAGAACTTCGGTGCGATCCTGCCGTCCGTGAACGCCGACGAGATGTACGCGACCTACTACCCGCGAGCCAACGCCGGGCTCGGGGCCGGCACCGTCGACCCGGCGTGGTTCGAGACCGCGGACTGCTACCAGTACGCCCGGGTCGGCCGCAAGCACGCGCAGCGCTCCGGCTTCCCGTTCGTCTTCGTGCCCGATGTGTACGACTGGCACTACATGGAGCAGGAGGCGGCCGGCACCGTACCCAGGTCGGCGCTGGACGGTGAGATCCTCTACGGCAACAACTACGGCAAGAAGTCGCTGCAGAAGACCTACCTCGCCCAGGCCGCGGCGACGGGCAACATCACCGTCTCACCGCTGCACCAGGTGACGTCGGTCGCCCCCGCGGCCGGTGGCGGCTACACCGTCGTCATCGACGCACTGCGCACGGACGGGAGCGTCGCGACCACCAAGACGGTCACCGCGGACAAGGTGTTCTTCGCCGCGGGCAGTGTCGGCACCAGCAAGCTGCTCACCCGGCTGAAGGCCACGGGCGCGCTGTCCGGACTGAACGACGAGATCGGCAAGGGCTGGGGCGACAACGGCAACGTCATGTGCGGCCGCGCCAATCACGTGTGGGACGCGACCGGCGCCCTCCAGTCGAGCATCCCCTGCGGCGGCATCGACAACTGGGCCGCGGGGGGCGCGTTCGCCGAGGTCGCACCGCTGCCGACCGGGATCGAGACCTTCGCCTCGTTCTACCTGTCGATCACGAAGAACCCGCACCGCGCCCGGTTCTCCTGGAACGCCGCCACGGGCAAGGTCGATCTGGACTGGCAGACCGCCTGGAAGCAGCCCTCCATCGACATGGCGAAAACGATCTTCGACAAGATCAACGCCAAGGAGGGGACCATCTACCGGACCGACCTCTTCGGGGTGTACAAGATCTGGGGCGACCACCTCACCTACCACCCGCTCGGCGGCGCGGTGCTCGACCGGGCCACCGACAACTACGGCCGTCTGCATGGCTATACGGGTCTGTACGTCATCGACGGATCGCTGATCCCCGGCAACACCAGCGTCAATCCGTTCGTCACCATCACGGCACTCGCCGAACGGAACATCGAGAAGATCATCGCCACCGACCTGTGACAGCGGATCCGCGGGGGCGGACCTTCCGGTAGGAGACGACGGGCAGGCCTCCTACCGGACACGGGTACCAACCGGGCCCGTCCGGCGGCCAGTTCAGTGCCCCGGCAGAACGCAGACGGCGTCCAGGCCCAGCACATGGTTGAGCCGCCCGAACGCCAGCCAGGAGCCGATGCTCATGCTCAGCTCGACGATCTCGTGCTGGCTGTAGTGCGCGGTCATCCGGGCCCAGAACGCGTCGTCCAGGCCGTGGTGGTCCAGGGCGTACCGCTCGGCGTACTCGGCCGCCAGCCGGGTCCGGTCGTCGAACGACTCCGTGGTGCGCCACTCGCTCACCGCACCGGCGAACTCCTCCTCGACCTTGTGGCCGTCGCGTTCGGTGCGCCAGTCCAGGCAGAAGAGGCAGCCGTTGATCTGCGCGATGCGCAGCCGGGCGGCCTCGAACTCGCGGAGTCCGAGCGTCGTGTGCTCGTACACGGAGAGGGAGAAGTTCGCGGCGGCCATGCCGATGCCGGGGACCATGTCGCCCCACACGTAGCCGATCGGCTCCTGGCCCTCGGGGATGTCGATGATCACGGCTGCTTCCTTCCCAGTCGGCCGGCTGCGGGACGCAGGGGGATGTCGAGGGCGTCATAGAGACCGGGTTCGGCGTCCACCAGCCAGTCGATGGCGTTCACCAGCCGGCCGACGGCGGTGGCGTTGCCGCCCGCCGAGCGGTTCTCCCCCTCGTCGGTGGCCTCGACGGTGACCTCGATGCGCGGGCGCCCTTCGATGATCATCCGGTGGGCGCCGGCGCCGTCGGGCGGCGACGGCCAGTCCGGGGCGCACGACGGGTGGATGCGGGTGATGTGCTCGATGACGATGCGGGGTTCGCCCTCGACGATGCCCTGGACCTCGAAGCGGACCGCGCCCTGGGTGCCGGCCTCGAAGTCGCCCATCGTCCTGGTGGTGACGGTCTCCTCGAGCGGCCGCCGGGCCATGGTCTCGCGGATGTCGTCGAGTTCCACGCCCAGGGCCCGCGCCATCAGCCGTATCTGGCCGCCCCACACCATGGTCGGGACGGAGTCCGCGAGCATGAGGGGCTCGTACTCCATGGGGTGGCCCATGCCGATCAGGTGGCGGACCGAGTCGGGCTGGTCGTACGTGGAGTAGTCGAAGATCTCCTGGCAGCGGATCGCGTCGACCGTGGTGCCGAGTCCGCTGATCAGCAGGGGCAGTACGTCGTTGCCCCAGCCGGGGTCGACGCCGGAGACGAAGAGCGAGCCGCCACCGCCGGCGACGGCGGCGAGCACCGGTTCGCGCAGTTCGGGCGGGGCGCCCCGCTGGTCGTAGAGCGCGTACAGCGCCGGGGTGACGACGACGGCGCCGCCGGCCACCGCCCTGGTGATGTCGGCCAGTGCCTCGTCGGGGCGAATGTCTCCGGAGGCCGCGTACACGACCGCACGGGGGGCGGTGGCCAGCACCGCGTCGATGTCGTCGGTCGCCGCGACGCCCAGATCGCGGTCCAGACCGGCGAGAGCGCCCGCGTCGCGGCCCGCCTTGGCGGGGTCGTGGACGAGTACGTGCGCGAGTTTCAGGGCCGGATGGGCTTCGACCGCGCGGATGGCCGCGCGGCCGACATTGCCGGTACCCCAGACCACCGTGGAAATCATGCGGCGGAGGGTAGCGCGCGGGAGGAAAGGTTCATAGTGCCATCGCGCACCGGGTTCGGAGCGGGCCGGGGCGGGTCCCGCGGCCGCCCCGGCCCGTTCTGCCGACGCCCTTACTCGTCGATGGCGGTTCCGTATCCGGCGCCCGCCTTCGCCCCGCCGAAGGGTGCGGCGTTGAAGGTCCACGAGCCGGCGGCCGTCACACCGCCCGAGCCGGCCGAGAACACCCAGACCACACCGTCGCCGGCGTCCTCACCGGGCGCGGCGGACAGCAGACCGAAACGCCCGTCCTTGTTGGGATCGGTCAGCCGCACCTGGCCGCCCCAGCGGTCACCCTTCTCGGGCACGCCCGGCACGTTCACCGAGTTCTGGTCCCAGGACGCGGCGCGGTTGGCGGTGAGCCCGTCGGCCGCACCCCGCAGGACCCATACGGCTCCCGCGTCGGCGACCGTGCCGATGTCCTCGCCGGGGGCGCCGACTGCCACGTCCGCGAATCCGTCCCCGTTGGTGTCCGCGACGGAGAGGTCGGCGCCCCATCCGTCGCCGGCCTCCGCCGTTCCGGGGACGCCCGCAGTGTCCTGCGTCCACCACACGGGCGGGGTGCCGGAACCTTCGGCGCCGACGGGTCCGTCTCCCTGGCTGCCGTAGTAGACACCGACGACACCGCCGGTCGTCGACTCGCCGCCGTCGTCGGGGCTGCTGGGCTCCCCGGTGACGAGGTCGTCGTAACCGTCCTTGTTGATGTCGCCGGAGGCGACGGCGGGGCCGCCGCGCAGGTCGTGGTCGTAGCGGAGTCCCTGGACCTCGCCGAGGAAGACCGCGGACCAGCCGTGTCCCGGTTCCTCGCCGATGGTGACGCCGGAGATGACGAGGTCGGCGAGACCGTTGCCGTCGTAGTCGCCGGTCGTCATCGCCCGGGGCACGATCTCCCGCCCCGGAGTGCCGGGGATGAGGCTGCTGCGCGAGTCGGGCGCCGGCGACGCGGCCTTCCGCCGGGCCGCCGCGTCGTACTGGTAGAGGCTGAGGTCGGTGCGGTCGGTCACGGCCAGCTGGTCGCCGGGGATGTCGGGGCTGAAGTGCGCCGCGGCGAGCGCGCCGCCGAACCTGGCGCCGGCGACGGGCTCCTCCGCCTGCAGCCAGTCGCTGACCGCGCCGGAGAGCCCCTTCGCCGAGCCCCACAGGACGACGACCCCGCCCGCGTCGGTCACCGGTTCGAGGTTCTCGCCCGGGATGCCGACGACCGCGTCGTCGTACCCGTCCCCGTCGAGGTCGCCGGAGGCCAGGGCGCGGCCGAAGCCGTCGCCCGCCTCGGCGGCGCCCGGCACCCCGGTGGTGTTCTGGCTGAGCACGGCGCCCCGGCTGGTGCCGATGCCCGCCGGCCCGCCGTACTGCACGGTCACGTAGCCCGCGCCTTTCTTGCCGCCGACGGTTCCGCCGGGGGCGCCGGTGAGCACGTCCTCGTAACCGTCGCCGTTGAAATCGGTGTTGCGGTCGTTCGCGTGCGTTCCGCCGGGGGTGCCGGCGTAGGCGGAGGGCGCGGCGATGGCTGCCCCCGCGATCAGGAGGAACGAGGCCGCGGCGACGGCGGCCGAACGGTAGGTGCGCACGAGCGGCTCCTCGGATCAAAGGCGACCGGGCGAGAGGAGGGGACGCCGGGAAGAGCCCGTTACCCTCCTGGCGCCCTGTTTGACCGGCACCGTGGCACAAAGGTTGTACGGCATGGCAAAAGGGGTGGAAGGGAGCCGTTCAGCTCCCTTCCACCCCTGCTCTACGGCTCCGCGTGAGGCGGGACCGCGGTGGGATCAGTAGGCCCCGAAGACGTTGTCGATCGAGCCGTACTTGTCGGCGGCGTAGTTGCACGCGGCGGTGATGTTGGCGACCGGGTCCAGGATGTCCAGCGAGGTGCCGGGCACGTGGTACGCGTCGAACGTGGGCTGGATGACCTGGAGCAGGCCCTTGGACGGGATGCCGGCGGCGGCGTTCGAGTCCCAGTTGTTGACGATCTGCGGGTTGCCCGAGGACTCGCGGATGACGTTGCGGTAGATGCCGTCGTAGCTGCCGGGGATGCCGTGCTCGGCCATGACGGCGAGGGACTCCTTGATCCAGCCGTCGAGGTCGTCGGTGTACGCCGTCGCGGTCTGCGCGGGGGCGGTCTCCGCCGGGGTCGTCGCGGCGGTCTGCTCGGCGACGGGCGCCGCCGTCCGCTCGGAACGGTCGGCGCGGTCGGCGCTCTCGGCACGGTCGGCCGACGGCTGGGAGGCGCTGCCGGACGTGGTCTCGGCCTTGAATTCGCTCTTGGTCGCGGCCTTGGGGGCGGCGGCTGCGGACTTGGCGCCAATGGTCAGCTTCAGGCCGGGGTGAATCAGGTCCGGGTTGCCGCCGACCACGCTGCGGTTGTCCTTGTACAGCCGCTCCCAGCCGCCGCTGAGGGAATGCCCGCGGGCGATCTTGGAAAGCGAATCGCCGGAGATCACGGAATAGGTGGTGGACTCCGCCTTCTGCACGGCAATTTCCTTGCCGGCGACGGAAGTCGGGGCTACGGCCTTTTCGGCGGCGACCGACGTGGCCGGCGCGGCGGAGGCCGATCCGGCGGCGATCAGGGGGAGCGCGAGAACGGCTCCACCAGCGCTCACGGCGATGAAACCGCGGGCCAGGGAGGTGGACTTGGAACGACGGTGCTGACCCTTGATGGGCATGGCGCTTTTCCTCTCCGCCGCCTGCGAGGTGAGCTGTCGGGTTCGGACTGGAGATGTCCGGCCGCACATGGCGACTTCACCCCTAGCCGCTCCGGATTCCGGAACGGCGGCAAACCTGGGTCCCCCGCTCCTGCCGTACGTGAGTGGTCGGGTTACCGGACGGCGGCAGGATTCGGCGTTCCGTCCGGATTGACCGTGACCGTAAGCGAGAAAGGCAGGGCATAACAAGCCCGGAATTACTGATCACAATTGCCGCGCAAGATCAATCAAAGGAAATGTGCGACGCCGGTCACACCGGAGCGGGCCAACTTTCTTGGCGCGACTGGGAACCCGCGCTTCCGGTTCTGCGTCGGGGGCGGGAAACGTGACGCTGGCCACTGTGTCCGAAAGGGGCGATTTGTCAGCTACTCAGCAGCTATGACCTGCGGAAACACGGCCCCCATTGGGCATTCCCGATCTTCCGGAGCAAACGGTCAATCAGGACATTACGCAGCCGGTGTCGGTTGCACGGCCGC
This sequence comes from Streptomyces sp. NPDC096323, assembly GCF_040302845.1. Lineage (NCBI taxonomy): Bacteria > Bacillati > Actinomycetota > Actinomycetes > Kitasatosporales > Streptomycetaceae > Streptomyces > Streptomyces sp. NPDC096323. The sequence goes on from NZ_JBEOSI010000015.1 coordinate 82,910, forward strand.
GTGGGCCCGGCTGCGGGGCACCACGACGGGTGATCCGTCACCCGGGGCGGCGAGCACGTCGGCATCGATCGCGTACAGCTCCTTCACCAGGGCCTGGTCGACCGTCTCGCGGGGGGCGCCCCGGGCGATGACCCGGCCGCCCTTCATGGCGACGAGCAGGTCGGCGTATCGGGCCGCGGCGGCGAGGTCGTGCTGGACCATGACGACGGTGCGGCCGGCAGCCGCGACCTCGCGGACGAGTTCCAGGACCTCGACGGCGTGCCCGAGGTCGAGGGCGCTGGTCGGTTCGTCGAGCAGGACTACCGGGGTCTGCTGGGCCAGGACCATCGCGAGCCAGCAGCGCTGGCGCTGGCCGCCGGACAGCCGGTCGACGCGCTCGGCGGCCAGGGCTGTCGTGCCGGTGGCCTCGAGCGCGTCGCGTACCGCCTGCTCGTCCTCGCGCGACCACTGGCGCAGCAGCCCCTGATGCGGGCTGCGGCCGTAGCGCACGAGGCCGGCCACGGTGACCGCCTCGGGGGCCCGCGGCGACTGCGGCAGCAGGGCGACATGGTGGGCGGCCCGGCGCCGGCCGGTCTCCCAGATGTCCGTCCCGCCGATCAGGACCGTGCCGGACGCGGGCCGGTGGAGGCGGGCGACGGTCCGCAGCAGGGTCGACTTCCCGCAGCCGTTGGGACCGACGATCGCGACGACCTGTCCGGCGGGGACGGAGAGGGAGACGTCCTCGACGACGGGACGGCCCGGGTATCCGGCGTGCAGGCCGGATACTTCGAGGCCCGCCTTCGTGCCGGTCGGATGCTCGGTCATGTGCGGCTCACGCCTTTCCGGCGGCCGGGTCGGGCCGCAGCAGTACCCACAGGAGGAAGGGGCCGCCGAGGACGCTGGTGACGACCCCGACGGGAAGCTCGACCGGAGCGGCGACGCGTCCGATCGCGTCGGCCGCGGCGATCAGCGCGGCTCCGGTCAGCGCCGAGCCGGTGACCGGGACACGGGTGGGGCCGGTCAGCCGCTGGGCGAGGATGGGCGCCGCGAGGGCCACGAAGGCGATGGGGCCGCCGACACCGACCGCCGTGCCGGCCAGCAGCACGGCGAGGACGAGCGCGACGGTACGTACCCGGCCCAGGTCGACGCCGAGGGAGGCGGCCACCTCGTCGCCGAGGCGCAGCAGTTGGAGGCGGTGCCCGGCCGCCAGCGCGAGGGGGACGAGGAACAGCAGTACGCCCCCCAGCGGTACACCGGCGTCCCAGTCACGCCCGTTGAGGCTGCCGACGGCCCAGAGGAACACTCCGCCCGCCGTGTTGTCGTTCTCGCGCGACATGATCAGGTCGCTCACCGCGCCGATGAAGGTGGAGACGCCGATCCCGGCGACCAGCAGCCGGTAGCCCGCGCTGCCCGCCCCTCCGGCGCACAGGACGACCAGAACGGCCGCGGCCACGGCGCCGATCGGCCCGAGCCACCAGTTGCCGACCATGCCGGTGGCGGACCCCGCGGCGGCCGCGACCACGGCGGCGGTGGCGCCCTCGTTGACGCCGACCAGGTCCGGTGTGGCGAGCCGGTTGCCGGCCAGGGTCTGGGTGAGGCAGCCCGCGATGCCGAGTGCGGCGCCGACCAGCAGACCGGTGAAGATGCGGGGCAGCCGGAAGTCGCGCACGATCATGACGGTGCCCGCGTCGCCCGTTCCGAGGAGTCCGGAGAGGGTCTGCGACAGGCTCATTCCGGACGAACTCGCCATCACCGCCAGGGTGATGAGGAGAGCCAGCAGGGGGAGGAGCAGCGCGGCGGCCAGCACGCTGCGCCTCGGCAGGAGCCAGGACAGCGTTCCGGTGCGGAGCACGACGCTGTCGGGCGGGGTCACGTCCGTCATGCGGGGACTGCCGCCATGGACAGTTGGGGTCACGTCAGTCATGCGGGAAGTCCCGCCGGGAGCAGCCTCGGTTACGTCCGTCATGCCGGGACTCCCGCCGTGGACAGCCGGGAGGAGCGGGCGATCCACACGAGCAGGGGGCCGCCGACGAAGGCGAGCAGCACGCTGACCGGGGTCTCCCAGGGCCGGATGACGATCCGCGCGAGGATGTCCGCGAGGATCATGATGTCGGCCGCGATCAGGGCGGACAGGACGAGACCGGCGGCCATCCGCGCTCCGGCCAGGGCCCGGGCGGCGTAGGGCGCGAAGAGTCCCAGGAAGGCGATGGGCCCGGCCACGGCGACGGCGCAGCCGGCGAGCAGCGAGACGGCGCCCGCCACGACGAGCCGGATGCGGCCGGGATGGTGGCCGAGCGAGCGGGCGCCGTCGTCCCCGAGGCCGAGCGCCGCCAGCGGGCGGGCGCAGCCGAGCGCGGTGAGCAGGCCCACCGCGATCAGCGGCAGGAGGGGCAGCAGGTCGGAGACCTCGATGCCGGCGAGCGAGCCGATCGTCCAGTAGCGGTAGGTGTCGAAGGTCGACTGAGTGCCCAGCAGGACGTACGAGGTGAGGCCGTGGAAGGTGGCGCCGAGCGCCGATCCGGCCAGGACGAGCCGCAGCGGGGATCCGCCGCCGCGCCCCGAAGCGGCGAACAGGAGGACGGCGGCGCTCGCGACCATGCCTCCGGCCAGCGCCCACACCAGCAGCGAGGCGGGTGAGTCAGCCCCGAAGAAGGTGAGACCCAGCACCACGGCGAAGGCGGCTCCGGAGTTGACCCCGAGCAGCCCCGTCTCGGCCAGGGGGTTGCGCGTCGCTGCCTGCAGGAGACATCCGGCCGTTCCCAGGCACGCTCCGACCAGGACCGCGGCGAGCGTGCGCGGCAGGCGTACGTCCACGACGGCCAGGCGCAGTTGCGCGTCCGCGCGGGCGGCGGGGTCACCGGTGAGGTAGTCCCAGGCGCCGCCCACCGAGCTGGACCCGGTGCCGATGAGCAGGGACAGCAGGACGAGGGCGGGCAGCAGGAGTACGAGACCGGTGGCCGCCCACAGGGGCGCGCGCCCTTCCCGTGGCGGGATTCCGGTGGGGCGGGACCCGGTTGCGGGCCGTCCCACTTGCACGATCGACATATGGTTAGCCTAACCTAAGTGCACCGGGCGGCCGGTGGGGAGCCCCGGGCTCCCCCATGCCCTGAAACGGCGTCAATCGCCTTGCCCGGTCCTCTTCGGTACGGCGGGATTCCCGCCCGTACCGGCCTCATCACTCGAACACAACGGAGACTCCAGGCCATGGCCCCGCTTTCGACCTTCTCTTCCCGCGGCCTCGTCCGCCCCGCTCTGGCGGCCTCGCTGATCGGCGTCTGCGCCCTGGCGCTGACCGCCTGCGGATCCTCCGAGGCATCGGAGGGCTCCGACGGCGCAGGCGCCTCCAAGGCCCCGAAGGGGACTCAGGTGACGGACGCGACCGGCACGTCGGTGAAGGTCCCCGCGACGCCGGAACGCGTGGTGGTCCTCAGCGAGATGGACCTGGACGCGGCTCTCGCGCTGGGCGTGAAGCCGGTGGGCCTGACCGCCGGCCGCGGCCAGAAGGGCGCCCCCGGCTACCTCGCCGGCCAGGCGAAGGGCATCCCCGTGGTGGGTGCGGTCACCGGCCCCGACATCGAAAAGGTCGTCCAGGCGAAGCCCGATGTGATCCTCGCCGGTCAGCTCGCCGACGCACAGGTCCTCCAGCAACTGCGCAAGATCGCGCCCACGGTCGTCACGATCGACGGCACCAAGGACTGGAAGAAGGCGCTCACCCTCACCGGCAAGGCACTCGGCCGCGCGAACAAGGCCGAGGCGTTCCTCACCGACTACGCCACCCGGGCCGCCGCCCTGAAGAAGGACCTGGGCGCACAGGCGGGCAAGAGCGTGTCCGTCGCCCGCTACTCGGCCAAGGGCTCGGCCGTCATGCAGCAGGGCGTGTTCATCAGCGACGTCCTCAAGGACCTGGACTTCACCCGTCCCGGCATCCAGAACGAGAAGGGGGAGGGCCACTCCACGCCGATCAGCGACGAGAACCTCAAGGAGATCGACGGGGACTGGCTCTTCATCGGCACCCTCACCTCCACCGGATCGGACCAGGCCCTCGTGGGTGAGCTGTCCGGGAAGCCGGCGTACAAGCAGCTCAAGGCGGTGAGCAGCGGTCAGTCGACCGTCATCGACGGCACCAAGTGGACGAGCCTGGGCGGTGCGCAGGCGGCCGTCTCGGTGCTCGACGACATCCGCAAGGCCATGGTCAAGTGAATCCCGTCCCGGAACTCGCCGGCCGGCTCGCCCTCGTGACGGGGGCGGGCCGCGGGATCGGCGAAGCCGTGGTGCACGCCCTCGTCGAACGCGGCGCCCGCGTCCTGGCCACCGACGTGGCCCCGGACGGCGTCACCGCACTCGCCGGAAAATACGCCGGGCACGTGACGGCCCGCACGCTCGACGTCACCGACGCCGCAGCCGTCGAGGCGCTCGTCGCGCAGGCCGAGGACACGCTCGGCCCGCTGGACATCGCGGTCAACGTCGCCGGAATACTGCGCAGTTCGTCGGTCGCCGAGCTGACGGACGAGGACTGGGCGGCCACGTTCGCCGTCAACACCAACGGGGTCTTCCACGTCTCGCGGGCCGTATCGCGCCGGATGGCCGCACGGGGAACGGGCAGCATCGTCACGGTCGCGTCCAACGCCGCGGGTATCCCCCGCACCAACATGGCCGCGTACGCGGCCTCGAAGGCGGCGGCCGTCATGTTCACCAAGTGTCTCGGCCTCGAACTGGCGCCGCTGGGCATCCGCTGCAACACCGTGTCCCCCGGTTCGACACTCACCGACATGCAGCGCGGCATGTGGCAGGCCGGCGACGAGGACGCCGCCGCCCGGCGCGTCATCGACGGGGACGGGGCGAGCTACCGCACCGGCATTCCGCTCGGCCGCATCGCCGACCCGTCCGACATCGCCGACGCCGTCGCCTTCCTCGTGTCCGACCGCGCCCGCCACATCACGCTGCACGACCTGTACGTCGACGGCGGCGCCACGCTGCGGGCCTGAATCACCCCCGCCCGCGACCAAGACAGCGGATCGCAACCCTCTCCCCCACTGGAGACCAGAAGACATGTCTGCCTCATTGCGTGTACCCACCGCCCCGCACCGGTCCGTCCCCCACACCTCCCCTCCCCCCTCACCCGGCGCGGCCACCGCACTGCTGGATGCCTACCGGCCCGGTACGGACCGCTTCCTCGCCTCGTCGCGGCAGACCCTGCTCGCCTCCGGCACCGCGGCCGAAGTCCCGCATGACGAACGGCCATTGGCGACCCGGGTACGCGAGGTGCTCGATGCCCGGCGCAGGGCCGGGGATCCTGCGCCGATGGTCCTGGGCGCGCTGCCCTTCTCCCCCGGTGACCCGCACTCCTTGGCGGTCCCGCAGTCCGTCCGCCGGGCATACGCCCTGTGCGAGGACCCGCTCATCGCGCTCCCCGGTCCCCCGGCGGAGCCCGGGACCTGGCAGACCCGGGAGGTTCCCGAGGCCGGCGCGTACAGTGCGGCGGTCGCCGCAGCGGTGCGGCGGATGCGCGCCGGGGAGTTCGACAAGGTCGTCCTCGCACGCACCCTGGAGCTGACCTCCTCGCACGACCTCGATCTGCCCGCCATGCTGCGCCGGCTCGCGCAGCGCGACCCCAAGGGCTACACCTTCGCCGTCCCCAGCGGGGCGGGCCGCACGCTGATAGGCGCCAGTCCCGAACTCCTGGTCGCCCGCGCCGGCAACGTACTCACCGCCAATCCGCTGGCGGGCTCCGCACCGCGCAGCGACGATCTGGCGGAGGACGTGCGGCGGGCGGCCGCGCTGCTGGAGTCCCCGAAGGACCTGCACGAACACGCCGTGGTCGTCGCCGCCGTGCGGGAGGCCCTCGCCCCGTTCTGCGTGCGCCTCGACGTCCCCGAGCGTCCCACGCTCGTACGGACCGCGGCCATGTGGCACCTGTCGACGACCGTCACCGGCACGCTCGCGGACCCCGGCACCACCTCCCTCGACCTCGCATCGGCGCTGCACCCCACGCCCGCGGTGTGCGGCACCCCGACCGAGAAGGCCCGTGCCGTCATCGCGGAGTCGGAGCCCTTCGACCGCGGCGCGTACACCGGCATGGTCGGCTGGCAGGACGCCGACGGGGACGGGGAGTGGGTCGTGACGATCCGCTGCGCCGAGGCCGAGGGCCGCTCGCTGCGGCTGTTCGCCGGTGCGGGCGTGGTGGCCGCCTCCTCGCCCGAGGCGGAGACCGCGGAGACCGGTGCCAAGTTCCGTACCTTCCTCGACGCCGTGGGGGCCACGCTGTGAACGCCGCCCCGCACGACGACGCACCCACCTGGCCCGCCGGTTTCGCCGAGCGCTACCGCGCGGCGGGGCACTGGCGCGGCGAGACGTTCACGGGCGTGCTCCGGGCGCGCGCCGCCGCCCACGGCGACCGCGTGGCGGTCGTCGATCCCGCGGACGGGCGCCGCTCCTGGACGTACGGCGAGCTGGACGAGCGCGCGGCCCGGCTGGCGGCGGGGTTCGCGGCCCGGGGCATCGCCAAGGGCGACCGGGTCGTCGTCCAGCTGCCGAACGTCGCGGAGTTCATCCAGGTCGTCTTCGCCCTCTTCCGGATCGGGGCGCTGCCCGTCTTCGCGCTGCCCGCCCACCGGGAGACGGAGATCGGCTACTTCTGCTCGTTCACCGAGGCCGTCGCCTACGTGATCCCCGACCGGCACGCCGGCTTCGACCACCGTGAGCTGGCGACGACGGTGAAGGCGCGGACTCCGGGCCTGGAGCACGTGTTCGTCGTCGGCGACCCGGGCGAGCACACCGCGCTGTCCGACGTGCCGTGCGAGGAGTCCGGCCCGCTCGCCGGGCCCGAGCCGCACGACCTGGCGTTCCTCCAGCTGTCGGGCGGCACGACCGGCGTCCCCAAACTCATTCCGCGCACCCACGACGACTACATCTACTCGCTGCGCGGCTCCAACGAGATCTGCGGCGTCGACGCGGACACCCGCTTCCTCGTGGTCCTGCCGGCCGCGCACAACTTCCCGATGAGTTCCCCCGGCTGGCTCGGTGCGCTGTACGCGGGCGGCACGGTCGTCCTGTGCCCGCGGCCCGATCCGGCGACGGCGTTCGCGCTCGTCGAGCAGGAGCGGATCACCATGACGGGGATGGTGCCGCCGCTGGCCCTGGTGTGGACCGAGGCCGCCGCGGACACCGGGCACGACCTTTCCAGTCTGGAGCTGGTCCTCGTCGGGGGCGCCAAGTACAGCGAGGCGGCGGCCCGCCGGCTGGAGCCCGCGCTTGGCTGCCGGCTCATGCAGGTCTTCGGGATGGCCGAGGGCCTCGTCAACTACACCCGGCTGGACGACGACCCGGAGACCGTGGTCACCACGCAGGGCCGGCCGATCTCCGAGGACGACGAGATCCGCATCATGGACGATGCCGGACAGGACGTCGCCGAGGGAGAGTTCGGGCATCTGTTGACCCGTGGCCCGTACACGATCCGCGGCTACTGGCGCGCCCCCGAACACAACCGGACGGCCTTCACCGAGGACGGCTTCTACCGCACGGGCGACATCGTGCGCCGTACCGCGAACGGCAGTCTCGTCGTCGAGGGGCGGGCGAAGGACCAGATCAACCGGGGCGGCGAGAAGGTCGCGCCGGAGGAGATCGAGAACATCATCCTCGCCCATCCGTCCGTGCACGACGTGTCGGTCGTCGGCGTCGCCGACGCGTTCCTGGGCGAGCGCACGCTCGCGTACGTGATCCTGCGCGACGGCGCCGGACCGCTCAGGCCCCTCGCGGTGAAGCGGCACGTGCGCGAGCGCGGAGTCGCCGCGTACAAGGTTCCCGACCTCGTCGAGTTCGTCGACGCCTTTCCGCAGACCGGAATCGGCAAGGTCAGCAAGAAGGGCCTGCGCACCGGAACCTCTCCCGGCTCGGGCGCCGCCACCGGCCCCGCGGCCTGAGCCGCCGACACCCCTGCCGAACAGCACCGAGTCCGCTCCGCGCGGCACTGAAAGGCCCCTCCCATGGCACTCCCCGCCATCACCCCCTATCCCCTGCCCCGCCCGGACGACCTCCCCGAGAACCGGGTCGCGTGGACCGTCGACCCGGCGCGCGCCGTCCTCCTCGTCCACGACCTCCAGAACCACTTCCTCGGCGCGTACCCCGCCGGTGAACAGCCGCTGACCGGCATGCTCGGCAACACGGCCCGCATCATCGAGGCGTGCCGCGCGGCCGGCGTGCCGGTGATCTACTCGGCGCAGCGCGGCGGTCAGACCGCCGAGGAGCGGGGGCTCCAGCTCGACTTCTGGGGCCCCGGCGCGGCCGACGACGCGGAGGCCCTCGCCATGCCGGAGTCCGTCGCACCGGCCGCCGGTGACACGGTGCTCACCAAGTGGAAGTACAGCGCCTTCGCCCGTACGGAACTGGAGTCCCTGATACGGGAGCCGGGCCGCGACCAGCTCGTGATCACCGGGGTGTACGCGCACATCGGGGTGCTCATGAGCGCGGCCGACGCGTGGATGCGGGACATCCAGGCGTTCGTGGTGGCCGACGCCGTCGCCGACTTCTCGCGCGAGGACCACGACATGGCGCTGCGCTGGGCGGCGGGCCGCTGTGCGGTCGTGACCACCACCGACGCCCTTCTGAAGGAGATCTGACACCGTGTCCCTCACCCTGGAACAGATCCGCACCGACGTCGCCGAGTCCCTGGGCGAGGACCCGGCGGACATCCCCGTCGACGAGAACCTCCTCGACTACGGGCTCGACTCGGTCCGCATCATGGCGCTGCTCGGCGGGTGGCGCCGTGACCACGGCGTGCGGGCCGACTTCGCGGATCTCGCCGAACAGCCCTCCGTCGAGGCCTGGGCCACGCTGCTGGGGGTCTCATGACGGTCCTGCTCCCCGACACCGTCGCCACCGCTGCTCCGGACGGATCCGGCACCGTACTGCCGTTGACGGCCGCCCAGTCGGGCATGTGGTACGCGCAGTCCCTCGACCCGCTCAGTCCCGCGCAGAACACCGCGGAGTGCCTGGAGATCGACGGACCGCTCGACCCGGACGTGTTCGCCGCGGCGCTGCGCCGGGTCATCGCCGAGACGGACGCGCTGCGCGTCCGGATCGAGGACGGGCCGAAGGGGCCTCGCCAGTTCGTCGCGGCGTCGGTGGGCCTGCCGCTCACCGTGCACGATCTCCGGGAGGCGCCCGATCCTGACCGGCAGGCGGAGGCGTGGATGCGCGCCGACCTCGGCGAACCCTGCGACCTGGGCGCCGGACCGTTGTTCCGGCACGCGCTCTTGCGCGTCGGAGAGGAACGCTGGCTCTGGTACCAGCGGATCCATCACCTCGTCATGGACGGCTTCGGCTACTCGCTGCTCGTGCGGCGCACAGCCGAGGTGTACACGGCGCTCGCCCGGGGCTTCGAGCCCGGGCCCCGTACGTTCGCAACGCTCACCGACCTCGTCGCGCAGGACGCCGACTACCGGTCGTCGGAGGCGTTCGCGGCGGACCGCGCCCACTGGTCCGAGGCCTTCGCCGACCGGCCCGAGGCGCCGCGTCTCGCGGGCCGGGGCGCACTGCCCTCGCGTACGTTCCTGCGCCGCACCGCCCACCTCGGTCCGGACGCCACGCAACGGGTCCGGGATCTCGCGACGCACCTGCGCGCGACCTGGCCGGAGGTGCTGATCGCCGCACAGGCCCTCTACACCGCTCGGGCCACCGCCCGCGCGGAGGTGGTGCTCGGGCTGCCCATGATGGGGCGAGTGGGATCGGTCGCCCTGCGCGTGCCGGGCATGGTGATGAACGTCCTGCCGCTGCGGCTGACCGTCTCCCCCGGCGCGAGCTTCGCGGAACTCGTGCGACAGGTCGTGCTGGGTGTCCGCGCGGTCCGCCGCCATCAGCGTTACCGCTACGAGGACATCCGCCGCGACCTGCGGCTGCTCGGCGAGAGCCGCGGCCTGGTCGGGCCCCTCGTGAACGTGATGCCCTTCGACTACGACGTGGACTTCGCGGGCGCGCCGGCCCGGGCCCGCAATCTGTCCGCGGGGCCGGTGGACGATCTGACGGTCAACATCTACGACCGCGCGGACGGCCGCGGGCTGCGCGTCGACCACGACGGAAATCCGGCCCTGTACGACGAGGGCGCACTCGCCGCCCACCAGGAGCGGTTCCTGCACCTCGTGGAACGGCTGACCTCGGCGGACCCGCACACCTCGCTGTCCGCGCACGGGATCGCGACACCCGCCGAACAGGCCCTGGTGGTCGAGGAGTTCAACCGGACGGTCCGCGCGCTGCCGCCGACGACACTGATCGGCCCGATCGAGGCGCAGGCCGCCCGCACCCCGGACGCGACCGCGCTCGTGTACGGGGACGTCTCGCTCACGTACGCGCAGCTGAACACCCGTGCCAACCGCCTGGCCCGGCACCTGCGGACGCTCGGCGCCCGGCCGGGGGCCGTGGTGGCGGTGGCGGTTCCGCGCTCCGTGGAGCTGATCGTCTCGCTGCTCGCCGTACTGAAGGCGGGAGCCGCGTATCTGCCGCTCGACCCGGAGTACCCGGCGGAGCGGATCACGTACATGCTGCGGGACGCGGCGCCCGTCTGTGTGGTCACCGACCGTGCGGACCGCCTCGCCGACGACGCGGGGACGGCGCGGGTCGTCCTGGACGGCCTCGACGTCTCCGGGTACCCGTGGTGCGACCCGTCGCGCCCGCTGACGCCCGCACATCCGGCGTACGTCATCTACACCTCGGGATCCACCGGCCGCCCCAAGGGTGTCGTCGTGTCGCACGGCGCGATCGACAACCGGCTGCGGTGGATGCAGGACGCCTACGGGCTGACGGCGGACGACCGGGTGCTGCAGAAGACGCCCTCGTCGTTCGACGTGTCCGTGTGGGAGTTCTTCTGGCCGCTGCGCGAGGGCGCGGCGCTGGTCGTCGCGGAGCCGGGCGGCCACAAGGACCCCGCCTATCTGGCCCGGCTGATCCGCGAACAGGCCGTCACCACCTGTCACTTCGTGCCCTCGATGCTCCAGGTCTTCCTCGCGGAGGCGGACCCCGGGGCGTGCGGCGGGCTGCGCCGCGTTTTCTGCAGCGGGGAGGCGCTGCCCCGGGAGACCGCGCACGCCTTCGGCCGCGGGCTGCCGCACGTCGAGCTGCACAATCTGTACGGCCCGACGGAAGCGGCCGTGGACGTCAGCTTCCACGCGTGCGCCGCACACGACACCGGGCCCGTGCCGATCGGGCAGCCCGTGTGGAACACCCGGCTGTACGTACTGGACGCCGCGCTGCGGCCCTGTCCGCCGGGGGTGCCGGGCGAGCTGTACCTCGCGGGCCGGCAGCTCGCGGACGGTTATCTGAACCGCCCGGACCTGACCGCCTCGCGATTCCTCGCCGATCCCTTCGGTGCCCCGGGGCAGCGGATGTACCGCACGGGTGACCTGGCCCGCTGGACCGAGCGGGGCGAGGTCGAGTACCTCGGCCGCACGGACCACCAGGTCAAACTGCGCGGGCAGCGCATCGAGCTCGGTGAGATCGAGGCCGCGCTGGCGGCCGTGGCGCAGGTGGACGGGGCCTGCGCCCTGGTGCGCGAGGACCGGCCCGGCGAGCAGCGGCTCGTCGGGTACGTGACGGGATCCGCCGACCCCTCGGCCGTACGGGCCGCACTGGCGCGCCGACTCCCGGAACACATGGTGCCGTCGGCGGTGGTCGCGCTCGACGCCTTCCCGCTGAGCCCCAGCGGAAAGCTGGACCGCCGCGAACTGCCCGCCCCCGTCTTCGCCGGCGGCGGCGGTGACCGGCCGATGAGTGTCCGTGAGGAGGCCCTGGCGCTGCTGTTCGCGGAGGTGCTCGGAGCGGACTCGGTGGGACCCGACGACGCGTTCTTCGACCTCGGCGGCACCTCGCTGCTCGCGGTCCGGCTCGTGGCCCGGGTGCGGGAGGAGTTCGGCGCCGAGCTGACGATCGGTTCGCTGTTCGAGGCGTCGACCCCGGCGGCGCTCGCCGCCCGGATCGACGGCGCGGGTACGGAGCCCGCGTCCGGGGACGCTCTGGATGTCGTGTTGCGGCTGCGCGGGGGGAGCGCGCGGGCCCCGCTGTTCGCCATCCATCCGGCGGGCGGCATCGCCTGGTGCTACGCCGGGCTGGCCGCCCGGCTGGGCCCCGATCAGCCGGTGTACGGCATCCAGGCACGCGGCCTGGTCCGCGAGGAACCGTTGCCGAGGACCCTGGAGGACGAGGCGGCCGACTACGTCCAGCGCATCCGGGAGGTGCAGGGGCAGGGCCCGTACCGTCTGCTGGGCTGGTCGGTGGGCGGGGTGCTCGCGCACACCGTGGCGGTGCTGCTCCAGGAGAGCGGCGAGGAGGTCGAACTCCTGGCGCTGCTGGACGCGTTCCCCGCCGAGCAGTGGCGGGAGCGGCCGGCGCCGGAGGAGGGCGACGCCCTCACGGCGGTGCTGCGCATGGCGGGATTCGAGCGCACCGGCGAACGCACCCGTGAGGACGTGCTGGCCACGCTGCGCCGGGCGGGCAGTCCTCTCGCCGGGCTCGGGGACCGGACACTGTCGAAGATCGTCGACATCGTGCCCAACCACGCCCGCATGATGCGTGAGCACATACACCGGGGCTACGCGGGCGACCTGCTGTTCTTCACCGCGGCCGCGCCGCGGGCGGAGGACTGGCTCACCCGCGAGGCATGGCGCGCGCATGTGTCGGGCGCGGTCGTGAACCACAATCTGGACGCCACGCACCCGCAGTTGATGCAGGACCGCTTCCTCGACACCATCGGCGAGGTGCTCGCGGCCCGGCTGAAGGAACTGGACGATTGACCGTTCCGGTTCCCCGCTGACCGGCGCCCTCCGCCGGTCAGCGGGGGCGGCGGCCGGCCCCTCCGCCGGTCAGCTGGAGGCGGCGGCCCGGGACAGCAGACCGACCAGGCCGTCCGCCAGCTCCGTACGCCAGCAGAGGTAGTCGTGCCCGCCGTTGAACTCCCGGTAGACGGCGTCCTCGTAGCCCGCGGACGCGAGCGTGTCGCGCAGTCGGCGCGCAGCGGGCAGGGCCACCCATTCCTGCTCGCCGAAGGAGAGCCAGAAGCGCACCGGCAGGCGTGGGGACTCGGCGATCCGCGCGGTGAGCCATTCGGCGTCCGGGCCGTCCGGCCACCAGAACGAGCCGGACTGCGCCAGGGCGTTGCCGAAGCGGCCGGGAGCGACGAGGGCGGCATAGGCGGCGGTGAGCCCGCCCAGGCTCTGGCCCGCGACGACGGTGCGCGCGGGGTCGTCCGTGACGGGGAGACGTGCGGCGGCCCAGGGCAGCAGTTCGTCCTCGAGGAACGCGACGAAGTCCCGGCTGCAGGCGAGGTCCGACCAGCGGGTGGCCACGTCGACGGAGTCCGGGAGCAGGGCCACCAGCGGGGGGATCCGCCCGTCGGCGATGAGGTTGTCCAGCAGATGGGCGAGTCCGAGGTGCGGCTGCCAGTGCTCTCCGTCCAGAAGGACGAGCACCGGCAGGTCCGTCGCCCCGCGCGCTCCGGCCGGCTGGTACGTCCACACGCGGCGGCTCCCGCCGAGGCGTTCGGAGGCAACGTCGTGGACGGACACCTCGCCGCGGGGGATTCCCGTCCGCGGCGCCCAGTCCCGAGCGCTCGGGGCGGCCGGGAGTTCGGCGTACGACACCGGGTCGCCGCCCCAGCGACGGGGCAGCGAACGGCGGTTCAGCGGATCGTGACGCCGCCGGGCGCGCAGCCGCTGCCAGTAGTCGGCGCTCTCCGGTCCGGGGCCGTCGCCCTCGTCGACGTAGAAGTCGTACGTGCCCCGCCAGTCGTGCCGCAGTCTCAGCGTCCAGTGCCACACATCGGTGCCCGCAACATGCTCCATCAGGTTGCCCTCGGGGGCCCGGGGGTCGCCGAGCTTGTTGGGCAGCACCTGAACGGCACGGGTGCCGGGGGCTCCGCGCCAGAGGAACGTCACGGCGGCATGGTCGTCGCCGCCCAGGGGGTCCGGCCCGACGAGCGGGGTGCCGGATTGGGCGATCCGGGCCCAGAACTCCTCGGTGCCGTCCGCGCCGGGGAGGGCGCAGACGGGTTCGGCGAGTCGGGCCGGCGGATCCGGCCGTGCCGTCCTGGGCGGTCGCTGCGGGGCGTCCTGGGGCGGCACGGACGTGATCATGGGGAGGCTCCGAATGACGGGACGAGCAATTGACTTAGGGTCACCTTACCTTTGCGGCTGCCGAGCCAGGGGCGGCGTAATCCGGATCACACACCTGAAAGGCCGTTACTTAGGTAAGGCTAAGCTAAGTTGTGTTGCAGATGTGCGGATCCCCGTGCACCACCTTCAGGGAGTTGACCCCAGCATGAGCTCACCCACCCGCAGCCCGCGTCGCACCGGCACCTGTGCGGCCGTCGCCGTCGTGCTCGCCGCAGGCAGCACCGCGGCACTGACGGGCACCGCGACCGCCCAGGCCCGGCCGGCCGTTTCGGCCGTCACCACCGCGCCGGTCACCAAGGGGCTCTACCAGTCCTCCTACTCGGAGCGGAACCACGTCCTGTGGACCGCCTCCGCTGTGGGCCGGCCGCCGGTGACGAACTCCGCGCTGACGAAGGTGGACCCGCGGACCCTCGAGGTGAAGGCCACCTACGCACCGCCGGTCACCGACCCGGCCACCGGCGCGGTGGAGGCGGTCTACGGGGTGGCGGTCGACGACGAGCACAACACCGTCTGGACCACCAACACCCGCAACAACTCGGTCGCCGTCTACAGCCAGCGCACCGGCGAGCACCTCGCCACGCTCCCTGGCGTGAACCACGCCCGTGAGATCGTCGTCGACGAGCGCCACAACACCGTGTGGGCGAGCGCGTTCGGTGACGGCACGCTCGTCGCCTTCGACAGCCGCACCCTCAAGGAGAAGAAGCGGGTCACCGTCACGGGTGCGGGCCCCACCGGTCTGGCCGTCGACGAGCGCTCCGGCACCGTGTACGCCGCCGACCTCACCAACGACCAGATCATCCAGGTCGCCGCGCGCTCCACCACCCCGCGCCTCATCCCCGCGGGCGACGGCCCGATATCGGTTGCCCTGTCCAGGGACGGCCGCACCGCCTACACCGCCAACCAGACCGGCGGGGACGTGTCGGTCGTGGACCTCCGCAAGGGCCTCGTCACCAAGTCCGTGGCCACCGGCCGGGGTCCGCTGTCCGTCGCCACGGACGGCCGCTCGGGCCGCGTGCTCGTCGTCAACCGCACGGACGCCACCGTCTCGGTCGTCGACCCCCGCAAGGGCGGCGTCGTGGAGACCGTGGCCACCGGCGCCAACCCCAACCACATCGAGGTCGCCGGCGACATCGCGTACGTCGTCGACAAGTCCGGCGCGGGCGCCGACGGCAAGGACCAGCTGCACCGCATCCGCCTCGCACGCTGACCTCTCGGCACCCGCCGAAAAGGGCCCGGCCCGCCGCGTCGCGCGGCGGGCCGGGTCCTTTTCGGCGGCCCACCCGGCGGTCACATACCGGCGCTCCAGGGCAGCAGGTCCGGGCGCTTGGCGGTGCGTCCGTCTCCCGACGACCGGCCGCGCAGGCGGCGTCCCAGCCAGGGGCCGAGGAAAGCCGCTGCCCAGCGCAGTTCGGCACCTGCGGCCTGCAGGCCGCTGGGCAGCACTTTGGCCGGGAGCGGGTGCGTCCACGTGTCGTCGCTCCGCGGCAGACCGATGGCCTCGGCGACGGCCGCGGCGATCCGCGCGTGGCCGAGAGAGCTCGCGTGGAGCCGGTCGACGCTCCACAGGCGTGGGTCGGTGGCGACGGCGTGAAGGGCGATCTCGGCGATCACGACGCCGTGGCGGGCGGCCGCGGCCCGGATGAGGGTGTTGAGCTCCGACACCCGGGATCTCACAGGCCGGGCGAGGGGCGCGATCTTCCCCACGTCGGGGATGGTCAACGTCGCCACCTGTGCCCCGGCGGCCGTGAGCGCGGCGAACATCTCCTCCAGTTGCCCGGCCACCTCCGCGACGTCGACCCGCGGCCGGAGCAAGTCGTTGACCCCGGCGACGACGGTGGCCAGATCGGGCCGCAGGGCCAGCGCGGGGCCCAGCTGCTCGGCGCGGACCTGTCCGGCGACCCGTCCCCGTACCGCCAGATTGGCGTACTGGAGACCCGGGTTGACGGTGGCGAGGTGCTCGGCGAGCCGGTCGGCCCAGCCTCGCAGGCCGATGATGTCGTCCCCGTCACCGATCCCTTCGGTCTGGCTGTCACCCAGGGCGACGTAACGCAGGTATTCACCCTTCCGCACGAGTCGACTGCCTCTCCCTCAGCACTGCCGCGATCCGCAGGCACCAGTCCCGGTGTTCCTTCTCGAAGGCCACGCCGCGCAGGCACGTCAGATAGGGACCGATCCGGTCGCCGTGGCGCAGGAACTCGTCCTCGTCCGCGTCCCCCCGCATCCTGCGCAGCAGGTCGTCGAGGAGCCCGATCTTCGCGTCCGCCGCGGCCACGCGCTCGTCGAGCTGTTCGATGACCTGAGCGGTGCCGATGCGGTCGGCGGACTGGACCTTGACCAGCAGGTCGTCGCGGATGAACGACGGCTTGGACGGGGCCGCGGCGAACTTCTCCAGCTCGTCGCGGCCGGCGTCGGTGACCTGGAAGACACGTTTGTTGGGCCGGGTCTCCTGGATCACCTGCCGGCCCTCCACCAGGCCTTCCTTCTCCAGCTTGGCCAGCTCGGTGTACAGCTGCTGGGGCAGGGCGTGCCAGAAGTTCGCGACGCCGACGTCGAACGCCTTCGCCAGTTGATACCCGCTGTACTCGCCGTCCAGCAGCGCCGCCAGCACGGCATGTCGCAGGGCCATCGAAGCAGCCCCCTCCCTCTTCTCGCCGGAACCCCGCGGCACCGGCCACGTGGCATCGTACTCAAGAATATGACTACTCAACTCTTTGAGTACACGACGGGAGGCGGACGGGGGCCGGGACTACGGCTCCGCGGGCGTCACTCCGCGGATGTCACTGGGTGACTTCCGTAGGGGCGCGTGATGATTTCCATGCCGTGGCCTGCGGGATCCAGGAAGTAGAGTCCCCGTCCGCCGTGGTGGTGGTTGATCTCGCCCGGCTGCTCGAGGTGCGGATCGGCGTAGTAGGTGATCCCCTCCGCCCGGATGCGCCGCAGCGCGTCATCGAAGTCGGCGTCGCCGATGAGGAAGGCGTAGTGCTGCGGGGTGATCGATTCGGCCGGAATGGTGGCGAAGTCCAGCGTGACGCCGTTGCTCAGCGAGACCGGGATGAACGGGCCCCACGCCGTGCCGACTTCGAGATCCAGAAGACGGGCCAGGAACTCGGCGGATTCCCGGTTGGACCGGGCGTGGACGATGGTGTGATTCAGTTCGACGGGCAAGTGGAATGCCTCCGAAGGCATCTCCCGGACACCTCCATGCCTCACCCAGCCGGTGACCGACACGCGATGTCCGCCTGCGAGCATAGGAGCGATGCCGTCCGGCTGTCGAGCGGTTTCGGGCCGGTGTCTCACGGCCGCGGCAGCACCACGGCGCCCCCGGCCTCCGTCTGACAGCGTGACCGGCTGGGCCGGCCGGCCCAGCCGGTTCGCGACCCCTGGCCACCACGGGAAGCCTGCCGACAACAAGAAATCCCCGGTCCACAATTGCGGACCGGGGATTCTCCCGAGTATATTGAGTGTTTCTGTGCGCTCACAGAAAAGGCCCCACAACGGGGGCCACTAAGAAACACCATATCCGTCAGGGAGCAATGTTGTCAACTCGGGAAAGCGCCGAATTGCAGATGGAGCAGGAATTCATCGACCGGCTCTACGACCGTGTCGACGCGCTGCGCGGGGTCGCGGCTCGGCGCGTCGAGGACGCGCTGACGCCGGTCGGGACCGGTCTGCAGGCGCGCTTGGAGCGCGATGTGCTCGTCTCCGAACGCTCGGGACTGCTGGCCGCCCTGAACGCGGTGGACGGCTCTCTGTGTTTCGGCCGCATCGATCTCACCGACGGCGCCGCGCACCACATCGGCCGCATCGGAATCCGTGAGGACGACGCCGCGCATACGCCGTTGCTGATCGACTGGCGTGCGCCGGTCGCCCGCCCCTTCTACCTCGCCACCGGCCACACGCCCATGGGGCTGCGGCGGCGCCGGCACCTCACCACCGAGGGCCGCACCGTCACCGAGCTGCACGACGAGACCCTCGACGTGGGCGACCATGAGCGCACCGGCTTCGAGGACCCGGCCGGCGACACGGTGCTGCTCGCCGCCGTGAACTCCGCCCGCACCGGTCGCATGGGCGACATCGTGCGCACCATCCAGGCGGAACAGGACCGCATCATCCGTGCCCCGCACCGCAGCGTGCTCGTCGTCGAGGGCGGTCCCGGCACCGGCAAGACGGCGGTGGCGCTGCACCGCGCGGCGTTCCTGCTGTACGAGCACCGCGAGCTGCTCGCCAAGCGCGCCGTCCTGATCGTGGGCCCCAACCCGGCCTTCCTGAGCTACATCGGCGAGGTGCTGCCCGCGCTGGGCGAGACCGGCGTGCTGCTCGCCACCCAGGCCGAGCTGTTCCCCGGGGTCCACGCCGACGGCACGGACACGCCTCGCGCCGCCGCGGTCAAGGGCGGTGAGCCGATGGCGGAGGCGCTCGCCATGGCCGTGCGCGACCGGCAGCTGCTGCCGGAGCCCGGTGCACCGCTGGTCATCGCGCACGACGACGGGGACCTGATCCTCGACTGGGAGATCGCCTACGAGGCCCGGCAGGCGGCCCGCGACACCCTGCTGCCCCACAATCTCGCCCGCCCGCACTTCGCGTTCCGGATCATCGACGCCCTCACCGCGCAGCTCACCGAGCGCATCGGGGCCGACCCGTACGGCGGCCCCAACTTCCTGGGCCCCGACGACATCGCCCAGCTCGGCAAGGCGGTCGCCGTCAGCGCGGCGGTGCACGGCGCCATCGACGAGCTGTGGCCGCCGCTCACCCCGCAGGGGTTCCTCGGTGACTACCTGGCCGACCCCGTGTACGTACCGGCCGAGGACGCCGAGGCGATCCGGCGCGCACCCGGCGACGGGCGCTGGACACCCGCCGACGTGCCGCTGCTCGACGAGGCGGCGGAGCTGCTCGGGGCCGACGACAGCGCCGAGCGTGCGGCGGAGGAGGCCGAGCGCCAGGAGCGGATCGCGTACGCGCAGGGCGTGCTGGAGCTGTCCAGGGGCTCGGAGTCGTTCGAGTTCGAGGACGAGGAGTCCGAGGTGCTCGCCGCCCACGACATCGTCGACGCGGAGCGGATGGCGGAGCGGCACGAGGAGGCCGATCACCGCAGTGCGGCCGAGCGTGCCGCCGCCGACCGCACCTGGGCGTTCGGGCACATCATCGTCGACGAGGCGCAGGAGCTGTCGCCGATGGCGTGGAGACTGCTGATGCGCCGCTCGCCGACCCGGTCGATGACCCTGGTCGGCGACCCCGCGCAGACCTCGGAGGAGGCCGGCGTCGGTTCGTGGGAGAAGATCCTTCAGCCGTACGTCGGTGACCGCTTCGACCATGTCGCGCTGAAGGTCAACTACCGTACGCCCGCGGAGATCATGGAGCTGGCCGCCAGGGTGCTGCGCGCCCACGACCCCTCGTTCGAGCCGCCCGCCTCGGTGCGGTCGACGGGCGAGGCGCCGTGGCTGCGGGCGTCCGGTGACGACCTGGCGGGCGCGGTGGCCCGCGCGGTCGTGGAGCTGACGCCCGAGGAGGGGCGCCTCGCGGTGATCGCGCCGCGGGCGCTCCACGACGAGATCGCCGCTCCCCTGACCGGAGTCACGGCCGGCGCCGAGCCGGATCTGACCCACCCGGTGGTACTGCTCGATCCGCGGCAGGCGAAGGGTCTCGAGTTCGACCATGTGCTGGTCGTGGAGCCCGCGCTGTTCGGGACCAGTGATCTGTACGTGGCGCTGACCCGGGCCACACAGCGTCTGGGCGTCATCCACCGGGAGGAGCTGCCCGAGGCGCTGCGCTGAGCCCGTCCGGCCGCGCCGTGCGCTACCCCTGGCTTCCGGCCTCACGCCGGAGCTGCGCCGTGAGGTGGTGCCGCAGCCGGTGGCCGACTGCCGCGAGGTCGTGGACGAAGTCGAGCGTGCCGTCGTCCGCCAGGGTGTACCGACGGCGGCTTGCCTCGACGTCCTTGGCGGTGGGGGTGGCCGCGACCTGGTGGGTGGTGAGGTCGACCGCGCCGTCGTCCGCGCGGCCGGTCAGGATCTCCGCGATGCCGGTGGGCTGGGTGATCAGCGCCTCCACCCGGCCCTCGGGCTGCATCCGCCACCAGCCGCTCTCCCGCGCGGCCGGCCGCAGGGGAAGCCCGTCCGCGTCCAGCAGCCAGGCGCGCGCCTCGTAGTGGAGGAAGGGCCGCCCGTCATGGCTGAAGGTGACCTTCTGCGCGTACGTGAAGTCCTCGGCGAGGGTCGGATACCCGCCGCGGCCCCGGCCGGTCCAGCTGCCCAGGAACCCGAGCAGCGGCTCCAGCAACGGGTGCGGCGCGGGGGCCTCGTCCGGCCGGAAGGCGTCGGGGTACGGGGGTGTGCTTGCGGGATCGGACATGAGGTGAACTCCTGGATCGGGACCGGGGGCCGGGTCCGGTTGGCAGCCTAAGGCCGGGGCGGCGGGCCGCCGCCCCGCGACACAGGTCCGGGCCGGCCCCGTGGAGAGGCCGGCCCGGACGCACCGTCAGACGAGGTCGAACCGGTCCAGGTTCATGACCTTGTCCCACGCGGCGACGAAGTCCTTCACGAACTTCTCCTTCGCGTCATCGCTCGCGTAGACCTCCGCGACCGCACGCAGTTCGGAGTTCGAGCCGAAGACGAGGTCGGCGCGGGTACCGGTCCACCTGACCTCACCCGTGGCGGCGTCGCGACCCTCGAACGTGCTCGCGTCGTCGGACGTCGCCTTCCACGTCGTGCCCAGGTCGAGCAGATTGACGAAGAAGTCGTTGGTCAGGGATCCGGGCGTGTCGGTGAGAACCCCGAGCGACGACTGCTGGTAATTGGCGCCCAGGACCCGCAGACCGCCGACGAGCACGGTCAGCTCGGGGGCGCTGAGGGTCAGCAGGTTCGCCCGGTCGAGCAGCAGGTACTCGGCGGGCAGCCGGTTGCCCTTGCCGAGGTAGTTGCGGAATCCGTCCGCGGACGGCTCCAGCTCCACGAACGACTCCACGTCGGTCTGGTCCTGCGACGCGTCGACGCGGCCCGGCGTGAACGGGACCTCGATGTCGAAGCCGCCGTCCGCGGCGGCCTTCTCGACGGCTGCGGCGCCGGCGAGCACGATGAGGTCGGCGAGCGAGACCTGCTTCCCGCCCTGCTGGGCGGAGTTGAAGGACTCCTGGATCTCCTGGAGCGTACGCAGCACCTTCGCCAGCAGGTCCGGGTCGTTGACCTCCCAGCCGTTCTGCGGTTCGAGGCGGATGCGTGCGCCGTTGGCGCCGCCGCGCTTGTCGCTGCCGCGGAAGGACGAGGCGGACGCCCACGCCGTGGAGACCAGTTCGGACACCGACAGGTCCGAGGTGAGGATCCGCGCCTTGAGGGAGGCGATGTCTCCCGCGTCGATGAGCTCGTGCGTCCGGGCGGGCAGCGGGTCCTGCCACACCAGGACCTCCTGGGGAACCTCCGGACCGAGGTAGCGTACGACCGGGCCCATGTCGCGGTGCGTCAGCTTGAACCACGCGCGGGCGAAGGCGTCGGCGAACTGGTCGGGGTTCTGGTGGAAGCGCCGCGAGATCTCCTCGTACGCCGGGTCGAACCGGAGCGAGAGGTCGGTCGTCAGCATCGTCGGCGCGTGGGTCTTCGACGGGTCGTGCGCGTCGGGGACGGTGCCCGCACCGGCGCCGTCCTTCGGCCGCCACTGGTGGGCGCCCGCCGGGCTCTTGAACAGCTCCCACTCATAGCCGAACAGGATGTCGAAGAAGCTGTTGTCCCAGGTGGTCGGGGTGTCCGTCCAGATGCCCTCCAGACCGCTGGTGATCGTGTCGGCGCCCTTGCCGGTGCCGTACGTGCTCCGCCAGCCGAGACCCTGCTGCTCCAGCGGGGCCGCCTCGGGGTCGGGCCCGACACTGTCCGCCGGGCCGGCTCCGTGGGTCTTGCCGAAGGTGTGGCCGCCGGCGATCAGGGCGACCGTCTCCTCGTCGTTCATCGCCATGCGGCGGAACGTCTCGCGGATGTCGCGGGCCGCGGCGATCGGGTCCGGAGTGCCGTTGGGGCCCTCGGGGTTGACGTAGATGAGGCCCATCTGCACCGCGCCGAGGGGGTTCTCGAGCTCGCGGTCGCCTGTGTAGCGCTCGTCGCCCAGCCAGGTGGTCTCGGGGCCCCAGTAGACGTCCTCGTCGGGCTCCCACACATCCGCGCGGCCGCCGCCGAAGCCGAAGGTCTTGAAGCCCATCGTCTCCAGGGCGACATTGCCGGTCAGGACGATGAGGTCGGCCCAGGAGAGGTTCTTGCCGTACTTCTTCTTGACCGGCCACAGCAGCCGGCGGGCCTTGTCGAGGCTCGCGTTGTCCGGCCAGCTGTTGAGCGGCGCGAAGCGCTGCTGACCGGCCCCGGCGCCGCCGCGGCCGTCGCTGATCCGGTAGGTGCCGGCGCTGTGCCAGGCCATCCGGACCATGAACGGGCCGTAGTTGCCGAAGTCGGCGGGCCACCAGTCCTGCGACGTCGTCAGCACCTCGGCGATGTCGCGCTTCACGGCCGGGAGATCGAGGCTCTTGAACGCCTCGGCGTAGTCGAACTCCTCACCCAGCGGGTTGGCCACGGCGGGGTTCTTGGCGAGGATCTTCAGGTTGAGCCGCTCCGGCCACCACTGGCGGTTCCCGCCGCCCTGGGTGGGGTGCGGCGCGCGACCGTGCGCGACCGGGCAGCCACCGGTCTCCTCTGCCTTCGGGTCGGTGACGATCGCGTCGTGGTTCTCAGTCATGACAATCCTTCCGGACGGGGCGGATCACGGTGCTGAGGAACTGCGGACGGCGGGAAGGCCGGGGCCGGATGCCGGGGCGAGCGGCCCCGTCTCCTGAAGTCACGAACTTTCCCGCACTGCTGTCCTGTCCCTTGGCTGTCGACCGGAACCGATCCTACGATGGACATAGTCCAAGTCAATACGAACGACAGGCATGTACCGCGCCATTCGTCGGACAACGCACAGTAAGGCTGGTGGGCATGAGTGACCTGCTGCAACGGCTTCGCGCACGTGGCTGGCGGATGACAGCTCAACGCCGGGTGGTCGCCGAGGTACTCGCCGGCGAACACGTCCACTTCACCGCGGACGAGGTCCTCGCACGCGCCACCTCCCGGCTGCCGGAGATATCCCGCGCCACCGTCTACAACACCCTCGGTGATCTCGTCTCGCTCGGCGAGGTCATCGAGGTGACCACCGACGGCCGCGCCAAGCGCTACGACCCGAACGCCCACCACCCTCACCAGCATCTGGTGTGCTCCGGCTGCGGCACCATCCGGGACGTCCACCCCAGCGGCGACCTTCTCGCGGAGCTGCCGGAGTCCGAACGGTTCGGCTTCACCGTCTCGGAGGCCGAGGTGACCTACCGGGGCCTGTGCCCGGACTGCGGACCTGCCTGACCGGAGCGTACGGGCGGCCGTCCCGGCGTAGGCTTCGCTGACCATGAACGCGGCGGGGGCGGAGCGCATGACGGGTGAGTCGGCAACGAGGTGGGCATCGGCCCTGGATTCTGTCGTGGTGTACGCGCAGGGCGCGGTGTGCAGCCGGCTGGCCCGCGGCGGCGTGCCGTCCGACGGCCGGGTACGGGTGACGGGGTTGCCCCGTTCCCTTGACCCGGGCTCGTTGCGGGTCCGGGTCCTGGGCGCCCCGGGGGTGCGGGTCACCGAGGCCCGGGTGGAAGTCGAGGCCGCGCTGCCCGGCACCGACTCCACGGACACGTTGCGGCGCGACTACGAGCGGCTGCTCGACGTGTACGAGGCGGCGCTGGGGCGCCGGGACCGGCAGCTGCTCGTGATCGAGGAGGTCAGGACCCTTCACCCGGTCCCGCCGCCCCGCAAGCGCGACGACCCGCACCGCCGCACCCCGGCCGACGCGTGGCTGGAGCTCGCCGGCTTCGTCGACGAGCGGCTGACGGGACTGCACGGCCGGCTCGTCGAGCTGGAGGAGGCGGTACGCGACGCCGAGCACGCCCTCACGGTGGCCGCGGACCGGCTGGAGCGCGGTTCCACCGACGCGCCGTCCGCGCACGTGGAGACCACGGTCTGCGCGGCCCTGACCCTCGACGGCGCCGCCGACGCGGGCGGCGAGGTGGAACTGGAGCTCGAGTACGGGGTGCCGGGCGCCGTCTGGGTGCCTGCGTACCGCCTCGGCCACCGCCAGGGCGACGACAGCGGGCACCTGGTGCTGCGCGCCTCGGTCGCCCAGCGGACCGGCGAGGACTGGACCGGCGTACGTATCGCCCTGGCCACCGCCGATCTGCGGCGCCGCACCGACCTGCCGAGGCTCCGCTCGGTCCGGATCGGACGCAGCCAGCCCCTCCCCGCGCCGTCCGGCTGGCGTGAACCCCCGGCCGGGCTCGTCGGCCTGTTCTCCGGGTACGACGCGGCAGGCCCCGGCCCGGACCGTTCGCCCGGGCCCGTGGCAGCCGGCGGCCCGCCCATGGGCGGCGCAGGCGCATCCGCGTCAAGGGCCGTCCCGTTGCCGCCACCACCGGCGCCGCAGGCTTACGGCGGTCCTCCGCCGCCCCCGGGTTACGGCGCTCCCCCGGAGGCCCTCGGCGGCGGGGTGCCCGCCCCCGCGGCACCGGCCGGGGCACGACCGCGCAGCAGATCGCGTTCCGGATCCGTCGCGAACGCCCCCGCGCCCCCCGCTCCCGGCATGGCCGCGCCGCCGTCCCCTCCGGCTCCGGCAGCCGGTCCGCCGCAGCCGAGCAGCGCCGAGCTCGATTACGCCGCCCTCGCTCTCTGCGGCCCGGAGGAGGAGGGCGATCGCAGGGGCCGGCTGTTCCCCGGCTCCCCGTCCGACCCGGTGGCGGCCGAGTACCGGCGGCGCGCCGAAACGGTGGCCTTCCTGCCGCTGCCGGGGCAGGCCGTGCGGCCCCGCGAGTCGGCCGGTTCCTTCGACCACCGCTTCGATGCCGCGGCCCGCGCCGACATCCCGTCGGACGGCAACTGGCACACCGTCACCGTCGGCGAGATCCCGGTCGGCCTGCGGACCGAGTACCTCTGCGTGCCGTCCGTGGAGCAGACCGTGTACGCCACGCTGGTGCTCTCCAACGCCACGGACCAGGCATTGCTCGCCGGTCCGGTGGAGGTCAGCGTCGACGACGCGTTCCTGCTGACCGCCGCGCTGCCCACACTGGCACCCGGCCAGGTCCGCCGGGTGGGGCTGGGGCCGGCCGAGGGCATCCGCGTGACGCGCCGTACGCACCTGAACGAGTCGACCTCCGGTCTGCGCAACAACACCACCGTGCTCGACCACCGTGTCCATGTGGAACTCGCCAACCGCCTGTCCGTGCCGGTCACGGTGGAGGTCCGCGAACGGGTACCTGTCACCTCCGAACCGGATGTCAGGATCGAGGAGCGGGCCGACTGGACGGCGCCCGAGGAGGGCGCCGGACCCGATCGGCACGCCCCGGGCACCCGGGTCTGGCGACTGGACCTGCCCGCCGGCGCCACCGCCGCTCTCGACGGCGGCTACGAAGTCCGTATCCCGGCCGGCAAGGCCCTGGCCGGCGGAAACCGCAGGAGCTGACACCCCTCATGTCCACGGCCACGAAGCCGATCGCCCTCCCCGTCACCGCCGTCACGTGCCTCGAGGACCGCGCCCACGTCGAGCGCACCGCCGTGCTCGATCTGGAGGCCGGGGTCCAGCGGCTGCGCCTGGGACCGGTCAGTGCGCTGGCCGTCGACCGGACGCTCCATGCCGAGCTGACCTCCGGACACCCCGCGACCGTGCTCGACGTGCGGATCGTCCGCACCTGGATGCCGCGCGAGCCGTCACCGCCCACGGAGGACGACTCCGTACTGCGCCATCGTGTGCACGCCCTCGAGGAGGAGCAACGGTCCCTGGGACAGCGACGCGACCGGCTGAAGACCCGCCTCGACCTGCTGGGCCATCTCGCCACCGACCTGCTGCGCGAGATCGGCGAGGGCGCCGGATTCGGGGAGACGGAGCTGTCCCGCTGGTCCCGCGAGCTCGACCGTGCGGACGCCGAGCGTGACACCCATGCCGAGCAACTGCGCGTGGTAAAGGCCCGGCTGATCGCTGTCGGCGCCGAACTCGCCGACCTCCAGCGGGCTCTGTCCCTCGCGGAGGAAGAACCGGCCGAGCTGGTCGGTCACATCGAGCTGACGGTACGGGCCTCGGCCGCCGGAACCGTCGGGCTGCGCCTCAGCCACCTCACCCCGTGCGCGCTGTGGCGGCCCGCCTACCGGGCGGTGCTCGACGGCGACGCCCTGACGCTGGAGACCGACGCGATGGTCTGGCAGCGCACCGGTGAGGACTGGTCGCACGTACGGCTGACGCTGTCGACGGCCCGCTCGGCGGCGGCCACCGAGCCGCCACGGCTGGACGAGGACCGGCTGACGCTCAGGGACCGCTCGGCACAGGAGCGCCGCACGGTCGACGTCGAACTGCGCGAGGAGGAGACCGGGACCCTCGGGCCGGCCCCGGTGCTCGGCCTGCCCGGGGTGGACGACGGGGGCGAGGCGCGGGTCCTGATGGCCCCCGCCCCGGTCTCGATCCCCTGTGACGGCCGCGCCCACCGGGTGGCGGTCTCCGCCTTCACCACCGCCGCACCGAGCGAGTACGCGTGCTCGCCGGAGCTGTCCCCCCTGGTCACCCAGGTCGTGCGGTTCGACAACCGGTCCGGCCATGCACTGCTCGCCGGGCCGGTGGACCTCATCCGCGGCAGTGGCTTCGGCGGCCGGGGCATGCTGGACTTCGCCGCCCCGGGCGCCCCCGTCGAGCTGGCCTTCGGCAGCCGCGACGACTACCGGGTGGTCCGCTACACCGAGGAGTCCCGCGCCTCCGCGGGAATCACCCAGCGGAGCGTTCTCACCCGCACGGTCCGGCTGCACCTGTCCCGCTTCTCCGCCCCGGGCGAGCACGGCGACCGGGTGGTCACCCTCCGGGAGCGCATCCCCGTCCCCGAGGTCGCGGAGGTGACCGTACGCCTGCACAAGGACGCCTGCTCCCCGGCGCCGGACGCGGTGGACGCCGAGGGCATCGTCCGCTGGGACGTCACGCTCCCGCCGGGCGGCCGTCGCACGGTCACGCTGGTGTACGAGCTGTCGGCGAGCGGCAAGGTCACCGGTCTCTGAGGCGAACGGAGTCACACGGAAGCCGGCCCGCACCGACACTCACCGGCGGCGGTAGCGGGTCAGTAGTACTGAGCCATGCAGAACTCGTGCCCTTCGGGGTCGGCCATGACGACGACCACGCCCTCGTCGTACTCGTGCCGTTCGCCGGTGAACCTGCCGCCGAGCGCGACGACTTGGGCCATGCCCTGTTCGACGTCGTCGACCGCCACGTCGAGGTGGAGGCGTACTTTGCCCTGTTTCGGCTCGGCCACCGGCTGGAAGACGAGGCGGGGCTGCGGATCGTCACGGTGGCCGAGGTAGATCCAGCCGGGCTCGGACGGCCCCTGCGGTCGGTCCAGCAGCGCGCTCCAGAAGCCCGCCACCCGTTCCACGTCGACGCAGTCGACCGTCACTCCGGCCCAGCGGTTCGTCATGTCGTCAGCACTCCTGGGTTCTGTTGGGGGCGCGGTCACGGGTCATCGCGGTCAATTGTCCTGCCCCGGCTGCCGCGGCACGCGCGTGAGAGGATCCGCCCATGAGCAGCGACCCGGAAGTGAGCGCTCTGGCGATCAATGTCACCGTCCCGGAGGCGCTCCGCTGGACGGACACCCGACGCGGTGAAGCGTTCACGCTGACCACGATCAACGTCCGGCTTCTGCCGGACGGCCGCCTCGCGGCGAAGGCCTACGGCCGGCCGGTCGCCGGCGGTCGAGGCGCCTACGTGTCCTTCCCCCTCCCCGACCGCCCCGAGCTGGCCGCCCTGGTCGCCGGTGCCGCCGGCCGCGCCGGGGCGTTGTGGGCGGCACATCGCGGTCTCGGCTGAGCCCGGCCGGACCCCCGGGTCAGCCCGCCTTCGGCGGCTTCCGGGCGTCGAAGGCGAAGAGCGTGTTCTTGGCCGCCGCCACGATCACCGCACGCCCCGCGACGGTGACGCGCGGGCTCGCGCCCTGCTGGCCCGTCAGGCCGTCGGCCTGCGGGTTCGTCGTCCACAGGGGCTTTCCGTCGTCCGGCGACAGCGCGACCACCCGGCCGGTGGCCGAGCTGAAGTACAGCGCGTCGGGTCCGGCCACCGGACCCGACGCCCCCTCCACGCCCGTCTGGCGGGCCCACTTCTTCCGGCCGGTCGCGGGGTCGAACGCCGTGACGAGGCCGGTCTGTCCGCTCACGAAGAGGGTGCCCTCCGCCATCCCGGGCGTTCCCTCGTACGTCGTGGCCAGTCGGGAGTACGTGACCTTCCGCGAGGACGGGTCGACCCGCACCACCCCGTCGTAGCCGACCGCTGCCGGCCCGTCCATGTGCTCCCGCAGGAATACGAGACTGCCGTCGGCGACGCCCATCGGCACGGCGGGGCCGTCGAGCGCGAGGGGCCTGCCCAGTGACCCGGAGGCGAGGCCGATCTCGTACAGGGTGGGGTGGCGGACCTCCAGTCCGTCCGCTTCCGCGTCCGTCGCACACATCGCGAGGAGTCGCGGGCCCATGGGGACAGCGGAACACTGGGTGCCGACGGGGAACGGCGTACTCCAGGACCCCGCACCGCTGTGCGCGTCCCGGGCCTCCAAGCGGGAGTTGGAGGCGTCGACCGTCACCACGGTGGAGCCGACGACGAGGGCGTCCTGCGTCCGGCCCGTGACAACCGTCGACTGGGCGCCGGACGGAACGGACCACAGCTCCCGGCCGTTGTCCGCGTCGATGGCCACCACCTCGCTGGGAGGGGCCTGCGGGTCACCCTCGGCCGCGAAGCGGTAGCCGATCACCGTGTCGTCGGTGGCGCCCACGAGGTGCATGCCCTGGACGGGGATGCCCGGGCTCTTCGCCGTCCACACCCGCGAGCCGTCCTTGGCCCTGATCCGGGCGGCGATCACACCGCCGCCCCCGCAGAACAGCGCGTCGCCGCGTGCGAGGCAGCGCAGTTCGTCGGGAACGTCCGCGCGACCGCCCTGCACGGTCCGGCGCCACGGCTGGAAGCCGGCCGGAAGTGCGGCACCCGGCGCCTCGAGCCGGGTGTCCTTGTCGCCGCCGCTGCTCTCCCCGAAGCCGCCGACCTGCAGCGCGGTGACTCCCCCGCCGATCGCCGCCACCGCGACCGCTGCCGCGAGCACGGGCCGCCATCGGCTCCTGAGACGTCGGCCGGCGAAGGTGCCGGTGCTCCCGGGGCGGCCGGAGTCGGCGGGGGCGGCATTCGGCGCCGGAGTGTCCCGCGTCGCGAGGTGATGCTGGGTGGCCATGTCGCGGGTGCGGCCGGTGCCCACCCCGGACGCGCCGGTCCCCCCGAGGTCGGCCGGCAGGTCCCGCAGCAGCACGAGGAGTTCGTCCGCCGAGGGGCGCCCCTCGGGCTCCTTGCCCAGGCACGACTCGACGACCGCGCGCAGAGCTGTCGGCACGGCGTCCAGCGACGGCTCCTCGTGCACCACCTGATACGCCGTCATATAAGGGCTGTCCGCGTCGAAGGGCCCGTGGCCCGTCGCCGCGTACACCAGCAGCGTTCCGAGCGAGAAGACATCGGACCGCGGACCCACCCCACGCGGCGCCTGCAACTGCTCCGGGGACATGAAGGGCGGCGTACCGATGACGCGCCCGGTCATCGTCAGGGTCTGCTGGTCCGTGGCACGCGAAATGCCGAAGTCGATCACGCGCGGGCCCTCGGACGAGAGCACGACGTTCGAAGGCTTCAGGTCGCGGTGGACGACCCCCACGCGATGGATGTCGCGCAGCGCCTCCGCCAGGCCGATGGCGAGCCTGCGCAACTCCGCCCCGTCCAGCGGGCCTTCCGCGGCGATGTGCTGGGCGAGCGTGTGCCCCTCGATGTAGGCCGTCGCCATCCACGGCTGCTCGGCCTCGGGGGCGGCGTCGACCACGGCGGCGGTGAACGCGCCGCTCACCCGCCTCGCCGCCGCCACTTCCTGCCGGAAGCGGATGCGGAACTCCTCGTCCCCCGCGAACTGCTGGTGGATCAGTTTGATCGCGATGGGCCGCCCCGAACCCGTACGGGCCAGAAACACCGTGCCCATGCCGCCCGAGCCTAGCCGCGCCTCCAGCGGATAGCCGCCGATCTCGGCAGGATCACCTCCGCGCAGCGACACTCTTCCCGACCTCCCGTCCCCGTGCGGCTGAGCCGCCACGGGTCTGCGTACCTGTCCCGCACAAACTATCCGCAGAGCGGTACGGCAGCGCAAAGCGGGTGACGGACAGGAGCCCGGGGCCGCTCCGGTACCGCACCCGGCACGGCATCGGGTCCGCCACCCGGCGTCCGGAGCGCCTCACCGGGAGGCGCTCCGGCCCATCCGCTTCCTCAGGAGGCGGGTCGCCCGACGGGCTTCACCCGGTCGCCCTCCGGCATCGCGCGCTTCACGAGCTCCGCGGAGCGGATGACGCGGGTGCCCCGCGAAACCCTCAGTCGCACCTGCGCACCGGTCGCGATGCCCTGCGAGGCCGCGGGCAGCGCCCAGGCGGTGGTCAGGTCCGTGTTCCCCTCGTCGAGGACCAGGAAGCGGGCCACATCCTTGCCCTTGCGCGACTCCATACGCAGCACCTCACCGGTGATCGTGTCGGGCTCACTCCGTTCCAGGCAGGCGAGCACCACGAAGAACACCGCCAGCGCGCCGAAGACGGCGATCGCCGCGAACTCGACGGGCAGGGGCCCCTCCTGCGCCGCCGCGTCGACGAACCAGCCGTCGCTGTCGCTCGCGAAGTTGCCGGGCATCATCGCCAGGAACGCCGCCAGAAGTATCCAGCGGCTCATCCTGCCCGCCACCACCAGACCGAGCAGGGCGCTGACCACCCAGCCGGCGCTCAGCACCAGTCCAGGCCGGCGCATCGAGCCCTCGCTGTGCGCGTCGGCCACAACCGACCAGTCGGGCTGCCGCAGCACCGCGAAGGCGCAGATTCCGGCCGCGACCAGGGCCGCCCCCGCCGCCAGGTACAGCAGCCGGCGCGTCGAAGCGCCGAACCCGGGACGCAGCCGCGGGTATCGGATCCGCACCGGCCGCCAGGTCCCTCCGTACGAGGACCAGACCCGTCGCCGGTCTCCCCCGTCGAAGCCGAGGAGTCGGCTGGTCAGGCTGGTGACGCCGAGTGCGGTTCCGTACGCGAGATAACGGTCCCAGACCGTCACGGCCGCGGGCGGCAGCCGGGCGAAGTCGTCGTGTGCCGTCAGCCAGGCTCGCAGCCCGGCCCAGTGCCCGGCGCGCTCCAGGCCCTGCGGTGTCGCCCGCTCGCCCATCGACCTGCCCAGCAGGTAGACCAGCGCGGCCCCCGGCGCCACACCGACCGCGGCCGCGGCACGCAGGTTGTGACCTCCCATGACGGCGGCCACGGTGAACAGCGCACCGGGCACGAAGGCACTGAACATCAGAGCACCGGCGAGCAGTCGCGGGAACCGGAACCGGGACAGGCCGCGCAGCCGGGCTTCGGCGATGACCTCCTTGCGCAGCTCCGTGTTCCAGGCGGCGGCGCGCTTGTCGTCACGGAAGGCGATCGCTCCGATGGGCGCGCCGCCGTTCACCGCGCGGGCGGCGACGCGGGCCAGCACGCGCTGCTCGTACGGCATGAGGTCCGGTGCCGTCCGGCCGGCCTCGGTGACGTGCACGCTGCTGCGGGCCGGGTCGTCGCCCGGCTGCCGCAGCTCGAGGAACCCGCGGGCCGCAAGGTCCAGCAGGGTGGCCGCGGCGGCGTGCTCCACGCCTCGCCAGTTGTTGCCGAGCAGGCTGACCACGGCCGGTGATTCGGGGTGGTCCCCGAACTCCTGGGTCGCGGGCCCCGGCGTGACCGCGCCGTTGCGGGTGGCGACCAGCGCGAACCCGAAGGCGACGAGCCAGAGCACGATCAGGGCGGCGCCGCCCCAGTAGAGCTGTTCGATGTGCGTCACGCGAATCTCACCTGGACCGCGTCCTGCGCCGCGCCGGGAGCCTCGAAGTACTCCCGCCGCCCGTGCGCGCCGCCCATCCCGGCCACGATGTTGCCGGGAAAGCTCTCGAGGGCGGTGTGGTAGCTCTGCACGGCGCTGTTGTAGAACTGCCGTGCGTACGCGATCTTGTCCTCCGCCGACCTCAACTCGGCCTGCACCGTGCTGAAGTGCTGATCCGCCTTGAGGTCCGGGTAGCTCTCCCCAAGTGCGAACAGCCTCCCCAGCGTCGCGCTGAGGGCATCCTCGGCGGCCGCCCGCTCCGTCACGCCGAGCCCGCCGCTCAGCGCCTGACCGCGCGCGGCGGTGACCGCTTCGAAGGTGCCGCGCTCGTGAGCGGCGTAACCGCGCGCCCCCTCGACGAGATTCGGTATCAGCTCGTGCCGCCGCTTCAACTGCACATCGATCTGCGCCCATGAGGCCTGCGTCTGATTCCTCAGCCGTACGAGCCGGTTGTAGGTCCGGACGACCCACCACCCGCCCACGACCACGAGTACCGCAACGATCGCACCCACAATGACACCCACGGCGTCGCCCCCAGAGGCCCTAAAAGATCCGACCCCCCTGGCCGATCGACGCGATCTTATGCGGGCCGTCACGGCCGTCGCAGCCGGGGGCGGGCCGGGCAGGGATTTCGGAACGCCTGCGTCGGCGATCCGGGACGCCGGAGCCGCTGACGGGCTGACAGGCCCCCCTCTCGGAGCGCCATCGTCAGCCCGTCGGCGCAGGTCACGCAGGTCTTCCCCCGCCTTCCGGTCAGCCGGCCTTCACAGCCGCCTTCAGCAGCCGACCGGCGAGGAGCCGACGACCACGTCGTCGAACCACAGGGTGTCGTCCCCGGTCCCGTAACTCTCCCAGCCCAGCCGCAGGGCGGTGGGCCTCGGCGGAGTGGTCCGCGCGAGCCACTGCTGGTCGACGTCCTGCGTCGGTACGCCGTCGGCGTGCAGCCCCGGCACCTGTTCGTCGCCGAGCCAGGTGTCGAGCTTCGGTGCCGAGGTGTCGACCGCGAACCGCAGGCATTGCCAACTGCCCGTCGGCAGCGGCCGGCTCAGCCCCACCCCGACCGGGCTCTGTGCCGGGAGCGTGGCGTCGTCGCTCTCCCGGTTCCACTGCAGGGCGCCGTTCTGTCCGCCGATCCGCAGCGCCTTGCCGCCCTGCGAACTGTCCGGCATCGATACGAAGGTGACGTGCGCGGCCGGGAGCGCGGTGGTGTGCCGCACCCACATCCTCACGTGCAGCACCGGCCCGACCGACGACAGGTCCGCGGTGGCGGCAACGAAGGCGTGGTTGCAGTACCCGGCCCGTCCGTCCAGCCGGAGCGACCGCGAGCCGCTGTGCGCGACGGCCGTGTCGACGGTGGCCGTGCCCGTGCCCTGGCAGTCGGGCGCGGTGACCCGCCAGTTGCCGGCGGGAGCCGGGCCGGCCTGGTTCTCGAAGTCCTCGCAGACGGCGGCGTCCCCGCACTCCGCGGAGGGCGGTGTGGTGGGGGGTGGTGTCGTGGGCGGAGGAGTCGTGGGAGGCGGCGTACTGCCGTCACCGCCGCAGGGCACCCCGTTGAGGGCGAAGTCGGTGGGCACGGAGTCGGCCGCCTGCCATGTCCCCTGCAGCCCGAAGTCCACGGAACCGCCGTCGGCCAGCACCCCGTTCCAGGCCGTGTTGACGGCGGTCACGGAGTGGCCGGTCTGGGTGACGGAAGCGTTCCAGGCGGAGGTGACGTGCCGGTCGCCTCCGTACGTCCACGTCAGCTGCCAACCGCTGAGCGCGGAACCGGTATGGGTGATGCCCACCTGGGCGGTGAAGCCGCCGGCCCATTCGTTGACCGTGTAGTCGACTTGGCATCCGGACGCCGAGGCTGAGCCGCTGGCGGGCGCCACGGCCAGAAGGGACAAGGCCAGCGCGAGGGCGGCCCCGGCCGCTGTCCAGAGCTGTCTGCGCAGTAATCGCGGGCGAAGAATCGGCATGTGCGCCTCCTCGGGTGGGGGGGAACCGTAGGACAGTTCAGGCATGGGAGCGCTCCCACTCATCACACCGACATGACGGCGTACTGTCAATACAGCGGGCCATGCCGATGTGACCGGCGCCGCCTTTGTTGCAGATCGCCGGGCGGGGCCCGGCTTGCGCGTCGGCGACCCGCCCGGGCGTCTCGTCGACCTCGTCCAGGTGATACCGAGCAGGATCCACGACGGCGCCCCGGTCGTAGCCGGAACGGCGATCGAAGCAGCACACTTCGCGGGTGACCGATCGAATCAACTTGGCCATTTCGGCGGCGGGCGTCCCGATCGCCCTCGTGCTCCTCACCGGCGCGGTGCGGGCGTACGAAGACGGAGAAGGTTCAGGATGGTTCGTGGCCGGCGCAGCGCTGCTGCAGGCCGCGACCGTCCTGCAGCTCGCGCAGGACCTCCGCAGGCGCCGCAGGAGCCGGGCCCGAGCGGGCTGACTCGCATGCCGGCCACCACGGAGCCAGGGGCTTACGCGCGCGTCACCGGCAAGGCGCCGCGCATGCGCACCAGCCGCGCTACGCCGTGCCGCGCGGCGGGAGCCGTCGCGTGATCCGGTCGAACAGGTCCGTCAGCGGCTCGCCGACGTCCCGGCCGAACTCCGTCAGCCCATAAGTGACCTGAGGGGGCGTCGTCGGCTCGACCTCCCGCCAGACCAGGCCGTCCTGCACCAGCCCCCGCAGGGTCTGGGCCAGCATCTTCTCGCTGACGCCCTGGATGCTCTCGCGCAGTTCGTAGAACCGGAGGCTGCTTCTGCGCAAGGAGATCAGCACCCAGATGCCCCACCTGCTGGTCACATGGTCGACCATGTCCCGCGCGGGGCAGTCGGTGTGAAACACGTCATACCGCTTCTCGACCTCAACCGGCCTGTGCTGCACGCTTTCCACCATGTCACGAGCTTACCTAAAGGTATGCCCTTACAAAATGTTAGCCCCTGCTCCTAGCGTGCGGACCACAGGAAACATTTCGACGAGGAGCGACCATGATCGTAGTAACTGGGGCCACCGGGAACATCGGACAGCCGTTGACGCAGGCGCTGGCCGACGCCGGCCAGCAGGTGAGGGCGGTGTCGCGGCACACGGCGGCGGTGCCGGACGGTGTCCACCACGTGGTGGCCGACCTGGCCGAGCCGGGCGGCCTCAAGTCCGCGCTGACCGGGGCCGATGCGCTGTTCCTGCTGCTGTCCGGCGACCTGCACGCCACCGGGGCCAACCCTGCCGAGATCATCGGCGATGCCGCGGCCGCCGGGGTCCGCCGGGTCGTCCTGCTCTCCACGCTGGGCGTGGTGACCAGGCCCTCCGGCGAGACGCGCATCGCGATGCGCGCGCTGGAGGACACACTGCGGGAGTCGGGCCTGGAGTGGGTCATCCTGCGGCCGGGCGGCTTCGCCTCCAACGCTCTGTGGTGGGCCGACTCCGTCCGTACGCAGCAGGTCGTCGCCGCGCCCTTCGGCGATGTCGGGGTACCAGTCATCGACCCGGCGGACATCGCCGCCGTCGCGGCAGCCTGCCTGCTGGATGACCGGCACACCGGCGGCGTCTACGAACTGACCGGGCCGGAGGTGATCACTCCGCGCCGGCAGGCCGAGGCCATCGCCGCCGCCCTGGGCTCGCCGGTGAAGTTCCACGAGCTCACCCGCGAAGAGGCCAAGGCCGCCATGAGCCAGAGCATGCCGGCGGAGCTCGCCGACGACACTCTGGACATCATCGGCTCCCCGAGCCCTGCCGAGCTGCGCATCAGCCCGCACGTCCAGCAGGTCCTCGGCCGCGCCCCGCACCCCTTCGCCGACTGGGCCGCCCGCAACGTCGCCGCCTTCCGCTGAAACCGGGGCGGCGCCGCCTCTGCCAAGTACGCCTTCATGCCGACAAGGGGGGCCCTCCGACCGTGAAGCGGAACGCAAACCGGGCCCGCCGCTCGACGAGGCCGAAGTCGAGCCGCAGGAGGTGGACCGTGTCGGGGGCGCCCTCGTGGTCGGTGGTGTGCACCGTTTCGACGCGGGCGGCACAGCCCTCCGGCAGGCAGAGGCGGGCCCGTGCCGAGGTCCCGGTCCACACCACCCCCTCCGCGCCGGTCTCGGGGCGGAGCCGGCTGACGAACACCTCCTCCAGTGGCATCGGGCGTTCCGTCTCGACCTCGTCGACCAGCAGCAGTTCCCCGGCGTCACGGCGCCAGGAGAAGGCGCGGCGCAGCGCTGTCAGGCCGTTCACCTCGTAGGCGCCGGCGAGGTCGAGGGTCAGGTCCGTTCCGTGCGCGTGGAGGCGGAGCTCCAGGACCTCGGCCGTGCGGGCTCGGCCCGCGGACTGCTCCCGCGTGTCGACGCGGGGGACGGAGTGCGCGCGCGAGGAGGCGTGCAGGAACGTGTAGCGGGTGGCGTCGTCGAAGTAGCCCTTGCGGTACTCGCCGGCGCCCAGGTCGGCGAGCAGCACCTCGCCCCGGGCCGCGAGCACGAACTGGCCGAGGTCGTTGTGGTTGTGGGGCTCGGCGTTGTGGCCGCCCTTGGCCGCGAAGGCCACGCCCTGCCCCCGGTCGATCAGCCAGGCGAGGTCGGGGAGGTACGCCGTCGGCGGCTCGGGTTCCGGCGCGGGCGTGGGGTCCGGGGCGCCCCAGCGCAGGGTCCGGGAGAGATCGGCCCAGTCCCGTGTGAGGTCCGCCCGGCCGACCGTGGCCTCCACGGCCTCGGCGGGGGCCCGGACCCCGAGCCTCCGCGCGAGCTGCCGGGCGAGACCGGCGGGCACGCGGGGCCGTTCCTCCCCGTCCGAGAAGGCGGGGAAAAGCCCGTCGCCCAGATGCACCGCGCCCGGAAAGCGGGCGATGGCCGGGACCTTGGGGTGCGTGAGCAGATCCTCGCCGGTGGACTCCCGCAGCCCCTCGGCGAAGTAGACGAAGTGTGCGAACCCGAACACCCAGTAGCCCACCCCTTCCGCGCAGCCCCCGTCGTCGTCGAAGCCGCTGAGGTACGTGAGCTGAGCGCGTCGGCACCGGTCGAGGAGGCGGGTCAGGCGTGGTCCCGGCTCCCACAGGGCCAGTGCCGCGAGGCCCGCGGAACCGCCGCACACGGCTGCCCAGTTGTGTGCCCAGGCCTCCCACAGAAGCGGGCGTTCGTCGTCGGCGAGGAGGGACAGCACCCGGTGGTCCACCTGGTCGCGCACGCGGGCGGCGACTCGGGGATCGAGCCGGTCGCCGCAGATCCGGACCGTCTCGGCGAGCAGCTGCGCGGTGAGCGCGGCGAACAGGTCGAGGCACTGGTCCATTCCCCGCCCGAGGCGGGTGGCGTGCATCTCGTGGGCGGGAAGCGCCCAGGTGTACTCGTCGCAGACGGACCACAGCGCGTCCGCCAGCGCGTCCAGTTTCGCCGCCGGGCCGATCAGGGCCTCGGCGGCGAGGGCCGTCACCTGCGCGCGGCGCCGGAAGTACAGGTCCTCGTACGCCAGACGGTCGCCATCGTCGTCGAAGCGGCGGTACGCGGAGAAGGGGAGGTCCGGCATGGGGGTGGTCCGCGCGCTGTCCGCCGCCGACCGGATACGCGCGTGCATCCCGCCCGGCCAGTCGGCGTCCAGCCGTTGTTCAGGGCCGCGCGACCGCTCGGATTCCGTCGGTGACATCACGCCTCCCCTCACGGACGCCGAGATCGCCCGCCGCGCCCGGTTCGCTGGAGAGCGCCATGACCTGGCAGTTGCGCCACCATACGAACAGCACGCACCCGGGCAGCACCGCGAGCCCCAGCAGCGGCGCCTGGTTGACGAGCAACAGGGCCACCATCCCCAGCACGAGATTCATTAGAGCCAGTACACCGTGCCGGATCACCGCGTACGGCGCCAGCAGGAGGAGCCGGCGTCCGACGTCCCCGCCCGCGGCCACCTGCGCGAGCGCGACCGGCCACGCAGCGGCGGCGACCAGCCCGGCCACCAGCGCCATCGGCACGACGGCCGCCCCCAGCGGCGATGTCCGCAGGGTCACGGCATCCGCGACGGCCGCGATCATAAGCAGCACGAACGGCGCCGAGATCAGCACCGCCCGCCGGAACAGCCGCCGGTACGCCTGGACGAACAGCCGTACCGGCGCCTGCTCGTCCCCGGTCGTCGCGCCGAGATACGCGAACGCGGCGGTGAGGGAGGGACCGGGAAGCGCCAGCAGCAACAGCCCGAAGAACACCGGATGCCGCCACGGCTGCTGGGTCACCTGCAGCGCGGCCAGCAGGGGCAGATTCGTCACGGCGATCCCTAGGTTGACGACTAGCACCCGGTGCACGTGCGCCCATATCAACTCCCAGGAGCCGTAAGCCACATTGAGCCGTGCACGTGGGCTCGCACCCATCCTCTCCACCCCTCAGCCCTTCACACCGGTGGTCGCGATGCCGCGCACGAAGTAACGCTGGCCGAGCAGGAACACCGCCAGGACCGGCACGACGGAGAGCACCGACCCCGTCATGATCATGGCCGACTCCGCGTCGTACTGTCCGATGAAGGCGCGCAGCCCCAACTGCACCGTCCACAGGCGGTTGTCGGTGAGGTAGATGAACGGGCCCATGTAGTCGTTCCAGGTGTTCACGAACGTCAGCAGGGCGAGGCTCGCGAGGGCCGGCTTGGACAGCGGAAGCACGATCCGCGCCCAGATGCCGTACTCGCTCAGGCCGTCGAGGCGGGCCGCCTCGCTGATCTCGTCCGGGATCGTCAGATAGAACTGCCGCATCAGGAAGACGCCGAACGCGCCGAACGCCTGCAGCAGGACGAGTGACGTGTACGAGTTCACCAGGCCGAGCTTCTGCATGATCACGTACTGCGGCACCATGTACGCCTGCCACGGCACCGCGATCGTCGCGATGTAGCCGGTGAACAGCACGTCCCGGCCCGGGAAGCGCATCTTGGCGAAGCCGTACGCCGCGAAGCTCCCGGTGAGCACCTGGAGAAACGTGATCACGATGCTCAGGAAGAACGAGTTGCCGAGGTAGGCGGCGAAGGGCACCCGTGTCCAGATGCTGGTGAAGTTGTCCCACTGGAACTCTTCGGGGATCCACTGGATCGGCACCGTGAACACGTCGCGGTCGTCCTTGACCGACGAGATCAGCATCCAGAGGAACGGCAGCAGGACCGCGAGGGCGACCACGGCGAGCAGCACGTACAGGGCGGTCTGCCCGGCGACGGCCCTCACGCCCTTGCGGACGCGGGGCTCCGCCGGAGAGCCTGCGGGAGCCCGGCCCGCGGGCGGGCGGGTGTCCTTGCTCAGCAGGGTGGTGTTCATCGCTCGCTCCTTCGCTGCATCCGGAACTGGATCACCGTGATCACCAGGCAGATCAGGAACAGCGCGAGGGAGACCGCCGAGGCGTAGCCGAAGCGGCCCTGCGTGATGCCCTCGCGGAAGATCAGCTGGGACAGGACGAGGGTGGAGCGGCCCGGCCCGCCCTCGGTCATGACCTGCACCAGGTCGAACACCTTGAAGCTGGAGACCGTGATCATGACGGTGACGAAGAAGGTCGTGGGCCGCAGGCCGGGCAGGGTGACGTGCCAGAACCGGTGCCAGGGGCCGGCGCCGTCCATGCGGGCCGCCTCGTACAGCTCGGCCGGGACGGTCTGCAGTCCGGCCAG
The DNA here is from genome assembly GCF_040302845.1 of Streptomyces sp. NPDC096323. Lineage (NCBI taxonomy): Bacteria > Bacillati > Actinomycetota > Actinomycetes > Kitasatosporales > Streptomycetaceae > Streptomyces > Streptomyces sp. NPDC096323. Next base: position 122,567 of record NZ_JBEOSI010000015.1, read on the forward strand.
GAAGAGCACCATGTAGTAGCCCATGTCCCGCCACACGCTCGTGATGATCAGCGCGGGCATCGCCCAGTCCTGGGAGCTGGTCCAGCCCGGCGGGTGGTCGATGCCGAGGGACATGAGGAACTGGTTGACGGGCCCCGACTCGGGGCTCAGCAGCATGTTCCACACCACGGCGACCGCGACGAGCGAGGTGATGTACGGGAAGAAGAAGGCGGTCCGCAGAACGTGCACGCCGCGGAGCTTCTGGTTGAGCAGGACGGCGAGGCCGAGCGAGACCAGGAGCGTGAGCGGGATGTGTCCTGCCGCGTAGTACAGGGTGTTCTGCAGTGCGGCCCAGAAGTTGGAGTCGTTCCACAGCCGCTGGAAGTTGTCCAGGCCCGCCCACTTCGGGGTGGAGTAGGAGTCCCAGTCGGTGAAGGAGATCGCGAGCGCGCCGATCACCGGGAGGAGGGTGAGGGCGGCGAACCCGAGGAAGTTCGGCAGGATGAAGGACCAGCCGACCAGGAGGTTGCGGCGCCGCCGGCGCTTCGCGGCGGCCCGGTGGGCCGCGGAGGCGCCGTCGGCCGCGGGCGGGGCGGCGGGGGGTGCGACGGCACTCACTGGACTTCGTCCTTCACACGGCTGTCCATCTCCTTGATGCCGTCGGCGGCGGACTTCTCGCCGCTCATGATCATCTCGTGCTCCTCCTTGAGGATCTGGTCGATGTCGGAGGTCTTGTCGCTGACCGGCATCTCCAGTTGCACCGTGGTCGGCTGCATCGCCTTGCGGGACAGGGCGTCGTTCGGCATGCCGTCGACGGAGAAGAAGGTGTCGAGGATCTTGTCGCTGGTGTACGCGGGTGTGACGCCGATCTTCGCGACGGCGGCGGCGCCCTCCGGGCCCGAGGCCCAGGTGACGAACTTCTTCGCGGCGTCAGCGTTGCGCGCCTTCTTGTTCACGGCGAACGCGGTCGGCGAACCGAAGGTGACGGTCTTGCCGTCGTTCTTGATCTGCGGCATCGGCGCCATGCCCCAGTTGATGTCGTTCTTGCCCTGCGCCTTCTCGGCGAGCAGCGCGGCTGCCCACCACGAGCCCATGGGGACCATGGCGGCCTTGCCGGTGGTCAGCTGCGAGTCGTAGGTGATCTGGTTGCTGGAGGCGGTGGAGAAGGGCAGGGTGGCCTTCGCCTTCTGCAGGCCGAGGGCCATCTCGTACTGGTCCTTGAAGAACGCGTAGTCGCCGCCGAGCTGGTCGCCGCCGGTCTGCGCGGAGGAGACCGCCTGGATGACGGAGCGCCAGGTGTGCAGGTAGGTGCCGTAGACCTTGTCGGAGCCCGAGCCCCGGGTGAACTTCTTCGCAAGCCTCGCGTAGTCGTCCCAGGTCAGCTTGGACAGGTCCTCCTTGCCGGCCATGTCCTTGTTGTAGAAGAGCACCCAGAAGTCCGAGCGGTAGGGCAGTGCGTAGTAGGCGTTCTTGAGGTTGTAGTCGTCGAGGCCGGAGTACGACGCCTTGTCCAGCGCGGCCGCCTCGTCGGTCAGCGGCAGGAGCTGACCGCGGGTGGCGTAGCGGGCGTAGTCGGTGACGTTCTTCATGGTGAGGACGTCGGTGGTGTCACCGCCCGCCAGCATGGTGGTGACCTTCTCCGGGTAGTTGTCGGCGAGGATGTCGACCGGCTGGACGTCGATCTCGGGGTTCTTGGCCTCGAAGCCGTCGATGAGGGCCTTGAACTCGGGCGTGGTCCGGTAGTTCCACAGCGCGATCTTCACGACGGTCCTGCCCTCGGACGACGAGGTGGTGTCCGTGCCGCTGGCATCGCAGGCTGTGGCGGTGAGGATCACGGCGACGGCCAACGGCGCGATGCGGGCGTGGTTCTTCGTCAACTTCATTGCGGCGGCTCTCCTTTGAGCGGTTGGGGACGGTGGGGCGGGCGGGTCGGGTCAGGCGCTCAGGCCCAGGGCCCAGCTCTCCGCGGTGATCTCGGCCCGCAGCGGCTTGCCCGCGGTCCAGCGGGCGAGTTCGTCGAGGACGTGGTCGGTCAGCCGGCCGGTCTCGGTGCCCAGCGACCCGGCGATGTGCGGCGTGATCATCACGCGGGCGAGGCGGCGCAGCGGCGAGTCGGCGGGCAGCGGTTCGGGATCGGTGACGTCGAGGATCGCGAAGAGCCGGCGGGCGGCGCACTCGGCGGCCAGTGCGTCGGGGTCGACGAGCGAGCCGCGCGCGGTGTTGATGACGGTCGCGAAGTCGGGGAGCATGGCCAGCTGCGCGGCGCCGATGAGGTGGTGGGTCTCGGGCAGCTCGGGGGCGTGCACGGACAGCACGTGGACCTGCGGCAGCATCTCCTCCAGCGGTACGAGCGTGGCGCCGGCCCGCGCCACCTCGTCCGGGTCGGCGTACGGGTCGGCCACCAGGCAGGTGGTGCCGCGCAGCACCTGGAGCAGCTCGACGACCTGCCGGCCGATCCGCGAGAAGCCGACGATGCCGACGGTCCGCCGGAAGTTGGACAGGTCGCCGTACCCGGTGACCGAGCCCCAGCCCCCGTAGGCCCGCTGCTCGTCGGCGGCGAGGAACGGGGCCTTCTTCCCTGCGAAGATGATCGCGGCGAGGGTGTACTCCGCCACGGGTACGGCGTTGGCCTCGGCGGCGCTGGTCACCCGGATCCCGCGCCGCCACACCTCCTGCCCGATCAGGTCCCGCACGCTGCCCGCCCCGTGCAGCACGGCCCGCAGACGGGGTGCCGCGGCGAGCCGCTGCGGTGTGAGAGCGGGTGCGCCCCACGACGTGAGCAGCACTTCGGTGCGGGCCAGGCGTTCGCGCGACCGTGCGCTGTCGAGGTCGTCCGTCCAGCAGGGCTCGTCCAGCGTCACGAGGCCGGCGAGGCGGCGCAGCCGGTCCTGGTCGAAGTGCGCCTCGAAGCTGGGCCTGCTCATCACGAGCAGGGCGCGGGCCTTGGTCTGCATGCGGTGCGGGCTCCTCTGCCTCCGGGCGCCCGCTCAAACAGCAGGTGCCATCCGTGTTTCCGGCGAGTTCCAGCCAGAAGACGCTGAGTCAGAGATAGTGGTCAGCCACACAGACCCACCAGAGCTCGACCACAGACGAAGCGAAACGAACAGATTCGAACATCGCCCGGGCTCAGGACCGGACGGGAGGGGATGCGCCATGACGTCGACACGGCTCACCGGGCCCGACGGGCCCGCGGATTGTTCCGCGAGGGGCGACCAGCTGTTCGCACTGCAACGCCGCGAACGACTGATGGACCGGCTCCGGCTGCACGGCGCTGTTCGCGTACGCGATCTCGCACACGACCTCTCGGTCAGCGAGCTGACGATCCGGCGCGATATCGCGGCGCTGGCCGAGCGCGGCCTGCTGACCCGGGTGCACGGCGGGGCCACGCTGCCCTCTCCCTTGGAGCAGGAGCCGGTGCGCCGCAGGCGGCTCACGATGCCCGCGTTCACGATCGGGATGGTGGTCCCCTCGCTGGACTTCTACTGGCCGCACATCGTCAGTGGCGTCCGCAACGCCGCGGCGGCGCACGGCGTCAACGTCCAGCTGCGGGGCTCCAGCTACGACCAGGCGGAGGACCGCCGACAGATCGTCCGGCTGACCGAATCCGGGCAGGTGCAGGGGTTGCTCCTCGCGCCGAACCTGGAGGGCCCCGGCATGCACGAGATGATCGACTGGATCGGCAGGCTGCCGGTGCCCGTGGTCTTCGTGGAGCGCGACACACCCGCCTGGACCCCGACGCCGCACCAGCTCGAATGGGTGCGCAGCGATCACGCGACCGGCCTGGAGATGGCGGTCCGGCATCTGCACACGCTGGGCCACCGCCATATGGGGCTCGTGCTGTCCAAGGGCAGCCCCACCTCGGCGCACCTCGCCGTGGGGTGGCACCGCGCCTGCTCGGAACTCGGGCTGCCCGACGACTTCCTCATACGCGAGAGCGTGGCCCTCGACGTCCCGGGACACCGCCGGATCATCGGCGACATCGTGGAGGGCTGCCGCCGCTCCCGTATCACCGCGCTCATCGTGCACAGCGACCCCGACGCGCTCTCGGTGGTCCAGTACCTGACGGAGCAGGGCATCCGCGTCCCCGACGACCTGGCCATCGTCAGTTACGACGACGAGGTCGCCCATCTCGCCGATCCGGCGATCACGGCGGTACGGCCGCCCAAGGCGCTCGTGGGCCGCACGGCCGTCGAGATGATGCTGGCGCGTCTGCTCGAAGGCAGTCGCCGCCCGGCCCAGCGAGCGCTCATTCTGCCGGAGTTGATGATCCGCGCCTCGTCCCTGCCGTCGGCGCCGTACCCCGCGCCCGCGACGCGGCGCCGCGAACCTGCCTGAGCGGCCCCGGCCACACCTCCGCCGGGACCGCTCGCCCTGTGCCGAGCCGCCTACTGGCCGGCCTTGCCGTGCCGCTCGGAAGAGGCGGAGAAGGTGTTGAGGGCGTCAAGGACGAGCGTCCCCGACTTCAGGACGAACCTCACCCGGTGCTTGCCGTCCGGCAGACCGCGCAGCGCGTACGTGGCCAGGCGCTTGTCGGTGGCCTCGGTCCTCGCGTTCCCGGCGACGAGTGCGCCGTCGACGTAGACGTCGAGGACGGCGCTGCCGTCGTTGCCGCCGATGACGTCGATCCCCGTGCCTCGGAAAGGGACGGTGAAGGACGCGCCGGGCGTCGCGCTCGTCGACGTCGAGCGGTACCAGTCCATCGCGTCGCCGTACGAGGCCTTCCGGGCCCAGGTGCCCTCGTACGTGACCGCACTGTCCATGTTGTCCAACTGCGCGTCCGCGTAAGGCGTGTAACCGTCGACCCTCTCGACCTTCAGATTGTCGAAGCCCGTCCGCTGGAAGCCGCTCCCGAGCTTGACCCGGCCCTCGGTCTGCGGGGTCGGGTCGTCGTAGGTGGCGACCGCCTCACCGTCGACGAAGGCGGTCACCTTCGCCCCCTTCGCCTCGACGGCGAGGCGGTAACCGTCGGCCGCCGCGGCCCTGCCCTGCGCGCGGACCGTGCCGTACTGGTAGAACGTCCAGGCACCGTCGGGGCCGATGCGCAGGTTGTAGGCCGCGTCGCTGATCGCCATGCCCTTCTGCTGGCGCACGCCCAGGGCCGCGAGACCGCCGTCCGGATCGGGGAAGGAGACGTCGACGGACGCCTTGTAGTTCTCCCACCGGAAGTCACCCACCGTGGTGTTGGGCGTGTTCTTGTTCCAGGCGGCGGTGTCCTTCATCGACCGGTCCATGTACTGGTACAGCACTCCGTCGCCGCCCACCTCCCATGCCCCGGTCTGGTCGACCATGTAGCGGGGCTGGTTGCCGCGCGAGGCGAGGTACGGCTGGAGCGTCCTGCCGACCTTGACCCTTCCCTCTTCGTCGTACGCGAAGTCGTCCGCGTACAGGTACGTGTCATGGGTGTCGCCGCGCTTGCCGCTCTCGTCACTGTCGAGGACGGCGCGCTCCCCGGACTTGGGCAGGCGCTGCTTCGTGGACGCGTCCGCGCTCTTGTCCAGGGTGGTCAGGGTGGTGACGGACCGCGGCTTCACGGTGTACGTGTACGCGCCCTCGGCATCCGGCCGGATCTCGTCGGCCAGGTGCTTGAAGTCGGCGTCGTAGCGCTGCCCGGCGTCGGCCGCCCGGGTCTCCCACACCTCCATCGTGGGGTCGCTGCCGAGCCGCAGGTCCTCGGCCTTGATCCGGTACGTCTTCGGCTGGTCGCTGTCGTTGACGACGACGGTCGAGAAGTCCTTCTTCCCGGGATCGGCGAGCGTCATATAGCTGGGGGCGCCATTCGAACCGTCGAGATTCTCGGTTCCGCTCACGCCGCTGTAACTGGCTTCCGGAACCGTGCGCCAGATGCCCGCCGTGTTCGTGTCGTTCTCCCAGCCCGTCTTCGCGAACCCGGTGAAGTGCTGCATCACGTACAGCGCAGCGTCGTAATGAAGGTATCCCGACCACGGATCGCGTGCGCCGACCAGTTCCTTGTGGCTGTACTGGGCGCCCTCGTAGAAGGAACCGATCGCCGGCTGGAAGATGTAGTGGGTGCGCTTGGAATTCGCGTAACTCTTGACGATGCGATTGGCGACGTCGAGAGCGCTCTGCACACCGCCGATTCCGGTGCCGGCGCCGTTTCGGCCTTCGTTGTTGTTGACACGGTAGTCGGTGTAGCCGAACGAGGCCGTCCCCTCGCTGTACCAGACCTCCTTGTCCTCCCCGTATGCGTTGTCGCCGGTGGCCAGCTTCGTGTACGGCAGATAGGTGGGGCTGTCCGCGGCGCCCTCGCGCCGGTCCTCCGTGGTGTAGTGGTAGCCCGCCGCGTCGACGATCCCGAAGAGTTCGGCGTCACTGAGCATCGCCGGGCCCATGTTGAGCGTGTTGTTCTCGTCGGAAGCGACGATCTTGATGCGGTGGTAGGCCTTGGCCACGGCCTCCCGCTCGCCGGCCGGAATCCCGTAGCGTCCGTCTGCGAACTCGGTGTCGTTCACGACCGCGTTCTTGTACCACTTGATGAATGAGATGTCCGGCGAGCGCGTCTCGTTCTTGTCCGGGTCGACATAATCGATCATGTACCCGTACTTCTCGTGGACGTCGAGAATAGTCTCCTTGTACCAGCGGTACATCTCGTCGGTGCCGGTGCCCTTGTTCCATTCCTGCTGGACCCACTGGGGCATTTCCCAGCGCAGGATCGAGACCTTGAGCCGCGGGTTGACCGTCTTGGCGTCGGCGGCCAGCTGGAAGCCCGGGGAACGGGAGGCGTCCGCGAGCTCGTCCCGGGTGCGCATGGTCGCGGGGTCGGCGCCGGTCGAGGTGTTCGTGTCCGACCCCATCTCGACCTTGACGTGGTTGACGAGGGGATTCCCACCGCCGAACAGCACACGGATGAGCTGCCAGTACCGCTCGGGGTGCTCGGCCTTGTAGTCCATCAGCAGATTGCTCGTGCTGTTGCAGCTGAGCACGCCGAGGCCCTTGTACGTCAGGCCGTTCACGTTGCCGGCGCGCACGTCGTCACCGTCGACCACGACGTCGACGGGGTCGTCCGCCGCGTGCGTGGAAGGCGCGGCGACGAGCCCCGCCCCCAGGGTCACGACTGCGGCGGCCGCGAGCGACGCCCACCGCAGCCTTCTTTGTCCACGCGTCCTGATCTGCGTGCGCGTCCTGTGTGTACGCATCCGGCACCGCTTCCTTTGCCTCGTCTGCCTCGTCCCGACTCGGGCGCGGGAACATGACACAACGAAGCCGTTCGCCCCCTCTACGGATCACCCGCACACGACCACACTCATTCGCACTCGAACATCGGGGCAGGTGTCGACGGCGCTGCGACGGCAGGGACCCCGGCTCGGTGTCAGTCCGCTGACGTATCGTTCCCGCCATCGCACACCGACGCGGAGGACCAGAAGAGTTGACTGACCTGTCCCCCTTCCCGCTGCCCTTTCAGACCTCCCGCTCCATATCGTTCGCCACGCCCCGAACGCTGCGGGAAATTCAGATGATGCAGTGCAGCGCCACCATCCGGGCGAAGCCCGGGTGGTTCGACAAGATGCACGATGCCGACATCGTCGCCAGGTGGACGCAAGAAGCGATCGGCCAAGAGCTCACCGAAGCGCAGGTTCGTTATGTGCTTGCCGAGCTCGCTCATTACGCGACGCTGCGGGACGGACGGACCGGAATCGAGATGTCCGCCGTCGACGGGGTGTGGCAGTCCGACACACTGGTCGACGACAAGCTCGGATCCCGGCTGCGCGAGGCGGTCCGGGTTCTGGAGCAGGTCCCCGAAGCAGAACGGGACTGGCATCCCGGATCCGACGGCCAGGTGGTGGATCTCGTACATCCCTCACTGTTCTGTCTGGTGAGAGAGGTGAGCGGGGCGCCCGAGCGGGCTTGGCAGAATCCGACGGACCGATACTCGAAGTACGAATTCTCGGAGAAGTTCCAGTGGCTGCCCACGGATGTCGACGTCAGTTCCGACGGCGATGCCGTCTTCCGTTCGTACGTCAATAACGTCCACCCCGAGACTCATCACGAGCTGGCATCCGTCCTTCCGGACCTGTTCGCACGCTTTCTCCCCCTGTTCGAGAACGTACTCACCGATCTGCGTCATCCGCGGCCCCTGCGGATCGAAGCGGATCCTTATTCCTGGTACGACTCGGAGCCCGAGTATCCGGACCGGGCCTCCTACGGTGATGAGGGGGCCTACAAAGAAGCCCTCCGCGCATGGGAGGAGGCTCTGGACGGCTGGTTCGAAAACCGCCACCCGGTCATTCCGGACGCCCCGGCCTTCGCCCCGCCCGCATTGCCCGATGAATCCGCCCGAGTCGGCCTGCGCGGCCGCCGTCTCCAGGTCATCGTCAAGCTCGCCACCATTCATCTCACCCCGGACAAGCCCGAGTATTCCGGCGGTTCCTGGCATGTCGAGGGGATGCTGAACGAGCGGATCGTATCGACCGGCATCTACTACTGGGACAGCGAGAACATCACGGAAAGCCGGCTGAGCTTCCGGGCGGCACTCGACGACCCGAACTACGAGCAGAACGACGACGACGGCCTGCGTGAGGTCTACGGCCTGGAGGACGAGGACGCGCTGAACCAGACACTGGGATCGGCATCGACCCCGGCGGGCCGCTGCCTGGCGTTCCCGAACGTCCTGCAGCACCGCGTGGGCTCCTTCCGCCTCACGGACCCCACTCTGCCGGGACATCGCAAAATACTCGCGTTCTTCCTGGTCGACCCGTCGGAAGTGATCGTCTCGACGTCCGATGTGCCCCCGCAGCAGCCGTGGTCCGACACCTCGACCATGACGCTCGAACAGGCCGGGCACTACCGCGAAGAACTCATGCGGGAACGCAAGTTCTTCGTCAATGAGCACAACGAGCAGCTCTTCGAGCGAGAGTTCTCCCTCTGCGAGCACTGAGCTCCACGCCGACGACCGCGCGAGTACCCCTCGCCGGGGCGGCGCCGGCGAGCGCGCCGACGGGACCGGGGGCGCCGCGCCTCCACTGGTAAACTGGGGGCACGCTTGAGAAACGCTGGGGCCCGTACCGAGGGGTACGGGCCCCGGCGCGTTCCGGGCGCCGGACCGAGAAGGGTTGCCCCATGAACGCGAAGCCGCCGGCCCCGAAGGGCGAACCGACCACACCGCTCACGGCAGCCCCTGGCCTGCCGCCGGGCGTGCCCTTCGACGGACTCGGGCTTCCGCCGGAGCTGACCGCGACGATGGCGGACCTGGGAGTGACGGAACCCTTCCCGATCCAGGCGGCGACCCTGCCCAGCGCGCTCGCCGGTCGCGATGTCCTCGGGCGGGCGCGGACCGGCTCCGGCAAGACGCTTGCCTTCGGGCTTGCGCTGCTGGCGCGGACGGCAGGCGTGCGAGCGGAGTCGAAGCGGCCGGTCGCCCTGGTCCTGGTGCCGACCAGGGAGCTCGCGCAGCAGGTGAGCGATGCGCTGGCCCCGTACGCGCAGGCGCTGAACCTGCGGCTGGCCACGGTGGTCGGCGGGCTGGCGATCAACCGGCAGGCGGCGGCGCTGCGGGCCGGCGCAGAAGTGGTCGTCGCGACGCCGGGACGGCTCGCCGACCTCGTATCGCGTCACTACTGCGATCTGCAGCAGGTGCGGATCACCGTGCTGGACGAGGCGGACCAGATGTGCGACCTGGGATTCCTGCCGCAGGTCTCGGAAGTCCTGGACCAGGTCCGCCCCGACGGACAGCGGCTGCTGTTCTCGGCCACGCTGGACCGCAATGTGGACCTGTTGGTGCGGAAGTATCTGCACGACCCGGTAGTCGCCTCGGTCGACCACGCGGCGGCCTCGGTCGCCACGATGGAACACCACGTACTGAACGTCCACCCGGCCGACAAGTACGCGACCGCGACGGAGATCGCAGCCCGGGACGGGCGGGTCCTGATGTTCCTGGACACCAAGGCCGGCGTGGACCAGTTCACCCGGCACCTGCGGGCCAGCGGCGTACGGGCCGGCGCCCTGCACAGCGGGAAGTCGCAGCCGCAGCGCGCTCACACACTCGCGCAGTTCAAGAACGGCGAGATCACCGTGTTGGTGGCCACCAATGTCGCGGCGCGAGGCATTCACATCGATGCGCTGGACCTCGTCGTCAACGTCGACCCGCCGGCCGACGCGAAGGACTACCTGCACCGTGGCGGGCGTACGGCTCGCGCCGGAGAATCCGGGAGCGTGGTCACGCTGGCCACTCCGAACCAGCGGCGGGACCTGAACCAGATCATGGCCGCGGCCCGGGTCCGGCCGACCGTCACCCAGGTGCGCTCCGGCGAGGAGAAGCTGACCGCCATCACCGGGGCCAAGCGGCCGCCCGTCGAAGAGAAGGGCAGCGGCAACGCCCCCTTCCGTGGCATGGGCACCCGTCCGGGCCGCCCCAAGGAATCCCGCAGAACAGCCGATGCCCGCAGGACGGCCGAAGCGCGCGCGGCAGCGCGGGTACGCAAGGGCCGCTGAACCGGCCGCACCTCTTCCCGGAGCCGCCTCGGCGCGGCTCCGGCCCGGCGTGATGCGACCGCCGTTGATGCGCACGCAGCTTCTCCACATATCCGCCGGACAAAGCGACGCCGCGCACACGGCCCACGAAAAACACTCCATAAACGCGCCATCCATTCGCAGATGACGCACAAGAGCGAGCGAGCCCGGCTCACTTTCACGCCGTCGCCATACGGAACTCCTGCGCACCTCCCGAACAGCACGCCTCGTCGGCCGCCCCGGAATTACGGAGACAGGCGGACCACGGAACCCTGCACACCGCGTGCGCAGATCAGTCACCGTTCCATTCGCAGGACACCAGGTCAAGGCAGGCGCACGGGACGAATAGGGCGCAGGCGCCCCACGCGAGGCGTGAAGTTGCGAGGGCGCCGAATTCATCCTGTGAAGCTCATGAAGGATTTGCTCCGACGCGATGGACGCCTCTGCACGTGTTTCGATTCCCGCACGTCGATAAACACGAATCCGCCGCAGTTCGATTGGCTGCGCGACGCACAGGCGTGCTTTGATCCTGGCCCATACGGGGACCGCACGACGGACTCCCGTAGAGAAGCAATTTCCATATGAAGGGCGCTCATCATGAACTACACCCCCCAGGTCGAGACCGCCGAGCTCTCCGACAGCGACCTCGACAACGTCTCGGGCGGCCTCGTCGGCGGTCTCGTCGGCAACGTCACGGGCACCGTTGAGGGCATCGTCCCGGTCGCCGGCCTCGTCGGCTCGGTCACCGGTCTCGTCGAGGGCACGACCGGCGTGAACACGGGCGCGGTCACCGGCCTGGCCGCCGGCCTCACCGCCGGTCTCTGAGACACGGCAGTACCCCGCCGAGCCCCGGAACCCCTGCGGTTCCGGGGCTCGGCGCCGACCGCTGACAGGTGAGGGAAGAGTTCCGTGCAGTTCCGCCAACAGGCCCTTTCCAAGCTGCAGTCGCCCGAACAGCTCGATCTTCCGGTGCGTTTCGCCCGCCCGCAGGGCGTGCTCGTCCTGTGTGTCACCGTCGCCGTGATGGCCGCCGCCTGCTTCTGGGCCGTGACGGGCTCCGTCGCCAGTACCCTCGACGCCCCCGGCATCCTCACGCACGCACGCGGCAGTTACCTCCTGCAGAGCCCGGTCGCCGGCCAGATCACCGAGGTGCTCGCCGACGAGGGCGAGACCCTGCCCCGGAACCACCCACTGCTCAAGGTCCGTACGCAGCAGGGCGAACGCGTCGTCCGCACGATCGACGCGGGCCGGCTCACCTCGGTGACCGCCACGGTCGGCGCCGTGGTCGCCACCGGCGCGGACGTGGCGAGCGTCGAACGGATCGACGGCGCCGACGACCCGCTGGTCGCCCTCCTCTACGTGTCCGGCAGCAGTGCCGCGTCGGTCCCGGTGGGCGCCTGGGTCGACCTCACCGTCCAGTCGGTGCCCGCCCAGCAGTACGGGGTGCTGCGCGGCAAGGTGGCCGCGGTCGGCCGGGCAGCGCAGACACAGCAGCAGATCACCCGCTTCCTCGGCGACGCCCAGCTCGGCGAGCAGTTCTCCCGCCACGGCAGGCCGTTGGCCGTCCTGGTGAGGATCGAGCGCGCGGCCGCCACGAAGTCCGGCTACCGGTGGTCCTCGGCCGACGGCCCCCCGTACGCGATCGGCTCCATGACCCTGGCCACCGGCTCCGTCCGTCTCGCCGGCCGGCACCCGATCGATTGGCTGCTCCCGTGACCGCACCGCACCCGTCCCCCACCGACCGGCGACTGCCGCCGCCCGGCCGCGGCAGGCACCGCCCGGGGGCGCCTCTGGGCAGCAGGCGGCGGTCACGCCCGGCGCCGAAGCCCGGGCGGACCAAGACCGTGCACACGCCCACCGTGCTCCAGATGGAGGCGCTGGAGTGCGGCGCGGCCTCGCTGGCGATGGTGCTCGGCCACCACGGCCGCCATGTGCCGCTGGAGGAGCTGCGCATCGCCTGCGGCGTCTCCCGTGACGGCTCGCGCGCCAGCAACGTGCTCAAGGCCGCCCGGAGTTACGGCCTCCGGGCCAAAGGAATGCAGATGGAGGCCGGGGCCCTCGCGGAGGTCCGGGCGCCCGCGATCCTGTTCTGGGAGTTCAACCACTACGTCGTCTACGAGGGCCCGGCACGCCGGCTCGGCCGACGGGGCGTGCGGATCAACGACCCCGACAAGGGGCGCCGGTTCGTGCCCACCGAGGATTTCGACACCAGTTTCACCGGGGTCGTCCTCGTCCTCGAACCCGGCGAGGACTTCGAGCGGGGCGGGCGGAAGCCCGGTGTGATGGCCGCGCTTCCCGCCCGGCTGCGGGGCACGACGGCCACGATGCTGGTCGCCCTGCTCGCCAGCCTGCTGCTGGTGGCGGCCGGAGCGACGCTCCCGGCTCTGAGCCGTACGTATATCGACCTGTTCATGATCGGTGAACAGTCCTCGCTGCTGGGTGTGCTGTTCACCGCGATGGGCACCATGGTCGCCCTCACCGCCGTGCTGACGTGGCTGCAACAGGCGAATCTGCTGCATGGACGGGTCATCGCGTCCACCCTCGGCAGCGCGCGCTTCTTCCGGCACCTGCTCCGGCTGCCCGTCACCTTCTTCTCGCAGCGCAGCCCCGCCGATCTCGTCCAGCGCCTCCAGTCGAACGACGCCGTGGCCGAGACCCTCGCCCGGGATCTCACCGCGGCGGGCGTGGACGGCATCGTCGTCCTCCTCTACGCGCTCCTGCTGTGGACCTACGATCCGCAGCTGACCGTCATCGGGGTGGGGATCGCGCTGCTCAACGTGGTCGCGATGCGCATCGTCGTACGGATGCGGGCCGTGGGCACGCAGAAGCTGCGGGCCGACAGCGCCCGGCTCACCAACACCTCGTACACCGGCCTGCAGTTGATCGAGACGATGAAGGCCACGGGAGGGGAGAACGGGTACTTCCGCCGATGGGCCGGGCAGCACGCGACGACGCTGGAGGAGCAGCAGCGCCTCGGGGTGCCGAGCGCCTGGCTGGGCATCGTCGCCCCCGCCCTCGCGACGCTCAACAGCGCGCTGATCCTGTGGATCGGCGGGCTGCGGGCCGTCGAGGGGCATCTCTCGATCGGCCTGCTCGTAGCCTTCCAGGCGCTGGTGACCCGCTTCACCGCGCCCGTCACCCGGCTCAACGGGGTGGCTGGCCGGGTCCAGGACTTCGCGGCCGACGTGGCCCGGCTCAAGGACGTGGAGAACTTCCCGGTCGACCCCCTGTACTCGCGCCGGGAGCCGGCCGCGAGCACCCGCCGCCTCAAGGGCCATGTGACGCTGGAGGACATCACCTTCGGCTACAGCCCGCTCGACAAGCCGCTGCTCACCGGTTTCTCGCTGTCGGTGGGGCCCGGGCAGCAGGTGGCGCTCGTCGGCGGTTCGGGCAGCGGCAAGTCGACGGTCTCGCGGCTCATCTCGGGTCTCTACAGCCCGTGGGAGGGCACCATCCGCATCGACGGGCAGCGCCTGGAGGACATACCCCGGGGAGCGCTCGCCGCGTCCGTGTCCTTCGTCGACCAGGACGTCTTCCTCTTCGAGGGGACCGTCCGGGACAACGTGGCGCTGTGGGACCCCTCGGTCCCGGACGAGGCCGTGAGCGACGCGCTGCGGGACGCCGCGCTGTACGACGTCGTCGCCCGCCGCCCCCGCGGCATCCACGGCCGGGTGGAGCAGGACGGCCGGAACTTCTCCGGCGGGCAGCGCCAGCGACTGGAGATCGCCCGGGCACTCGTGCGCCGCCCCAGCGTCCTGGTCCTGGACGAGGTCACCAGCGCGCTGGACGCCGAGACGGAGCGGGTCATCATCGACAACCTACGGCGGCGCGGCTGCGCCTGTGTCGTGATCGCGCACCGGCTGAGCACCGTGCGCGACAGCGACGAGATCGTGGTCCTGGACCACGGGACGGTCGTGGAGCGCGGCCGGCACGAGAGCCTGGTGGCCGCCGGTGGCCCGTACTCCGATCTGGTCAGGGAGCACTGACATGGCCTTCGTACATCCGCTCGCCGGCACGGAGGCTCCCGGGCAGGACCCGGTCATCGGCGCGCTGGGTGCTCTCGGTGAACCGGTCGACTGCGCCGGGCTGCGGAGTCTGCCGCTGGAAGGGCCGCACGTGCTGTGGCTCGTCGTGGGCGGGGCCCTCGATCTGTTCGCCGTGGACGCCGTGGAGCAGGGGCACTGGCACTTCCTGGGGCGGCTCGAACCGGGAACCCTCGTCCTGGGTCCGGTCGACGGCCCGCGGCACACCCTGGTGGGGCGGCCGCTCCAGGAGTGCGTGCTGCGCCGGATCGCGCTGCGTGAGCTGTACCGGCCGCAGGATGCCGACCAGGGGACGTACGAGGGGCAGTACAGCAGTAGTTACGACACCGGGGACACCACGCTGAGCCTGCTGGAGCACGCCTTCTCGCTCGGCGTGGGCCGGAGCCAACGCGTCCTGTTCGAGGCCCCGCTGGACGGGCGGACCACCGTCGACGAGTCGGTGGGCGACGACGACGTCCTGTGGCTGCCGGTGTCGCCCGGGAGTGTGCAGTACGGCGCCGCTTTCAGCGCCGAGGCGGCGGGCGACCTGCTCGTCGACGCGGCGATGTGGCAGGGGATGGTCAATCAGCAGTACCGCCTGCTGTCGGCGCTGGACCGCTGGATCGAACAGCTGGAGCGCGCCCACGAGGACCGGACCGCGGCGGGCATGAAGGCGGGCGAGGCCGTCCGCAAGGAGGCCGACCAGGCGCTGCTCACCTCGATCGGCCGGTCCCGGAGGGGCTCCTCGCCCGCGGCCGGGGCCTCGGACGACGCGGTGTACGCGGCCTGCCGGCTGGTGGCCCGCGACTCCGGGATCGTCCTGGGCGAGCCCGCGACGGGCGGGGCGGTGAGCGACCGGACCGACCCGGTGGAGCGGGTCGCGGTCGCCTCGCGCGTCCGCACCCGGGCGGTGCGGCTGGACGGGCGCTGGTGGCGGGAGGACTACGGGCCGTTGGTGGGCCGTCGGGCCGCGTCCGGAGCGCCGGTCGCCCTGCTCCGGCGGCGTGGCCGCTACGAGGCGGTCAACCCGCTGACGGGGCGGCGCAGCCGTGTCGACAGCTCCTCGGCGCAGGACTTCGACGAACGAGCCGTGATGTTCTACCGGCCGTTGCCGGAGCAGCCGTTGAGCAAGCGGCAGCTGCTGCGGTTCGGGCTGTTCGGCACCCGGGGCGACCTGCGGAGACTGGTCCTGGCTGGGCTGGTGACCGTGGCGCTGGGGGCCCTGGTGCCGATCGCGACCGGCAGGGTGCTCGGCGTGTATGTGCCCACCGCCCAGAACACCCTCATCGTGCAGGTGTCACTGGCCGTCATCATCTCCGGGGTGGTCTCGGCGGCCTTCATGCTGCTGCAGAACCTCACGATCCTGCGGATGGAGGGACGGATCGAGAGCACACTCCAGCCCGCGGTCTGGGACCGGCTCCTGCGGCTGCCGGTGAAGTTCTTCACCGAGCGCTCCACGGGAGAACTGGCGAGCGCGGCGATGGGGGTGAGCGCCATCCGCCGGGTGCTGTCCGGCACCGGTCCGGTCGTGGTGCAGGCGGGCACGCTCGGGGCGATGAATCTCGGCCTGCTGCTCTGGTTCAGCGTGCCGCTGGCACTCACCGCCGTCGCGATGCTGGTGGTCATCGCAGGGGTGTTCCTCACCATGGGGATGTGGGAGCTGCGGTGGCAGCGCCGACTGGTCGTGCTGGGCAACAAGCTCAACAATCAGGCGTTCCAGACGCTGCGGGGGCTGCCCAAGCTGCGGGTCGCGGCGGCGGAGAGCTTCGCGTACGGGGCGTGGGCGGCGGAGTTCGCCCGCAGCCGCGAGCTGCAGAAGCGGGCGGGCCGGATCAGGAATCTGACGACGGTCCTCAACGCGGTCCATCTCCCGCTGTGTTCGCTGGTGATCTTCGTCCTGCTGGCGGGCCCGGCACGGGGCTCCCTTACGGCCGCCGAGTTCCTGACCTTCAACACGTCCGTGACGATGCTGCTGACCGCCGTCACCCAGCTCACCGGGGCGTTCGTGTCCGCAGCCGCGGTGCTGCCGATGTTCGAGCAGATCAAGCCGGTACTCGACGAGGCACCCGAGGTACGCGGCGCCAGCGCCCAGCCGGGCGAACTGTCCGGCGGGATCGAGGCCAGGGGTGTGTCCTTCCGCTACTCCGACGACGGTCCCCTCGTCCTCGACGATGTGTCGCTGACCGTGCGCCCGGGCGAGTTCGTCGCGGTCGTCGGCCCGAGCGGATGCGGCAAGTCGACCCTGCTGAGGCTTCTCATCGGCTTCGACAAGCCGGTCTCGGGCAGTGTGCTGTACGACGGCCAGGACCTGACGGCGCTCGACCAGGCCGCCGTACGCCGTCAGTGCGGGGTCGTCCTGCAGAACGCCCAGCCGCTGTCCGGATCGATCCTGGACTGCATCTGCGGCGCCGAGGTCTTCACCCAGGAGGAGGCGTGGGAGGCCGCCGCGATGGCGGGGCTGGCCGAGGACATCAAGCGCATGCCGATGGGGCTGCACACGATGATCTCCGGCGGCGGCACGATCTCCGGCGGCCAGCGCCAGCGGCTGATGATCGCCCAGGCGCTCGTACGGCGTCCCCGCATCCTGTTCTTCGACGAGGCCACCAGCGCCCTGGACAACGAGACCCAGCGCACGGTGATCGAGAGCACCAGGTCCCTGCGCGCCACCCGGGTCGTCATCGCGCACCGGCTGTCCACGGTCATGGACGCCGACCGCGTGATCGTCATGGCGGAGGGCCGGATCGTCCAGGAGGGGCCGCCCGCCGAACTCCTCGCGGACCGGGACGGGCGGCTCCATGAACTGGTGCGGCGTCAGATGAACTGACGAGGCGGGGGCACGTCACCTCCGGGAGGAACCGAGGTGCCAGACGCGCGCCTCGTCCAGCTTCACCGAGCCGTTCTCGGCGAAGACCTCCACTCCCTGGCTGGCGGGAGCGGGGAAGATCTGGTCGGTGATCACCGCTTCGCCGTTGCCGCCGAAGACCTCGACGGATGACCAGTCGACCAGGATCCGTATCTTCACCTTGCCGTTCTCGGCCCGCAGCGGCGCCCGCTGGACGCCGGGGAAGGTGTCGCTGAAGTCCACGGCCCCGGACCGGGTCCGGTCGACGTACAACTCCTGTGTCGTGGTGTCGTAGCCGATGACGGTCTCCTCTCCGCCTGCGCCGGTGCGCACCTTGATGCCGAACCGGTCGGCGTCCTCGAGGGAGAAGGCCGCCTCGATGTCGAGCGCCTTGCCCTGGGCCGCGCCGCGTCCCAGGGGCCGTGATGTGCTGGTCACCGTGGCGCCGGCCGATGCCACCGGGCGGCCCTCTCGCAGGGAGGCCAGGCCGCTCACCGGCTCGCTGGTCAGCTTGATCCGGCCGTCCACGGTGCGCAGGGCCATCTGGCGGGGGATGCTCTGCGCGCTGCGCCAGGGGGACGTGGGAATGGAGCCGCCGTACTCCCAGTTGTTCATCCAGCCGATCATGTGCCGCTTGCCGCCCGGTGCGTTCTCCCAGGACACGGCCGCGTAGTAGTCCTTGCCGAAGTCTGCCCAGTCGGCCCGCTGGACGGCGGACTTGGCGGGTGTCGCGGCCGCGGTGAACCGGTCGGCCATGATCTGGCCCCAGCCGCCGGTGTTCATGTCGACGATCTGGATCCGCGCCTCCTTGCCGGCGTACGGGCGCATGTCGATGGAGGCCCAGTCCAGCGTCTCGCTGTCGGAGCCGGTGGCGCTGCCGACGACCTTGCCGTCGACGACCAGGTTGACGGCCGTCTCACGGGAGAGGGGCTGGGCGCGCGTGTCGGAGAGCACGATGTGGTCGACGTTGATGTGACCCCAGCCGCCCGTGTTGCCGTCGACGATCCTGATCTGCGCCTTCTTGCCGCGGAGTTCGCGGACGTCCCAGGAGTCCCAGTTGAGTGCCTCGCCATCGTGCCCGGTGGCGCTGCGCACCACCTTGCCGTCGACGAGGAGCTCCACGGCGGTGGGATCGGCCTGGCTTGCGGGATGGCTGCCGCCGCCGATGAGGAAGTCGACGTAGTCCTTGTCGATGGTGAATTCCGGCGAGGCGAGGCTGCCGGTCGTGGAGTCGCCGTTCAGGAACGAGTTGGCCAGGCCACTGCCGAGGAAGCCGCTGACCTCCTGCTGGCCTGCATGACTGCCCGTGGCCGGTGCGGCTGCGAAGGCATCGCCGGTAACCGTCCAGTCGCCGTAGGTGCCGCCTTCGAAGTCGGCGAGGGTCGTCCCCTCGGGCGCGGGTCCTCGTTCCTGCACGGTGCCGGGCTGGTGGGGGTGACGTCCGCCGGCGACCTTGAAGTTGAGGTACGGGCTGTCGACGGTGAAAGCCGGGGAGGAGAGGGTTCCGGTGCCGCCGTCACCGGCGTGGAAACTGTTGGCGAGGCCCTTGCCCTCGAAGCCGCTGACGGGTCCCTGGCCGGTCAGCGCACCGGCGGCCGGCCCCTGGCCGAAGGCGGTGCCGGTCGTCGTCCAGGCGCCGAAGTCCGGCTGCTCGAAGTCCTGCATGACAGTGCCGGCGGGCGGCGTGTAGGAACCCTTGTCGTCGGCGGTGAACTTCGTGCCGTCGAAATCGCCGATGAAGTACTGGGCGCCCGAACCGCCCGCGATCCCCCCGGGGTTGATGTTGACGACCAGGACCCACTTGATGTTCTTCTTGTTCCCGTCGACCGCCAGGGGGAACAGGTCGGGGCACTCCCACACCCCGCCGGTCGCCCCGGCCGGCCCGAACTCGCTGAGCTGATCCCAGTCCTTGAGGTTCTTCGAAGAGTAGAACCGCACCTTGTGCTCGGTGGAGAGCGACACCGTCATCAGCCAGCTTCTGGTCGGCGCGTACCACTGGACCTTGGGGTCGCGGAACTCCTTGGAGCCGATGTCGATGACGGGGTTGCCGTCGTACTTGGTGAACGTACGGCCGCGGTCGTTGCTGTAGGCGAGCGACTGGGACTGCCTGCCGGTGCTTTTGTCGGCGCTTGTGTAGATCGCCACCATGGGCGGGTTCTTCTTCGTGCCGAATCCGGTGGTGTTGTTCCAGTCGATGACCGCGCTGCCGGAGAAGACCATCTCCTTGTCGTCGTGGGACAGGGCGAGCGGCAGATCCTTCCAGTGCACGAGGTCGGCGCTCACCGCGTGCCCCCAGGACATGTCGCCCCAGGAGTTGCCGTTGGGATTGTATTGGTAGAAAAGGTGATATTCACCCTTGTAGTAAACGAGGCCGTTGGGGTCGTTCATCCAGTTCTTCTGCGGCGTGTAATGGAACTGGGGCCGGTAGGTCTCGCTGTACGGCCGAGTGCCGGAGGCGATGGCCTGAGGTGCCAACAGGGCTGCGGACAGGGCGCACACGGTCGCCGTCGCGGCGATCATCCGTGTGCGGGCATGCCGGGATACGGAGGTCATGGTGGTGTCTCCTGGGCTGCGGCCGTTTCCGCAGGCGGGTGCGTCCCGGCTGCGTACGGAACGGAAAGGGAGGCCCGGCCGACGCTGTGGCATCGCGTCGGCCACATGAATGTCATCGTTGACTTATGTCAGCGATGACACCGGGTGGTGCCGATGATGGGCGCACTCCGGCCTACGCGTCAACGGCTGGGCAGCGTTTTCTCCGGACCGACCGGACTGCCCGTCAGGTGATGGCCAGTCGAGGGGAACGCCGGCAGCTGGCTCCGCCAAGGGGGGTTCGGTCCGGCGACCGAGCAGGTCAGGGCCGCGACCTGGGCGGCGAACAAGCAGGCTTCCGCCACCTCGCCCAGACCGAGACCGGTCAGCCGCCCCCCGAGGAGCCCGCGCGCACCCAGGTGGTGCAGCAGACCCGCCGTGAAGGAGTCACCCGCTCCGACCGTGTCGACGACCCGCGCCGTCACACCCGGCACGTGCACCCGCTCGCCGTCCAGCGAGACGAGCGCGCCCTCGGCGCCACGCGTGACCACGATGAGCCGTGCGCCCGCCGCGTGCCAGAAGTCGCACGCCTGGTCCAGGGGCGTTTCCGGCAGAAGGAGCCTGACGTCGTCCTCGCTCAGCCGCAGTATGTCCGCGAGCCGGCACCAGTGCCGCAGTCTCTCGCGATAGGTCGCGGGCTGCACCAGCAGTGGCCGGACATTGGGATCGATGCTGATGGTCGTCCGGGACGCGGCCGCTGCCAGGAACTCCTCCACCACCGCCGCCCCGGGCTGCTGGACCAACGCGAGCGAACCCGTGTGCAGGCAAGCGGTGGAGGACAGGTCCACGCCTGCCAGCTCGGCGCCCGACCACTGCCAGTCGGCCGTGCTGTGCGCGTGGAACGCGTACGCGGCCTGCCCCTGGGCGTCCAGCTCCGCCACTGCCAAGGTGCTCGGTTCCGACGCCACGACCGCGTCCGACAGGTCCACCCCTGAAGCCTCCAGGCGGTCCCGGAACAGCCGGCCGAACACGTCCCCGGACAGGCGCGCGAGGAAGCGGGACGGAGTACCAAGGCGAGCCAGAGCCACGGCCGTGTTCGCCGGGCCACCACCGGGCAGTACATGCAGGTCGAGCTCGTGCGGAGCGCTTGCGGGCCGGGTGAACGCGTCCGCGACGCATTCGCCCAGGACGGTGATCTGACGCGGACTCATGGGCTGCTCTTCTCTGACGGACGGACGAACCGGCCGAGCACGTCGCGGCGCGGACGTCTGCGGGCTGCGGGCGGGCGACTACCGAGGACGTTGCCGATTTGTAACAGCGGTGAGGCATTGACGTGCCCGGCAGACGGAGTCCATCATCCTCGGCAAGCAGTGTCAACGATGACATAAGTCAACGATGACACCCGGACGGCATGCTTCGATGCCGGCCCGAGCCGCACGCGATCCCGCAGGAGTCGTTCATGCCTCGCACCATTCGTCTGACCCCGTCCCTGATCAGAGCCGCCGCATGCACGGGTATCGCGGCTCTCACCCTGACGGCCTGTGGTTCCGGCTCGGGCTCGGATACCGCGGGCAACGGCTCGGACGGCGTCAAGGTCGGCCTGATCACGAAGACGGACACCAACCCCTTCTTCGTGAAGATGAAGGAGGGTGCGGAGAAGGCCGCCAAGGAGAGTGGTGCCCAACTGATCAGCTCCGCCGGCAAGTTCGACGGGGACAACGCCGGTCAGGTCACCGCGATCGAGAACATGATCGCCTCGGGAGTGAAGGGCATCCTGATCACCCCCAGCGACTCCAAGGCGATCGTGCCCGCCCTCGCCAAGGCACGCGCCAAGGGGATTCTGGTCATCGCCCTGGACTCCCCCACCGACCCCGAGAGCGCGGTCGATGCCCTCTTCGCCACCGACAACCTCAGGGCCGGGGAGATGATCGGCGCCTACGCCAAGGCCTCGACAAAGGGCAAGGAGGCCAAGATAGCCACCCTCGACCTGGCACCGGGCGTCGCCGTCGGCGTCCAGCGGCACAACGGCTTCCTCAAGGGCTTCGGTATCGGCGAGAAGGACCCCTCGATCGTCTGCTCCCAGGACACCGGAGGCGACCAGGCCAAGGGCCAGACGGCGATGGAGAACTGCCTGCAGAAGGCGCCCGGCATCAACGTCGTCTACACCATCAACGAACCGGCCGCGCTGGGCGCGTACACCGCGCTGAAGGCCAAGGGCAGGGAGAAGGACGTCCTGATCGTCTCCGTCGACGGCGGCTGCACGGGCACGCAGGCGGTCAAGGACGGCAAGATCGCGGCGACCTCCCAGCAGTATCCGCTGAAGATGGCCGCCGAAGGCGTCGGGGCCGTCGTGAAGTACGCCGAGGGCGGCAAGAAGGCGACGGGTTACACCGACACCGGCGTCAGCCTGGTCACCGACCAGGCACAGGCGGGGGTCACGTCGAAGGACACCGCCTACGGCCTGGACAACTGCTGGGGCTGAGCCGCCCGCCCTCCGGGCAGCCGCCGTCCGAAACCCGTTGGCCGGGTGACCGGCCCCGCCCCGCTCAGGAACGGTCACCCCCTCCGTCCTCCCTCGAGGACCACCGCTTTTCCGACAAGGACTTCGTATGACAGCCACCACCGCGCCGTACGCCGAGCTCAAAACGCCGACCGCGGCCCGCAGACTCCTCACCGCGCCGACCACCGGCCCTCTGGCCGCTCTCCTCCTCGCCTGTGCGTTCTTCTCCCTGTCGACGGACCAGTTCCTCACAGGCGGGAACTTCTCGCTGATCGTGCAGCAGGTCATGGTCGTCGGCACCCTCGCCATCGGCCAGACCCTGATCATCCTCACGGCCGGCATCGACCTGTCGTGCGGCGCCGTGATGGCGTTCGGCAGCATCGTGATCGCCAAGATGGCGGCCGAGGGCACCCTGCCCCCGCTCCTGGCCGTCACGTTGGGCCTGGCCGTCTGCGGCGGCTTCGGGCTTCTCAACGGGCTTCTGGTACAGAAGATCCCGCTGCCGCCGTTCATCGTGACGCTCGGCATGCTCAACGTGGCGTTCGCCCTGACGCACATCTACTCCGAAGAGCAGACGGTCACCAGCCTGCCCGGCCCGCTGACCGCCCTCGGAGAGACCTTCCCGCTCGGCCGCACGGACATCACCTACGGCTCGCTGGTCACCATCGTCCTCTTCCTCCTCCTGGCCTACGCCCTCGGCAGCACCGGTTGGGGCCGGCACGTCTACGCTCTGGGCAACAGCCAGGAAGCCGCCCGCCTCAACGGCATCCGCACCTCCCGCCTGACCATCGGCATCTACACCGTGGCCGGTGTGCTGTACGGCCTCGCGGCCCTGCTGCTCATCTCCCGTACGGGGGTGGGCGACCCGCAGGCGGGACAGACCGAGAACCTCGACAGCATCACCGCCGTGGTCCTCGGCGGCACCAGCCTCTTCGGTGGACGCGGTTCGGTCCTGGGCACCTTCATCGGTGTCCTCATCGTCGGCGTCTTCCGCAACGGCCTGCAACTGATGGGTGTGGCCTCCATCTACCAGACCCTGATCACCGGGATCCTTGTGATCCTCGCGGTGACCGTCGACCAGATGTCCCGGAGGAAGGCCCGATGACCACCACCGCCCCCACCCCCGTTCTCCAGGCCCGCGGCCTGGTCAAGCGCTACGGGCAGGTCACCGCCATCGACGGCGCCGACTTCGACCTGATGCCCGGCGAGGTCCTCGCGGTCATCGGCGACAACGGAGCCGGCAAGACCAGCCTGATCAAGGCCCTCACCGGTGCGGTGGCGCCGGACGCGGGCGAGATACGCCTCAACGGCGAACTCATCCACTTCACGGGACCGCAGAGCGCGCGCGCCCACGGCATCGAGACCGTCTACCAGGACCTGGCGGTCGCCGCCTCGATGGACATCGCCTCGAACATGTTCCTCGGACGCGAACTGCGCCGGCCCGGCATCCTCGGCAGCGCCTTCCGCATGCTGGACAAGAAGCGCATGCGCCAGGAGGCCGCGGAGCACATGGCCGACCTCAAAATCGGGCTGCGCTCGCTCACGCAGGCGGTCGAAACCCTCTCCGGCGGTCAGCGGCAAGCCGTGGCCGTCGCACGCTCGGTCGCCTGGGCGCGCAGCGTCGTCGTCATGGACGAGCCGACCGCCGCCCTCGGCGTCAAGGAGTCCGGGCAGGTCCTCGACCTGATCCGCCGGGTCCGCGACAAGGGCATGCCCGTGGTCCTGATCAGCCACAACATGCCCCACGTCTTCGAGATCGCCGACCGGATCCACGTCCACCGGCTGGGCCGTCGCGCCGCCGTGATCAAACCGTCCGATCACTCCATGGCCGAGGTCGTCGCCATCATGACCGGAGCGCTGACCGTGGACGGGGCCGGAGGTACTGTCGTAGCGGATTCCGAGGCCGCAAAGGCGGTGGGAGTCCAGGCCACCTGACACCGATGACACTCACAGGTTCCGGCCGAGGCCGCGGCCGGAACCGACGAGCACAGGGAGATCCCCGCTCCATGGCAGCGAACCGCCGCCCCACCCTGGCCGACGTCGCCCGAGAAGTAGGCGTCAGCGCCAAGACGGTTTCCCGGGTGCTCAACGAGGACGGCCCCGCCTCGGCCCGGACCAGGGAACAGGTGCTGGCCGCCGTGGCCAAGCTCGGCTTCCAGCCGAACCTCATGGCTCGCAACATCCGTGTCGGCGGTCCGGACACGACCATCGGGCTCGTCGTGCCCGACCTCGGCAACCCCTTCTTCGGAGCGGTGGCGGGCGGCATCGAGGACGTCGTACGGGACCGCGGCCTGACCCTGCTCATGGGCGCCTCCGCGGACGAACCCACACGCGAACGGGGACTGACCGACAAGTTCCTCGCCCGTCGCGTCAGCATCCTGATGGTCATCCCGTCCGTCGGCTCCGACCACTCCCACCTGCGCACCCACCGGAGCACGGGACTGCCCGTCGTCTTCGTCGACCGGCCGGGAGCCGGGCTGGCCACGGACAGCGTCGTCAGTTCCAACCGCGCCGGAGCGCACGAGGGTGTCGCCCACCTGATCGCCCACGGCCACCGCCGCATCGGCTTCGTCGGCGACCTCCCCACCAACCTCTACACCCGCCGTGAACGCCTGGCCGGATACCGCTCGGCCCTGGCCGAGGCAGGCCTCCCTCACGACCGCTCCCTGGTCATCAACGCCCACGACCAGCAGGGGGCCGCCGTCTGCACTTCCCGCCTGCTGGAGTCGGCGAGTCCCCCCACCGCCCTGTTCGCCGGCAACAACATCGTCGCCCTCGGGATGGTCGCCGAACTGGCCCGCATCAAGCGGAAGGACGTCGCCGTGGTCGCCTTCGACGACGTACCGCTCGCCGAGGCCCTGGAACCCGCCCTGACCGTCGTGGCCCAGGACCCCGAGGAGATCGGCCGGAGGGCGGCGGAGACCGCGCTGGCACGCCTGGACGGCGACCGCTCCCGCGCCCGCACCCTCACCGTTCCCACCCGGCTGATCGTCCGCGGATCGGGCGAACTCACCGCTGCGAAGGCGCAGGGGGACTGAGGCGGTGCGGGCCGACCGGCCGGGCGTGGCCGGTAGCGTGATCGTCTGCCGCATGGAAGGTCCATGGGCGAGCGAGGGGACCGTGATGAGCGAACCGACGAAGCCAAAAATCGAGGTTCCGGAGGGTGACCCGCCCACCGAGCTGACGATCCGGGACCTCGTGATCGGGGACGGACCCGAGGCGCGGCCGGGCAGGGTCGTCCAAGTCCACTACGTAGGGGTCACGTTCGCGTCCGGAAGGGAGTTCGACTCTTCCTGGGAGCGGGGCCGGCCGTTCAAGTTCGCCGTGGGCGGAGGCAAGGTCATCAAGGGCTGGGACCGGGGGGTGAGGGGAATGAAAGCCGGTGGCCGGCGCGAGATCATCGTTCCCCCGCGTCTCGGTTACGGCAAGCAGTCACCCTCCGCGTTGATCCCGGCGGGCTCGACGCTGATCTTCGTCGTGGACCTGCTCACGGTTGCGGCTTGAGGGGCCCGCACTGACCCTTGTGCTCAAGGGTGTGTCTGATCCTGGCCCTGGTCCTGGCGGCGGGCGACCGGGAAGGACGCCTCGTCGCGGTTCGTGCCGTCGGTGATCCACCATCTGCCCCCGCCGACAAGGGCCATTTCCGCGCGGCCGTCGCCGTCCCAGTCGTGGACCGCGAAGAGCGTGCCGTCCACGGGGCCTTCGTCACCCGGCATGAAGCGCTTGGTGGCGCGCCAGGGCTTCGACCCGATCCCGTGCGCGGAGCCGCCCCGCAGCACCTCGATCCGGGCGTCCCCGGTCTCCTTCTTCCTGGTGAGCTGTACGGCGAGGTCGTCGCAGCCGTCGCCGTTGAAGTCCCCGGCGGCGAGCCCGGTACCGAAGCCCTCCTTGAAGCCGCCGCCCTCCATGGTGACCCATTTCCCCGGCTCCTTCCCGTAGCGGACTCTGACCTGCCCGTGCCGGTGGGGCGTGTCGGCCTCGTCGTAGCTGTCGACGAAGCTCCGGCCGAGCGCGACGTCCTGCCGCCCGTCGCCGTCGAAGTCGCCGAAGACGACGTTCTCGCCCTCCGGTAGCCGCTCGGGCTCCTTGCTCAGTCCGGCCTCAGAACGGTGACCGCCGGTGAACAGCAGGGGCGGGTCCCACGGGGAGTCGTACAGCGCGAGATCGGTGGCGCGGTCGTCGTTCGCGTCCCCGGCGACCAGCACGGGTGACGCGCCCTCATGGACCGGGCTGGGGATCTCCACGGTCCTGGCGGGGGCGCCGGAGCGCTTGAACGGTCCCTGGAGGAGGACCAGTTCCTGATCCTCGTTCGAGAACCTGAAGACCGCGAGGTCGGTGTGGCCGTCTCCGTCGAAATCGCCGGCGACCGGCGCGGTGTCGTATCCGCTGCCCGGCAGCGGGACACGCCCGTGGGGCCCGCCGGCCTGCGGGCCCTTGGGACCTCCCCACAGGACCTGGGCGGCGCCGCTGACGACGAGATCGGCGTGGCCGTCCGCATCCAGGTCGGCGATCGTGGGCTGCCACGGGTCGTCGCCCGTCTGGATGTCGTCCGGCACACCGAGGTCGTCCTTGGTGAGGACGGTCGTGCGGCCGTGATCCGGACCCTGCTCGGAGCCGGGCACGACGATCACGTCGAAGTGCTCCGTGTCGGAGATCTCGCCGGCAGGAGCCGCAGTGCGGCCCGGAGCCAGTGCGCACAGCTCGTCGGAGCCGTCGACGCGGTCTCCTCGGCGGCTCGTGTCAGTACCGCGACCGCGTGCGGGTCCAAGGCGGTCACGGACCATTCGATGTGCTGGGCCTGCTCGACGGCCGCCGCGCCTGAAAGGGCCAGCTCGGCGGCAGCGGCGCGGTGGATCTCGACGCGTCGCCGGGCGGCGGTGGACTCGTGCACCAGGGTCCGGAGCACCGGGTGGCGCAGTGCCGGCCGACCGCCCGCTCCCGGTCGCACGAGGTCGCGCCGGACCAGGGTGTCGATGTCGTCGTCGAGTTCGGCATCGGGACGGTCGCACGACGCGCCGATCACGCGCCGTACCGCGTGAACGCCGAGCACGGCGATCGCCTCCACGATCCGGCGCTGCGACGGGGTCAGCGGGGTCAGCTCGTTCAGCAGGAGTGATCCCAGTCCGCTCGGCAACGTGCTGAGGCCGTGCGCGGCGCTCTCACGGTGCGCGTGTACGAGGGACAGGAAGTACAGGGGGGTTGCCCTCGCCGGTGGCGTAGAGCTGCGCGGCCCGGGCGCGAGGCAGGTCGGGGGCGAGCCCTTCGATGCATTCCTGTTCCGTGAGCGGCGCCGGAGCGATCCGGATCACTGCTTCGGCGTCGACTCCGCGGGTGAGCGGCCTTGTCCAGTGTGATCCGACGCCGGGACTCCCCCGCCGCACGTGGCAGGTACGTGCCCGTGCAGTCGGTGCCGTCCTGATAGCCCTCCGCGTCCGTGGCCTCGTAGCACCCCGAGATCATCATGATGCCGTCAACCGGGCCCATGCCCAGAACGGCCGCCAGGTGGGGCGCCGGGAGCAGCCATATCAGCCACCCGGCGACGGCCAGGCTGACCACCGATCCGGTCAGGCCCAGCCTCCGCTGCCATCTCCCCGCCGTTCGCGCCACACCGCCCGCCCCCCTTGAAGTCGCACGACGCGCAGGCCGCCCCAATGCCTACGGCTCACCGGCCGACCACGACTCTCCCACCCGTTGGCCGTGCCAGGAGTCAGTGGTTTCCCTGACCGGCACTACGTAATTCGGGGTACGTGCGGGTGGCCGCCCCGCCACTGCATGACCGGGGAAAGGCGGCGCCGGAACATCCAATCGGTGCGGTCACCCGAAGGGCTGTCCCGCAATTCCTGGTGGATCAGCGCGCGGCGTCAGATGCGGTGCATCGCAAGGCGGAGAGGCGCCCGCATACTGGATGTATTCGGGCGTTTCGACAACGCGGCGAGGTGCCGTAGCTGTCGGCGCGCGCCCGCCAGGAATTGCGGGACAGCCCTGAGGCAAGGGCTTGCCACGAGCGGGGCTCTCCCCGCTGGCCGGCATTGACAGGTTGCCGGGGCCCTGGTGCGCGGGTTGGCGGCCGGGCAGGCTAGTTTGCTCGGATGAGCCTCCTTGATGATGTGGCCGAGCGCGACGGCTGGCGGTGCTGGGTGTGTGACGAAGCGGTCGACCCCGACGAGTCGGTGAACGACCCGCGGGGGCCCAGCGTCGACAGCCGGACTGCCGACCGGAAGGCCAAGGTCGCGGAGCGGCTCGCGCACCGCGGATGCAACACCCGCAAGGGCGCTGTCAAGGTGACCATCGCCTGGCCCGACCGCCTGTACGTGGTCGAACCCGCGCCGCTGATCACCGTTGCCGCGAGGCTGGAGCGCAAGGGGGGCCGCGAGATGGTGGGCCGTTGTCCGACCAGGCAGGACGCCCAGGAGACGGCGGACTGGCTGGTGGACCGGTTCTCCCGACTGGCGCCGGGGCTGCCGGTGACCGCCGACATCGAGCCGGGCGGCGGCCAGTTCCTCGTCACTCTGGCCACAGGCCGCCGCTGAGCAGGGATCACCGGCGCATACTGCGTCGAGCTGAGCCGTCCGCCCATATCGGCCTCATGGCAAGAGCCCACGCATATTGCTCGCCTGGGCGCAGCCACCAGTTCGGGCCTGAAGTCCGCCCACGTCGCTGACCACGCGGTCGAGCCGCCCGTGCCCGGCCTGCACCTCGCCCACCACGCCTTCGGCGGCACCCGGGAGGTCAGGCCGGGCGGGCAGGCCCGTTGCGTGCGGACCTGATCCGTCGACGCTGATCAGTTGCCACGCAAGCCTGCAAGCCCAGGCGCTGATCACGGATATTCGCACGGTGGCCCACATGTCGATCCCGATGAACTTCGTGCACCAGAAGATCGCGGTCTTCGACGAGCAGTCGGTGTTGCTCGGCAGCCTGAACGCTCTGTCGTCCACGGGCCAGCCGCTAAAGCCCCTGCGAACCGTACTCAGCCACCACAAGACCGCCGGCTGCTGCCCGGCCGCCTCTCCCTTCCGAAGCGGAAACGGGGTCTGTTCGCGAAAAGTCCGGGCACACGCACCTCACCCCATCGAGAGGAGCACTCCATGCTCGGCATAGCAGCGGCCGTCCTGTTCGTCATCGCTTTCCTGATCAACGCCGCGGACATCACCACCAACGACGTTTTCGCCTCCGTGAACCTCATGCTTCTGGGCCTGGCACTTCTCGCCCTGCACGTCGCGGGAATCGGCACGGCCCATCGTTCCCGCAGACGCTGACGCCGACGCGCCGGCGGTGATCCGGCACCTCAGCCCTGGCCCCGACTCCATGCGGGGCCAGGGCACGGCCAGGAGTGAATGCGCCCAGGAGCCGGCCGCTCAGCGCCACGTGTCGCAGTCCAGTGCCAAGGTGACGGGCCAGGGACGCCATGGGTACTCGACCTGCCTGCGCCGGCATGGTTCGTACGCGCTCACCTGGCAGGAAGCTGCGGAGGCAACGCGTCCCACAGACCGTGCAGAAAGGAAGCGAGGGCGAGAAGATGGAGTTATGGCGTCCTCACCAAACTCACCGGGAGACACCACCTGATTCTGCTTGGTTTCGTCATCATTGCCGCATTCTTCGCGGCTCGAGTTTTTGGATACGGTTGACCGTACGTTCCCCAGCGCGCAGGTCAGAGGCGGCGGCTGCCTGTTGTCTGCCGACCGGCTGACCGGGTGACGCCCGGGCCGGCTCCAGGGAGGACACGCCCCGTCGTCGCATCGCTGCGCAGTCACTCGGACATGGGACGATCATGCAGACGTTTCTCCCCTATCCCGACTTCGTCGCCTCAGCGGCTGTACTCGACCCGCGGCGCCTGGGCAAGCAGCGCGTCGAGGCACTTCAGGTGCAGCGTGGTCTGACGGTCCCCGGCTACGGCTGGCGGCACCACCCCGCCGTGCGCATGTGGACCGGCTACGAAGAGGCGTTGGTGTGCTACGGGCTCGAGATATGCCGGGTATGGACAGCAGCCGGGCACGGAGACACGTGCGCCGCCTCCCTGATGAACGATTTCGCGGCCCATCACGCTCACACACGCGTACGCACGCAGGAGCAGCTCATGGCGGACGGTGAATTGCCACCCTGGCTGGGAGACCCCGCATTCCACCGCAGTCATCGGTCGGCGCTACGGACCAAGAACCCGGCCGTCTACGGTCCCCTGTTCCCGGACGACCCCGAAGGCCTTCCCTACGTCTGGCCCGCGTCGGACCGTTCTCGTTGAATGGGTGCCACGGCTTGAATGGGTGCCACGGCGGCGGGCAAAGTTGTCGGCACGTACGAAGGGCCATCCCACCACGGGTGGCGCGCTCGCGGACCTGCTCCGCTCTCCTGCTGCTCGCAGCACGACGTCGTGTCTCTGTCGGCTCGAACCCGTTGGGTCGTCAGCACCGCCGGAGTCCAAGGGCAGGCGACACGTCCGCTCCCCCGGGGAGCCGGTCAGCGGGTGCGTTTGCCGGCCGCGGTCTTCTTGGCCGTGCGGGGCGTGCTGCTGCGGGCGGCCGGCTTCCCGGAGGAAGCGGCGGCTTTGGCCGCACGGTCCTCGGTTCCGGCGTCCGCGGTAGTGAGGGCCCCGGAGCTGCTCTCCAGGTGAGCGCGCACGAACCACTGGAACTGTTCCAGGGAGCGCAGGTGCTCGATGAGGAGGTCCTCGGTGACCGGATCCTGGGAGGCTGCCTTCGCGGCCGCCTTCCTGTGGTCCTCGATGATGCCTGTGTAGACGAGGTCGAGTGCACCGAGATGGGCGATCGCGTCGGCCCGGCCGATGCTGTAGTCGTCCCACGTGCGAGCGGCCACCAGGGCTCCGGGGGTGCCCTGCGGTTCACCGCCGAGAGCGGCGATGCGCTCGGCAACGGCGTCGGCCATGCCTCTCACTGCCACGGCCTGAGGGTCGAGCATCCGGTGCACAGCGATGAAGTGCGGGCCGACCACGTTCCAGTGGATGTGCTTGAGGGTGAGGGCCAGGTCATTGAGCGAGTGCAGGCGCGGAGCCAGCAGGCCGATGATCTGTCCTCCCGCTTTGGTACTGAGGCCGGGCACGGTATAGCGGGTCTGTGAACTCTGAGGCGACATGGGACTCAAGTGCCGCGTTCAACGGCTACCCAGCCTCGACCGGCCGCATGTCCACCCGACTGGCCCGCAGGGAGGGCCCGCCCAGCTCATCAGCCGAACTGCTTGCGGGCCTCGCCTGCTCCGCTTCGGGAACGGAGGTGAAGTGTGTTGGTAGAGCGCCGCACGTTCGGGGCAGGTCTGCATACATGGGCGACGAACAGACCATGAAGCAAGGGACTGCGCACCTGCGTCCCGCGGGCGTGAGCGACAAGACGGTGGAAGCCCTGGGGGCGTTGTCGAAGGCCCTGGAGACCACCGAGCGGGCCCGCGGCGCGTTGTACGAGTTCCACCAGCTGACCGGGACCGCCGACTTCCAGGTCGGTGACGCCGTGCGCCTGCTGCGCGAGGCGGGTCACGCCAAGGAGGCCCAGACAGTCGAGCGCGAGATCCTCGGGCGCGACGTCATCCCCGGTCACTGGACCTTCCAGATCGTCGAGGCCTACAACCGCACCTATCACCGTCCCTTCACCGACCTTGAGCACCGGCTGGTCCAGGATCTGGCCCAGGGCCGAGACCACCTCTACGAAGCCGAACTCAAACGGGCGCGCCGGCCCGCTGGGGGTACCCCCAGGAATGTGAGTACTGACGGCTGCCGAATGACCTCCGACCCAGGGCGCACGCGGCGCTGAGCGACGCCTGAGCGGGTACCCGGCTGATGCACTCCCGTCCGCCTGTGCCGCACTCGGCACCACAATGGAGCAGTCCGGTGATCGACGAATATAATCGGCCTCATGTCGAAGCGTGACGCGCTGCTCGTTGACGTTGCCACCCTGGTGGAGTCCGGGCGCAGTAATCAGATGCCTCTGACCGTGGTCGCCGGTGGTGCTGTCATCACGGGCCGGCTGGCTCCCGAAGCCGTCTGGAGGCAGCGGGTGTCGGAGGTCCTGGCGGACTCGGCCGTCCTGAGCGACTTTTCTGCCATGTTCGCCACTGCGGCACCCGAAGAAGGCCCGCCCACACATCTGCACTTCCACGTGGCTCGGATTCTCCAGGGCACCGTAGGGATCCCGGAGACAGGCGGGATGTACCGGGTCGCGATCGAAGACGTCAGCGCCTGGACCATGGGCGACTTCAGCTACTCCGACCACTGACCCACTGCCGCGTCCAGGCCATTCGTTCGGATCATGCCGGGCTCCCGAGGACTGGCCTGATCCGAACGACAGGCCTGACCCCCGGTACACGGTGAAGGTCCGACGGGCGCACCCCGATCGGACCTTCACAGCTGCTTGCCGGCAGCTCGCGCCTGCCCGTCGGTCAGGCGGCCACAGGGGCGCCGAGCATCGCGGACGCGTGCTGCAACGGGTTGAGGGCGCGGGTGGGCGCGGGGGCCTGTGGAACGCCGCGGCAGGTAAAGCCGAGCTGTGTCATGGCCCGGATGACTTCTCCCGCGCTGAAGTCGCGGCGATCCTGACGCGTGACGACCTGGCCGACCTGCTTGACGGGGTAAGTGCGCCGGCCGATGATCACGGACTCGCCGGGCGCAGGCTCGGGCTTGACGCCCTTCATCGATTCCAGGACGCCACTCCTGGTCAGGTCGAACGGAAAGCGGGCGATGACACAGCGCATGATGCCTCACGGGGAGAGGAAGCGGAGAAAGCAGTGGCTCCGGCGTGGTGGAGACGGCTCAGCCGGCAGGGGCAAGGACGCCCAGGGCGCTGCCGTGTCCGTCGACCACGGGCAGGGCGTCGACGTGGCTGTGACGCATCATGTGCGCGGCTTCGGACATGGTGGTCACGGGCGAGGTGAACGGTCCGCGGTCGCCGAGGATGTCCCGCAGCTGGACCCTGTCCGAGTACGCGGAGCTGTCACGAGCTGTTGCGAGCTGGGCCTGGGTGACCAGTCCGATCCACAGGCCGCTGTCGTCGCAGACGAGCAGATGCCCGGTGCGGGCACTGGTCATGACCGACAGGGCCACCTCGACCGTCATGTCGTCACACGCCTGCGGCCCGGCGGTTTCCATGACGTCGGCCACCGTCCTGTGTACGGCGGTGACACCGGCCGGGTGGGGCTCCGTATGCATCACTGTCAAAGGTGTCTCCTGTATAGGCGGTTAGGTTCCAGGCCACGAAGTTGTCAGGCAGCCGCGTCGAAGGAGGACTGATGCGCGGTCACACGACGGGCCGCCGAGGCGGGGCTGCGCCGCCCGCGTGAGGCCGCGCTGCTCCGGCGCCGCTCGACCACCGGTGCGGTGATCGCCACAGGGATGCCGGAGGGGGTCCGGGCGCCGGTGATCCGGTGGAGCGCTTCTTCTCCGGATCGGACCTGGGTGGTCTCAGGCACGATGCCGGCGGCGGTCATGAGGCGGCTCATGTCGCGGCGCTGGTTCGGGGTGACCAGGGTGACGACGCTGCCGGCTTCACCGGCGCGCGCGGTACGGCCGCCGCGGTGCAGGTAGTCCTTGTGGTCGGTCGGAGGGTCGACGTTGACGACGAGGTCGAGGTTGTCGACGTGAATGCCGCGGGCGGCGACGTTCGTGGCCACGAGCACGGTGACGTGCCCGGCCTTGAACTGGGTCAGCGTCCTCGTGCGTTGCGACTGCGCCTTCCCGCCGTGCAGGGCGGCGGCCCGGACACCGCTGGCCAGCAGGTGTTCGGTGAGCTTGTCGACAGCCCGCTTGGTGTCCAAGAACATGATCACCCGGCCTTCGCGTGCCGCGATCTGCGTCGTCGTCCGGTGCTTGTCGGCCCCGTGGATGTGCAGCACGTGATGCTCCATCGTCGTGACCGCGCCTGCGGACGGGTCGACGGAGTGGACGACCGGGTCGCTGAGGTAGCGGCGGACGAGGCGGTCGACGTTGCGGTCGAGAGTGGCGGAGAACAGCATCCGCTGACCGTCGGGGCGAACCTGGTCCAGGAGAGCGGTGACCTGGGGCATGAAGCCCATGTCGGCCATCTGGTCGGCCTCGTCCAGCACGGTGATCGCGACCTGGTCAAGCCGGCAGTCACCACGGTCGATGAGGTCCTTGAGCCGGCCCGGCGTCGCCACGACAACCTCGGACCCGCCGCGCAGCGCGTTGGCCTGCCTGCCGATCGACATCCCGCCGACGACGGTGGCCAGGCGCAGCTTGACCGAGCGGGCGTAGGGGGTGAGCGCGTCGGTCACCTGCTGGGCCAGTTCACGCGTCGGCACGAGGACCAGCGCCAGCGGCTGCCGGGGCTCGGCACGCCGCCCGGCGGTGCGGGCCAGCAGAGCCAGGCCGAAGGCGAGGGTCTTTCCGGAGCCGGTACGTCCACGGCCCAGCGCGTCGCGACCCGCGAGGGTGTTGGGCAGAGTCGCGCCCTGGATCGGGAACGGGACGCTCACGCCCTGCGCGGTCAGGGCGGCCAGCAGCTGCCCCGGCATGTCGAGGTCGGCGAACGCCTCGACGGCAGGCAGGGCGGGAGTGACCGTGACCGGCAGCGCGAACTCGCCCTGCACCGCGGCGGGCCGCCGCCCCTGGCCGCCCGAGCGGGCACTGCCGCCCGAGCGGGCACTGCCGGAACGGGCCGGGGCCGCGGAACGTGCCGGGGCGGGTGAGTTGAACCGACTGCCCGGGCCTGAACCGGCGCCGGAGTCGAGGGTGCGGCTGCGAGCGCGGGAAGACCGGTTGTTTGTACGTGTGGGGTTCATTCAGAACCTTCCTTGATACGGCACGTATCAAGGAATTCTCGCAGCGGAAGAACAGCGCGGGGAATCACAAGAACGGGCCGAGAAGAATGCGACAGAAAGTCTGACCTACGGTTGACCCCGGGTGCAGACCAGGAAAGAGGGCGACGTCACCTGGACGTGAAATCCCAAAAACCCTTGAAGGGTCGCGCCTGGAGAAAGGGGCGCCGAGAGGACTCCGTACGCGGAGAAAGTGCCGCAGGCGAACACCACTGCGGGCGATGTCCGCAGCCGGGGCCCGTACCCCGAGGGGCGCGGGCCCCAGCCGCGAAGCGCGTGTCGACGTCAGGCGGGAACGATGTTCTCGGCCGTCGGGCCCTTCTGGCCCGGTGCGATGTCGAAGGTGACCTTCTGACCTTCGAGCAGCTCGCGGAAGCCCTGAGCGGCGATGTTCGAGAAGTGGGCGAACACGTCAGCGCCGCCACCGTCCTGCTCGATGAAGCCGAAACCCTTGGCCGCGTTGAACCACTTCACAGTGCCTGACGCCATGTCATGTCTCCTCTGGGGGCAGTACGCCGGACCCGTGATGCACGGATGCCGGGTCGCCGCGATGATGCCCCGACCGGAGAAACAACCGGAAATACAAAGAAGCTTCCCCTGGTCAAAAACATCCACGAGGAGACTTGAAGTTTTGGGAACCACAACTGCAACTGAGATCGACAGTAGCATGCGGTAATGGCCCGCGTACGGCGAATAATTGCACCCCCTTCACTGCGGTAAAAACACTCACAGCGCGACGCGTTGAACCCTCACCCCGCGGTCGTAGATATTGATCCACCCGGAACACAGCGTTGCAGGAAAAGGGGGTCGCCTTCACGGATCGAAGACAAGCACCACTCGGCCGAACGCCAGCTCGGTGGCCCATACACGGGTCACGACGCAAGGTCAGATGACGCACCCGTTCCGGGCAGCCCGGTCGTGGCTGACGTCCGCGGGGGTGACCCCTCCCGCCGCGACGACGGCTGTTGCTGCTGGCCGGTGCTGTCCTCCGCCTTCCGTGCGGCTCCTGCGGAAGATACGAGTCGTTGCGGCCCTTGGTTCAGCCGGCGTCCCGGCCATGCCGGGGCTTCGGAGCGCCCGGCGGTACGAAGCACGCCGTGACGGTCTTGCCGGACGCCTGCGGATGTGTGGTCCAGCCGTCGGCGAGCGCGTCGACGATGACCAGTCCGCGGCCCCCGGTCGTCGTGAGATCTTCGGACTGCTTTTTGGGCGGCAGGGGATCGGAGTCGTGGACACTCACGTGCAGGCAGTGGCTGTCCCAGGTCAGAACCAGCTGGGCGTCACTGTGCGCGTGCACGTGCGCGTTGGTGACCAGTTCGGAAACACTGAGCAGTATCGCGTCCACTACTTCGGGGGCGTCCCTGGTCCACTCCAAGGACGCCAGATGCTCGCTCGTCCACCGCCGGCCGGCCCGCACGCCTTGCGACACCGGAAACGACTGAGCCCATCCCATCGCGCGCAGCGACGTGTCTTTCGCCATCGCACCTCCCTCGCTCGGTCCTCGTCACCCGTCTACCCCCGCCTTCGAGGAGAACCCCTCTCGCCCCGGCATGCTGCCGGCCCGCCTCCCGAAGCCGAAGAGAGCGAGCCGGCCGATTGGGGATACGAGTGGGTCAGGCCTTTCCCACCTGATCGAGCAGTTCCTGGAGACGCAGGCCCCTGGCCGCATCGATACCGGTTCCGGTCCCGGTCCGGACGGCCGTGGCGAATTCGCGCCTGAGTACCGGCCAGCATTCCTCGTGGTCGATGTCCGCCGTGTCGTAGACGAGTTCCTCGCCGGGGCCGAACAGCTCGACGCGGGTCCGGGCGCGGGGCAGGCTGACGCTGCCCGAGAGCGACGCCTGGCTGACCGCCCCGTTCTCGTGCTCGCAGGTCAGCTCGACCCAGTGGCGCGGGTCGCCGGTGCCGCGTACCGAGGTGATCGGGGCGACGGCACTGTCCAGCAGGTCCAGCAGGTGGGGTCCGAGGTCGAGCAGCGCGCCGTGCTGAAGCCGCCAGCCCGTCGCGAACTCGCCACCGAGGAAAGCGCCGTGGAGGTAGCACGACCGGGCCCCCAGGACCTGACGGGTGGCCGCCTCGGCCAGGAAGGCCCGGGTGGCCGGGTGGTAGCGCTTGGTGAGCACGAGCTGTGAGATGACGCCGTGTTCGGCGACGGCGTCCGCGACCGCGCGGGCCGCGGCGAGGTCGGCGCCCAGGGGCTTCTCCAGCAGCAGCGCCCGGCCGGCGGCGGCCGCCCGTACGGCCAGCCCCGCCTGGACGGCGGGCGGCACGGCGAAGGCGACCGCCTCGCAGTGGTCGAGGAGTTCCTCGAAGGAGCCGGCGGCGCGGGCGCCGTGGGTGTGGGCGAGTTCGGCGGCCGCTTCCGGACGCCGGGCCCAGACCGCGGTCAGAGCGGTCTCCGGCCCGGCGGCCAGCATCCGGGCGTGCATGGCTCGGGCCCAGGGTCCGGCGCCGACCAGCCCGACGCGGACCGGCGGATGGGGCAGGTCGCCTCGGGAAGGGGCGAGGACGTGGGACATGGCGCTTCTCCGTGGATGGGGCGGGCGGGGGCGGGAGCCGGTGCGGGTACGGATGGGGTGGGCGGGGCCAGGACCGGCACGGATCAGCCGGTTCCGGCGCTCCGGGCGAGTGCGGTGAGTCGGGCGTCGGCCCGGTCGGGGGCGTAGAGGTGGTCGACCACCATCACGGCCGCCCCGAGCAGGGCGGCCCGGTCGCCGAGGGCGGAGGTGGTCACCTGGAGGTGGGCGGTGGTGCGCGGCAGGGCCCGTTGGTAGAGGAGTTCGCGTACGCCGGTGAGGAAGGGTGTTCCGGCCAGGTCGCCACCGAGCATCAGGACGCCCGGGTTGAGGAGGGTGACGACCGTGACGAGTACCTCGCCGATGCGCTGGCCCGCCTCGCGGGCGAGCCGGACCGCGTCCGGTTGCCCCGCGGCGAGGTGTTCGCGCACGTCCGAGCCGGACGCGGTGGGGACACCGGCTGCGGTGAGCTGGTCCGCGATGGCCCGTCCGCTGGCGACGGCCGCCAGGCAGCCGTAGGAACCGCACATGCACAGGGCGTCGGGGCGGTCGTGGAGCCGGATGTGGCCGATGTCGCCCGCCCCTCCGTCGATCCCCCGGTACACCTCGCCGCCCACGACCACGCCGGCGCCGATTCCGGTGGAGGCCTTGATCAGGACGAAGGCCGCGCAGCCGGGGTGGCTCTCGCGCTGCTCGGCCAGGGCCATCAGGTTGGCGTCGTTGTCGACGAACACGGGGAGCGGATCACCGCCCGAGTGCATCCCCACGTGCTTGGCGAAGGCCTCCCGCAGCCGTTCGCGTACCGGGAAGCCGTCCCAGCCGGGCATGATCGGGGGCTGCACGATCCGGGCGGACGCCCAGTCGACGGGGCCGGGCACGGACAGGCCGATTCCGCAGACCCGGTCCGGCGTGGCACCTGCCCCTTCCAGGAGCGGGCCGAACCAGCGGGCCAGCCGGTCAAGGACCGGCTCGGGGCCGTCGGCGATGACGAGGTCACCGGTGTGCTCGGCGAGGACCGTGCCGGCCAGGTCCAGGACGGCGGCGCGGCCGTGCCGGGTCTCGAGGTCGGCGACCAGCACCACGGCATGGGTGGGGTCGAACTCCAGCCGGGCCGAGGGGCGTCCGCCGGTGGACGTGCCGGCGGCACCACGCAGCCAGCCGGCCGCGAAGAGCTGGTCGAGGCGGTGGCCGACCGTCGACCTCGACAGCCCTGTGGCCTGCTGCAGTTCACCTCGTGTGGTGGCCTCGCCGCTACGGATCAGCCTTAGCAGATGCCCCGCGCTCGCCTGATTTCCTGCCATCCCCGCCGCCCTCGTCCTGTTTCGTCCCGTGCCCGGGTCCGTCGTGCCGCCCGGCGCCGGTCCCGTACCGTGCCTGCCCCGTGTTCAGCCCTTGTCGGCGCCGCTGGTCAGCCCCTCGGTGAGCAGCCGCTCGGCCGCGAAGAACAGCAGTACCACGGGGATGGTGAGGACGACCGACCCGGCCATCAGTACGGTCTTGGACACCTCGATGCCGTTGGCCAGCTGCTGGAGCCCCAGCGACACGGTCCACTTGTCCGGCTCCGCCGCCAGGAAGAGGAGCGCGAACAGGAATTCGTTCCAGGCGATCATGAAAACGTAGAGCCCGGTGGCCATGAGGGTCGGCAGCGCGAGGGGCAGGACGATCCTGCGTACGGTCTGGAGGCGGGAGGCACCGTCGATCGCGGCGGCTTCCTCGATACTGAAGGGGATGGTCACGAAGTAGTTCTTCAGCATGTAGATCGAGACCGGCACGGTCTGGGCGATGTAGACGACGGCCAGTCCCACCAGGCTGCCGGAGAGGCCCATCTTCGCGAACATCACGAAGAGCGGAACCGCCAGCAGGGTGGCAGGGAAGAGATAGACGGCCAGGAAGAGCGCGCTGACGTGCCGGTTGCCGAAGAACTTCAGCCGGCTGACGGCGTACGCGCCGGGCACCGCCGCGGCGAGGGTGAGCAGGACCGTCGCCACGGCGACGAGGGCCGAGTTGAGCAGCATGCCGAGAAAACCCTGGCCGCCCTCGGAGGTCGGCTTGAGGACGCTCTCGTACGTGGCGAGGGTGAAGTCCTTCGCGGAGACCCAGAGGTTGCCCGGGTCCAGGAGGAGGGCGTCGATCGGCTTCACCGACAGCATCAGCATGTAGTAGAAGGGCACGATCGTGATCGCCGCAAGGAAAGCGATCACGATCCAGCGCAGGACTCCGAAAAACCGTTCCTCGAACTGGGCGCGGGTCAGGGTCCGGCGGGGTCGCACGGGCGGAGCGGTCCGGGCGGGCGCGGTCGTCCGCTCACGGGTCGCGGACGGGGCGGGGGTCATGCCGACTCCTCCTGAACCTTCTTGCCGAAGAACTTGAAGTAGATGCCCAGCAGGGCCATGAGGACGACGGCGAGCACGAGGGCCTGTGCCGACGCCGCTCCGACGTCGAAGCGGGAGGTGAGGAAGTCGTAGACGCGCACGGCGACGACGTCCGTGCCGGATCCGCCACCGGTGAGCAGGTAGATGTCGTCGAACTTGTTGAACGTCATGATGAAGCGCAGGACGGACAGCAGGGCGATGACGGGCATCATCTGCGGCAGCAGGATGTGCCGGAAACGCTGGGAGATGGTGGCTCCGTCGACCTCCGCGGCCTCCTCCAGGCTGCCCGGGACGGCCTGGAGGCGGGCCAGCATGAAGAGGAAGGCGAAGGGGAAGTAGCGCCAGGTCTCGAAGGCGATGACGGTCAGCAGCGCCAGAGGGATGTCGAAGTGGAGCCCGAACAGGCCGACTTCGTAGGACCGGGTGGACAGGAAGGCGATCGGGTCGTCCCAGCCGAAGAGCCTCCGGCCCCATTCGTTGACGATCCCGTACTGCGGGCTGAGCGCGACCTCCCAGACGAACGAGACGGCCACGACGGGCGCGACGTACGGAAGGAGCATCGCGGCCCGCAGGACGCCGCGGCCGCGGAAGGGCCTGCGCAGCGCGAGGGCGGCGATCAGTCCGAGGATCACGGAGCCCGCGGTGGCGCCGATCGTGTAGAGCAGCGTGGTGCCGAGGCTGCTCCAGAATCCGGGCGAGCCGAAGACCTGCTCGAAGTTGTCGAGGGTCCAGCGGCCGAAGAGGCCGTTCTCCTGGATGTCGACGAGCTTGGCGTTCTGGAAGGCGAGCAGGACGGTCCACAGGATCGGCAGGATCACCACGACCAGGACGACCAGGAAGGTGGGGGTCACGAAGGCGAGGCCCGCGCGGTTCTCCCGCCTGCTGGCGGTCTGTGGCCGGCTGCGGCGCTTCGTCGCGCCGCTCTGGAATGTGCTCATGGGATCGGTTACCTCGGTGACGGATCGGCCGGTGCGGCTACTGGAGGGATTTCTGGAGGGCGGTCACTTCGTCGTCGGCCTCCTTGGCGGCCTCGTCCGGTGAGAGCTGCCCGCTCGTCATGGCTCCGATGGCCTTGGCGACCGGCAGTTCGCCGTTGGTGGCACCGACGAGAGCGCCCTGTCCCTGGGCCAGGCCCCATCGCTTCATGTCGCTCACGCCGCTGACGAGTTGGTCCAGGAGTGCGGACGGGTAGGCCTTCTGCAGGGACTCGCGGTGGTCGACTCCCATGACGCCGGCGCGCCAGGCCCGCTGGAAGGAGCCGGGGGCCTGCGGGGTTCCCGTGCGGACGGGGATCTTGCCCTCGGGGGCCATGCCGAACCAGTCCTCGTAGCCCTTGCCCATCATGTACTCGATGAACTTCTGGGAGGCTCCGGCCTCTGCGGTCCTGGTGACGGCCCAGGAGGTGATCTCGCCGAACTGGGCGGGTTCCTTGCCGTCGGGGCCCTGCAGTGAGGTGACGACTCCCGTGTTACGGGCCAGGAACTTCGGGTCCTTCCTGCATTCCGGGCAGCTCGGCAGGGCGTCGGACCGCAGCCCGGCCAGCTCGTCGAGGAGGAAGGACGACCAGACCATCATGGAGGACTTGCCCGAGAAATAGGTGGCCCTGGTGGTGTCCACGCTCTGGGTGCCGGGTGCCCCATGCTCCCGCGCCAGGTCGTCGTACGCGGCGAAGGCCACCCGGCAGGCGGGCGAGTCGAGGGCGGGCTCGCCCGCGTCGTCGACGAGTTCGCAGTTGTTGGCCAGTGCGAGGTCCTCGAAGCTCTGCTGGGTGAAGACGTCCGAGGGGTCGGTGGCCAGGGAGATACCGTCCCGGCCGTCCTTGTCCAGGGAGGCCGCCGCCTTCAGCGCGTCGCCGTAGCTGTCCGGCGCCGGCAGGCCGGCCTTCGCGAACAGGTCCTTGCGGTAGACCAGGAGCTGGAGCCATGCGTCGGAGGGGACGGCGAGCCGGGTCCCCCGGTCCTGGGTGAGCGACAGCGCGTTGGCGTTGAAGGTGCCGGGGTGCAGGTCCTTCACGATCCGGTCCGCGACCTTCGTGTTGAGCAGGCCGTTGCCGTACATCTGCCAGACCTGTCCCATGGGGACGGCGCCAATGACGTCCGGGAGCTTGCCGGCTGCGGCGGCGGACATGATCAGCTGCGGGAGCTGTGCCTCGTCCACGCCGACCAGGTCGACCTTGACGCCGGTCTCCCGCTCGAACCGGCCGATGACCTTCTCGGTCGCCGCCACGCGTGGCGGCAGGTTCTCCTGCGACCACACCGTGATCCGGTTGTCGGGCTTCTGCTCGGCACCGGAGCTGCCGCAGCCCGCGAGCAGGCCTGCGGCCAGGGTCGCGGCGAGCCCGAACAGGGTCGCCCTCGACCGTGTGGTCCTCATCACCATGCCTCTTCCTCACGCCACTTACGCATTTTCAGTACGCATCTCAGCATCACTTTTGCTTATTGACAAGACATAACTGTGAGATATCTTCGACCCAAGTAAGCGAGCAACGCTCATCCTCCACCCAGATCCGGAGCTTCCCGTGGAACGCGTCGTCCAGTTCGTCGGCCCTCGTCAGGTCGAAGTCGCCGAGCACGAGAGCGCTCCCCTGCCGGCCGGCCATCTGCGGGTCCGCACCCGCTACTCGGGCATATCGGCGGGCACCGAACTCACCGCCTACCGCGGCACGAACCCGTATCTGACCCGGA
Source organism: Streptomyces sp. NPDC096323 (assembly GCF_040302845.1). Classification (NCBI taxonomy): domain Bacteria; kingdom Bacillati; phylum Actinomycetota; class Actinomycetes; order Kitasatosporales; family Streptomycetaceae; genus Streptomyces; species Streptomyces sp. NPDC096323. Next base: position 165,243 of record NZ_JBEOSI010000015.1, read on the forward strand.
CCTGGGACGCCGAGGCCCGGATGTTCCGCGACGGCGCCGCCGGCATCGAATATCCGGTAGCCGGCTGGGGCTACTCCGAGGTCGGAGAGGTCACCGAGGTCTCCCCCGAGCTGGCCGGCACGCCGGGAATGCCGGTCACCGGCGACCTGGTGTGGGGCATCTGGGGCCACCGCAGCGAGGGCATCGTGCCGGCCGAGCGCATGGTGGGCCACACCCTGCCCGCCGGTGTCGAGCCGCTGGCCGGCGCCTTCGCCCGGGTCGGCGCCATCGCGTACAACGCCGTCCTGGCGGCGGACATCCACCTCGGCGAGGACGTCGCCGTCTTCGGACAGGGCGTCATCGGCCTGCTCACCACGCGCCTGGCCCAGCTCAACGGCGCGCGGGTCACCGCGGTGGACGCGCTCGACGGACGCCTGGCCACCGCCCTGGAGTATGGCGCGCGTCACACGCTCAACGCCCGCACCGACACCGTCGCGGAGCGCATCCGCGAGGCCACGGGCGGCGCCGGCGCGGACGTCGCCATAGAGATCAGTGGCGTGTACCCGGCGCTGCACGAGGCCCTGCGCTCGGTGACCGTGGGCGGCAGGGTCGTCGCGTCCGGCTTCTACCAGGGCGATGGGGCGGGCCTGCGCCTCGGTGATGAGTTCCATCACAACCGCGTCCAGCTCATCTGCTCGCAGATCGGCGGTGTCCCCCCGCAGCTCGCCGGCCGGTGGACCGTCGAACGCCTCCAGCGGACCTTCCTGTCCCTCGTCGCCGAGGGTCTGGTCGACGTGAAGTCCCTGGTCAGCCACGTCGTTCCGGTGGCAGAGGCGGCCGATGCCTACGTGCTGCTGGATGAGCGGCCCGCCGACGCCCTCCAGGTTGTCCTGGAGTTCTGAGCACCCCCGGGGCAGCTGTCCCGTACCGCCTTCCCTCCGTCACCTGCCTGACGACACCACCCCGAGCGCTGCCTGTCAGCGCCGAAAGGCCCCTCATGCTGAAGTCCGCCTGCCAGGAACAGCTGCTCCCCGGCGACACCCTCCAGAAGAAGTGGGCGTTCGCCCAGGACGCCGGTTACGACGCCATCGAACTTCGCTCCGCGGGCGATTTCCGGTTCCGCGACCGGCTGCCCGAACTGAAGCAGGCACGCGCCGACGGTGTCGTCATGCCGACCGTGTGCGTCGACATGCTGCACTTCTTCGCGGCGTTCGACGAGGGTCTGCGCCGGGACGCGCTGGATCAGATGAAGTCGCAGCTCAGCGTGGCGGCCGAGATCGGAGCGGTCGGTGTGCAGACCCCCGCCTCGTACGGAATGTTCTCGCGGCGGCTGCCGCCGTTCGAGCCGCCGCGCACCGAGGAGGAGGACCGCGAGGTACTGCTCGCCGGACTTGCCGAGCTGGGCGAGCACGCCCGGCAGGAGGGCGTCACCCTCTATCTCGAACCGCTGAACCGGTACGAGGACCACATGGTCAACCGCCTGGACCAGGCCGTCGACCTGATCCGCGCGGTCGGTCTGGACTCGGTCCGCATCGGCATCGACAGCTACCACATGAACATCGAGGAGGCCGACCCCTCCGCCTCGATCCTCGCCGCCGCCCCCTACGTCGGCCATGCCCAGGTCAGCGACTCCAACCGGTTCCAGCCGGGCGCCGGTCACCTGGACTGGCCGGCCTGGCTCGGCGCTCTGCACAGCATCGGCTACGACGGCTACCTCGCCGTCGAATGCCGGCTGACCGGCGACCCCGTCTCCGCCGTCCGCTCCATCCCCGCGTTCCTGCGGAGGTCCGGCGCATGACCTCGCTGCTCGAAACCCCCGCGCCCGCCGCCGTCGATGCCCTGACCCTTCGGCGCGGCGCGGCGCGGGTCCTGCTGGCGAACTGGACGGGTGGTTCGACGGTCCCCTCCCGCGGTCTGTATCCGCACCAGTGGAGCTGGGACTCGGCGTTCATAGCCATCGGCCTGCGCCACCTCTCGGTGCGGCGCGCCCAGCGCGAGTTGGAGACGCTGCTCGGCGCCCAGTGGTCCGACGGGCGGGTCCCGCACATCGTGTTCAGTCCTGCGGTGCCCCTCGACGCCTACTTCCCCAGCCCCGACTTCTGGCGCTCCTCCCGCGCCGGCGCGGTGGCCGGTGCCCCGGCGGGAATCGAGACCTCCGGGATCGTGCAGCCGCCGGTGCACGCGCTCGCCGCCTGGCTGGTGCACTGCGCCGACCCCGAGACCTCGCGCCGCCGCGGCTTCCTGCCCCGGGTGTACGGCCGCCTCGCGGCCTGGCACGACTACCTCACGGGCCCGCGCGATCTGGGCGGCGGCGGCCTTGCGGCGATGGTGCACCCGTGGGAACCCGGGATGGACAACAGTCCGTGCTGGGACGGCCCCCTGGAGCGCATCGCCCCGGCCGCCCCCGGCTCCTACCGGCGCGCCGACCTCGATCACGGGCAGTCCGCCGAGCGCCCGACCGACCTGGACTACGGGCGCTACGTCCGCCTCGCCGCCGACTATCGCGACGGCGGGTACGCGGACAGGGGCGCCGACCACGCCTTCGCCGTCGAGGATCCCTGCGTCAACGCGCTGCTCATCGTCTCCGAGCACGCACTCGCCCGGATCGCCGCCGAGACAGGCGGTGACCCCGGGCCGCACATGGAGCGGGCAACACGCCTGACCGGGGCGCTGGTTGAGCGGTTGTGGTCGCCCGCCGAGGGGATGTTCCTCAGCCGCGACCTCGTCGGCGGTCACCTCATAGCCGAACGCAGTGTCGCCGGGATCATCCCGCTCATCGTTCCGGGGCTCCCCGCGGAAGTGGTGGAGGCACTGGCCGCCACGACCGCGGGGGACGCCTTCCAGCTCGGCAGGCTCCCGATGGCACCCTCGTACGATGTCACCGGCCAGGCCTTCGATACGTCCCGCTACTGGCGCGGACCGGCGTGGTTCAACACCAACTGGCTGCTGGAGCGCGGCCTGCGGCAATACGGGCGAACGGACGCGGCGGACCGGCTGCGCGCCTCGATGCTGGCGGCCGCACAGGCCGGCGGCTTCGCCGAGTACGTGGACCCGTTCACAGGGCAGCCCCGGGGCGCCCGGGACTTCGGGTGGACAGCTGCCCTCACCCTCGACCTGCTGGCCGCCGCCCGGTCCGAGGAGGATCCCTCCCCCAGGGACGGCCTGTCGATCGGGGTACGGGCATGACCGGCACAGCAGGCGTGACCACGCTGGTTCATGACGGCGCGTTCGCCGTCGTCGGGGCGGACGGCGGCATCACCGGCAGCCATGGCACCTCACCCGACGGGCTGTTCCTGCGTGACGCGCGCCATCTGAGCCTGTGGTCCCTGACCGTCGGCGGCGCCGCGCCGGGCGTGCTCGTCCCGTCGGCGGGCGAGGACTCCGCACGCTGCGTGCTGACCCCACCGGGCACGCGCGACGAGCCTCCCGCGTACACCGTCTTCCGCGAACAAGCCCTCGCCTCCGGCGCTTTCACGGAGCGGCTGCTGCTCGTCAGCAACCGTACCGAGGCCACCACCGCAAGCGTCGGCCTGAGTGTGGACTGCGACTTCGCCGACCAGTTCGAACTGCGCTCCGACGGGCGGCGGTACGACAAGGACGGTGCCCGTCGCACTGCTCTGCTCCGGCCCGACGGAGTCGGTTTCGCCTACTCGCGCGGTGACTGGCTCTCCCGTACGACGGTATCGGCGGTGCCGCCACCGTCGGCGGCCGGACCGGTCGAGGGGCAGGAGACCGCCCACCGGCTGGAATGGCAGCTGGAACTGCCCGCGCACGGCACGGCGGAGATCCTGCTGACGGTCAGGGCGCTGCCACACGGCGCACCCGTCGGCACGGGATCAGCAGTCGTGCCGTCACAGGCGGCCGCGGACCGTGCGGCCCGCATCGCGGCCTTCGTCGGTGACGAACCCCTGCCCATGCCGGAAAACGCACCGTCGGGACTGGCGGCCGCGTGCGCCCAGGGGCTGCGCGACCTCGCGGGGCTGCGAGTGCCGGCCGTCGGGCCGGGCGGAGAGGATCTGACGGTCCCGGGCGCCGGAGTGCCCTGGTTCCTCACGCTCTTCGGCCGTGACTCCCTGCTCACCTCCCTCTTCGCGCTCCCCTACCGGCCCGAGCTCGCGGCGGGCACACTCGGCGCGCTCGCGGCGACGCAGGGCAGACAGTACGACGCGTACCGCGGTGAGCAGCCGGGCCGTATCGTCCATGAGATCCGGCACGGTGAACTGGCCCACTTCCGCCAGGTGCCGTACGGCTGTTACTACGGTTCGGTGGACGCGACCCCCCTGTTCCTGGTGCTCCTGGACAGCTACACCCGGACCACCGGCGACGCCACCCTCGCCGCACGGCTGGAACCGCAGGCCCGCGCGGCCGTCGCGTGGATGTTCCGGGACGGCGGCCTGGACGACGGCGGATATCTGGTCTACACGCCCGATGCCGGAGGGCTGGTCAACCAGAACTGGAAGGACTCCGCCGGAGCGATCTGCTTCCTGGACGGCACCCAGGCCGAAGGTCCGATCGCGGTGGCCGAGGCCCAGGGGTACGCGTACGACGCGCTGATCCGGACCGCCCGGCTGGCCCGCACGGTCTGGGGTGACGCCGACTGGGCCGACGAACTGGCCACGGCCGCCGCCGCGTTGCGGGACCGCTTCCTGCGGGACTTCTGGATGCCGGGCCCCGGCTTCCCCGCGCTCGCGCTGGACGGCCACGGACGACAGGTCGACTCCCTCGCCTCCGACGCGGGACACCTGCTGTGGTCGGGGATCCTCGACCGGGCTCATGCCCACCGGGTGGGCCGGCGTCTGCTGGAACCCGACTTCTTCTCCGGCTGGGCCATCCGCACCCTGGCCTCCGGGCAGCCCGGCTATCACCCGCTGTCGTACCACCGCGGCAGCTGCTGGCCGCACGACAACGCCGTGATCGCGCTGGGACTCGCCCGCTGCGGACTGGCGGATGAGGCCCGCTCGCTCGCGCTGGGCCTGCTGGACGCGGCGGTGCACCACGGGGACCGGCTTCCGGAGGTGCTGGCGGGCTACGGCCGTACCGACCACCCGCGCCCGGTGCCCTATCCCCACTCCTGTTCCCCGCAGGCATGGGCAGCGGCCACGCCGTTGGCCATCCTCACGGCGCTGAAGCAGGGCCCGGGCCCGGCCTGTGCGGCGGATGTTGAGTGAGAGCTGCCAGGAGGCGTGGGACCAGGGGGTTCGCGTCGTTCTTGCGCCAGGCGACGGCGACTCGTGTGCGCGCGGTGCCGGGCTCGATCCCACGGAAGGCCACGCCCTTGAGGCGGATGCGGCGGATGCTGTCCGGGGCCAGTGACACGCCCAGCCCGGTTTCTACCAGGGCGCAGACGGTCTGCCATTCCACGGGGTGCTGAGACACGTGGGGCGTGAAGCCCGCGGCGGTGCACAAGTCGGTGATCTGGTCATACAGCGGCGGGCCGACGGCACGAGGCAGGAGCACGAAGGGGCAGTCGGCCAACTGCTCGACTCGCACGGCTCGTTGTGCCGCGAGTCGGTGCGAGGAGGGCAGGACGGCCACGAACGGTTCGGTCAGCACGGTCTCGAATCCGAGTTCCGCGTCATGGGCAGGCGGTTCGCGCAACAGGCCGATGTCGATCGTTCTTTCGCGCAGAGCGGCCAGTTGCGGCGTGGTGGTCATCTCCTGGATGTCCAGGTCCACAGCGGGGAATCGTTCCCGGAAGGTTCGCAGCAGGCCGGGCAGGACGGTGAGGGCAAGGGAGGCGGCGAAGCCGATCCGCAGGCGGCCGGCCCTGCCGCTGCCGGCTTCTCGGGCTGCGGTCAGGCCGGCTGCGAGGCCGGCGAGGGCATGCCGGGCGGCGGGGAGGAGCTCCCGGCCCGCCGGGGTGAGGCCGATGCGCCCGGGGTCGCGGCTGAAGAGCGCATGTCCGACCTTGTCTTCCAGGCGGCGGATCTGCTGGCTCAGGGGCGGCTGGGCGATGCCCAGGCGGGTGGCGGCACGGCCGAAGTGGAGTTCCTCGGCGAGCACGACGAAGGCGTGCAGTTACGGAAGGGGAAGTTCAGGGCGGTCCATACGCAGAGAGATGTCACCCCGTGCCTGCAAGAGTATGAGACGTATCAATGCTGGCCATTTAGCGTTCGGCGCATGACAGAGCGACGTTCCATCCTCAGCGGCTCGACGTTCGAGGAACAGATCGGCTACGCCCGCGCCGTGGTCGACGGCGACTGGGTTCATGTATCCGGGACGACCGGATTCGACTACACCACCATGGCGATCCCAGACGACGTGGTGGAGCAGGCCGAGCAGTGCCTGCGCAACATCGAGGCCGCCCTGACCGAAGCGAAGTGCACCTTCGCCGACGTGGTGCGGGTGCGCTATCTGCTGCCCGACCGTGCCGACTTCGAGCCCTGCTGGCCGGTACTGCGGCGCGCCTTCGGAGAGGTCCGGCCGGCCGCCACCATGCTCATGTGCGGCCTCGCCGATCCCCGCATGAAGATCGAGATCGAGGTGGATGCCCGGCGGATCACCGTGTAGCCGCCCACGTCGTCCGGTCCGGGTGAACGAGCCACCGTGCCCGCGGCGTGCTGCCGGGCGGACGGTGGAATGACCATCGCGCGGTGCCCGAACAGGGGCAGGCCGCTTGCCGAGGATCAATGGGGATCGGTCCGTTCGGGACCGCGGCTCCCGGTACCGATCAAGGCACGCTGTCGGCGTTCACGTGAACGCGCAGAGCCGCGCACGAAGGAACGTGCAGAGTTCTTGATGTGCTGAGTGCTGGTCCCTACTGGCAAGTGCGGCTGTTGAGACTTGCGCAATACCCAAGGGGCTGAGGGTATGCCGATAGGACCCGCAGCTGCTGGCAGCGCCTGGATCCCAGGCCCGTGCCGCGCCACGCCACCGCTGCGGCGGCGGTCGGGGCCACCCGGCGGCCGCACAGCCGCCAGGCCCCCGGTCGCCGTGAATGACGCCTGCAGACCGCCCCGCTACTGACCAGCAGCCTCCCTCAGTTCCCCACCGACACCTATGCCCCGTCCCATACCTCGCAGAACTGGGGTATGTATCAGACACGGTCCGCCCCGCAGGCCCGCATGTTGCGAGTTACCCACCTCGTGGGCCTGTTCCGATACGGATCGGCCCGTTCAGATGGAGATCACGATCTTTCCGCGGGTCCGTCCGCGCTCGGCGTGCGCGTGGGCGTCCGCGATCCGCTCCAGGGAGTAGGTCCGATCGATGCGTGGTGTGTAACGGCCTTGCCCGCCCAGGTCCGCGGCCGCGGAAAGGAGAGCGGAATCGTTCTCCGCATTGACCACATGCGTGCCCAGGCGCTGCCCGCCCGCGTGGTCGGCGACCGTCGCGACGCGCTTCGGGTCACCCGTGATCGCGACGAGGTCGTCCAGGGAGCCGGAGGCCGCGGTGTCGAGCACGATGTCGACGCCGTGCGGAGCGAGGGTGGTGAGGCGCTGAGCGAGGCCGGGGCCGTAGGTGGTGGGAACGGCGCCCAGTGCGGTGAGGAACTCGTGGTTGCGTTCACTGGCTGTCCCGATCACATTGGCACCTTGCGCTACCGCGATCTCCACCGCCGCGCTGCCCACGCCTCCGGCGGCGCCCTCGACGAGAAGGGTGCGCCCCGCGAGGGCGCCGAGCACGTTCAGTCCACCCATCGCGGTCACTGACGCGAGACCTGCACCAGCGGCCTGCTCGTCGCTCCATGTGGCGGGGGTGTGCGCCCAGGCCGAGAGGATGAGCAGCTCCGCGGTCGCCCCGGTGACACCGCCCAGTCCGAAGACACGGTCGCCGATGCTCACTCCCTGCACCCCGTCGCCGATCTCGTCGACCACACCGGCGCCGTCGCGCCCGGGAATGGCGGGCAGCTCCAGGGGAATCAGCTGATGCAGGGCGCCGGCGCGCAGCTTCCAGTCGATGGGGTTGACACTGGCCGCCGCGACGCGGATACGGATCTCACCGCGTCCGGGGTGGGGGTCGGGGGCCTGCTCGATCACGAGGCTCTCTGCTCCGCCGTATTCGTGGAACCGGGCTGCGCGCATAATGGTCTGCCTTACTTCGACGAGCCGGAAAGACGTGTTCGTCCGACGCTCGTCACCCTAGAACCTGACATTGACGTGAGGTGCAAGCCTCCGCTGCCGTCCGGTCGGGGATGAGCGTGGGCGTGCGCCACTGAGGTGTGCGCCGTCAGCTTCGCCCGTCGGTGATGCGCACGTTCCGGACGAGGCTGGACTCGGTCTGTGGCAGAGACTGTGGTCAGTCGTCCGAGGCGGGGCGCAGACGCAGGCCCGCCATGCCGCCGTCGACGGCCAGGGCGGAACCAGGGTCGAGCCCGCGAGCGGGCCGGCCGGTGGGTGATGGCGGTAGCGACCTCATCGGCGGTGACGAGTCGGCCGTGCGGCTGACGGGCATGGAGAGCGGCGCGCTCGGCACCGGGGGCGTCGGCCGCGTCGCAAAGGCGCGAGACCCAGGGGGTGTCCACGGTGCCGGGGTTGACGCAGTTGAAGCGGATGCCCTCGCGGATGTGGTCGGCGAACATGGCCGGGGTGCCGGGGTGAGGGACAGCACGGCTCCTTTGCTGGCGAAGTACAGGGCACGCTGGGGAAGTCCGGCGGTGGCGGCGATGGAACAGACGTTGACGACGGAAGCATGGCGGGAGGCGCGCAGATAGGTCAGGGCGGCCCGAGTGGTGCGGTCGGAGGGCGCGTCCTGTGGCATCCGGACGGCTTCCAGGAGTTCACCGTGCGGGTCGCCGCAGCGCCGGACCGGGACGGCGGGATCACCGACGGCATCGCGGACTACGACGTGGAGACCGAGCACTACTGGGTGCTCACGGACTCCCTGAACACCGTCGTGGCCACGTCCGTGCTCACGCCGGGCCCGGCCGACCCCTGGGGCGGGCCCGTCGAGTTCCCCGTGGTGTGGACGCGCCGCTGGGGGCGGGGCGGTCTTCGTCTGCACCCTCGGGCACCACGTCGCGGATCTCCGGGTGCCGCAGACGGCGGCACGCGCGTGACGCCCGGGGTGTTCGCGGACCGGGCGGCACCCCTGCGGTCCACGGCGGCCGCGACGAGACCGTCGTAAGGGCCCCTCTCATCGCGGAACCATGGGCCCGGCTTCGGGCGGGTCACCGGGTGCGTGGCGCCTCAAGTCTCCCTCCGTTCGCGCACGCAGGTAGGGAGACTCGGCGGCACGACGTCTGGGACCGAGCCTGGTCAACCAAGGAAGCTCAGCCGCACCTGCCGGTCCGCGTTGTCGACGTTCGTGTCCACCAAATGCCGTTAGGACAACTCAGGCTGTCCGGTTGCCGCGACGCGCCAGGTCCGACTTCTGCGGCCCACATCGGGTAACGGCCGGACCCACCGCGAGGATCAGCTTTCCGCCGGGAAGGCGTCCGCACGCACGTGCGGCATGGGGGTGCTGCTCACCCGGTAGGGATCACCGGACGGGCGATCGGTGGGACTGACACGCAGGGTGAGCGGCCCCACCCACTCGTATCCCATGCGCTCGCCGTGCCGTGCCAGGTCGTCGGTCAGGGCCTCTCCCACGTCGCCGCCGGTCTGCCGCACCAACTCCTCGTGCACGCGGGCGTCCAGTTCCACCTCGTAGGCGTTGGGCACGACCACTCTGCTCTCGCTGCACACGACGGCCCGGGAATCGCACTCCCGCCGCAGCGCGTCGAGGAGTTCGACGGGCTCGTCTTGATGGGTCCTGGGGACCAGAGCGCTTTCCCAGCGCTCCAGGGTCCGTTCCCAGCGTGTCAGTCCTCCCTTGACCATCCGCCTGCCCTCCCGATCGCCCCGTCACCGGCGCCCGCGCAACCGACCGATGAGGCCGCGGGCCTGGGAGCGCCTGCGCGGGTCCGCGGCGGCGCGGCGGGCGCTCGCGATCGCTCGGCGTCCCCGCGGGGTGCGGGAGAACTGCTTGATGCGCGTAACCAATCCGGACATGGTGTTCCTCCTTCGAACCGTGTGCCGCCCGCCTGCCGGGGGCCACCGCCTGTATGTCGCGCGCCGTCACGAAACGGGATCGTCGGCGACCCGCACTCCGTGAACCCGGGCACCGGCGGCGACACGATCCAGTCCGTCGACGGCTACCAGCTGCGAACCACGTCCCCGCCATGAACAACGGCTCCGTGATCAGCGGCCGCGGAAGCCGACTGCTCGGCGAACCCGGGGTCCACCACCACGAAGCCGCACCGGGGCGCGTGCAACGGCCCGGGACTCCAGCAACGCCGGGCGGCCGGAACCTGGGGTTCCGATCTCGGACCGGGCCGCACGTGCAAGCCCCCAGGGGGCGGTCGGCTCATGGACGCCTCCGACCGTGACGGCGCCGGCTGACCCACCGAGTGCGTCAGCCGACATAAGGAGCGCCTGCCCACGTGCGGAGCCCGTACACCCCGGACACCCCGATGTGTCGATTCATGCGGTGCGGGACAATGTTTCCCCGCCGGTACCGGAAATGCGCAATGATCATCCGCCGATGCGCAACAACCCTTCATTACGAGCGCGAACTCAGGGGCCTAGGCTCATGCCTCGTACCAGGAGTGGCGGCGACCGTCTGCTCGGCGGTTCCCCATCCCCCTCGGGTCTCTCTCGTGACGCCCGTGTCACCGCCGCAGGTCCCGTCCACTGACCCGCAGCGATGAAGGAGTCCCCCAGTGCTGGACCAAGGCACAGTCGCGCCCGATACGACGGCGCCCACGCCGAAGTCATCCGTGCTCTCCGCCCTCACCCGGCGCAAGCCGGTGGAACGCCTGGTCGCCGAGGGTGGACAGGGTGAGGGCGGCAGCCTCCGCCGCTCGCTCTCCATGTGGCAGCTGACCATGATCAGCATCGGTGCCACGCTCGGCACCGGAATCTTCGTGGTCCTCGGCGAATCCGTTCCCAAGGCCGGCCCTGCCGTCACGCTCGCCTTCGTGTTCGCCGGACTCACGGCGCTCTTCTCGGCCCTCTCGTACGCCGAACTCGCCGGCACCATTCCGGTGGCCGGATCCTCCTACTCGTATGCTTACGCAACGATGGGTGAACTCGTCGCATGGGTCTGCGGCTGGTGTCTGCTCCTGGAGTACGGCGTGTCCGTCGCGGCCGTCGCGGTGGGCTGGGGTGACTACCTCAACCAACTGCTCGACGGAACGCTCGGCGTCACCCTCCCCACGGCGCTCAGCGCACCCCCCGGCGACGGCGGCATATTCAACCTCCCCGCTCTGATCGTCGTCCTGCTCGCCATGATGTTCCTGCTGGGCGGGGCCAAGGAGTCCGCTCGCGCCAACACGATCATGGTGCTCGTGAAAATCGCCTCGCTCGTCCTCTTCTGCGCGATCGGCTTCATGGGCTTCAAGTCGGGCAACTACAGCGACTTCATGCCGCTCGGTATCGGAAGCGTGGGTGCCGCGGGCGCCATCCTCTTCTTCTCCTACATCGGATTCGACGCCGCCTCCACCGCCGGCGAGGAGGCCAAGAACCCCAAGCGCGACCTTCCGCGAGCGATCATGCTCTCCCTGGTCATCGTCACCGTGCTGTACGTGCTCGTCGCCGCCGTGGCGGTCGGCGCGTGGGACTGGAGGAAGTTCGCGGGCTCCGAGGCGACCCTGACCGCGATCATGAACGATGTCACCGGACAGGGCTTCTGGGGCACCCTGCTCGCGGGCGGCGCGGTCATCTCCATCGCGAGCGTGGTCCTGACGGTGCTCTACGGCCAGACCCGCATCCTCTTCGCGATGTCCCGCGACGGCCTCGTACCCAAGGTCTTCGGCAAGGTGCACCCCAAGTCCGGAACGCCTCGTGTCAACACGGTGATCGTCTCGCTCTTCTGCGGTGTCCTCGCGGCGGCCATCCCGCTCGGCAAGCTCGTCAGCGCGACCAGTATCGGTACGCTCTTCGCGTTCGCCCTGGTCAACATCGCCGTGGTCATGCTGCGCCACAAACGGCCCGAGATGGACCGCACGTTCAAGGTGCCCTTCGGTCCGCTCTTCCCCGTTCTGGGCTTCCTCTTCTGCGCCTACAGCATGTACACACTCGACGTGGACACCTGGATCGTGTTCGGTGCCTGGATGGCTGTCGGCCTCGTGTTCTACGCCGCGTACGGCATACGTCGTTCCCGTCTGGCCTCCGCGGAGAGGTGATCCGCCCCTAAGGGCTGTCCCGCAATTCCTGGCGGGCGCGCGACGACAGCTACGGCACCTCGCCGCGTTGTCGAAACGCCCGAATACATCCAGTATGCGG